>JALSNW010000041.1 GCA_026986785.1 Deltaproteobacteria bacterium | reverse complement strand
CATCTCTGTCTATAGTGACCTGGGATATATCCTCTTGGGCAGAATTGTCGAGAAGATTACGGGAAGAGGGCTATTTGAGTTTGTTTCGGATGAGATATTTTATCCCATTGGTTTGGACGGTCTATATTGGCAAAATAGCTCCGATCTACCCATCCAGGCATCCGTGCCCTCGGGATATTGTCCTTGCAGGCATAAGGTCTTAGTGGGCGAGGTCCACGACACAAATAGCTGGTTCCTGGGAGGCACCACAGGTCATGCTGGCCTCTTCGGTACCCTGGAAGCAGTGGAACAATTACTGTTTGTCCTGACCCGTGCCTATTTCGGCCTTGACACGCCTTTACCCATATCTCAAGAGACCATCGCTGTTTTTTTTCATGGGGGAAAGTGCGGTCCCAGAAGTACCTGGAGGCTTGGATTTGATTCTCCCTCTGCCACTGATTCCACTGCCGGCAGTTTTTTTTCTGTCAATAGCATTGGCCATTTAGGTTACACTGGCACCTCTTTCTGGATAGATCTGGATGGGGATATTGCAGTCGTCTTTCTGTCTAACCGGACATTCCCATACGATTCTCCGGCATCCGTGAAGGAGATGAAGGTCTTCAGAAAGAGGCTTCACGATACCATAAGATCCGGCCTTGCTACTGGTATGTGATTAAAGGCCACCTATAAAAATCGCCCTATTTCAAATCCTTAGAGATAGCCTAAAAAGATGGCTTTTCAAAGGCACTTACCGCATCTGTTTCATCCAGGATTATGCGCTCTGCCAGGAAAGAATTTTTATGATTATCCCAATAGTTTTAGAACACCTCTGTTTCCTATCCCCCCAAACCGAAAGGTGATATCTACCTCGGGGTAGATCCTCATGCATTTGAATTGTCTAAAACGACACCTCAGGGCTGGAAAGCGTCATTTTGACCGTATTCTTTGAGAAAGGTGGCCCTGGAGACCTGAAGGTCTCCAGGGCCTGAGATTGGGTGTGGGGAATTTGGATAGGATAGGGCTGGTGTGTCCATCTTGCTATTCTGGTTCATCGTGGCAGAGACTGCAATCTTGGGAAATGGTCTCACCTTTTGAGTTTGAATGCTCTTCGTCATGGCATCTCCAACAGCCATAACCTTCATCCGCCCATTGGTGCCCGAGATGGCTCTTGTAGGTGCCCCAGAATACATTGTTGGCAGGCCAGACATTGTTGAGATAGGCCTGTAGTAGGTAGTTGCCTGCCTGTTCGATTTTTGGCTCATAGGCAGAGGCCGCTTGGGGATTGCGTTTTTTCTGTAGGGCCAAGAGGTCTGGAATCAACTGCTCTTGGGCCTGCTTTCTGCTTTTATATCTCTTGGTCAGCACCTTGAGGCTGTCTTGTTTTATGCCTGGTATTGCAGGATCCAACTTTTTGCTGAGGAGCCCAAAATTTATCACATCTTCCGGCATGGAGTAGATGTGGGTTGGCCGGTTATGGCAGTCTATACAATCCATGACTCTCCATTTGGGCGTATAGCCTTTTTCCGGGTCCACATCAGATTTTATGAATTCGTCAGTAGAGCCGTCGGGTCTCTTGACCCTTATCTTGGATATTCGGGTCCTTTTCTTGTCCATGGCCAGGTATTCTACCTTTACGTCCTTGCTAACATGCCAATGTATTCCCTCGAATTGGTCAGTGACAGGGTTTCGTCCGCCAATGTGAAGGGATATCTCTGTCGCCTTTGGTTCAGTGGAATTGTCATCGGAGGTATAGAATTTTTTCACCATCTTGCCATAAAATTTCTCCGGCCAGTGACACTGTTCACATGTATCCCTGGCAGGGCGTAAGGCCTCCACTGGTGTGGGGATTGGACGAGCATAACTATTTGTTATGACAGCATAGACCTGGCGCAGGCCAGAGATCTTGGCCTTGACGAACCATTCGGCACCTGGGCCTATATGGCATTCGACACAGGATACCCGTGAATGGGGTGATCGCTGGTATGCAGTGTATTCTGGTGCCATGACGTGATGGCAGACCATGCCACAAAAATAGGGAGAGTCCGTAAAGTGATAGCCCTCGTAACCAGCCAGGCCGAAGATTGCTACATTTATCACGGTGAGTACGATGAAGCCTATCAGAAACAACCTGTGTTTGGGGTTACTGAGATCTATCTTGAGGGGTTTTTTCTCCACCCCTGATTTGTGCCATTGGCGACGGCGCAGATAGGCGGCAATAGGTATCAATATGAGCCCTGCCACCATGAACATTGGAAAGATCATATAAATCCACACCCCAACGTATGGGTTCCTGAAAAGGCCAAATAGGTCCGCAATAATCCCGAGCACCATGAGTGTTGCACTAATTGTCGTCAGCACTACACTCATGATCCCCAGCGGGGTACGCCAAAGCCCTCTGATGATATGCCCCCAGGCACTCCGGTGTCTGTGTGGGGTTGGATTTTCGCCTTGATGGTTCTTCCCTGTTGTCATAGACCGTATCTCCTCTCTCTTTCTCTTTTGATGTGCTTATGCATTACAGATATCTCCTACCGCCATTTCTCTCGAGAAAGGGCAAAAGTGGCATCTGCTTTATGTTTCGGGGATGTGATTACCGAATGGTAGATTTGTCATCCCGGAGTCGGGGGGAGAGCCAGGATCGTTGTCTCATTAGAAAGAATCGTCAACGCTGGTCTCCCTTCAAGATTTTCAGGATGTCTGGACCAACTTGGTCTTTTGCCAAGATAACATGGCAGAGATCGCAATCGCTGCTTATGATTTTTCGGGTCTTTTTCTCTCGCAACTTGCCATGACAACGAAAGCATCCAGAGCCGTTGGCATGGCCGAGAAAGCTTTTATATGTACCCCATGTAACGTTCATGTCGGGGAAGACATTTTCTTCATAGGCTCCAATGGCTCCCTGAATGGCCTTTTCCAGCAGACCTGGATTTTTTTGTATCAATTCAGGATAGTTTGTACGGTACCAGTCTTGTAGCTTCCTGGAGATTTGAATCCGCGCCATCTTGGTGGAGCTGTAGTTCCCGGTTATGGCCTTCAGGCTCTGGGCCTTTATATAGGGGAGATATCTGGGAATGAGGTCTGCGGCGATCTTCCGATCCAATGCCTCATCAGGTTGCAAGAATATATGGGTCGGCCGGTTATGACAGTCTACACAATCCATTTTTCTCAGCTTGCCAATGGCTGCTGGTGCAGGATCTTGGTTGGAGTCAGGGATTCTTTCAAAGACCACGTCTTTTTTTCCGCTTTCAACCACCCTGACTTCCGTTATCACTTCCCTGGCCCAATCAGCTGCCCTGTAAAAGACCTGCTGGTGTTCAGACACATGCCAATGTATACCATGAGCTGTCCTGCCTTCTATGTCTCCTGAGCCAACCTTCATGATCATGATGGTCTGGACCTTGGTGTTGTTTTTGTCTGGCAGGAAGCTATCTTTGCTGTAAAGCATGAGTCCTTGAAATTTTTCTGGGCGGTGGCACTCTTCACAGGTCTTCCTGCCTGGTCTCAAGGCCTTTATGGGTGCCAGAATTGGCCGACTGTAAGAGTTGGTCGTGACTGCAAAGAGCTGTTTTATCCCAGTAAACTTAGAACGTTCAGCCCATGTGGCATCCTTCCCAAAGTGGCATTCGACACATGCTACCTTTGAGTGAGGGGAGTTTTTATAGGTAGTATATTCAGGTTCCATCACCTTGTGGCAGAATTGGCCACAAAAGCTGTTGGATGCTGTATAGCGAAATGTCCCATATGCCACGACACCAACCAGGAAGCCGCAAAACAGGGTGATGGCAATGGTAAAGTAGATGAGCCGACGTACCCTGGTGTACCTGCCTGGTCTGGAAAGTTGCTCCTTGAAATATTCAAAGGCATATATGCCCAGGTCTTCCCTGCCCGGCATCAATACAGCACCTACGAAGACGAGAATTAGGCCAAGAACGAAAAGGGGGGCCATGAAGACATAGATGAGAAAACCAAAATATGGATTTTCAATAAATCCGAAATAATCAAAAGTAAAAGATATGGCGAGAACTGGTAGTAGAATGGCTACTATGATGCTGCCGGTTACCGAGATCTTGCTACGTGATACCCAGTTTATGGCCCTTTGGATGATCGTGGAGAAAAACATACCTATTTACTTATTAATTACTGCCATAGCTTTTTGTCTGGAGGGTAAGATATGGGGATATGCCTGGCATAAGCTGTGTTCCACGTGACACGGATTCATGCTGCATCTTGTCCAGGTACACTGGAATCTTCACGAGAGGTCTCTAAATCCATATCGCAGCTAAGCTCTGGTGCCATTTCTCCAAGCTTTGCCTTGCTTTCCCTGCGTTTTTTGGTGACACATTCGTATATGATATCCATCTCTTCTGCATCAAGGGTTTCATTGATTAGAAGTATCTCTGCCAGACTGGTTAGAAAATCCTGTTCATGTCTCAATATATCCATTGCCTCTTGATAACATTCATCTATGAGTCGTTTTACCTCCCTATCGATGCTGCGTGCAGTCTCTTCGCTATATTGTAGGTTGGTTGTCTGGTCTCCAAGGAAACTGTCTTGTAGCCTGGAATAGGAGACAGGGCCAATGCGTTCATCCATTCCCCAGCGGCAGACCATCTTGATTGCTATGGCAACAGCCTGTTCGAAGTCGTCTTCGGAACATGTGGTTTGTTGGTTCAGACATACCTCTTCTGCTGCTCTACCTCCAAGAAGCATGGTTATCCTGCTTCTCAGATAGGTCTTGGAATAGGCATGTCTATCGTTTAAGGGGAGTTGTTTGGTATATCCAAGGGCCTTACCCCTGGGGATAATGGTAATCTTATGGACTGGATCGCTTTCTGGAAGGAATTTGGCAAGTAGTGCATGACCAGCTTCATGGTAGGCCAGGGTCTTTCTATCCTTTTCCCCTATCACAAGTCCCTTTCTCTCAACGCCCATCATGATCCTGTCTTGTGCCTGTTCGAAATCCGTCAGCTCCACCTCTTTTTTCCCTTGTCTGCCAGCCAATATGGCAGCTTCGTTTACAAGGGCCGCCAGTTCTGCACCTGTGAATCCAGGGCAGGATCTGGCGATTTTTTCCAGGTCTACATCCCTTGCCAGGGAGATCTTTTTGGCATGGACTTTTAAGATTGCATGTCTTCCCTTCACATCAGGTGGAAGGATGTTTATTTGCCTGTCGAACCTGCCTGGCCTGAGCAGTGCTGGGTCGAGGATATCGGGACGGTTGGTAGCAGCCAGCACTATTATGGTTTCTTCAGAACTGAATCCATCCATCTCCACAAGCAACGCATTTAGGGTCTGGCCTCTTTCGTCCTGTCCACCGGCGCCAGTGCCGGTCCCTCTGTGTCCACCAACTGCATCGATTTCGTCTATGAATATGATGCACGGTGCCTTTTTTTTTGCCTCCCGGAAGAGCTCTCTAACCCGAGAGGCGCCAACGCCAACAAACATCTCCACAAAATCAGACCCACTTATGCTGTAGAAGGGAACTCCTGCCTCACCTGCTATTGCCCTTGCAAGTAAGGTTTTTCCTGTACCAGGTGGCCCTTGGAACAGGATCCCTTTGGGGATGATTGCACCGAGCCTGCTGTATTTCTTCGGATTTTGCAAGAAATCTATGATCTCCAGTAGTTCATCCTTGACCTCTGGTATGCCGGCAACATCGCGGAACGTGACTGGCTTTACCCCCATTTTGAATTTTACTGCCTTGTCTTTGGCAAATTCATCTGAGGATTCATCCTTCACAGGTTTTTTGAGCAGGGAATACCAGGCGAGAAGGATGAGGATGGTAGGTAACCCGGCGTATAACAGGTTCCACCATGGTGAAGGTCTATCTGGCTGCCCGCGTATTATTACACCTTTTTTGATCAACTCGGGAAGGATCCCTTTTACATCAGGGCAATAAGTGGAAAAGGATCTTCCATAGGCGTCCTTGTATGAGATGACTTGGCCTTTCAACGTGACCTCTTCTATCTCGTTTTTGTCCAGAGCCTGCAAGAATTCATTATAACTTATCTGGGGTATGCGGTTTTCTACATGATGGACCAGTACTATGCCACCAATTAGCAAAGACAGTACAATTAATACGAATACCGAACGAATAAAAAACAACACGATAGACTACTTTCCCGTCGATGGTCTTGGATGATTCCTTTTTAAAACCACATTATAGCCCCTCCAAACAATAAAGAAATAACAACACTTCTTCTCAGGCCCCAATAAACAACACGAGAAATCAGAACATACCTATGCATGTCCCGATTTCTCAAGGATCAAATCTCTATCTCTATATGGAGCAATTGCTCCATGATTGTGACTACAGGTCCAGGTAGTGTGATATTGTCACCACCTGGACCAAGGCCCATTAACCACCAGTGACTGCAGAAAACCAGCTCTTCACAAACTGTATTGGGCCACCGGCTGTAATCAGGCCACTGACGACACAGGCTGCTGCCCAAAGTCCGATCAGGAAAGAAGTTGCACCTCCAAGTCCCATTATGCCGGCCAAAATGGTATTATCAACTCTTGTCCGCTCAGTTGCCCTGTCTTCTGTCCTTGTTTTTACCTTTGCTTCTGTAATTGCACGTCTCACGATCTGCCCCCTTTCTTTTTTAGTCCTTATTTTTTGGCTTGTTGACTTTATGGAATGCTATTTTTGTGCCAAGCCAAAATAAATAATAATTTCAAGAGGATGTTGTGTTAGAGGGGGCAAATACTTGCCACAATGACACACCTTGTTGTCATTTTGGCAAGGCCAGCCAGGGTTTTATCCCAGGTTATGCACTTCAATGGCCTTAAAAAGTAATTCTTTTGAATTTTCATCCAAGAGTGAAGTCCAATTCGTAATGAGTCTTCAGGCACTTGATGCCACAAGGGACCCACAAATTTGCCGAATCTGCTTTGTTGTCGAACACTTGAAATACCACAGTACATGTGCGCGCCCTCTGGCTTCCATATTTGAAAAGTTTGTGATCTGTATAATCCTGTTTTATGTGTTTATCTTCCATTTGTCTATCTTTCTATAGAGGGTTCTAAGGCCGATACCAAGGATGCGTGCTGCCTTGACCTTGTCTCCTCCGGTCTTGTCCAGTGTCTCCATGATCGTCTTTCGTTCCAGTTCCTGAAGTAGGCCAAGGTCTTTATTCTCGGGATCTAACTGAGTGGTATGGTCTGCCAGATATTCAGGGATGTCATCCACATGGATGAGATCTGTTTTAGCCATGACCACAGCACTTTCGATGCAGTTCATCAACTCTCTTACATTACCTGGCCAATGGTATGCGTGTATCAGGCCCAAGGCATCCTTTGTTATTCCTGTAACTGGTTTGCCATGTAGCCTTGAAAATTTGCTAATGAAGTTGTGGACGAGATCATCTATGTCCTCTTTCCGTTCCCTGAGGGGAGGTACCAATATTCTTACCACCCTGAGCCTGTAATAGAGATCTTGTCTGAATTTTCCTTCTTTCACCATTTGGGCGAGATCTCTATTGGTGGCGGAGATAATCCGGACATCGACCCTATAGGTCTTGGTGCCTCCAACCCTCTCAAAGGTGCGTTCCTGCAGGAATCTGAGGAGTTTGACCTGGGTGGACGCTGGCATTTCTCCCACCTCGTCCAGAAACAATGTTCCTTGATGGGCCAGCTCGAAGCGTCCTTTCTTGGTTTTGACAGCACCTGTAAA
The DNA here is from genome assembly GCA_026986785.1 of Deltaproteobacteria bacterium. Classification (GTDB taxonomy): domain Bacteria; phylum Desulfobacterota; class Dissulfuribacteria; order Dissulfuribacterales; family QOAL01; genus QOAL01. Next base: position 21,259 of record JALSNW010000041.1, on the reverse strand, counting down.
CGCCCCCTTTTCATGGCCAAATAGCTCTGACTCGAGCACACCCTCAGAAAAGGCCGAACAGTTGATCTTGATAAAGGGTCCGTGGGCCACAGGGCTGTTATAATGGATGATATTAGTTATAAGCTCTTTGCCTGTGCCCGATTCTCCTTCTATAAGGACCGTTGCCTTTGTAGAGGCGACCTGCAAGGCCAACTCTTCACACTTTTTTATGGCTGCAGAACGGCCTATAAATTTGAGTTCTGGCAGGCTTTCCTCGATCTTTTTCCTTAGCAGGACGTTTTCTTCCTTGAGCCTCTTGGTTTCCAAGGCCTTTTCGATGAGAAGACCGAGTCTATCCAGATTTACAGGCTTTGTCACAAAATCGTAGGCCCCAGATTTCATGGCTTGGACTGCGCTTTCAATTGTCCCTTGTCCTGTGATTACTATCAGAGGGATCTTGTTCTCCATCCTTCCCATTTCTTCCAATAGCTCAAGGCCGTCCATCTCCGGCATGTCCAGATCTGTCAAGACAATATCCACATCCTTTTCCTTCAAGATATTCAAGGCCTCCACCCCGTCAGTGGCCATCAAGGTGGAATAGTCATCTTCCAAGGCGACTGAAAGGGTGTTTATGGTCATTTTGTCATCGTCGACTATCAGAACTGTTGGTTTCATTGTCATTCTTGCCTTTACTTCTATTTAGAGGGAGCCTGATAATGAATGAAGCCCCTTCTCCTAAGTTACTCTCACATCTTATGGTGCCGCCATGGTCTTCCACGATCCTCTGTACTATAGCCAAGCCAAAGCCTGTTCCATCGGCCTTCTTGGTGAAAAAAGGCTGGAATATCCGTTCCCGATCATTAGGCGGTATACCAGTTCCAGTGTCAGAGACCGTCAAAACCACAATGCGACCTTCTATCCTCGTCTCAATTCTCAGCTTACCCCCAGAGGGCATGGCCTGTATCGAATTTGTGCATAGATTCAAGAGTGCCTGGGTCATTTTTTTATCATCAATGGGTATGTTGACAAGGGATTTGTCCAAATCCGTCTCCACCTGGACATTGGCCACAGCGGCCTTTTGGGCGATCATGTTCGCTATCTCCTCGATGATCTTGTTCAGGTCGTTATCCCTGATGTTCGGTAATGGAAAACGAGCGAAACTTACAAATTCCTCTATGATTTCATTTATCCTGATAATCTCCTTGTTGATCAGGTCGGTCAGCCTGAGCATCTCCTCGGAACATTCTCCTTGCTCATGGCCACATTTTTTTATCTTCTTGTTTAGTAGCTGAAGATTCATGTAAAGTACGTTTAGTGGTGTCTTTATCTCATGGTTTACACTCGTGGCAATCTGGCCCAGTGTTGCAATTTTTTCCATACGGATTAGTTCATTTTGGGCCTTTTTAAGGGAATCCTTGGATGCCTTCAACTGAGATGTCCGCTCTATCACCTTTTTTTCAAGCTCTCTGCTAAACTCTTCCCTTCTTTTTTCATGTTCCTGAAGCCTCTTGGTCATGGAATTAAATGCCTGATACAAGATGCCGATTTCGGTCCGTGTGTTGGTGTGGACCCTTATGTCGAGATTACCTGCCGCTACCTCCTCGGTGGCGGAGGCCAGGCTGATAACCGGCCTCACTATGTTACGCATGAGCATCATGTAGCCAGCAAAGGAGGCAACTATACCCAGGAGGCAAGAGGTGAGATACATGAACAGGATATAATACATCTTTTTATTGGACTCATTGACCTGTCTTTCTATCTTGCGAAAATTTATGGTATTTATCGCCTGAACCTGTTTTTGAATATTATACCCATCTGCCTCTATGAGCTTTAGCATTGCCAGGTCTCTGGTGGCATTGGCCGAAAAATCCTCTTGTATGCTCTTGAGCCTGTTGTCCATGTCAAGCAAATTATCTTCTATCTTTTGAAACAGGATGTTTGCACTCAGACCAAATTCGTCTCCAGTAGCCTTGGTTTCCTTGTATAGAGAGACCCTGTCCAACAGGTCTTGTACAACGAACAATGCATATCTCAGGGGTTCCTTGTCTTTTTTTACCAATGCATTTTCTGCGAGAAAAATGGCCTCCTGGGTCCTATTGTTTAGGCTATGTACCTGTGAGACAAATCTGCTTTCTTTCTTCAGGCTGGCAATATCCACGGCCATGTCTCTGACCAACATTGTACATATCCCGCCAATTGTCATGAGGGCAAAGACGTTGATCAATAAGGCGGTTATAATAAAGTTTCTCAGGCTGTGTTTCATCTTTTGTTGTAGATCTTGAGACGTGCCAAATTGTGCATTTTGGCTCAAAAAAGGAATATCCCTTTAGGACAGTTTCCAGGATATTTCAAGTTTTTTATAGTTGGGATTACTTTTCAAGGCCAGGGTTGGTCCAACTCCTCTGACGGCATTGTGCAGTTTGAAGTCAAGGACTATTTATAAATCACAGGTTGAGAGGAGGATTGTGGCCCGTGTTGACTTCAAATGCCTGAGGACTTGTCACTGATTGGGCTTCACCTTTTGGGTGAAAGCACGATGGGATCAGATAGATGTTCACCAGGCAATCGTTCAAGGGAATTGTTTTTTTCAGGCGTTTGAAATGCATAATCCGGGATCATGTCCTGAGTCTTCCACCACAGCACATGCAGAAGCTGGCCGTGACCGGATTCTTTGTCCAGCAGCTTCCACATATCTTGTACTGGGCACATCTTTCCCTCCTGTGTGGATGGGTGTACTGACGAGAGGTTTCATAGTTTTTGATTGCCTTCAAAAGTGCCTCAGCGCCCAGGTTGGAACAGCAGAGTTGCCTTTTGGATAGACCGTTGAGGGCGTCTGCTACAGCCTTTTTTACCAGTTTTTTTGCCTCCTTGAGACTTTTTCCCTTGACCATCTCGGTAACCTGACTGGAGATTGCCACTGCTGCTACACAGTTGAAGGCCTGATATTTTATGTCCTCTATAGCGCCATTTTTCACCTTTATATAGAAGGTCATCATGTCTCCACATAAGGGATTTGCCATATTGCCAATGGCATCCGCATCTTCCAGGATGCCAATATTATGTTGGTCTGCAAAGAGTTTCATTACCTTGTATCGGCACATGATATGCCCTCCATGCTGTATTCAGGGGCACAGCTTTTTGCCCTGCTTCTCAGCCAGATCTGCCAATGTTATGGTGGATAGCTTTCTCTTGAGGGTGTCGGTCATCAAGCTCCAGACATGCCTGGTGGGGCAATCCTCGCTCCTGTCACACCATTCCGGATAGGTAACGCATGGGGTTACGCCTTTGTCACCCTCCAGTGCAGTTATGATATCCCATATAGTGATGGTGGTTGGAGGCCGGGTGAGTAAATATCCCCCTTTTGGTCCTCTGATGCTCTTGACAAGTCCGGTGCGTTTGAGGGGGATGATCAGTTGTTCCAAGTACTTTACTGAAAGATTTTCCTTTTTGGCAATTTCTCCTACCTGGATGGGGCCTTTGGGGAAGTTGACTGCTAATTCTACCATCATCCGGGTGCCGTATCTGCTTCTGGTGGTGATTTTCATGGTCTTAAGCACCGCTACCAAGAGGTAGGCTGTGTCTCCATCCAGGATAGAAGGCATCTATCCTTTCAACAACTACAAATAAATTCATATTTAGGTTGTCTGCCGTCGTATAATGGGTACTTGTGAATACACTAAGGCCTGTAAAGGCATCTGTATTCCTTCCCTTTCAGCAAATCCTTAAACGCCTATTGCCGTGAGATGAAAGATGATCGGCGGCAGTTCTGGACTTGAGCCATTTCCTTTTAAAAATCATTAAGAATTTTCATTAGATAGCAACTATATTCAAGTAAGTAAAACTTTGGTCTTTTAATCTATACTATTTAGATATAGTATTCAAGAACTATCGTAAAGATTGTTATTAATTAAATACTAAAAGATAGAGTTCTATCATTCCGGGAAGGCATTTGATCGATAAAAAAGGAGAGTGAAAACACATGGATAATATGGATCCTGGAAGAAAACAGCTTTTTGAATCAGGACAGTGTTGTGAATCGAATTGGTACAGGGGGCTTTCTGACGTTGTCAGTAAACTTGCCTCTTCCTGGGATGATACTCATCCCTGGGAGCATGGTAGTGCTATTCCAATGCCCTATCAGGAGGCAGTGCTTCGGATCATCGACAGGGGACGACGTATCTTATTTCCAGGCTATTTCACCCATGCAAGTATAAATGCAGATAATCTTGAGTACTATATAGGACAAGAGCTGTGTATGTTGTTCGAAGACCTTTCCGAGCAGATAGATCTCGCCTTTTGTTATCAAGCCCTGGCCCAGAGCCACCCATCGGACCTGGTCCAGACGAGGGGAAGAAGGCTTGCCCTGGCATTTGTCAAGAAACTTCCGAGCATAAAATCCATGCTCATGTCGGATATAGAGGCTGCAATGGTGGGAGATCCGGCTGCGAGAAGTGAAAGTGAGGTGATTTTTTGTTATCCTGGTTTTCTTGCAATAAGTATATACAGGATGGCCCATGAACTGTGGAGGCTTGGAATCCCTTTTATACCGAGGATAATGACAGAGCATGCCCACAGCCTTACAGGTATTGATATCCATCCAGGGGCCACAGTGGGCAGGAGTTTTTTCATAGATCACGGTACCGGGGTCGTTGTGGGAGAGACAACCATAATAGGAGATAGGGTAAGGATTTATCAGGGGGTTACCCTGGGTGCCCTGTCTGTCCCCAAAAAGGATGTGCCAGGGCTAAGAAACAGGAGGAGACATCCCACAGTGGAAGATGACGTGATCATATATTCCAATTCCACCATCCTTGGTGGAGAGACAACCATAGGGGCAAGATCGGTGATAGGTGGCAACATTTGGCTTACGGAAAGCGTACCTCCTGACACGAGAGTCATTCTCAAGAGACCACGTCTTATATACAAGGGTAGACAAGCCAAGTTCCACGTTGAGGCTTGATTGAGGTGAGGCGGCAGGAATTGAATATCACAGATACCATAGGTGGAACACCCATCGTTCGCCTCACACGTATTACAGACGATAGAGACGTATACTTGTTTGCAAAGCTTGAATTCTTCAATCCGACTTTCAGTCTGAAGGACCGGATCGGCCTTGCCATGATCCAAGCAGCAGAAGATGAGGGCCTCATAGGGCCTGGTAGCATTATAATCGAGCCTACCAGTGGAAATACCGGTATTGCTCTCGCCTGGGTATGTGCCTCAAGGGGGTATGATCTGATATTGACCATGCCTGAAACCATGAGCTTGGAAAGGCAGGCAATGCTTGCCCATCTTGGCGCAAGATTGGTATTGACACCAAGTGAAGAAGGTATGAAGGGTGCTGTGAAAAGGGCAAGGCAAATCTTGGAAGAGTTCCCTGGCGCCTTCATGCCTGATCAGTTCTCCAATCCAGCAAATCCGCAGATCCATAGAAAGACCACGGCAGAGGAGCTATGGAGGGATACCCGCGGACAAATAGATATCCTCGTGGCTGGGGTTGGTACTGGAGGGACCATTACCGGGGTCTCCGAAGTCATGAAGAAACGGAGAGCCTGCTTCAAGGCCGTGGCAGTGGAACCTGCTGAGTCCCCTGTGCTTTCAGGTGGGGATCCAGGGCCCCACATGATTCAAGGGATTGGAGCAGGTTTTATCCCCCCTGTATTGAATGCCTCGTTGATAGACGAGGTGTACCGTGTAACCTGTCAGGAGGCCTTGAACATGGCCAAAAGATTGGCCAGGGAGGAAGGGATTGCCTGCGGTATCTCTTCAGGGGCTGTTTGTCATGCTGGTTTGGCAATCGCCTCTAGATCAGAAAACAAAGGGAAGATGGTGGTGTCGATCTTTGCAGATGCGGCTGAACGCTATCTCAGCACCCATCTCTTTGCTCAATAGCTGCACGAAAAATTATAGAGTAGTATAGCTTATCTAAGATTATGTACTTCAACCCGGATCATGCAGCTCGCAAGTTTGCCGAATCTGCTTTGTTGTCTGGCACCTGGAGTAGCAATGTATGTCTTCATGCCCTCCGCCTTGCATATTCTGAAAACTTATGAGCTGCATTACCTGGGTTTATCCTTCCTTTTGGCGATTTTTGTATTAATTTAAGTCGTATAAGAGAGTGAGTTTTTTAAACTAAATTTTTATGTATTTACAATGGCAGAGGGGGAAGATCCATGTCAGAGGAACTAAATGTATCATGTGCGCGGCCAATTGGCAGCGAAGTAGATCAAGGGATAGATGACTCCTTTGTTATTGAAGGGGCAGAAGCAAGTAAGGCCAAAAAGGAGGAAACGACCATGATAATGGTAGGAAGGAAGGCACCAGATTTCAGCGCTCCAGGTTATCACGATGGCAAATTCGTAAACGTGAAGCTTTCCGATTTCCAGGGTAAGTGGGTTGTTCTTTGTTTCTATCCTGGCGATTTCACCTTTGTCTGAGCAACAGAGCTGGCAGCAGTTGCTGCTAAGTACAAAGACTTTGAGGATCTGGGAGTAGAAGTCCTTGCCATGAGTGTCGATTCCATGTTCGTCCACAAGATGTGGGACGAAGAGGAACTTTCGAAGATGGTGGATGGAGGCATCCCGTTCCCCATGCTCTCCGATGCAGGTGGAAGGGTCGGAACCCTTTACGGCGTCTATGACAATGAGGCAGGGGTAGAGACAAGGGGGCGCTTCATCATAGACCCTGATGGAGTGATCCAGGGTTATGAGGTCCTTACACCCCCAGTGGGAAGAAATGTGGCAGAGTCCTTGAGACAGCTTCAGGCCTTTCAGCTCATCAGGGCCAAGAAGGGCGCAGAGGCCACACCGTCCGGTTGGAAGCCTGGCAAGGCCACTCTCAGGCCAGGTCCGGATCTGGTGGGTAAGGTGTGGGAGGTCTGGAAGGTGGATCAGGCCTTTGAAGATTAGCCGCTGAAAAGAAAAGATAACACTTTCTACTTCAAATAGGTGGCTGGCAATAGACATTGACATGATACGTGCCGTCTGGTTCAAGGCCGAATCCAACCAATTGATGGGTTGTGCACCTTGATTTTGACGGCGGCCATGCGTCCATGGCCTTCAGCCAAGGGATATATTGACTATCGTCGAGTTCAATGTGGTGAAGGAAGCCATTCATGGCATCAAAGACTCGGTAATCACTTTCCATCCACTGCGATACGCTGATATCGGCCTTGAGCCCCATAAGCTCACCTGGCAAGAACTCGAGCGATATGAAAAAGGCCTTTTCTGGATAACTTGCCCTTTTCTCATAAGGGAACGAATCCAACATCTTTTCCACATAGGGGATTGAATCGTCCAGCCCAACAGCCTTGAACCATTTTGTCAGCCACCCATACCTCACCTGTGCTGATTCAAAATATGCCTTCACCCTTCCCGGCATCCCATTTGGCAAGACATCTATTGCCAAGCCCGACGGCCAGGAGTCCCTTGATATCTTGCCAGAGAGATCACAAAGCCTTTGCAATGATACTTGGCGTCCGAGGGACTGTAACACCATGCCGATCTTTTTCCAGCGATCAAAGGCATCACCTGCATCTATATTTAGGTAGATCTTGACGAGGATCCCTGCCTGATTCGCGCCTATGGCAAGCCACAATGCGCTGAACCAGTCCTTGGGCCATTCATATTCCCTTGGCATTGCATGACGTAAGAGAGAATTCAACCAGTTCAACTTTGGTATGTTCAACAGCGAACAAACCTCCTGAAGCTTTTCCAGGGACAACCTGTAGCGACTCTTGCAGCTGGTTCCAGGCACTCCTGCTTCACAAAGAAATCTGAGGGAGGGAGATTTGTTGTCTATGCATAGGCTCCATTGGAAAGGTAGGCCGTTTGGGTTTATCTGGGCCAACCCTGTAAAGGGTGGAATGGCCGGACGTTGCAATGCCTCTGATGTCAAGATTTCAAAGATGGTGTTCAGGAGCTCTGATGTCTCAACGTTAAGCCCAGCCCATTGTTCCAATGAGCCGAGCTGTCTTCTAACTATATCATACAGGTCCACGGGGACCTTCTCCTTCATGGATCCGATACCATATTCTGTCCTTAAGAGCCAGTCTCTTGGATGGTTATGATCCCGTCTTTGCCTTTTGTGCCGCTGGTACCAGTGGAACCATTTTGTCCCGGACTCCCATTGGAACCGCTTGGATATCCATTGCCCGCTTGGCCACCGGCGCCTCCATGACCAGCTGCGCCGCCAAGGCCTCCTGGGCCGCCTTCAGCATTGCCATTGACCGATCCAGTGGTTACCCTGGCTGCAATTACTGTGATGTTTCCCCCGTCTCCGCCATTTCCACCTTGGCCGCCATTTCCCCCACGTCCGCCATTGCCACCATTGCCACCTCTGCCCGAATGGTCACAATCCTTTTTTTCTCCACCATCGCCACCATTGCCTCCTGGGCCTCCTGATCCGCCAGACCCTCCATTACCTCCACTGCCGCCACGCGTATCTATGTCTACTCCGACTACGAAGTCCGATACCCTGAGTATTACATCGCTGCCATTTCTGCCATCCTGCCCGTTTGTTCCACTGGAGCCATTGGTACCAGGGCCTCCGTCTTGTCCTCTTCCTGGGTTGGTATTCGACGAGTGCCATGGGCAGTCTCCAGATGTACCCTTTACACCATTGAAACCATGAGATCCGTCCGTTCCATTAATGCCATTTATTCCATCTGATCCTCTTGCAATTACATTTGGCATGATTTCTACTCCTTTTGATTGTCTCGCTTAGGCTGATAACCCCAATTTCAGCCTGGTTGATAGATTAGAGAAGCCCCTCGAATGAAAAACAATCAAAGGTAGTAGGGCCTTCACATATTATTCTTCCTCTGCCATAAAGTCGTATCCTGCGTGCGTAAACGGCATGTGTATCTGCTGCAACCGTGAGCGTTCCATTGTGGTGCACAATGATATCCTTAAAATATGGGATGAAGACCAAGGCATTTTTCAGTTGTAGATATTCATTTATCGTTGCCTTCCACTGTAGTACCTGGTTTGAATCACCATATATGTATGCTTCGGTGGCCATACGTGCCATCGCCATCAATTCTTGCCTTTCGTCTTGGCTGATGTCATTGGAAGAGAGGAGTTGTGGGGAAATAACCCTGGATTGGAGCCTTCCTATGTCTAATCTCGACGGCATGGCGGGTGTGAAGTATAGTTGCTCATGCGGTTCTGTTTCTCCAAGACCCTCCCTGTCCAATGCATCTGCTTTGCTGCTTCTGGAGTCAATGGAGGGGATGCCAAGTATGTCCTTGAGCTCATCTACCGATCCAGGTTGAATCTTCCTGTAAAGGGGGCGCAGCCCCTCATTCTTATAGGTTAGTATCCTGCTTTCTCCTTCCTGTACTACGTAGTCTTGTAGTTTTCCGGTATGCTCCAATTCGACTCCGTACTTGGCCAGTACGTGGCTTCGCTGATCTTTCCTCAAAGAGTAACCCTTGGTTTCTTTTGCTTCAGTCATGGTTTATGGCCTCCTTTTTCGAGTTTACTGGAATATTCTCGCTCAATACTTGTTTATGCCAATTACATGGACCATGAATCCCCCATCGTATTTTGCCTCAACTGTCTCGAACCTTTTTGAAAGCATTTCTGTGAAAAGCTTTAAAGGTGGACTCGTCATATGGTGTATTCCGCCCGAATCTTGGTAGGACCACTTACTAAAATCGGGACGTTTCGGAATGACTTGGAAGCCTGTTTGACTTGAATAAAAGGACTTGTTGAAAGATTCTACATAGTCAGGGAGCAGCACTTCCAAATAGATGGCACCACTTCGTTTTGTCCATTCTATGGCTTTTTTTATAAAGAGTTTTATATCCACTGTACTGTTTAGATAGCAGTATCCTGCCCAAAAATTCGTTACCAAGTTAAAGTCCTCTTTTTTTAATACAATCTCCAATACATCAGCCTGAATAAATATGGCATCAGGATTGTACCTGCTTGCACGTTCTAATTGCGCTCTACTCAAATCGATCCCTATTTTCTTTATATTTGCTGGGAATTGAGAAAAATGCCATCCTTGTCCACAGCATAGATCGAGCCATCTTTTTTCATTTGATTTGATATTTCTTAAAATTCGTCTTATATTTTGTATGTTGAGATAGTGTTTGTCTTTCCATGGCATCAAATAATATTCATTATATCTTTCTGAATAGTTTTCGTTATATAAAGATTTAATTTCTTCAATTCTATGCATAGTTGTTCTGCCTTTTCATATCTCAAAGATGTCAAATTGGAATGCTTATGAACAAATATCTGCCCCTATAGATCTAAGGGAAATTCTTGGAGCAAGTCGTTTAGCTTATCAGTAGAATTGGCTGCAATGGTTGTTCCCGCATACATAAAAGGCAAATCATCGGGCCGTCTAAGGCCATTTTTTGGAACCAAGGTCTGCAATGGAGATGGGAAGGTGTGAGATGGGAAAGTGGAGGCAGTGCTTTAGGATTGAATGTTATTGATGGATCCTCTCCACAAGGGTCAAAAGAGATTCATTTAATAAATAGCCATCTCCACAGCTAAAAGTAAAAATATTAACAATCTAATTTTTATTCTATCATAATTGTGGTTGATGGCAATGATAAAAAAACAATCTTGTCCCGAGCAGTAATAATTTCCTGGATTATTTCAGATTATGCAGCTTGCAAAATTTTTGGAGGATTCGAAATAGAACCCAAGTAGATGTACTTTGACTTTGGTGCCTCAACTACCAGTAAACAAAGCAGATGTTATGAAATTGCATGCCTCTTGCCGCCTCAACTCCCTGTTTTGTAAGTAACTGCGGCTCCTTTCCTTACTTCCCCAAGGATTATTGATTTCACAAAAGGCCTGGTTTTCCCCTACCGGTTTTTGGGAGGTCAATCAGAGGGAGGGGGGTTGATCCCCTTAATGGAACCTGCTTCATGGGTATCCCCGTGGCCTGGGATCTGCTTTGATGTGAGAAATCTTTGTACAAAGCGGGTCCTGAAATAGTCTGCCTTTTCTATGGTGTGCGGAGTGCAGGGTAGCCAAAGATACGATGCAGGCACAGGACGGGTCTCTATGATTTGAGGATATAGTATCCTTTTTATCTTGGCAGAATAGGGGGGCACAGGCCTGGGAGGTCTGAGGGCATCAGTGATGGTTACCTCGTCGCTATTTTCGTATGAAATGGAGAGATCCAGGATGGGTCGTACAACACAGAGACGATATAGGTTGTCTATGCCAAGGATAACCGGAGACCATCTCCTCTGTTCGAAGGCGGCAAACCAGAGACCAGGATATGGTCTGGCATGTATTTTATCCGTCATGGTGATAGCTGCTTCTGGCACCATCTCAGTAGTATGGGCCCATTCATTCACGATCTTCTCTATCTCGCTACTACCTTGAACCTGCAGGAATTGCCATTCTTCAAGGTCGGGGTCATCCTGCCTGAGGAGATTTCGGCCAAGATCGAGGGCAGACCACACGGCATGACATGTTGCACATGTCACCCTTTGTCGGTCTTGCTCACGGTGGCCAATTATCTTCGTGTCGAGTACGTGGCATCTGGTGCACTTAACCTCCTGGCATTCTGGTCCGTTCTGGCATAGGCCCTTGTGAAACGGCTCAAGGCCATGACAATCGAGACATGTCATGCCGGCTTTTTTGTGTATGTCCCCTTCCATTGATATCCATTCCACACCATAGGGCCTGGGGACATGATGACCTTTGTAGAGAGGGGCCCTGAAATCCTCGGGATAGTCTTTCTCAAAACGGCCTTCATAGTCCCAGCCTATGAAATTGGCATAGTGACAGGAAAGGCAGTTCTTTTCCCTGGGCCGTTTGAATATACTATGCCCGTGGCTTTCAATATCCATGTGGCAGGCAGCGCAGCCTGTGCCTCGATGGGTACATCTATAGGAATCACCCTGGTAGTAGACGTGGCACCTGAGGCATCTCCTGGCGAGGGCATCCATGACAATGGCCCTGTTGTCTTTTGGCTTTGCAAAACCAGTGATTTCAGTGATTGGAGGTGGGCTGTCTCCAGGGAAAAAGGCCTGCCAAACAGCACCTATCTCTCTTTCAAGACTATAGTGAATGGAATGCCTGGCAGAGCTGTCCTCCCGTGGATGGCATTTTGCGCAGAAAATCTTGGAGTTTCCAGGGGAGGCCGGGTCTCTTACAAGACCTTTGTGGGCTTGGGCCATTCGATAACCTTTTGGTTGGCCCCTATGGCATTTGCTACACTTGAATGCATGGTCAGGGTCGAGCCTGACATCATGGCATCTTTGGCATCCATGTTTCCCAAGGCCTGAATCTCCCTCAGGCGGTTGACAGCCGACATTCAAGATGGACAGGAAAAGGGCCAAGGCAAGGATGGAGATGCGCAACTGGACAACACTGGTTTTTGATGAAGATTTCAACATGATTCCCTGGCGGCTGAAGAGCAAATCGCGTTTATAACTCGAGTCAACAAGGGCTTTCCCCTTTTTAAAGACAGCTTAATGGGATAGAGTGCTCTTTCCAAGTGTCTTTCAATGTTGAGACATGGTGGTGAAACTATTATGCAAGGATGAAACATCCCATGTTGGCTTGGGCCTTTGGTCCTGAACCTGCTTTGGGATAAAGGCTGGGTATTTTGAGGAAGGAAAATGGCCTTGAGATTTAAAGGGTATGACGAGGCTATCTCTTATCTGGATAGGTTTCAATTTCATGGATTTCGGTTGGGGCTCGAAAGGATTGAGGCAGTACTCAAGGAGCTTGGTGATCCCCAGAAGGCTTATCCCTGTATCCATGTGGCTGGAACAAATGGGAAGGGTTCTGTCTGTGCAGCCCTGAGCTGTGTACTTGAAGAAGCTGGGTTGAGGGTGGGCTTTTATTCCTCACCGCATCTTTACAAACTGAACGAAAGGTTTCGCCTTGATATGGAACAGGTCTCCGACAAAGAACTTGTCCAACTCATTTCAGATATTGCTTGCCTTGTGGAGCAGGGATTTGAGTTGAGCTATTTTGAATTCACAACCGCCATGGCCTTTTCCTGGTTTGCGAGAAAAGAGGTGGATATAGCAATCATCGAGACTGGTCTTGGTGGAAGACTCGACGCCACAAATGTAGTTATCCCTAAGGTGTCTGTTATCACCAATATCTCCCTGGAGCATCAGGCATATTTGGGAACCAGTCTTGGGGACATTGCCTATGAGAAGGCAGGTATCATCAAGACAGGGATCCCGGTTGTTATCGGGGACGTGGTACGAGAGGCAAGCTCGGTATTGATGGAAGTGGCAGCCAGAAAGATGGCGCCTGTCATAGCTTTTGACAGGGATTTTCACATAGTTCAAAGGCCTCGCTGTATATTTGATTATTCAGGTGCCAGGCTTGAGCTGCAGGGGCTGTCCTTTGGCCTGTATGGGGGACATCAGTTGAGTAATGCAGCTGTCTGTCTTGCAGCCATTGAAGAGTTGATAACTCAAGGTGTCGACATAGGAGAAAATGCGATACGATGTGGTCTTTCCAGGACATTTTGGCCAGGCAGGAGCGAACTTTTTGTCAAGGAAGGGCGTAAGGTGTTCTTCGATGGTGCCCATAATATGGCAGGTGTGGTGGCACTAAAGAAATTGCTCCTTGCTTGTCGATCAGACAGGCTTTTGCCTGAGAGGATGTCTCTTTTATGGGCCTGTTCCGACGAGGGAGGGGATAAAGACATATCTGGCCTTTTAAGGGAGATAGCCCCCCTTTTTCAGCAAATAGTGATAACTGAGCCTGTTGGGCCTCGGAGGCCTGTAACCATTGAGCAGTGGCAGGCTGCGGCATGGAGGTTCAATGCCGGGTTGGAAAAGGAGTGGGAAACAGCCCTTGCCTGTTTGCTTGAAGACATGGGAGAACACAGCCTACTTGTGGTTTCTGGTTCCTTGTATCTGATAGGGCCGGTTAGAAAAAGGTTGATGGATCAGGGCTTTGTTAGGATACCATTTGATGGGGTGCGATGAGAAGGAGTCCAGGTCTTTTTCTATAGTGTTAAGAGGGGAATAACCAGCTATTTTTTTTGTATTGGAGATACAGATTCATGCATGCCCAGGATTCGGTCTTATAGGATAAACGATGAAGCCTTTTCCATATAATCCAGATCTTATCCATTTTGCAGTCACAGTGGTGTTCAGCTTCCTGCTTGGCCTGGAGATAAAGACCTATGGTCAGCAGATAGAAGAGGAAGAGTCTCCACATTTCATCGGCTCGGCACGGACATATACATTTCTCGGGATACTGGGTTTCATCTTTTACCGTCTCGACCCTGGTTTTCTGGTATATGTGGCAGGCCTCTTGGGTTTTACAGGTGTATTTATGCTATATTACCATAGGAAGCTCGAGGACCAGAAGACAAGTATCCTTCTCTATCTGCTCGGACTCGTAGTCTATAGCCTAGGGCCTTTGAGTATGCATTATACACTATGGATGCCGGCACTCTTGTTTGTGCTCACTGTTTTCATACTCAATGCAAGGCAGGCGATTCATGATATCAGTACCTCTATAAATGCCAGGGAAATTGAGACCCTTGGCAAGATGGTCCTTCTGTCCGCAGTCATCTTGCCTCTGCTACCCAACAAGAATGTGCTTCCCCTTGTCCCCCTTTCTCCATTCAAGATCTGGCTGGCCGTGGTGGTAGTCTCTGGTATCTCCTATGGGGGTTATATTGCCCAGAAATATTTTTTTGGAGACAGACAATATCTCCTGACAGGCTTGGTGGGCGGGTTGTATTCCAGTACGGCTGTGACAGTTGTGCTTTCAAAGAAGGCCAAGGAGCTCGGTGGTTCTCCCATCTTGACCGCAGCAGTGATTGCAGCTACTGCCATGATGTATTTTAGGCTCATAGTGGTTACCGCCCTTTTCAACCTTCATATTGCAAAGACCCTGCTCATACCCCTCGGTCTGCTGGGCCTGGCCTGCCTGGCTGTTGCCCTGGTCTATGCCAGGAACAGGGATGGAAGACAGAGCCGTATTCATATGGAAGACAAGAATCCCTTGGAGCTTGGGACAGCCTTTGCCTTTGCAGCCCTCTTCGTCATAATGATCGTGCTCACGCAGTTTATTACCTCTCATTATGGGTCTTGGGGGCTTAATGCATTTTCGTTCATAGTAGGTTTCTCAGACATTGATCCCTTCGTGCTTTCGTTGCTTACTGGTAAGTATGCAGTAGGGTTGGAGAAAATAGCCACTGCCATCGTCATCGCCACGGGCAGCAACAATATTCTCAAGGCCCTTTACAGCCTTTGGTTTGCTGGTATGAAAGACGGAAGACATGCTGCATACTGGTTGTTGTTCTTTGGCTCTCTCACGATAGCCATCTCCTTTCTGATTTGATGGTCGACCAGCAATATCTATCCCGGATCGTCCTGCTCCAAATGCCTGAGGAGTTGTCACGACTTCTACTTTATTCTCAGGTGAAGATACCATGGGATCAGATGCATGCTAACCATGCAATTATTCAAAAGAATTGTCTTTCTCAGACTATTGAAGAGTATGCTCTGGGCCCATGTTCCACGTGGCACCTTTTGGGAGTGAGTTTCAAGTGCTTCTGTCCGAGGCCAAGGCCTGCAACCGGCGTGGTTGTCCAGCTAACAAAAAGAGGTACTGTCGTTCATCCAGCACTTTTCTTTTCACCTGTTTCATTGCCTGGCGGTACATGGCAGCATGACCCAACCGTCCTCTTTTGATGGCCCCAGTTTCCAGTATGGATAGCCTCTTTTGTATCTCCACCTCTATCCTCTGGTAGAAAAGGGGGTCATCCTCCTCCCCCAGGGCCTTTATGAGCGAGAATACCCTGAATCGGTCCATTGCAGGATATCTCATGGAAAGCTGATCACTGTGGCCTCCATAGCGTATTACATCTTGGTGCCTATCCAGCCCTATTGGGTGATGTCTCGAGATCCGAAGCCAAAGGTCATAATCCTCACATGCGGGTATTCTGGCATCGAAGAGGCCATATTTTTTCAGGAGATCCCTTTGAACAACGCTACAGGAAGGGCTCACCATGCATCTTTCGAGGCATGGGTTCCAGATCCAGCCTGCTTTTTTCTCATGATAGCGGCGCTTGTTGACCCTTTTGCCCTTTCTTATCCAGATCTCATCACATTGGAATATCTCCAGGAATGGGTATCTTTCCATGAAACGTGCATGGTGGAGTAACTTGTCTTTATCCCATTTGTCGTCAGAATCAAGAAACGACAGCCATTTGCCCCTCGATGCCTCTACACCTATGTTTCGTGCTGCTGACACCCCTTGGGGCCTGCCAAGAGAAATGGAGACGATCCGGTCTCCATATGACTTAAGAATATCCGCTGTCCTATCAGTGGAACCATCGTCAACCACTATTAGCTCACAAGGAGGTAGGCTCTGGCAGAGGGCAGAGTCGATGGCCCTTTTTATGGACCAGGCCCTGTTGTGCACTGGGATGATGACAGAGACGTCAGGAGGGCTGGAGGGGGGCTCCAAAAAGCCAAGGAGTTTCTTCACTTGCCATACTACTTTCCCAAGGCGTTTTTTATAGTCGGCTGGCGTGGTGGATGAGCAGTTATCGGTTATCACCTTGAGACAACAAAAGGGCAGACCATGTTCGGCAAATATTGTGTGCTGGAACCAGGCCTCCATGTCTACAAAGGATGAATAGGTTGAATCTCTGCAAAGGAGTGATCTGGGTAGGCTTTGTACTTCCTTTACCCTTATCAGGTTGGAAGGAGAAGGGAAGGGAAGGTATTTAAGACAACGGATGTGGTGGCCTTCTGGACCAAGGGTAAAGGCGGGGAAGATCGTGTCTCCTGGTTGCCATTTCGGCCCTTTCGAGTTTAGTCCACAGGTACCAAGATTGATTACCGCCCAAGGTTTGAGATATTGGATAATGATCTTTGCCGTCTCTTTTGCATTCTCCGGCCCTACACCAGTTATGACAAACAAGACGGTGGTATTGGGATATTGGCGGAGTATTTGGGAAATGCCGCCAGACATAAGCGCCTTGGTTGTGATGACTGGATAGCCTTGGCCCCTTATCCAAGCTATTGGCAGCTCTTTTTTTGAGGCCGATGTAAAGACGAGTTTAAAGGTTGAGGTCGATGATGTCTTCATGGCATCAGGAGGTAGATGTCAAGATAGGCCAGGGAAGAGTCCTTTGATTCCAGCGGTCATGAACTCAACAGCTATGGCAGCAAGAAGAAGGCCTAACAGCCTGACTGCGATATTTATCCCCGTGGTCCCAAGTTTTGCCCCTATGGGTACTGCCAGCCTGAGTACTGTCCAGACGATCAGGCCAGAGATCAGGATGACAATACCCAGAGCGCCGAGTTCCAGGAGGTTTTTGGCTTCATGGGCATAGACGATTACCGTGCTGATGGAGCCTGGTCCTGCCAGCAAAGGGATGGCCAGGGGCACTACAGCTATGGACTCCATGTCTTCGGCCTCTTTTGCCTCGTCTGGGGTGTGCTTGGCATGGCTTGTCTTGGCGTGGAGCATGGAGATTGCCATCAATAGGATGAGAATACCTCCTCCTACCCTGAATGAAGATATACTTATGCCAAAGAAATCGAGAATAGCCTCTCCAGAAACAGCAGCCACCAAAAGGATCAGCGTGGTGGAAAGGGCTGTTACCCCTGCTATGGTACGTCTCTCCCTGTTGTCTTTCGACGATGTCAATCCAAGAAATACTGGTATGGCCCCAATGGGGTTCAGTACGGAAATGACACCGGTAAACATCTTTACATATTGGAGATCCATCTGATGAGTTGTCACGGCGTTCTCTCCTTTTTGTGAAATGGCCGGTTGGCTCTATCAAGGGCTATACAACGGCCTGGGTACAATATATTCCATTAGAGATTTTTGTGCTGGCCAATCTTTTTGACATTATTTGAAATAATCCTGTCAATTTTTGTCAGGCTTTTTCCGATAAGCAGAGAAAAAGAGGGATTCAGAGGTACTTTATCGGTTTTTTTTCAGCATATAAAGATAGTTGAGGTCTTAACTTTATTCATCTTGCATGAAATTTTATGTCACAGGGGGAAAAATGCTCTCATCTTTGGTGTCTGAAAGTAAAGCAAATGGCCAATATGATGATTGTTCGTCAAAACCAAAGGTACTCGTGGTGGACGATGATTCGAGCCTAAGGGAGTTCTTGGAGATCTTTCTGGCAAAGGAGGGCTATAAGGTGGCCTCTGCGGCCAGTGGGGAAGAGGCTGTCAAGGAGGTGAAAAAAGGGGGGTACAGCCTCGTGATTACCGATGTGCGTATGCCCGGTATGGACGGTGTAGAGCTTCTCAAGGGCATAAAGGCCATAGATCCAGGGCTGCCAGTAGTTCTTATTACAGCTTTTGCCTCCCTTGATGCTGCCGTCGTGGCCATGAAAGAGGGGGCATGGGACTATCTTACAAAGCCCTTCAGGATAGAAGAGCTTCGAGATGTGGTAGAAAATGCCATTTCATCTCGTCAGGATCAAAATGTGAAGCCCATAGAGACGGAAGACAAGGTCTATAAGCTTGACCAGATGGTGGCAAAGAGCCAGGCAATGCTCAAGATCTTTCAGCTTATTCCCAGGATAGCTTCCAGCCCTTCGAGTGTGCTCATAACCGGTGAGAGCGGT
This sequence comes from Deltaproteobacteria bacterium, assembly GCA_026986785.1. Classification (GTDB taxonomy): domain Bacteria; phylum Desulfobacterota; class Dissulfuribacteria; order Dissulfuribacterales; family QOAL01; genus QOAL01. Next base: position 2,713 of record JALSNW010000041.1, on the reverse strand, counting down.
ACAGGAAAGGAGTTGGCTGCAAGGGCTATACACAACCTTGGAGACAGGAAGGACAAGCCCTTTGTGGTGGTGAACTGTGGAGGGATTCCGGAAACACTCCTTGAAAGCGAGTTGTTTGGTCATAAAAAGGGTTCATTTACCGGGGCAGACAAGGACAAATTAGGCCTTTTTGCCATTGCGAACAAGGGCACTATCTTCCTGGATGAAATAGGGGAATTGCCAATGGCGCTCCAGGTCAAGCTATTGAGGGTGGTACAACAGCGTTCTTTCATACCAATAGGTGGTACTTCACCCATCGATGTCGATTGCAGGATAATTGCGGCTACCAACAGGAACCTTGAAAAAGAGGTGATGGAGGGGAATTTCAGGGAGGATCTCTATTATCGCCTAAATGTCATCCAGCTCAGGATGCCACCTCTCAGGGAGAGAACAGAGGATATCCCCCTTCTTGTCCAGTATTTTCTCGACAGGTATGCCAGGCGCCAAGGTAAGTCTGTGCAGGGTATATCCAGCTTTGCAATGGAGGCCCTTCTTCAATATCCATTCCCTGGAAACGTGAGGGAGTTGGAAAATATCATAGAAAGGTCTGTGGCCCTTTCCACATCCAGCCTGATCCTTCCAGAAAGCCTCTATATTGCCAAGCATAAGCATGGCAAGGACTTCTCCACGAGAAAAGCTCAGGGCCAGCCAGAGAAATATCGGCTCCCTCCGGAGGGGCTGAATCTCGACGAGTTCCTGGGACGCATAGAAAAGGACCTGCTTATTCAGGCCCTGGAAAAAACAGGTGGAAGAAAGACAGAGGCAGCCAAGCTATTGGGTGTCAATTTCAGGTCTTTCAGGTACAGGCTTTCCAAATATGACATCAACTAATTCTCATAAGCTCTTTCTCTATATCACAGGTGGCAGGCTGGTCCTGTTTTCACTCATATTGGTGGCCTCCTTAGCCTTTCCTCGGGCATTTCCCTCGGCCAGTGCCGTGACCTATATGTCCATGCTTTTGGGAGCGGCCTTTTTTTTCACTGCCCTTTATGTCTACTGGTATAGGAAGAGGGGGCTTACGTCCTGGCTCAAGAATGTCCAGACTGCCCTCGATGTATTGCTCGCCAGTGTGACCGTTTACCTCACGGGTGGTGTTGAGAGTCCCTTCACCTTTCTCTATTCAGTGGCCATTGTAACCGCATGTCTTTTGAGCCCTGGGCGGATCGGTAGCCTTTCGGCCATCCTCAGTACCATGTCTTATGGCCTTGTATCCGTTCTTACGTGGGGATCAGTTGGCCAGGAGAACCAGGCAGCCTTTACTTTTTTTCTAAATATGGGGGCATTTAACATTGTTGCAGTACTGGCCATATACCTGACTAAGAGACTTGGCCAATTGGAGGAAAGGCTTTCCCTTACCACAAAAGACGTCTTCATGTTGGAAGAGATACAGCGGCACCTGGCAAACAGCCTGAAGTCTGGGCTGATTACCGTGGATCGCAAAGGACGGGTCCTCTATTACAATATTGCCGCCCAAGAGATTCTTGGCAAGATAATAGAAAATTCCTATGGTTGCTCACTCGATACCTTGATACCTGGTAATTCGGATGTTATCTCACGTTGCCAAGACGATACCTCCCCAGAGTCCAGGGTTGAGCTTGCCATAGATGTGAACGGGGAGGAGAAGGTATTGGGGCTCTCCTGCTTCGCAATCAAGGACAATGAGGGAGTTTTCTTGGGTCATGGCCTGATATTTCAGGATATCACAAAGATCAAGGCCCGCCAGGAGAAGCTTCAGTTGATAGATCGGCTTGCTGCCCTCGGGGAGATGGCAGCAGGTCTGGCACATGAGATCAGAAATCCCCTTGCCTCTATCTCCGGTGCTGCAGAGTTTCTTGGTCAGTCGGACCTGGTTGTGGCAGAAGGCAAGAGACTCGTAGAGATAATCCAAAAGGAAACGGAAAGGCTCAACCGTCTGACTGGTTCATTTTTGCTCTATGGCCGTCCTGAAAAGAAAAAGGCCGAAAATATCCTGGTAAAGGATGAGCTATCCTCCATCCTCATCTTGTTGCAGCAAAGGAGACACATCGCAAAGGCTGAGATCCAGATGGATATCCAGGAAGGGTTGACCATTACTGCCGATCCCCATATGTTCCGTCAGGTAATGCTGAATCTGTTGTTGAATGCCTTTCAAGCACTGCCACAAGAGGGAGGCAGCATACGTCTTGCTGGAAGGAATTCTGGCAGCGAGATATGTATCCAGGTGGAGGATAATGGTGACGGGATAGACAAAGGGGCACTCAAGAAGATTTTTGATCCCTTTTACACCACCAAACCAGAAGGCACGGGATTGGGTTTGTCGATAGTACACCGAATAATGATAGAGCTTGGGGGGCAGGTCTCGGTGCAATCTGAAAAGGGGAAGGGAACGGTCTTCCATCTATCATTCCCTGCCGAAAAGGGGAAGCAACTCCAGGGAAATAACAGGTAATGCTACAGGATTCATGATATAATAGAGGTTCTGATTGATTGTTCATCAGCTGAACCACCTGTTTTTTTACCTGGATTATCCAGCTTGAAAGTTTTCCGAAGATGCGAGCTGGAGGGCACGTAGAGACATACTTCTGTGCTTCACGTACCAGATAACCAAGGAGCTTTGGCAACCTTTGTGAGCCCTTTGTGGCTTTGAGTGCCTGAAGATCTCTTCTCGATGCATTTGCACTTTTGGGTGTAGACA
>JALSNW010000040.1 GCA_026986785.1 Deltaproteobacteria bacterium | reverse complement strand
TAATAAAGGGCGGTGGCGCTCCAGAGATCTATTCGACCTTGGTCCTGATCCTGAAAAATTTATCGAGTATGTGGGAGAAAGGGCCTTTTATATCTCTCCAGAATTAGAGCAGGCCCTCTCAGATCTCGAAATAGATTACGAATACGAAGAGTTAGAGGAGATCTTCTGGCCCTTCATCGACCCATTCATCAGGCAGACTATAGACGCATTTGGAGGGCTTGAAGGCAGGAAATACAAAAGACCACACAAGTACGCACTGAAAGAACTGCAAGAGATGCAGGCCGGTATTCACATTTTTGATAAGAGGCGCCTTATCTTCTTGAAATTTGTCCAGATAGACACAGATGGTCTTCTGGACAGACCCTTGCCCTTTCTTAACCAGTTACTTGGTAAGTCCAGGGACGAAATAGAAAATATGTTCGATATGATGGAGCTGGATCTTAAACCTTGGGAGATAAAGGGTTATCTATATGCTATCTTTGGACTGCCAGAAAGATTTTCCCCCAGGCTCTCCAGGTTCATACCAGATGTACAAGATCAGGACATGATGGATCGCTTCTTTCTTGAGGAACTATGCCTTCTTAATCAGGACAGCTCTTATTTGGACAAGGGTGCCAGGCCTGGTCGCTCAGCATGGCTTCATCCATATCTCAAAAAATACCTCTTCCAATATTTTGACTATGCCTTCAGAGGCCCTCGGCCTGGAAGGTCTTTTCATGAAAACCAAAATAAGGCCTGGCATCCATCAGCTACAGAAGCCGATTTGGACCAATTGGAGACCGTTGGCCTGGATATGGAGACCTTCAACAAAATGACAGAGAAGGAATTTGTGAGCTACTTCAGAAAAATGGCCCAGAAACTCCATCCTGACAAGGGTGGTGATCATGAACAATTTATCAGGTTTCAACAGGCCTTTGAACAGCTCATGGTAAAGAAAAAGTGGTGGTGACTTTCCCCTGCCAGTTTCTTTACCCTGTTCTGGAATCACAGAGGCTGGCCTTCTATAATCTCATATGTCTGTCACAGATTAAGAAATCTCTTGAAATAGCCTTTGATATTGCCAACTTGATGGCAAACTGAAAAATCATTAGAGTCTCAATCCATGAACAACAACGCCCCCTCAAGCATGAAACCAGAAATGACAATGCCTGATAATCCAGACAATAACCACCAACACGCCAAAGCCGAACCGCCACGGCTTTCCATCGTTATCCCCATGTACAATGAAGAAGTGAATATCTCCAGGCTATTCGAACGCCTTTTTCCCGTATTGCAGGAGCTTGAAGAGAGTTGGGAGGTGATATGCATCAATGATGGCTCCAGTGATCACACCCTGGAATTGCTCCTGGAAGAGACACAAAGACATAAAGGGCTGGTCATAGTGAACCTTGCCAGAAATTTTGGCCAACACGCAGCAGTAATGGCTGGATTTGCCCAGGCCAGGGGCCAATGGATAATCACCATGGATGCTGATCTTCAGAATCCACCCGAGGAGATCCCCAAGATTGTGGAACAGTTCAGAAAGGGCCACGACCTTGTAGGCTCCATCAGGCAGGCCAGACAGGATAGCTTCTTCAGAAAAGTGGCATCGAGGCTTACAAACAGGCTAATAACGAAGATCTCAGGCATTTCTCTCAAGGATTTTGGTTGCATGCTTAGAGGATACAGTAGGGATGTGGTTAGGGGCATACTCCAAAATCCAGAATACAGGACATTTATACCAGCCCTCGCCACCTTCTTTGCCAAGAACCCGATAGAAATAGAGGTAAAACATGAAGAAAGGGCTGCCGGACAGTCAAAATATTCCCTTTTAAAGCTTTTTAGCCTTCAACTCGACCTGATGACGGGTTTTTCAATGTGGCCCCTGCGAATACTGTTCATTGTTGGAAGCGCCATAGCCTTGCTTGGTCTTCTCTCAGCCCTGACCATCCTTGTTCTAAGATTGTGGTATGGACCTGAGTGGGCTGTCCAAGGGGTATTTACCTTGTTTGCAGGCCTTTTTTTCCTGGTGGGATGCCAATTCTTTGCCTTAGGTCTTCTGGGAGAATATATAGGTCGAATTTTTCAGGCCGTCAGGAATAGACCCCCTTTTATATTGGATTGGGTAAAAAGGAACACTTAGATCTTCCTGCTGATGGAAGCGCGTTTTCTGCCTTGTTTGCCTGCATGAGGGCACCGCCTATGGCACATCTTGCATATCACGTCGTGAACCACTGGCCTGCCAGTCTTTATACAAACCCTAGGTCTATTGTTGTTCTTCATAATCTCATCACCTCACTAGAATAACCACACAGCAAACAGGACTCATTTCTCTCTCTTGCCAACACTATTTGATTTGTCACTGGCGCAGCTACCAGGGTGAACCGATTCAGCAGTATGGCTACATCCACTGCATCCCTGACAGGGATTGGCTTGTTCAATCCCTGACATCTTGTGTAGTATTACCCTTAAGATAAAATAGACTGCAATTATTACAGCCAAAGTCATTAAAGTTATTTCTACCATATTTATCCCATTTATCCTGTTTATTTGTGAAAAGTAAGAACAATCAACCTATCTGTCAACAGAAAAACCACTCTTTGATGATTTTTTGTAGCTATACCACTTAAAAGCAATCAACAGAGACAACCGCTCATAATTAAAACTATAAGCATTTCTCACCAACTAAAAAGGTCAAGGGTTCAGATTTTGTCGATATTATCCATTTTGACAATCAAATACATACTCATAGCAAATTTAAGCATTTTTTATACCAGATATATGGATCCATTCTGGATGGTTCTACTAAACCGCCTCGTTTCAAGGCATGGCCCAGTAAAAAAACTGGTTCATACTGATTTTGCCATTAAGCCATGACGGAGGGTTTTTCCTGATTTGCCTCCTTATTTCACTTGATAAAAAGGCTGTTAGATGTTACAAAGACGCCACTTTTAAGCAAAAAAAACACGCCTTATCTGCCCTGTGGTGCCGACTCTACGGTTAAAGGGCGATTTGTTTGAAAGGCGGAAGATCAACCACTGAATAGGAGGAAATCTCAATGGCTTATGTTACAATGAAACAGCTTCTCGAGGCCGGTGTCCATTTCGGCCATCAGACCAGACGCTGGAACCCAAAGATGAAACCCTATATCTTTGGGGCCAGAAACGGTATCTACATCATTGACCTTCAAAAGACGGTCAGGATGTTCAAGGTGGCCTATGAATTTGTGGTAGAGACAGCTGCCAACGGTGGCAATGTCTTGTTTGTGGGCACAAAAAAACAGGCACGAGAATCCATCCAGGAAGAAGCCACAAGGGCAGCTATGCCTTATGTGAATCATAGATGGCTTGGGGGAATGCTGACAAACTTCCATACCATCCAGAAAAGCATAGACAAGCTGAAAAAGATCGAGTCCATGTTTGAAGATGGCTCAATCGAGAGGTTCCCCAAAAAAGAGATCCTCAAACTGGAACGCTTACGTCAAAAACTGGAGAGAAACCTGGGTGGCATCAAAGACATGAATGGCCTTCCCTCCGCTGTATACGTAGTGGATGCCCGTTATGAGCAGATAGCTATCAAGGAGGCCAATAAACTCGGCATTCCCGTAGTAGCAATCGTGGATACCAACTGCGATCCCGATGGCATAGATTACATCATCCCAGGAAATGACGATGCCATAAGGGCAATTAGGCTCCTTACTTCCCTCATAGCCAATGCCGTCATCAAGGGCAAAGAGATCTATGAAGAGGCCAGACAGGCCGAAACTGACAAGGAGGCCTCTGAAGGGGAAGAGGACCAGCAGGAGAAAAGCGCACCAGACACCTCAGCTCCTGAAAAAGGACCAGACACCCAGGCAGCAGCACCGGGACAGGAACAGACTGCAGCCGTTCAAGAAACGGCCTGATAATTCTAGGGATTCAGTAGCTTCGTCTTATATTCAATAATCCTATTTACTAATGTATGGATTAGGTCATAGGTATGTGGATTTGAATATATCCACATATGGTTTTAACATCAGAATTATCAACGGAGGAAATATATTATGGCTGATATAACTGCTGCAATGGTCAAAGAACTCAGAGAAAGGACCAATGCGGGCATGATGGATTGCAAAAAGGCCCTTCAGGAATGCAACGGGGACATGGAGAAGGCTGTGGATTTTCTGAGGCAGAAGGGGCTGGCCGTGGCTGCCAAAAGGGCTGGCAGGGCTACTTCTGAAGGGGTTGTCCAATGCTATATCCACGCAGGCAACAAGCTTGGTGTAATGGTTGAAGTGAACTGCGAGACTGACTTTGTCGCAAAAACTGATCAATTCGTAGAATTTGCAAGAAACATAGCCATGCATATTGCTGCCACCAATCCTGTCTGCATCAAGAGAGACGATGCCCCTCAGGATGTCATCGATAAAGAAAAAGAGATTTATCGAAAACAGGCCATTGAATCAGGAAAACCAGAACATATAGTGGATAAGATAGTAGATGGCCGCATTGAAAAATTTCTCAAGGAGATATGTCTTCTTGACCAGCCATATGTCAAGAATCCTGATCTCACCATTCAGGATCTCCTCAATGAACTGGTGGCCAAGATGGGAGAAAACATCTCTATCCGCAGATTTGTTAGATTCAAGGTTGGGGAAGAATAAACAAAAAGGCTTGATAAGCATGCCTGAAAAACACAAAGATCTATCTCCTGCATACAAACGAGTGCTCATAAAATTGAGTGGAGAGGCACTTATGGGAGATAAGGCCTATGGGATCTCTCCCGAACTTCTCACCCAAGTTGCGGCGCAGATTGGCCGTGCCAGAGAGAAGGGCGTGGAAATAGGAATGGTGGTTGGCGGTGGTAATATCTTCAGAGGGGTCTCCGGGGCTGCCCATGGCATGGATAGGGCAGTAGCAGACCAGATGGGCATGCTTGCCACTGTCATTAATGCCCTGGCACTACAAGATGCCTTTGAAAGACAAGGGATACCTGCAAGGGTCCTTTCTGCGCTTGAGATAGGAAGGATGGCGGAGCCCTTTGTCAGAGGCCGCGCCCTCAACCACCTTCGAAAAAAGAGGATCGTTATATTTGCTGCAGGTACAGGCAATCCATTTTTTACAACTGACACGGCTGCCACCCTCAGGGCCTTGGAGATAGGAGCCGACATCCTCTTCAAGGCCACTAGGGTGGATGGGGTATATGACCGAGATCCATACAAATTCAAGGATGCAACGTTGTTTCCCCGTCTCAATTGCAGTCAGATACTTGAACAGGAACTCAGGGTCATGGATGCAGCAGCCATATCCCTGGCAAGGGATGCCCACCTGCCAATCATGGTATTCAACATGCTAAAGGGTAACAACATAGAAAAGGCTGTAGCGGGCAAAAGGATTGGCACCCTTGTCCTGCCAGATTGATCCTGGATCTATTCTCTATGCAAACAACTGCAGTTTTTGTTATTCTTTGAGATCTGGAACTGTATTTAGAGGGAAGCAAGGAGGTTCAACGTGAAGAACAAGGTGTTGACAGAAACTAACAAGAGAATGGACAAGGCCGTTGCCGCCTTTGAAAGAGACCTTGCACACGTGAGGACTGGTCGAGCCTCGGCTGCCCTTCTGGAGGGCATAACAGTCGATTATTATGGCAGTCAAATGCCCTTGAATCAGGTAGCATCCATATCTGTTCCAGAGAGCAGGCTTTTGACAGTACAGCCGTGGGACATAAATATCCTTGCGGACATAGAAAAGGCCATTATGTCATCAGATCTTGGGCTTACCCCCAGCAACGATGGTAAGATCATCAGGATAAACATCCCTCCCCTCACAGAGCAGAGGAGAAAAGACCTTGTCAAGATAGTCAAAAAGATGGCCGAAGAATCAAGGGTAGCAGTCAGAAACTGCCGAAGAGATGCAATTGACAAACTAAAAGGCCAAAAAAAGGCTAAGGAGATTTCCGAGGACGAACTATACAAGCTTCAGGACGAAATCCAGAAGCTGACCGATGAACACATAAAAAAGATAGATGAAATCCTACGAAAAAAAGAAAAGGAGATCATGGAATTTTAAGAGGCCTCCAAGTGCTGGATAAATCCAACATAAAAACCCTGAAACCGTTACCTCGTCATGTAGCCATCATCATGGATGGAAATGGTCGGTGGGCAAGAAGAAGATTCATGCCCAGAATAATGGGCCATAGACAAGGAGCCAAGACAGTAAAAGAGATTGTGACTGCGACCAGGGAGCTCAATATACCCTATCTGACCCTATATGCGTTCTCCAAGGAGAATTGGTCAAGGCCTGCAGAAGAGGTCAACGCCCTGATGGACCTCCTGTACGAATACCTTCAGCAAGAGTTGGACGAACTGTTGGGAAAGAGGATCAGGCTCAGGGCAATTGGCGAGATAGAGGCCTTGCCCCCCAAGGTCTATGACATGCTCTTGGAAACCATGGAGAAGACAGCCAAGAACTATGAAATGCAGCTCATTCTTGCCCTGAGCTATGGTGGAAGGAGTGAAATAATAGAGGCAGCAAAAAGATTTGCCCGAAAGTGCATGGAAGGCCACTTATCTCCGGATGATTTAGACGAGGGCTCCTTTAGATCTTTCATGTATGCTGGAGATGTTCCTGATCCAGATCTTATAATCCGTACCAGCGGAGAAAAAAGACTCAGTAATTTCCTATTGTTCCAGGCAGCCTATTCTGAACTCTATATCACCTCCACTCTGTGGCCTGATTTTGACAAACAGGAATTCCTAAAGGCGCTCAATGACTACAGACGCAGAGAACGTCGGTTTGGCATGACAAGTGAACAAATTCTTTTGAGATGCACAAGCAGCGAGTCCTGACAGCCCTGGTTATCATACCCCTGGTCCTGATAGGATTGCTCTGGGGCGGAACGGTCTTTTTCAATGTACTGGTCTTCGTGGTCGCCTTTTTCTGTCTATACGAATATTTTTCCATGACCTTTCAAAACAGTCCCCTACTCCAGAGTTTGGGCGTCTTGTTGGGATTGATTCCCCTTTTCATGGCCATGTTCAAACCAGGTGATCACAATATTGTTTTTGCCCTATTCCTGATCTGTGTCTCCAGTATTATTATTTTTCTCATGACTTATCCACGGCATAAAAATCCCTTCTCTAAAATGGCGATATTCCTCTTTGGCTGTCTTTATATAGGTCTCTTTGCCAGTCTCATTGTGCTCATACACCCCATGCCATATGGAAGGCTATGGATTATCTTTTTGTTTGTCATCGTTGCAGCAGCTGACACTGGTGCCTATTACATAGGCTCTGCCATGGGAAGACACAAACTCTGCCCCAACATTAGCAGAGGTAAAACAGTAGAAGGGGCAGTAGGAGGATTGATAGCATGTGTGCTCATGGCCGTTTTTTCTTGGATGGTCTTTATGGACTTTTCAGACCTGCGGGCCCTAGTTCCCCTGGCTGTCTTGTTGGGAGTCGCGAGCCAGATAGGTGACTTGACGGAATCGGTGATAAAACGTGCCTGCGGCCGAAAGGACTCTGGAAGGCTTCTTCCAGGCCACGGAGGCGTATTTGACAGGGTAGATGGACTACTAATGGCTGGTCCCTGTCTTTTCTGGATACTTCATTTTTTGGGTGACTATCGAGGAATCGGATAGATCATAGGCCCAACCGATCAAGGAAATACACAGATGCCAACAACAAGAAAACGAATAGCAATCTTAGGCTCTACGGGCTCCATAGGTAAAAACGTCCTGGATATAGTCAGGCGATCTGATGGGCAGTTGAAAGTGGTTGGGCTGGCAGCAGGCAGGAATATCAAACTCCTTTTGGACCAGCTAAATGAATTTGCCCCATCCATGGTGGCAGTCATGTCTGAGCAACTTGCCCAAGAACTGAAGCCAGCCATTCCAGCCGGAACAGCTCTGGTCTATGGCAAGGAGGGATACAAGGCATTGGCTTCAATGGAAGAGGCAGATCTGGTCGTTTCTTCCATGGTGGGGGCTGCTGGACTCGTACCCACTCTTGCCGCCATTGAAGCCGGTAAGGACGTAGCCCTTGCCAACAAGGAGACCCTGGTAGCAGCTGGGGCTATCGTGATGGATCTCGTAAAAGAGAAAGGGGTAAACCTTCTGCCAATAGACAGCGAACATTCTGCCATATTTCAATGTCTTCAGGGTTACAAGGCCTCCCAGGTGAATAAAATCATATTGACAGCCTCTGGAGGACCATTCAGACAAAAATCTGGTCCAGAGCTGTCGCAAGTAACCCCTGAACAAGCAATTGCCCACCCGAACTGGTCCATGGGGGCAAAGATATCTGTTGATTCATCCACACTCATGAACAAGGGGCTGGAGGTAATAGAGGCCCGTTGGCTCTTCTCTGTTCCACCGGATAGGATACAGGTCGTCGTACATCCCCAGAGTATCATCCACTCCATGGTGGAATTCATAGATGGCTCCATCATTGCCCAGCTCGGTATGCCAGATATGCGGGTCCCCATCTCTTATGCACTAATGTGGCCGGAGAGAATGGCACTCGACCTTCCCACACTGGATATATTCAATTGCGGTCCATTGACCTTTGAGTCACCTCGCATGGAAGACTTTCCATGTCTTGGTCTTGCCTTCAAAGCCCTCGAAATGGGAGGAACTGCCCCAACAGTCCTAAACGCGGCAAATGAAGTGGCTGTAGAGGCCTTTCTCCAAAAACGCATCCCATATCTCAAGATCCCAGAGATAATATCCAGAGTATTGGATGAGATCGGAGGAGAAAGGATGGAAGGGCTCGACGATGTCCTTCGTTCAGATGCCCTTGCCAGGCTCAAGGCATACAACCTCATTGAAGAAAGTGAGGGAACTGTTCAATGACTACCTTCTGGTCATTCGTCTTGGTTCTCAGTGGCTTGATATTCTTTCATGAATTTGGCCATTTCGCCATGGCAAGGGCCTTTGGCATAAGAGTACTCAAGTTTTCCATAGGATTTGGGCCAAGGATATGGGGCATTATAAAAAATGGCACCGATTATTGTATATCTGCCGTCCCACTCGGGGGCTTTGTCAAAATGCTGGGTGAACAGCCTGGAGAAGAAATCCCACCAGCTGACAGACCCTATTCGTTTTCTCATCGGCCCGTTTACCAAAAGGCATTGGTTGTGGCTGCAGGCCCCTTTGCAAACTTCCTTCTTGCCCAGTTGATCTTTTTTTTCATATTCCTCTTCTACGGGAACCCAGTGCTGCTTCCGGAGATAGGCAAGGTAAAGGCCGATTCCCCAGCCCAGAAGGCGGGTATAAGACCAGGAGATACGTTTGTCTCCGTCAATGGGATGCCAGTCAAGAGCTGGGACGATGTATCGAAATATATCAGGTCCAGCAAGGGAGAAACCATACAACTGGTGATCAGACGTGGGGACAAGGAACTAAGACTGGCAGTCAAGCCTGAGATTACCACTATCAAGAACATATTTGGTGAAGAGATCAAGATGCCGCTCATAGGCATAACAGCTGCAGGCAAGCTTGAGATAGAAAAGGTAAATCCATTAAAGGCCTTACAACTGTCACTCATGCGTACGTGGGAACTTACAAAACTCACATGGGAAGGCTTTGTCAAGATCGTCCAGAGAGTGGTCCCCCTTTCTGCCCTTGGCGGGCCAATAATGATAGCACAGATGGCTGGACAACAGGCTGAACAGGGAATGCTCAACCTATTTTACTTCATGGCCCTTCTCAGTATCAATCTAGGGCTATTAAATCTTCTGCCCGTTCCAGTACTTGATGGAGGGCATCTCTTCTTCTATGCCATAGAGGCCATCATAGGACATCCTCTTTCAGCAAGGCAGATGCAGATAGCCCAACAGATAGGCCTCCTCATCCTTGGCTCTCTAATGCTTCTGGTTTTCTATAATGACATAGCAAGGCTTTTAGGGCTCATTCCATCCATTCCTCAACCATGATAGATCATGGCCATACTATGTCTTGAGACATCGAGCCTCACAGGTGGGGCCGCCATCATTTCAAGGGGTAGAATCCTCGGAGAAGTAATCCTCTCCACTAAGAAAACCCATTCGAGACGTCTCATCTCCAATATACTATGGCTCTTGGACGAACTCGACCTGACCTGGGAAACATTCGATCTAGTGGCCATAGGACAAGGCCCAGGAAGTTTCACAGGTCTTAGGATAGGCATTGCAACAGCCAAGGGCTTTGCCATGGCCCGCTCTTTGCCCGTTATGGGCGTCCCCACCCTGGATGTCATAGCCCAGAATGCTTTCTTGGAACAATCGAGACTGATCTGCCCAGTCATGGATGCCAGAAGAAACCAGGTATATACCAGCCTCTACAGGCCTGATCCTGGTCTTGACAGGCCCAAAAGGATCCTCGATTATATCGCCATTGAACCAGCCAAGCTTTCTGATCTAATCCCCAAGGATAATCATGTTCTTTTTATTGGTGATGGAATCAATAGATACCGTGAATTATTCGAGACATACTTTAATAAAAGGGCTGTCTTTGCCCCAGAGTATATGTGGTTTCCCCATCCTGCCATAGTGGGAATTCTAGCCGAAAAAATGATCAACGAAGGTCAAAAAACTGCTGATCCCTCCATACTCACACCTATCTATTGCAGGCTGTCAGAGGCAGAGGAAAAGAAAAAACAAAATGGTTGAACTCTTTTCCATCCCCTGGGATCAGTTGGCCACTGTTTTGTCCAGGCCAAATAGGTTTATAGTCATCGCCCGCCCAGTAGACTTTGGCAAAACGACCACGCAGCTAAAAATCCATTTACGAGATCCAGGAAGACTCAAGGAGCTGATCTTTCCTGGGAACAAGATCCTGATAAGATATGCAAACAGTCCTGGCAGAAAGACACAGTGGGATCTCATTGCTGCACAACACGAGAAAGAATGGATCCTTGTCAATTCTGGTTTTCATTCCAAGATAGCCGAGGCCGTAATAAGAAATCGATCCACCTCTCCCTTCGGCCAGGTTAAACGAAAACAAATAAAGAGAGAGGTCGTTTGTGGAAATAGCAGACTGGATTTCCTTATTTCCACTCAGGCTGACGAAAAGATATACATGGAGGTAAAAGGTTGCACCCTCTCCAGAGACAAGGTGGCACTTTTCCCAGATGCGCCCACCAAGAGGGGCAGACGCCATCTGGAGGAACTAATCAAGCTGTCCAGGGAGGGCATGAGAACAGCTGTCATGTTTCTCGTATTCAGGAAAGAAAGCCGATTCTTTAGACCTAACCGCAAGACTGACCCTGGATTCGCCCAAGCACTTCAGCTTGCCCATTCCAATGGTGTAGAGATTTATCCAGTTTTACTTGAATACAGACGAGAAATAATCTGGTATAAATCAATTGTGCCTGTAATTTTTTAGTCGATGAAAGGATAATGTATTGTCTGGCGAAACATTCAACAAACTCCTGGAGGTCAGAGATGTTTGGTAAGATCTGTCCATACTGCAAAGAAAAAATTAAGAAAAATGCCGTAGTATGTCGATATTGTCATAGAGAGCTGGAGCCAATACACGAAGACGGCTGTTCCTCATTGTGGGTTTTTGCAGGCTTCATGGGACTGGCCATTGGGGCTGCTGCTGCCCTTGGCCTGGGTTACCTCAATGAAAGACGACGGTGGGAAGAAGACGATTCGAGTTTAACCTTTGATGAACATGAAAGGCATCCAGAACAGCCATGATCCCAAATAACCACTGATAGCCCCAGCCTCTGCAAAAAAATCTTTGTGGAGTTTATGCATATGGCATTGAAAAAGATGAAAACAGTAGATTTGGTGGCCAAGATCTTTGGAGAGGCAGTTAAAGAAGTGATCGAGACATCTACAGGTACTTCCATAACCTATGCCCCTACCATTCAGGACGTACCTTCCATAAGCCTTAAACCCGACTTGGGTTGCTTTGTCCAGTTTGCCGGAGACTATTCTGGCCTCTTCATCATGAATCTTTCTGGCAATGCAGCCCTCGAACTCTATGAAAAGGCCATGACCTTCATGGGACTTCCAGAATCAGAGCTGGTCGATGACTATAATTCTGAAGATGTTGTAAGCTCTGTAGGAGAGATGATCAATCAGGTAATCGGCAAGGCAAGACAAAAGATAGAGCAAGAATTTGGCCTCTCGGCTCGAAACAACCAACCGAAGGCCATTACCATCTCTTCCGCCATAACCCTTTCAGTAGCCACCATGCTCGATAGGCCACAATGCAGAAGGCTGTCATTCAGGACAGAGAAAAATCACCCCTTCTATGTGGAGATGAACCTTGAACAGACAGAATTCATACGTCTTGAGCCAGTGCAAAAGCATGACGCCACGGACATCCAGGAAAGGGTGGATGCGGCCATAACGAATGGACATGCCTCTTCTCAATCTGAACAGGACAAGGGTCAGGAAAAAACAGTAGATATCGATGCCATAATGGCTGAGCTGGGCTGACCTACTCCAACACTAATACCAACGCCATATAGGCGTATCGCCTGAATTGTACCCTTGGCTATTGCTGTCTTCCTGGCCCTTTTGTACTTGGGCGGATGCAATATTGGCTTGGTTCATCTGTGATTGATTGCCTGCTGATTGAACAGGATTATTGGTATCAGGCTGCTGTGGGGAGGAGGGAGATATGTCTTCTGCCTGCCTGGTCGATGGGGCTGAAGCAGCAAAAGATTGTCCCTTATCCACCATGCCATGTTCGGTTGGCACGGCCTTGGACTGTCCCTCGGGCTCTTCTGGCCGCAAGCGAGGTTCGAAATAGACATGCTCTTGGCGCATCTGTCCTGCCGCTCCTATGCCAAGATTCGCCTCTTTGTTACTAGTCCCTGTCTGCTGTTGTATCTTCTGGGTAGAAAGATCACCTTTCTGGCCGGAAGGATTTTCTTTTGTGTTTCCATGATCCCTAACAACATTGTTGGAACCCCTGGAAAGGGAATTGATCATCTGATTCATATCCTTGTGTACTTCGCTATTCGGTGAGATACTGGCCTGGATGGCACCCTGCTCGGCAGCACCTTTTTCCGGTATTGTCGGTTGCTCCTCTTCTTCCCAGGGCCACAGTTTTGACAACCAACCTTTCTCCTCCTTTGGCACGGGTTTTGTCACATATATCTGGTCTATCTTTCTGAGGGCCTCATCAACAGGTACAGGCTCTGGTATGTCAAACTGTATCTTTGGAGGCGGTGGGTAAGGCAGGGCGTCTGCTGGAACCACCTTGGCCACATGCTCATGTCTTTTTTGTTCGGCCCTTAATTTTTCCCGTTCCTTCTCCCAAGAAGGCCTCTGTTCCTTTTCTTTCTTGCCAAAGGGCCATAGTTTGGAATACCAGTGTTTACCATCCTCAGTGGCCTTTTCAGTGGTAGCCTGCACGACATCTCCAGAGGTCGCATTGGCTTCACCTATCTCTTCAGGTTCTGCCTTTGGCGGTTCATCCGTCTCTGGATCATATACGTCTGGCAATGGGAACCACTCCTCTGGTTCCTTTTTCTGTGCCTGAATCCTTTGTTCCTCTAATCTTTTTTGCTCCTGTGCCTTTTGCTGTTCAAGCTCCCTTTCCTTTTCTTCATCCTTTACAAGCTGTTCCCTGACCAAGATATCTGGATGCATCCGGGCCATTGCAAACTCGTCCGAGGCTTGGGCTCCTCCTTGATTATTGCCATTTACTCCAACCTCTTCAGGAGATTGGATCAATATGTCCTCTGCATGTTTAATGGTGTCTGCGAGCTTTACGGAAAAAAGTGCCACATTTTGGGCAAGCATGTCCAAGCTGACGGCCTTGAGATCCCATGTCTTCAGCACCTCGCCATTTCCAGGTTCTTTCAACAAGATCTTAGCATTAAAAGTGGTTTCATCCCGTTGCACCTTTCCAGTAACCACGAAATCGGCAAGTTTCACAGTATCCGACTGGTCTTTTGCGCTGGAGACGATGAAACTGTCAATACCCTCAGAGGCCAACCTGGTATCGAGCATCTGGGTCAAGGCAGGACCTACATAGGAATATGTCTTGTCCACAGATTTGATGGGTAAGAGGGCCACCATAGGCCTCTTCAAGGCAGCTATACAGGGTGCTTGGAGGAAACAAAGACCTACAGAGGTCAAAAGCAATACAAAAAACAATACATATGTTTTGGGGAAAACACCTGCTTGCTTCTTCATGATAGGATCCATATTCATATCGTATTTAATCATGCAGCCTTTTTCGCACTCTTCATCAGTTTTAGTTTTTTCATTTTTTCAATCAAAGTGGTACGGTTCATCTGAAGGAGTTTTGCCGCCCTGTTTTTTATTCCACCCGTCTTTTCAAGGGCCTGGAGGATGAGCTTCTTCTCAAGTTCTTCCACGGCCTTACTCAAACTCATTCCCTCATCGGGCATCTCGAAAAGGCTCGATGATAACGAAGACATGAAAGGGGTGGAGGCATGTTGGAGTATCTGCTCGGGTAGATCTTCCTTTGTTATCAACGGCCCGTTTGCCAATATCACCAGCCTCTCAATGATATTCTCGAGCTCCCTTACGTTTCCAGGCCAATCGTAACGGGAAAGTATCTCCATGGCCTCATCACTGATCCCCTCGACACACTGTTTCTTTCCTCTACAAAACTTATGAAGAAAATGCTTGACCAGTAGAGGTATATCCCCTCTTCTCTCTCTCAAGGGGGGCACGTGGATGGGGATGACATTCAAACGATAATAGAGGTCTTCCCTGAACTTCCCGTCTTTCACCGCAGCTTCGAGGTCCATATTGGTTGCCGCTACAATGCGTATGTCCACCGAGATAGTATTCACTCCGCCTACACGTTCAAACTTTCTCTCCTGGAGCACCCTCAGCAATTTGACCTGGAGAGACGGACTCATTTCTCCTATTTCGTCCAAAAATATCGTCCCTTTATTGGCGAGTTCAAATCTACCTATCCTGGTCTTTATGGCATGGGTGAATGCCCCTTTCTCATGGCCAAACAACTCGCTTTCCAGGAGTTCTTCCGGGATTGCAGCACAGTTTACAGGAATAAATGGTCTATCCCTCCTATCGCTGGCATAATGGATTGCATGGGCTATCAATTCCTTGCCTGTTCCACTTTCTCCTGTGATCAAGATAGTGCTTTCTGTATCAGCCACCTTCTCTATCAGTTGAAAGACCTGCTGCATGGGCTGGCTATTGCCTACGATATTATCAAAGCCGTACCTGTTTTTCAGTTCCCTCTTCAGAGATACATTTTCCCGCCTGATCTCCCTGATCTCCAGGGCCTTATCGATAAGGATCATTACCTCATCCGGCTTTATTGGCTTGCAGAGATAGTCATAGGCCCCCAACTTCAATGCCTCAACGGCCCCTTGTATGGAGCCATATCCCGTAATGAGGATGCATATTGTCTCGGGTGAGGTTTCAGTGAGGTATTTTAGCAGATCCATGCCAGTCTTTCTTGGCATGGCAAGATCGGTCAAGACAATGTCAAAAAAACGTTTATCAAGGATTTCCATTGCCTCTTGACCGTCACTTGCAGTCTCTACGGAAAAGCCCCTTGTCTTGAGGACTTCGGCCATGGATATCCTGATTTCCGGGGAATCATCAACAACAAGGACACATTCGTTTCTCATCCTTCTTCTTTCTCCAGTTATTCATCAGAAAATGGACTAATGCTACAAATGACGTTAATAAGGCAATAAAACTATGTCAAACAATTTGTGCCATTTTTTTGACGTTTTTAAAAAAGACAGGATCAATTCCCTCCATAAAATCCGCTAAGGTCTCACTATCCAAATCTACTTCCAGTTTGTCTTTGAGAAACCTTTCAAGTACATGTCTATTGCCTTCTTGCCACCAAGATTTTACCAAATCCTGTGCGTGCTTGTCCAAGAACCAACCTCTCCCAAAAGAGGCTTCCAAAAAATCTTTCAAGATCGCAGCTGCAAGAAAGGCCTCGAAATAATCAATGGAATAAAAGTCAGGCATGAGATCAAAAAGATAAGTCTCAGGATCGTATTGAAAACCTGTATGCCTCTTCATTATATCTGCATATAATTCCTGGCCGTGAGATACCCTGTTTTGGCGAAAGTTCTCATATTCTATAAAGGCCTTTGCTGCATACCGCCTACAAAGTGTGAGAAACTTCACCTTATGAACCTGCTCCAGCAACCTGGCAACCTCCCTTTCCAATGACAAAATTTCTGTCAAGAAGAATTCGGACATGGATACCAACTGAAATAGAAAGGCAAAGGCCTCTGACAGGGCTGCCGACTGAAAATAGTCCTTTTCCCCAAGATTGAGGCCTGGGAAATTATTGGCAAAAAAGAGCGCATGTCCCAACTCATGGCAAAGGGCCTCCAGATCCTGCCAGCCAAACACAGGACCAGCAACGACATGTACGTCCCAAGGTATCTCCACAGGGATACAATAGGATTGCCTGCCCTTTTTGCCTTGAATATGGACTGAGATGCCCTGGCCCTTTGGAAGAAGGCCTTTGAAGAGATCCAGTATCAACTCTGTGCCCACAACACCTTTTTTCTGTGCTGGAAACAGGTGGTCCAGATATCTGAGCCCCAGGACATAGATGGCATCGAAACGGCTTGCCTCGTCAAGTCCCATGGAATCGATAGAGCTTAGCCAATCACTCATCAACGGGAAGTAGGTACTACTGGATTCTTCCAGAAAGTAAAGGGCACGGTCTGGATATCTTGAAAGGATCTCTCCCTTCTTCTCCTGACAAAAGGAGAAATAATCACGGTATCCAAGGTCTTGTTCTACACATTCGGTCAATGCCTTCCAGGTGGCATGACTGAATGGGGCAAGAAAACGGCACAGGCTTCTGGCCTCTTTCTTCAATATACGTCTCTTGGCCGTGTCGTCCGCCTCCTGGCACCATGTGATTATCTCAGAGAAGGGTATTTCTTGACCCATGACCTGGGCCTTTGCTCCCCTTATCCATGTATCCAATATGGACTGTAATGGTTCGACCCGCTGCCTGGAGAAAATATCCTCTGCCTGAAAAATTACAGCTGCCCAATTCTTATCCAGTGACAATGCCCTTTTCAGAGAGGTTATATCAGAGATATCAAGGTGTTGGTTGGAGATCTCCAGATCAAAATCGCTATTACCCTCAATATAGAGTCCCAGATCTCTTTTTCTATAATATACCGTGATCTCATAAACCTGGTCTACGATCTCTTCTATCCTGGTCATCTTGGCTTGTCAGGATCCTCATGATGGCCAAAAGTTTTTATCCCAGATTGCGCACTTCAAATGCCTGGGAAAGACAATTCCTTTGAATGACTGCATGGTCATATGCATCTGAACCCATTGTATCTTCACCTGAAAGCTGGAATCCAATCTGTGATAAGTCCTAAGGTATTTGAAGCCACAAGCTGCATAATCCGGATTTATGACAACAAAAGACAGTTCTTGTCCCATCAAAGATTAAGGGTTATCTTCTGCTCCTCTATTACTATGGAACAGCCTATAGTCTTGCCACTGACATATGCAATGAGTAAGGAAAAATAACCTTGGGAAGTCTTGTCGAAAATAGTGAAATCATCTCCCCCTTTTTCAAGAAATCTGCGTATAAGTTTCTTAATATCTGCCACAGGAAATGGTGAACCGTTGTGTGAAAACAAGACGATATGTTCCCCTGTCTTGCCGTTACCGGGGCAACATTCTATTTCTATCTGCGGGACAGCCTGTTCCCTGATCTGCTCCAAGCAACCAAACAGTATCCCGTCTATCACATCCCTCAAGATATCCTCCCTGATCACTATTACAGGAGAAAGTTCAGAAAGCTTGAAGGAAAGGCTGACCTTGTGCTTGAAGAACAGATCAGACTTCCAAAATTCCACCTGTTCTTCCAATAACTGATTGAGCATCACCGGTGCACCGCCTGTCTCGTCGGTCTCACTGACCCTTGCTGCTATAACGGCAATAAGGGCATTTATCCTCTGAAGAACCTCTTCTACTTGTAAGAGACGACCTTCGCTTTTCTCCATAAGCATCGAGAGTTTGTCGAGGCTGTCTTTGTTCAATACCTCGGCACCGTGATTCATTATCTCTTCCTTTAGATTGAGATAATCCATACGCAGCAGTTCGATCTGCATGGAAAGGACCTGAAGTGGACTATTGATATTATGAATTATCCCCCTCGTATTTTTCCCAATAAGGCTGTCGCGAAAACATTTGAAAAGCAAGGGCAACTTGTCGTTTATCTCATCCATCACCCATCCCTCCATGAAAACAAGGCGAGCATAAAGGTCAGATCATCAATTATGCTAAATATTGAACAATCACTATTCTAAGACATTTTTAATCTAAATTAAATAAAAAAAGAGACCGTCATGGCCCACAAATTTCAGGCAGGGAAAAGCCTTTGAGACCGGATATATTGTGGGGCAGAAAAACACCTTAAAAAGTTCGTCTTTCGTACCCTCTGCCTTACATATTCGGTAAAATTGTGAGCTACATGATACGGGATTATAAGACAACAATATATGATTGGCTATGGAATTATTCCCTATTGGTAAAATAGGAGACAAATGCCTCTACCACTGCTGGATCAAACTGGGTCCCAGCATTCTTTTGGATCTCATTTTTGGCAAAATCTGCGGCTTTTGCCTCTCTATAAGGTCTTCGGGATGTGATGGCATCATAAGTATCGGCAACTGCGAGTATCCTTGAAAGCTGGGGTATATCCTTTCCTGACAACCCATCTGGATAGCCTTTGCCATCCCACCTCTCATGGTGATGCCTTATTATGGCCTTTTCCTCTGTGAGTAGGCCTAGATGACCAACTATCTCTGCCCCTATCACAGGGTGGGTCTTTATTATCTCGTATTCCTCCCTGGTGAGTTTCCCGGGTTTCATAAGGATCTGATCCCTAATCCCAATCTTCCCAATATCGTGAAGATGGCCGGCAAAGCTGAGGGTGTCTAACTCTTCCTGACTACATCCCATCTCCTCTGCTATACCCACAGCCCACTTTGTCACTCGTTCAGAATGAAGCCTGGTATATGGATCCTTTGCCTCCAGGGTTCTGACCAAGGCCCTGAGAGTAGCATGCAGATTAATCAGGAGGCTGTCATATAAAAGCAGATTTTCTATTGTAAGGCTTGCACGTTCTGCCAAGAGGTGAAGCAGAAAAAGGGCCTCTTCTCCCAGTTCAGTCCCCTGGCCAGTACTCGAAATGGCCAGTACCCCAAGGATCTCTCCCCTTATGGCAAATGGCACCATTATAAAAGAGTCCCCGGGGCCAGCCTTTTCAGCAACCAGGTTAAGACTGCCCTTGGCGGTACCATCAGATAATATGGGGATCCCATCCCTGACCACCTTGACACAAGGATGATATGTGTTGGACATATCGATCTTTGCTTGGTAGGCCTCGAAAGGTCCATAGGAGGCTACGAGTACAAGATCACCCGTCTCTGGCTCCTTTATCCAGAGCATGGCCTGTTGAGCGTCGATGAGTTTTGCAGCAAGTACTACCAATGTATTATAGAGTTCACTGGTATTTTGGGTCTTTGCAAGGGATTCACTGATGGAAAAAAGGACAGCTTGTTCCCTGATCTTCTTCTCCAGCTTTTCGTTCATCTTTTCCAGGGCCTTCTTGATCTTTCTCTCTTCTGTGAGAAATTCGTTCTCCAACAGCATGGAGCGTTCTTTTATCATCCGCTCCATAGAGACCTGAAACTGCTCAAAACGAAAAGGCTTCATGAGAAAATCAGAAGCACCTGAACGCATTGCCTGCACTATGACATCCATAGAAGGCTGACCAGTGATGACTGCTGCTACAATAGTACTATCCTTTTTTTTCAATCTCCGAACAAACTCTATGCCATCCATGCCTGGCATGTTGATGTCTACGAAAACTATATCGATGTTTTCGATCTCCTCCAGCACGGATAGGCCTTCCAGCGCATTGGATGCATGATAGAGCTCACAATTGTCCTGAAATTCCAAGTAGGATTCAAGGGTCTGCCTTATTGCCTCATCATCATCCACCACAAGGACGCGCCAGGGCCTTCCTTGAAAAATCTCGGAATAATGACGCCTTTTTTGAGGGGAGATCCTCTGATTCATGAAAGGGGGCTTAGAAATTGTTAAAAAGTTTCTTTTTCAGGAATGTGAATTCCTCATTTGTGATGGCACCTTGGCTCCTCAGTCTTGCCAGACGTTCGAGTTCATCTATTATAGCCTTTTTCTCCAAGCCAGCAGCCTCAAAATAATTAGGAGGGAACCAATCAGGGCCAAAAAGCCTCTTTTGTTCAGCGATCTTCCGCCCCTTGTCACCATCATCGTGAATGCCTTCTTTTTCCAACTTGCACATCTGTCGGATGTGATTCAGTAGCAGCTCGTTTTCCCTCCTGAGAAGGATCTTCTCGCAGGCATTGTCCACGCTTATCTTTAGCTCTTCCAACCTGAAAGGCTTTCTCAGGTAGTCATAGGCCCCTTCCTTTACGGCGCGAATTGCAGTTTCAAGAGAGGCATATCCCGTAATGATTATCACCATTATCTCTGGATAGAGATTCTTGGCCTCATGCAGCACCTCCATGCCATCCACCTCAGGCATCATGAGATCTGTGATAAGGAGATCGAATTTCTTGTCTCTGAGTGCCTCCACTGCCTCGAGCCCATTGTGCACTAATGTGATCTGTCTGTCTTCCTGGGCAAGTAGTTCTGTAAGGAGATCACCAATATTTTTCTCATCTTCTGCGATGAGTATGTTCAAAAGGCGGTTTTTATCCTCAGAAGGCATGTCAGATGTGATTACCTGTTGTCTATCGATCTCAATGTGGTTAGTTTCAAAAAGACCAGAATTCAAAAAAATTGTATTTATTTACTTATCGGATTTATGAAAAATAACTTAATAAACCAAGATGTTCACGCCTTTTTTAAAATGGCCCCAGAAACAAGAGAAAAAAGGCTTAGTGTTCTTCCATTGGAGGAACAGTTAACCCTTGTTCTATTCGCCCCATGGGAAAAACGTCATGAAATCATCACATCATCTCCACGGGCAAGGGAGCTGGTCCAGGCCTTGCCTCCAGAAGAACTATTCTGGACCGTCAAGGCAACAGGCCCAGGGGACTCTACGGAAATACTCAACCTTGCCACCCCAGGGCAACTTCAACTCTTTTTCGATCTAGATTGGTGGTACAAGGCAGAAATGCGCCTTGAAAAAATTGCTGCCTGGCTTCTTATAATCTTCGAGTGCTCAAACGAGGCAGTTGACACTTGGCTTAAATGGATACTCCAAAAAGATATCTGGCTGATTGCCTCTATTCTTAACAGCTTCATAGATGTGATCAAGCGTCCAGACGATATGGATATCCAGGAGGCGAAAGACCTACTTCCAGGCTTCACCATGGACAATGTATATTATATCTCTTTTAAAAAACCCAAACTTGCGCCTCTATTTGCATCCATTATTGCAAAGATCCTTGAAATTTCCCCAGGATTCTATAGGGATGTCTTTGAAACCATTCTATGGCAGACCCCAAGCCACAACCTTGAAACTGCCTATAGGCTCAGATGTGGCAGATTACTTGATCACGGCATACCAGACTATTATGAATCCCTTGACATATATCTTCCATTGAAACCAGAACAGATGCACCGAATGGAAACCAGCTATCTTCAACGCCTACCCCTTGGTGATCAAATGCCTCCATTCGTGCCAACTCTCTATATCAGTAATTATCCCTTGATAGAAACAGCCATAAGGAAACTTGCAGGAACGAGGGGCATGGAGAGAATAGTCCGGGAGATAACTGGCATTGCCAATAAGGTCATGATGGCTGACCTGATAGACATGGACGAACCGACTGTCTTGAAAGACGCCCTGGCAAAGACATTCTCGATCCTGAATCTTGGCATGGACTACCTGTGTGAGAAATGGGCAATGAGTCCTGAGCAGATACTGGAGTCCTGTTTCTTGGAAGAAATAGCCAGGGTGAGTGCTGGCCTGCTCTTGCCTATTTCTTCCAGGGCATCTGAGATTCTAAAAAGAGGCTCATCCAGATTCTTACCATATGTGACAAGGGAACAGTTACATGCTGCATGTCATAGGCCTGCCATGCTCTATGATGGCCCAGACTCAGAAGAACATATAAGTTCCATTGATCAACTCCAAAGGGCCATTCAGCAGATTGAAAAGGCCTGGCATTGGATCACTGTCATCGAATGCCTGAGGCCCGAATATACTACCTGGGATCACTTGGTGGATTGGAAGAAGACCAATTTAGTCGCAGTAGAAGAGCTCAGCGCAGACGTGGCCTTTTGTACATCAGCCTGCCATTTCCTCCTTGACGAAGGCTTCAAACTCACGGCCCTCACCCCCAATCAACTCCCTTCCCTGAAAAAACGTCTTCAGGATATAGATACAACACAGGCCTTAGAAAATATTCTCACGATAATGGCTCCAGATGATCAGGGCCAAAAAGAGGCCCTAAGGGCAGGTGGGACTATTGACATGCTCCGGGATAGTTTGGATGCATGTTTTTCTGAAATAAGGGATATAGATGTGGAAAGATCGGACAATCTACCATTTCTGAAGACCATTATGGTAAAGGTCTCTTGAAATATCGAACAACAATGGATTGAGTCCCATTACTGTCTCCGGATGAATATGGCCTTGACCATGAGAGAGCCATAGAAGAGAAGGCTTGATACCAGTACTATCACAGCACCACTTGGCACAGGCAACAAACCGGAAAGAAGAAGCCCTACAGTTGTACTAATGGTGGCAAACAATATGCTCACCCATATGAATTGACGCAAGTTGTGGACTATATTTTGGGCACCTGCAGCAGGGACCACTATGAGGACCAAGACCAAGAGCGCCCCTATCAACTTCAGGCTTGCCACCACGACTATTGTCATCAAGGTCACAAACAGATATTCGAGAAATACGGGGTTTAAGCCCCTTGCCTTTGCCAGCACAGGATTGAAACTACTGAGCATCACCCTGTTGAACGTAAGCATGAACATGATACCTGCCGCTCCTGCTGCAGCCAATAGTGTGATCAAATCCGTATCGTTCAGGGTGATAAGGCTTCCAAACAATATGGCCTCCACCTGATGGATATTGAACTGGCTTGTAACCAGGATCATCAACACTATGCCAATACCAAGCACTTGTGCAAGAACAACTCCAATTATTGTATCGTTTGAAAGTCTGGAGCGATTCTTGATGAAGGTCATCACCAAGGCTACTATTAAACAAAAACCGTAAAGACCTGCATACGTGCCGTCTATCGGCTCTCCGAAAAGGAGACCTATGGCCACGCCGGACATGGCTGCATTGCCGATGGTTTGAGTGAAAAAGGCCAGTTTCTTGGTGACGACCACGGTCCCGATAGCACCGAGGAGAGGCCCTATGAGAATAGCGGCAAGAAGACCTCGGATCATGAAAGTATGTTGGAAGATCGAAGGCAAAAAACCGGCTTCTGCCCAACCTGCTATGAGATGATAGATCCAATCCATGGATTATGAAGGTCCTTTCTCCAAAGATGAGTCATGGGGTAGGGAACTGAGGCCAAAAAGTGCTGCCACTTTGCTTGGATCTTCCAATTCGTCAGGCTTTCCATCAAAAATCACAGTCCTGTTGATGGCTGTAACATGATCTGCCAAGGCCAAAATACGCTGAATATCGTGCCCCACCATTAAGATGGAAAGGCCATGTCTTTCCTTCAGCTTGACCAGTAAACGCTCAAACTGCCTCGTACCAACCTCATCCATATTACTGGCGGGTTCATCCAACAATAGGAGTTCTGGCACTGGATGAAGGGCTTGGGCCAAGAGCACCCGCCTGAATTCTCCACCTGAAAGCCCTCCCATCATTCTATCCATCAGATGATCACACTCTGTAGCGGATATGATCTCTTGTACCAAGCCCCTGGTAGTCTTTCTCGTTCCAATAAACAAAGGAAAATCTTGGAGCATAAGACCTATAAAATCGGAAACAGTGATGGGGACAGAACGGTCAAAGTCTAAAAACTGAGGCACATACCCTATGGTCCCGTCCCCATGAAAGAAGAAACGAATGGTTCCTACATGGGGCATTCCCCCCAGAATACTTCTGATGAGAGTGGTCTTACCTGCCCCATTTGGCCCAATGAGGGCGTGGATACAACCACGCCTTACTGTCAAATCGACATCGGCCAATATCTCGTTCCTACCAAGACTCACACTGAGACCCCTTATCACAAGAAGGGTGTCTTGGGCCAGTGAGTCCTGCTTATGCTCCAACAGCATGTTTCTCTCGGTGGGAATTCTCCTTGAGCGCCCTTACTATGGTGTCGAGGTTCCTCTTCATGCATTTTTCAAAGAGATCTGCCGTATATGGACCATGAGAGATATGAGAGAGGCTATAGATACGACAACCTGTCTCCTTATAGATGATATCGACATATTTTTTCTTGTAATCAAGCTCGGTAAACAGGATATTGACCTTGGCCCTCTTTATCCTCTTGATGGTGTCCTCGAGCTGCCTCGGCGTGGGCTCTATGCCATGTCTTGGCTGCACTACGGCTGCAACCTCTACACCAAGCTCCTGAAAGAGGTATGAATATCCGTCATGTACTGTGGCTATCCTCAAATCGGTGGTATCTACATCCTCCAACTGATGAAGTGCATCAGCAAGCATCTTCCTCAAGCGCCTTGCATAGATCCTACTGTTTTTCCTAAATATCTTTGCATCCTCGGGACAGAGTTCACCAAGCCTGCGGGCAATATTCTGGATCTGTTGAATAGAACCTGTAATGGATATGTAGGTATGGCTATTGTAGGCCACCTTTTTATTTGCAGAATCCTTTTCAAAGGCATATACATGGCGGTGAACAGGTATCAGTGGCAAACCCTTGCTGGTATCGATAATGATCAGATCTTTCCTGTTGACAGCCTTGAGCATAGGCTTGATAAATTCATCATGACCCAGATTGTTGACCACCAACACATCTATCTTGTTGAGGACAGCCATGTCCTTGGGAGTTGGTTGATAACTATGAGGATCTGTATTTGGAGGTATGATGGGGACAACCTTTAACCTATCACCAACAATGTTTTTCACCCAGGAATAGTATGGATGAAGTGTCACCCCGATGGTGAGATTACAACCAGACCCCTGAGCTGCAAATACAGGGGTTGTAAGTGCAAAACACAGCAAAGCTATCAGTAAGAAAAAGCGATTATTCTTCATTGTCATTTCTCCTTAGTACACTTCAATTAGCACCCCAAAAATGAACCATCATGTCCAGATCACCGGGGGGCAACTACTTCTGTACCAGCACCCATCTCTGTAGCATTTACTATCCACTTCCAACCACTTTTTATGAGATTTTGGGCACCTGGATAATCCCTTGGAGACGGGTAAATCCACACTTGCCAACAAAAACGCCCATCCTGCCCTTTTGGGCCGACCAATACAGGACCTGGGCGTTTGGGGCCGTTGAGATCGATTATTCTCAATACAAAGCTGTCCTTGAGAGGATCGAAACCCTTCTTGGAATCTCTTCCAACATCGGCATTGATACCAAAATAATCCACCCAGCCCTTTCCAGGATATCTCTTCCATACATATCCCTTGAGTCCTGGAGGAAGAAAATCCTTTGCAAAGGGTGGAAGGGCCTCCTCTTCAAGACGTTCTACTGTTGGCCAGCTACCTTCTTCTTGATAGATGTCCAGGATATCACCCGCCACACTACACAAAGAGCGATACATGATCGGGGCCTGATTCCTAAGGAAGAGGTCCTTTTCTTGATAGGCCTGCAACTGTGTCCCCTTAGGGCTATTTTTTCTGACAAGGTAAAAACGTAGGCCCATGAGGCCCAATATAATGGCTATGATCAACACCAATGTAAGGGCCTCTTGCCTCGCAGAAAGGGGGCTGACTGTTACAACCCTGACATGTTCTACATTTCTATAGGTAGACGATGCCACTGATAATACCACCTAAACAGAAAAGTGAATGAGCTTCCCAGATCTGAAATACTACCTGGGATCATTTTTCAAAATGAACCCACATCACAGCGCCGAGTTCCACGTCTTTATCAACACCATCGTGTTTCATCGGGGTCTTAGAGGTGGTAAGGGCAGCAAATCCCCACCAACCTGCCCGTGGGACACCGTAAGTAAACACACCATTTTTGTCAGCCTTCAAGGTCTGGGTCACCATGTATTCGTTTGGGGGATGAAACTTGCCATCTTGATTGTAATATTCCACCTCCACATCGGCAAAAGGCACTGGTTTTCCGTCAACCTTCACGATACCTTGAAAAACATTACCAGCATAAAGGCCATAAGGCCTGGAAAGGGGCACTATCTCAGCCTTGAGCCCCACTTCTCGATCCCAACCCTCGTCAAGGCCAAAGGCGGTCACAACAGTCTTGGTATAATGGATGATATATTTGTCTTCTGCTGGCTCCCAATATGGTTTTGGTTCCATGTAGAAGATATAGACTCCAGGATGTTTAACCTTGTACTGTGCAATCCATGCCTTGTGACCTTTTATGGTCCTGGGTTGTAACTTGTTTAATAAATCGACATTCTTGCCATTCTCCAGTACACCAAACTTAACGGGCCTCTCAAGGGACATGGGTATGCCCTCCATGGGATGCCAGAAACGGACGTCAAGGCTGACTACGTTGTTTTCCCCTCGGCATATCATGGAATCAGATGGAATAATCATACCAAAGTGGGCCATGGCACTGCTGGAAACACAAAAAAAGAACATTAAGGTCAGAAACAACACATTGAAACTCTTCATAATAATCCTCCCTGATTTTTTTTATGGATCATGATACGAAGTGAGTATTATTTTTTTGATATTTGTAATACTCCCACAAAAGATATATCAAAAAGGGAGAATTTAGCAAGTGACTTTTTTTGCCATCCCAAAAATATGACCAAAAATAAAGACATCCTTGGGGAAAAAGAGCTGCCTCCTATCTGACAACTGGAGGGAGAGCTCCAGCAGAACCAATCTTCTGGTAGCCTATTTTATGGCCATCTATTACTGCATCTTCTGCAATATAGCCTTGATTGTCTTTCAGCGACGTTGAGAAAAACCTTGGATCAATGGACTTGTCGTGGGGACCTCTATTGCAATCCATATAATCCACGACGTTATGCCATACGATATTGAAGTCATTTGTCAAATCAGCCCCTTTTGCCTGGAAGTCTTCCGGACCAAGATAATTCACTATGCCACCTGCCTTGTTGTTGGAAATGATGTTTCGTTCGAGCACTACAGCAAAGGAGGCGGGTTGGGGATACCCGATAACCACACCACCGGCACGAAGTCTCCTGCCAGAGCCGTTGTTTGAGTCGATGGTATTGTTTGTAACGATGACCTTACTCTTGTTAAAAGATGTGAGGCTGATACCGAGGTGGCCGTTTCGTACGATGAGATTTCCATGGATCTTAATCTCTTTGAAGGGGAACGACTTCACAGTTGAAAGTGGACCAATTACCACTCCGTCCGTATTCTCATAAATCCGATTGCCATATATCTTCGGGGCTGCCACTTCCCTGACACCCACGCCAATATGATTATCATATATGTTGTTGTTTTCTATCAGCGGGGCAGCCTTACCTCTACATCCTATGCCGACTACCGCATTGTCATATACCTTGTTCTCGTAGATATGGGCCTGGCTGTCTTTGCCATTTCCAATACCGACCATATTTCCATAGATGAGATTGGCATGAATCCTGGTTCTGCCTGTCTGGGAAACAGAGCCGTGGACACCTATACCATGATGATTGCCCGTTATTCTATTGTTGTATATCTCAGGGGAAGAATCCCAGATATTTATACCATGCCCAAGGCTACCTGTACCGCCTCCAGTGATGACAAAACCTTCCACCTTACCTGCCCTGTCTCCAAGATAGAAGATACTTATGGTATTTCTATTGCCCTTTGGAGAACCACCATCTATGACAGGCCAACCCCGACCTATGAGATTTACACTCTTGTCGATACTTAGTAGCTCATTGTAGTGCCCCTTACTGACAACAATATCATCGCCGGGTTGGGCCGCATCTATGGCAGCCTGGATGGTAGGATAGTCTTGGGGCACCCTTCTCTGTCCGGTCCCGCTGGTACCCTTGGTATTGATATATATGCGTGCTGGTTTGCTATCTACCTTTCCATCACTGACAACGAGTTCCACTTCATAGCCCCCATCTGCATCTATCTGGAGGGTGCAATCCTTGGTGTTTACCCCCTGGAGAACCGCATTACTACCTTCTGGCCTAAACTTCAAAGACCACCTGTAGGATAGCTTGTCACCATCGGGATCACTGCTGGGACTGCCATAGAGAGTTATGGTATCTCCAACAGACACGGGAGAAATCATCTCACTTATCACAGCCTTGGGCTGACGATTGTTGGGCACGACGACCTTCACCCTGGCTGGCTTACTCATCTTTCCCCACCGATCTTTTACTACAAGCTGGAAAACATATTTCCCTGGCCTTTTTGCAACAAACGAGGCCTTTTCCTTGTCCTTTCCAGCCAACCTTACACTACCCGGTGAAGGACTCGATATAACAGCCCAATTATACGAAAGCCCGTCACCATCTGGATCTATACTTCCACTGCCATCCAAGACCACTCGCTTGCCTGGAGATACCACCTGGTCCTTTCCTGCATCAGCTCTGGGGACATGATTTACCCCTCTTTTCTCTGGCAGTGTATAAGGTCCTCCGTATGCCCCGAGATCATTGATCTTGGAGCCAAGAGAGGGGGGAAAGTGAACATCGTTGAACTCTGCCCTCCTGTCTCCTGCGTCTATGGCAGGAGAACCGGCCTGCAAATGATAATCGTGATGATCTTCATCCTTGAACAGGGGATCAGAGACGATATTTTTCGTCTTCTTATAGGACTGTTCGTCTTCATATCCGCCAAACTGGGGCCTTATACACCAGAGAAATGCTGCATCACAACTGCCGACCCCCCCGTTCTCAAAAAAGAGGTTGTTTCTATAGCCCCTGCCAGATGTCCTAACACCTGCATCCTCGTTTCTCACAAATATGTTATTTTTCACATCTGCCTTGGCCGATGGGTCTTCCATAAAAAAACCTGACTGGCCGTTACCCACCACTGTGTTGTTGTAGATAGATAGAGGGGTGAACCTGCCCCTGATACCAGATCTCTTGTTGTTATAGATGATATTGTTGTATATGGAGCCCGTGGCTGCATGGGCATTTACACCAGAGCGATGGTTCTCATATATCCTATTATTTCTTATATCCAGTATTGAAACAGGTGATTTGCCACTACTGATACCAGAGTATTCGTTTCCGTGGATAATGTTTTCATATACCTGGACATCAGAGCCCCTTTCAACGAAAATCCCCGCTTGGGCGTTATCGAATATCTTGTTTCCCTTGATCTTTGCCTTGCTAGAACTGCAAAAAATACCTGACGGCTCATTATCCCTTATTATATTGTTAGTTATAACTAACGAGGTCTTTTCACAATAGATTCCAGACCCCAAGGATTCATCCCCTTTTACCAGCAAGGAGCCATGGATAATGGTAAATCCCTCGATAAGTGCACCATCTGCACCAATTATTACCGGGCCTTTCTCCTTGGCACCGTCTAAGATCGTCTCAAAATGCATTGGGGCCCTTTTGGAAAATTTCTTATTCCAGCCTCCCTGAAGAACTATGCCCTTTTTGAGCTTGATATGCTCAAAATAGACCCCTTGGGCCACGAATACCTTGTCACCAGGTGATGAGGCATCTATTGCCTTCTGAATAGAAGAAAACTGTAGTGGCACCTTCCTTATAGCAGAAAATGCAGGATGAACATGACAGATGTTAAATAGGCAGACAAATAGTACAGATACAAGCATGAAGTGTTTTTTCATATTTTTCCCTTGTAAGTAGGCAAGTTTGAATCTATGAGTGGCTGTGGACCACCATAGGCCCCCATATCGTTGTAAGAGCCATCTCGGTCCATATAGAAGGGATCATGACTTCCCTTGTCTATGCAAGGCGAGCCAGGTTCGAGATGAAAGTCCCCTGCCTGGGGATCCACGAACATAGGTTTTTCTGAAATATTTCCATTGATACCCCTGAACATCTTACCCTGAAGGTCGGAACAGACCGGCCTCCCTGCTGGCCCAATGCCACGGAGTACGAGCCCTCCTCCCCGGTTTTGCCAAAGTATCAGATTCGTTAGACGTACCGAGCCTTTCTCCACAATAATCACTCCACTTGAAAGGGCCAGATTTGCCACGAATGTATTGTTGTCGATCATGGACGCAGCCCTGTCACAAGAGAGCCCGCTACCAAAGACCGCCTTGTTTTTCCAGAAGATGTTATTGGTGATCTTGGAAGAATCCCTATTGCTGCCTATGGCCCCTCCAGAACTACCAGATGAATTCTCAATGAAGCGATTTCTGGAGATTGTAGCCCTGGCATGGTCAGTAAAAATGCCCCCCCCTGAGACCTGGGCTGTGTTCTTGACGAATACATTTTCCACAATCTCTGGCATGGATCGGGTATCACAATAAATGGCACCGCCAAAGACCGCATGATTGGCCAAAAAAATATTTTGCCGGATCAAGGGAGTCGAACCAGCAGCACAAAAAACAGCTCCCCCCATGGTCGTTTCATCAAGTCCCCCATGAGTAGTAATTGTAAAGCCCTCCAAAGACACCTTGCTGTCTCTGCCTATGGTAACGACTGGGCCATTGCCTTTGCCTGAAATAATTGTTTTTTGAGCACCTTCCACGCTTCTGATATGGAGAAGAATTTTTCCAGGTATTACGATATTTTGATAAAAAAGGGAGTAATGACCAGGAGCGACCAATATAGTGTCTCCAGAGGAGGCATCGTTTATTGCATCCTGAATGGATGGATAACGTCCGGGCACATCCAATATGGCTGCACGAGGCGAGTCAATACTACAAAAGACAGTTGCAAGCAACACCAAGGCAAAATTGACGTGACGACTCAAAGTGCGCTCTTTGAGGATAACTTCGTTTATGGCAAGGCAAAACAAAGAATAAATCAATTTCTCTCCCAGCTTATAATATCTATTCCAGCGGTAACATTGCCATAGATATGGTTCCTGCGTACAATAGCCGAAGGGACATCGAGAAGACGGATACCCGAGGTGAAATTGCCGAAGATCTCATTGTCTTCTACAATTGCCTTGTTTACGTCCCATAGGCTCAGGCCGGATTTTCTATTTCCATATATCTCATTAAAATAGACGCTGGCCTTGGCCACCTTGGTAAATCGAACCCCTGCTTCCAGATTGTGAAATATCTGATTGTATTCTATGCAGACCTGACTCTTGATGCCAGGGCCACCTACCCCTCGTACGCTTATCCCAGCCATACTGTTTTCATAGAGTCTATTGGTCTGGATCACCAGAGGCTGCTCATTGCTATCGAGGCTCAACACCCCTATCCCCACCCCATTTCTATAACAGAGATTCTCCTTTATCAGGGGACGTGCTTTTTCCCTGACACCGATTCCAGGGGCAAAATGATTTTCCTGCCCCCCATGGGGAAACCTGTTTTCAAATATCTCATTTTCAGTGATGATGGCTGCTGAATTGCTCCCATTGGCGATACCAGGGCCTGCATTGCCATAAATTATATTGTTTCTTATAATTGGTTTTGCCTTTGTCTCAAGTTCGGGCCCCATTCCTATACCAAGCCCTGTGGCAAGTATGCCTCCCCAACTCTTGTTGCCTGTAAAGACATTGTTTACGACCACAGGGGAACAGGCCCGAATCTCCATCAAAAACAGATTCACACTCGAGGCATATTTGGGCATGTTCCGAAAGGTGAATCCATCTACCTCCATTGGTTCTGTTGTCTCAGAAGGAAAACTTATCAGATAACCAGGCTCCTCTATTTGACTACCGTCAATAATGGTACGAAGTGTCCTTTTCAGGACCTTTTTAAGACCAGGACCTTTTACCAAATCGTTACCCCCATCACCTGCAAAACTGACGAGAGCCACCCCCTCCTTCATCTTTATCCGTTCGTAGTACGTACCAGGCTTGACAATAATCGTATCCCCTGATTCAGCAGCATCCAAAGCATCGGATATGGTAGGAAAGTCATCAGGGACCAAAAGATCTGATGCCAATACAGGAGGGCAGGAATTTGACAAGATATAAGACAAGATAACCAACTGAACAATTAAGCTAATACAAAGGGGCTGTCCACCTATTGAGCCAAGATATTTATCAAAGACAAGCTTTTCCAATAAAGTTCTCGACATAAGACGCCCTGTTTAGTTGATTTCGATGAAGACCCCTACCTTAAACTCATGAATATAACATATGAGGCGACCTTCGCCACTGTCTCTTGGGCAAGCTGGTCTATTAAATTTTCACACCGGTCTGTCGTCACTATAATAAAGACCATTCGAATGGGGCTAATTGGCCTTCAGGTATTTTTGGAAATACTGGATGGTCTTTTCAAGGCCTTTTTCCAGGGACGTAGTTGGCTCCCAGCCCAAAAGCTTTCGAGCACGACTGATATCTGGCCTTCGTCTTCTTGGGTCATCCGAGGGCAGGGGTCTAAAAAGCAATTCCGACTCAGAACCAGTGATCTCCAATATCTTTTTGGCCAGATCCAAGATGGTCAGCTCGGCAGGGTTTCCTATATTCAAGGGACCGGTGATGGAATCCTCGGAGGCCATGAATTGGACAATCACATCCACTAAGTCCTCAACATAACAAAAAGCCCGGGTCTGGCTGCCATCCCCATATATGGTAATAGGCCTTGACAAAATGGCCTGAACAATAAAATTTGAAACAACTCGGCCATCATCTGGATGCATACGAGGCCCATAGGTATTGAAGATGCGTGCAACCTTTATCTTCACACCATGTTGCCTGTGATAATCGAAGAAGAGGGTCTCGGCACATCTTTTTCCTTCATCGTAACATGATCTCCTGCCAATGGGATTCACATTGCCCCAATAACTTTCAGGCTGTGGATGGATTTCAGGGTCACCATATACCTCAGACGTGGATGCCTGGAAGATTTTGGCCCCTATCCTCTTGGCCAGCCCCAACATGTTGATGGCCCCGTGAACCGAGGTCTTGGTGGTCTGTACAGGGTCATGCTGATAATGGACAGGCGATGCAGGACATGCCAGGTTGTATATCTCATCGACTTCAACATAGAGTGGAAAT
Organism: Deltaproteobacteria bacterium; assembly: GCA_026986785.1. Taxonomy (GTDB): domain Bacteria; phylum Desulfobacterota; class Dissulfuribacteria; order Dissulfuribacterales; family QOAL01; genus QOAL01. The sequence continues at coordinate 54,641 of JALSNW010000040.1, read as the reverse complement.
GTAATGTCATGGCGTATTACTTCAAAATAGGGGTTCTTTAGCAGGTGGACAATATTTTCCCTGCTGCCAGTAAAAAAATTGTCCACACACAAGACCTCATGGCCATCATTCAATAGCCGTTCACACAGGTGGGAGCCAATAAAACCTGCCCCCCCTGTAACAAGGATACGCTTTCTTCCCATGATATTCTTTCTTATCACATTCATAAGACCTGCCTGATTAGTAGTTCCATATGTTCCAGCAAGATTTCAATGTCGTAAGACAATGATCTGCCTCTTCCCTTTGTCTTTTGATAACAGCGGGCACCCCTGCAGCAAGTGTATGAGATGGGATATCCCTATTTACTACCGAGCCTGCAGCAATCACAGACCCCTCCCCAATTGTGACTCCCTTCAAGATTACAGAATTGAGACCAATCCATACATTGTCACATATCCTGACAGGTGCAGTATCCTGCTTTCCTCTTACACAGTGACAATCGCTGTCCCAGATAGTAACATTTTCCGATATTGCAACATTATTTCCGATCTCGATCCTCTTGAAACACGAAAGCCTTAGGTTATTGTTTATATAACCACTGCCAAGTATGAGGGTCGCACCCTGATTCACCCAGATGGAATGGCCCGAATAGATCTTGAATCTTCCATTGATCCTGACACAGCTACCTTGTCTAAGCACCATCTGGGATGACAAGTATCTACCAAGTTCCCACTGGATTCCCAACAATAATAACCCGTCCCCAAAGACCTTACTCTCTTTTTCGCCCCTTATACGGGTGTTCTTAAAAGGGATGATATTGCTGCTCCTGAATTTCCAGAGACAATAAATCAGGGCGGGCAGGCTAATTTTCAACAGATATCTGCTTTTTGCACGTGAAGATATCATTGTCATGAACCTGGTTTTCATTATTGATTCTGCCCAATAGATGGCAGTTTCGTGCTATAAGTGAAGACATAAACCCTATTGAAGTAATGAGTAATAGGTCATAGGGGAGCCTAAATCGTATTCTTGGCAAAAAAAGTGCATAAAAAAGGGCACTGGCTGTGTATAGAGACAAAAGCAACCATTCAATGTCCTCAAGAGGAAATCTCCTCATATACAAAAGCCTCAGGATAAGACACAAGACGAGTGGATAATATGTTATGAACATGATCACACTACGCCATGTATTAAATTCCCTGGTCACGCATAGGTTGTTTTTGAAATTAAAATAATTCACAAACTTGAATAGATATAACCTGGCTGCCTTAATCGGCTGATTCTTCCAGAAATCCAAGGTGCGCTTGACGTAATAGCTGTTTTGATCTGGCTCAGGTAGTTTCGACACCTGTTTGTAAAAGTCATCGTTTACATAATCATACCAAGCGGAAAGACAGGTATGGGGATTGTTGCCAATATAAAGCGTATCCCCACCATGTGTTGTCAAGGGGATTATCCGATGAAATGCTGAATAGTTCCTAAAGGACCAAAGTGAGATGAACAACATGGCTATAACCACGCTCAGGCCAAGCCTGGTAACTATTTTCCGCCTCTCATGTGACCTTGACAACACCCACAATCCAATTACAGGGGGAACGAATACACCACTGCCATGGACAAGTACTATCATAGCCGACAAAGCCCCAAAAAGGACTGCCTTTATCCAGTTGAAGTCTATACAGATTGCTACCCTTACCATCATGATGAGGACAAGGCTAAACAGGGTCTGGGGATAAAAAGTCCCTGCCGTATAAAAAAGCACACCATAGGCCCCCATGAGCAGGGAGACAGGTCCTATCCCTATCTCTGCCTTTTCATGCCTCAAAATGGAATGGATGATAACCAGGGACAAGGACAAAAATATGAAGTTTAGATAGCGAAGTAACGGGATAGAAAAACCAAGCTTTATGAAGATGGAAAGGAGCAGGGGGTAAACAGGAGGGAGAAAGGCCGTTGGCTCAACGCCGTCAAATGAATAACCCTTTCCTCCTGCAATATTCTTGGCAATTGCCAGATATAGTCTTTCATCTGGGAATTTTAACTGATCTCCAAGATAGAAAGAATAGATGAGGCCTATAGTCAAAAACAGGAAAATGACCAACACATAAATGTGATTACCATATCTCCTGGCCATCATAAAAAAATATCTAAGTAGTCTTGAAGAACACATCTTCCTGTTGACCTTGATAATTTTATCACATAAATAGTACACCCAAAGCCTCCCCCTTAGATGATTCCTCCATGAGAAATCCCCTTTCTTCAGAGGTGCGCTCAGACTCTTTAATAGACTAACTGCCGATTCTGATTTAATGATATTGCCAGTTACCCATAGCCTGGGGCCGAGCAATTAGGCGAGAAGATCCCTTGCCAGACAGGGCAGATACGACCTTAGAAGCACAGTGCCTTTACGAGACATGCTACTCTTCTTTGGCAAAGGTAAAACTGGAATGGATGTCAAAACCATAGTTATTTGTCCAGTTATAAAAATCTACCCACTGGGTACACTGCCATGTATCACTCCAACAAAAGAGATTGTTATCTCTTGCAATATAATCGTTATAATCTATATGGTTTGGCGCTTCGGGTAGGCGGGGATTCCTGGTCTTCATCATCAGCTTCTGCCCCTGCTGGGCCTCAAGGGTATTGTGCTCCACAAAGCATCCAGAGGCGTTGGCCCTTACAGGGAACATGACTATCTGGGCACAATCCCACACTGTCTCGCCATTGTTTCGGATGGTATTGAATTGGATTCTATGACCAGCATCAGTGATGACAATGCCACCATTTGAATTGCCTTCGATGGTGTTATGTTCCACGAGAGTTGGACCAGAACCTGAATCAATCATGATGCCAGCACTTCTTAGCTGACTGGAACCACCAAAACGAATGGTATTCCCTCTCATGATATTACCTGGACCCGTATTCAGGGTATAGATGCCTGCTGCATCATAGGTATATAAGTTTACCCGTTCTATAGTATTTTCCGCAATGACATTGTTCTGGATGAGATCTGCCTGCTTGGGAAAATCCGTTGCCAGACTGATACCTGCCGAACCGATATCGTGTATGTAATTTCTAACTATAACATTGTTCCAAGACCGCGACCAAGTACTTGAAGGATGCCCGAAGGAATAGATCACTATGGCATTGCCCATGACAGAATCCACAGTACTGTCCGTCAAAGAGCAATTGGATGAATTGAAGAAAAGAATGCCAGATTTATGGCCACCAGAGCCAATACCAAATACATGGACGTTTTGTAGGGATATATTACGGCTGTTGTAAACCATTATCCCTGTCTCATTAAAGCCCCTTACCATGACATTTTTTACGGTTACATAATTTCTTCCCTGGATACGAATGCCATAATTCTGACAACCTATCTTTATTGCTGCACTGGCTGGAGGGACATCAGAATATAGATAGATCGACCTGTCAGTCGGGTCCCAATACCATTGTCCAGGCTGGGTAAGCGCATTTATATCCTTTACTACTTCGGCCTTGCCAAGGGTGAAAGGCCACTGTCTTTCATGACCATTTTCAACCTGTCTCACATAAACCTGTTTTTCTGGATCGATCTTAAAAAAGGTGATCCCTGCCACCAGGCTCCCACCTCTGGAAGTAACCCAAAAATTCCGATAAATCCCATCGAGTTGAAGAAGTATTGCACCAGGCTTGAGGGAAGGAGGCACTGAGTTAAAACGAAGAGTGGTGATAGAGGGTTTCGCCTCCCCCTTATAAAATAAGATATTGGGATCATTTAATCCTGGACCCTGGACGGTCTTGTAGATATTTTCCCTTACCCAACCCCAATTAAATCTGAAAGGTGGACCATAGGTCCCATCAATAACCGGTAAGCTTTGTTCGTCATCCCCAAAATCACTCACAACTATAGGGGCATCGCTCGTACCCGAACCAGCAATGGTCAAACTACCATGCCATGTCTGGCCCCTTTTGAAAAGCACCTGATCGCCAGGATGGAACGTGATACTGCTTACTTTTTTTAGACTTTTCCATGCATTGCCAGGGGAAGTACCAGGAAAGCTATCATTTCCTGAGATAGCATCCACGAAATAGGTCTGGGCCCAAACCTTGACAGGTAACAAAAACAGGCCCAAAACCAGGCATAATAATGTTGTCTTCCACATGGTTGCATTTTCTCTCATGCTCAAATGGCTCATCGTGCCCTCCCTGACAAAGAATAATAGAATCCAGCTCTTCCAAAACACCGAACAGTGACGGTACAATCCACAAAATGGCCCAATATGACCCTATCGAATCACCTACCTTGATTATTCATCGGCTTTTTTGTGATTATTGTTAAATTTTATATTAAAAATAGGCTATTGGGAATAAAAATGATAGGTTTTTCAATTTTTTCAGCCTTGGTAGACGATAAAGGCTATATCCACTTTATCTTCCATAGGCCCAGCCAGACCATCCTTAAAAGCAAGAGACCGTGCCGGAAACGGCTTATGTTGGTGGAACCATAGGCACGTTCACGGTAACGTATTGGAACTTCAACAATCTTCAGACTCAATTTTACCGCCCCAAAAAGCAGATCAAAATCACCAAAGGGATCTATCCGCCCAAAATAGGCCCTCTCGGTTTTTATTTTCTCATAATCTTCCCTCCATAGGACCTTGGTCCCACACAAGGTATCCCTTATCCGCTGTTCGAACAGATAGGTGAATGCTCGGCTGAAAAATTTATTACCCAACAGATTCAAAAATCTCATGGCCTGTTTTTCCATCTGGTATACTAATCTGGAGCCATTGATAAATTCCCCTTTTCCAGAAGATATGGCATTAAAGAACTTGGGGAGATCTTCAGGAGGTACAGTCAGATCTGCATCGAGTATCATGAGCACGTCGTTTCTCGCCTCAGAAAATCCCTTGCGTACTGCATCTCCCTTGCCCACACCATCCTGCCTGAGTACTTTTATGTTGAGATGACTGTATCTATCCTTTACTCGGATGCACTCTTCAAAGGTCCCATCGGATGACCCACCCTCCACAAAGATGATCTCTGTCTTGCTTCCAAGTCTTGGAATCCTCTTGACCGCAGGTTCTATGTTCCCCTTCTCATTCCTGCAAGGCACCACGATACTACAACTAACATCTTCTGGTTTCTTTCTCAGGCAACAGGGTTTGGCCACGAGAAATTCATTTAGGGATAGCTTCCAAAAAAAAGGCATATTTGCCAGGAATCTATTGAAAAAAGCAGATATCAAGGGGATATAGACTGGCATAAGGGTCCTGTAACCCTTTCTGATCACCTCAAAGTCTTCCAGATATAACAAATTGGCCAAGTCTTCCAACGGAAGCCAATGGCGCAGAGCCTGGGGCATACATATACCCAGGGCCTCTGCAGCCTTTATCAAAGGGACCCAAAAGTAGTTGTAATAACCAATGACAACCCTTGTTTTTGGAGTACAAACCTTGTGAAGCTGGCGAAGGGCCTTCTGGATGTCTTCCACGTGCCCAATCGTTTCAAAGAGGATCACATAGTCGAATTTCTCCTTAACCTTGAGATCTTCCAGATCATCTACCCTGAACTCCAGGTGGGGGAACTTCTTCCGTGCCTCCTCTATCATCTTGGGGCTGATGTCAATGCCAAGCCCCCTTCCCGGCCTTAGGGCATTGAGCAGGTCCCCTGTGGCACAACCTATCTCCAGAACCGATGAGCCCTCTGGAACGATAAAACGAAGATATCTCTCTATCTCCTCATGGTAGTATCTTCCCCTATTTCTCCACTGGGAACGTTTTGGGGCAAGTGAATCAAAATGTCTTATAAGCCTTTCTTTGTTTGAAGAGTTGGGTTGAGCACTTTTTATCATATCCAATTCCCACGGATCACACAGAGTCGGTATTCGTTATCTACTCGGACTGTTGTAAGGAGCAACAGCAAAGAAACAGACCAATGTCTATCACAAGATTGGATTTCAAGCCTTTTGGCCTATCTTTCTGAGACGTCTGAATTCAACCTTTTCAAAAAAATACTTCTGGGAAAATATACGAGGCCCCATGAGCTGCAAGGTCTTTCTCGTATAGCCTACTGCCCTCCAAAGCAAGGCCCTCCTATCCATCTCGTCTCCCAGATCTCCTGTCGTCTTGGCCCATATGAACAATGGCAAATTGATGAAAAGTGCCTGTCCTATCCTGGCTGCACAGATGACAGGTGTAAAAAAGGATCCTTTCAACTTCCAATCGGTGTATGCAAAGGCACACCCCCATTGAAGGCTATACCACTTGATATGTTCAGGGGTGTATCTTCCTGGATCGATCACATGCCTGGCCACAGCATCTCTTGCCCAACCCATAGGTATCCCTACAGAGAGTGCCCTGAGAAGAAAATCCCGATCACATCCCCCTGTAAGCATATTTTCGTCAAAATCACCAATCTTATCAAAAACACCCCTATGGACAAGACGATTGCCACCTGAAGGCAGTGGGTGCCTGTTTGAATAATATTCAGGATCCCTCACATCCGGGCTCTCTCCAAAGATATCCCGGCAGACAGGACCAATTATAGAAAGGATATCTTCTGGCATCTCAAGGACGATCGGTCCACCCACCATCTTTGCCCTTTGTTGCCTGGCTGCACTTAGCAGATGCTTCAACCATAACCCATGGGTAAGCTGGTCGTCGTCAAAAAAGGCCAGCCATTGCCCCCTGAATTCTCTTACAGCCCGATTCAGCGCACGGGTATAGCCAAGCCCTTCTTGCCAAACATAGCGTATTCCAACCGAGGAACCCTGTTGCGCCTCTTTGACTACTGCATGGGTATTATCCGTAGAACCATCATCGATTATCAGGATTTCATAGCAAAACTCACTATGGGTCTCTTGCCTGCTCAAACACTCCAATGTCCTCTTCAGGGAAACAGCTCTGTTATAGGTAGGGATGGCAATGGTTACTACAATGTCCGACATTATGAATAATATTCTGTCTCTTTTTCCACAGGCAAAAAGGCAAGCTGTGCAAGAAGGACGAGAACGGCAAAGGTCATGAATATCGGCCTTATTATTAGGTTGGCCTCCAAGAACAGGTTATAGCAAAGCCAGATGAGCACTGCGGCAGAAAAGACATATGGCAGATTCTTGCGTGCCAGGGACAATGCCTTTGCTAAGGCCAGGGATAAAAAACCCAACATGGCCGAAAGCCCTATGAATCCCAGTCCCATGAGTGCGTCGATGTAGCCGGAATGGATAGAGCTCGGGGTCCAACCCACATTCTGGGAGATCTCCACATAGTGTTTTGGGCTTATAAAGGTATTGAACCCATATCCCAAAATAGGACTTTTGACCCACCATCTGAAACACTCCTTCCAAAGAGGCAGCCTGCCGGTGAGAGTGCCAACGCTCTCCTTGGCACTCTCTCCCCTGCCAAGAGTGGTTGCAGCCTCTCCATATTCGAAGATCTTGTCTCCCAAGACCAGATACCCCATACATAGCATGATTACCACCACGAGAAAGAAACCAGCCCTGCTCCTGGCAGATGAGATCATATACCAGATAAAAAAAAGGCCAATCAGGGTCGATGCCACGGCCATCCTACTTTTTGTCAATAGGAGAAGACATAGAGCCAAAAGAGTCATTGCATAAAAAAACATCCGCCTGAAACTGGCAGGGGGAGAGACAGATGCGAGATAATAGGAAGAAAGGGCAAACATGCCGCAATTCCATCCCATCATCACGGCATGGAACAGCCCGGAAAACCGCCACGATTCACTTAATGGATTAATGGTATGTAGCCTGATCTCATTGGCAAAAGCCACAATGGCGGTAATACCACAGACATAGAAACAAATATGGGCCAACTCCTTTATAGAATATCTTGATGCAGTGGCTATTGCCGCCATCCACAAAATAAAATAGGTTACAACTCGCCTTATTGTAAACCACTTATCTATAGACCATAGAAGGCTGAGGACCACCCAGGCCAGATAAAAAACAAGCAACCAAGCCAAAGCACCGTTTAACCGAAATCTATTCTTAGTAAAGGCAAGCAGCAAGATCCCATATATACCCAAGACAACGAGGCCTAATCGCCTGCCCATATTTCCCCGCTCCATCCTATGGATAGCCTCATTGACCTGGATGATATTTTTTTTGTATTCTACGTCTGAAGGCCAAGAGGGATTGTATGGGGTGGTGAAACTAAAGATCAACAGCAAAAAGGGGATAACAAGCCAAAGCTCTCTCCTCTTGTCCTTAGCCTTCAACTCGTCCATTTACCATGGCCACCTTTATGGATTTTAAGAAACAGATGCCTATTACGAAAGCAGTCAAAAATATACCAAGGAGCAAACCCAGCGCCACCCCAAAGGCACCGAAATTTTTCACAAGGAAAATACCACATGAAAGGGTGATTATCAATGGCACTAAATTTGCCATGAAGTAAAGCCTCACTCGCTCCGTGGCAAGAAGCCCGTAGGTAGCAGGAAACGCCGCAGCCATGAGCATAAGATTTATGGCAAGGATCCTAACTATTCCTCCATTGCCCCCATACTTTTCCCCATAGAAAAGAACCAGGAGGTCTCCTCCTGCAATAAGGAGGATCAGCACGATGGGTAAAATCAGCAACAGATAAAGAAGACTGTATCTAAGGACCCGATCCCTGAGATACAAGATGCCGTTTTCGGCGTGGAGCTTTACTATCTTTGGACCAAGGTAGTTTTGGACCCCCAACATCAATGGATTGGAGAGGGAGACAACCCCCCAGCAGGCTGCCCAGATCCCTGCAGCTCCTGCACCGTGGAAATAGGCCAATATCCACGGATATGCAGTCATACTAAGGGACCAAAGAACGCCACTTGCCAAGACCCAACCCCCAAAAGACCAATTTCTTGCAAAATCACTAAAAAACTCCTTATGGTCAAAGGTATATGAACCTCGATTGATGAAGAGCCAACCTGCAGTTGTAAGTGCACAGGATAGCCCCATGATCCAGAAGGTGGCACTCGGTGATATAAGGCCCATGAGCCATAAAATTGAGAGCCCGCCAAGCTGGAGACCTGCAACAGCCATGTCCACCAATAGGGCAGTCTTCATCAAGAGCCTTGCGAAACATAGCCTTCTAATAAATTCCTTCACCATTATGAAAGAGATGGATATGCTCAAGGCATCCAGCACCGATCCAATGTCAGGGCTTGAGACGAAGAGCCCTGGCATATACAGACCGGACAGTTTCAAAGAAAAGACCACAAACAGACATAGCATGAGTTCCTGGACCAAGGTATTGCCTGTATAGGCCGCCAGTCTTCTACCCCTCAATCTATGGCTGAATATCGTATATGGTGATGCCAAGACAGAAGACTGTAGATCCAAAACCACGAGTAAGATATTGAAACAGAGAAGATAAAGGCCAAACCCCTCTTTTGTACAGGCCCTGCCGATTATCACCCCGGTCAAAAAATTCGTGATACTCGCCACCAATTGATCTGAGAGTGACAATACCCCCTGGGTCCCAAGGGAACGGATACGTTGGTTTAGGGCACTGAATAGGTCTTTGATATGGATATATACCTCATTCAATGCGCTACCTTAGTGGCCAGCCCTGATGCCAAATGCACTCCACGAGAGATTATACGCTTAATGAAAGGAAAGGCATCTACTGCATATCGAGCGGTCTTAGCTACAATATGTGGCCAGGTCTCACGACCACGAAAAACTTTATAATAGAAGAGTATATATTCCCATTTGACCTCCCAAGGGCTAAAACCTGGCAGGTCCAAATAGGCTGCCGTTCGCTCGAAGAGGCTCTCCCTCACCTTTTCGCTGATAAGATTTTGCTCCTGGCACATCTGGTGAAGCCTTGTACCAGGATAGGGATAAAATATGCTGACAGAGACCCCAAAGGTTGGTTGACAGGCCCGGGTGACACGAACTGTCTCCTGAAATTCCTCCCTCGTTTCTCCGGGAAGGCCTATGAGGATGTTTATAGTATATTTGATATCAAATTGCCTTGCCATTTGACAAAATCTGATGAGGTCTTCGTTTTTATAGTTTGGGCGGTTTAGGACCTCCTTTCGAATCCTTTCGGAACCAGACTCGAGGCCGATCCTGAAAAAAGCCATATTTGCCTTCTTGAAGGCCTCAAGCAACCGCCGGTTGTCCCTTATCCGTGGATTCAAAGCCAGATTTGTACCAAACTTAAGTGGTCTTTTGAGGGTAGAATTAAACTCAGCCAAGGCATCCAATAATTCATAACTATATTTCAGGTTGCTACCTATTGTTTCAGTCTCAAGAAAGACCGTTTCGACAAACGGATCTGATTCCATAAGATGTCTTATTTCTCCTATAATATTTTCTGGAGAACGGAATCTGACGTACCTGCCTGTAGTTACTCGGGCGAGGGCATGATTTGAGCAATACGTGCATCTATTGGGACACCCCCGGCCTGCCAAGACCGTATATATCATGCCTTTTTTGTTTGATATATAGGGTTCCCACATACTGCGATCTATATAGGGCAGATTGTCCAGATCGGTCCTGAAAGGGAGCAGGCTGTTTTTCTCAATGCCGCCTTTTTGCCTTTTCTTTATCCAGGTATTTGGGATCCCAGTAGGGAATTCCCCTTGGCCTAACTGTTTGGCAAGCCTGCAAACAGCCTCCTCTCCTTCCCCGATACAAATGGCATCCAAGAAATCCAGCCCTATTGTCTCATCAGGATTGAGTGTGGCATGTACCCCCCCCAAAATCATAAAGACAGAAGGCGAGACGGCCCTGATTACTGCACCAGCCTTTCGTATAAGCGGCATCTGACTAGATACAGATGTAAGACAGACGAGCCCTGGAGCAAATTCGTCAAATACCCCTTTAAATCTCTTTGCGAGATCGGTTGTAGGGGTGATCACCTCCAGCCTCACCTTATGTCCTGCCTCTTTTAATACGGTAGCTATATAAGAGATGCCAAATGGGATATCTCCTGGGCTGTATAACTCCTTCTTAAGAGAAAAAGTGGTGAGGGAATATACACATAAAACATTCATGATGGGTCATCTTCCCTGTTTTGGATGTGATTTTGGATCCTGGCCTGCAATTACCTCCATATGTCCAAGTATGAAACATGCAATTGCTTGGGCTATAGCCTTGTGTACCATAGCAGATGGATGGGCATCGAACCGGCTGGCCATGAATTGCCTGACAGTAAATCTTCTTTCCAAGTTCGAGATATCCAGGAACTGAATATGGTCTTTTTTGAACATTGAAAGAAGTTCCCTGGAAAACTTCCTATCAAGGCACGGAAGAAGCACTACGATGCATTGAATACCATTTTTTTTTGCAATATCAGCGAATTTCTTTATATACCTATAAGAAGCTGGCACCTTTTCATCGACATCACCCCCTTCTGCTATCGATTTGTGCCTCTCTAAATAGGCATGATACAAATCCCTCAAAAGATAAAGCAGATGAAAATGTCTCAAAAAATTACGCATGGTTGGATTTCGGCACAGGAGACTATGAGAATCCATGTGTACTGTATATCCCCATTTATCTACAATACCAGTCCTGCCAAGATCGAAATCATGGGGAATGATGGCCATTATCACTATATCGGGATCTATTGCCAGTATCTTTTCTTTCAAAATAGAGGCCATTTCCTTTACACTGTAGGCAGAGACACCGAAATTGAAGACACGGACCTTGTGGTTTGGCAATTTTGCCTCAAGGATCCTTTCCAATACAACTGGATAGGTATCCTTGGTATTTGGCACACCTTCACCAAAGGTGACAGAATCCCCTGCGATTGCAATGCGTAGTTCACCTGGCCCTTTGGGGCCGATCTTTTCACAACTTTTTAATGCCCGCAATCCGAGAGCATCTGTATTGATGACGGCAAGCCCCCTTGCCTTTGCGTTTTCGAGACAGGGTTTTTGAAAATATGGAATGTCTTGGGAACCGGGTACGGCCTGATAGATGGGATCGTAAATATATCGGTCTGAATACCCCCATAGCCTTACACATATTTCAAGAAGTAGAATGCAAGCCAGGGACAAGTATAGGACATAGAGGACTTTTTTTAGAAATTTCATTGCTGCCCGACCATAATAATTTTACAAAATCTGCTTAGCAAACTACTTAGCCCTGGCCACAAGGATGGATATCATTAGGGGCATTCATGGGATTCAAAAATCAAAACAGAGTGTAGATAAAGGGGGCAATAACAGAACCCTCTGTCAATATTATAAGGGCACCCAGGAGAATAAGGGTCAGGATTATTGGTCCGAGCCACCATTTCTTGCGATCTTTGAGAAACGCCCATATCTCCATCAATGACGAAAGTTTTGACATATCAATCACCTGCCAGGTTTCTAAAACTGCCTTTCAAAAGTGTCCATACTGCCATCTCGGCCCTGCTTCTCAATCCAATAGGTATCGAGGGAAGCATCTGGGCCTCCTGGCAAGAATCTCTTGCCCAAAAGCCTGCCCACTATACCAGTAGGGGTAACGATCAGGAAGAAAAATGCCAACAGGATCATGCCAGTAACGATCCGACTGGAAAATTCTGCAAACTTCATCCAATACCTGTACATCCCAGAAAGGGATGTTGGACGAACAAGACCCAGCAGGAAAAAGACCATTGAAAAAGGCAATACAAAGGGCCATGCCGATGCACCGTTGAGGGACATGACAGCCCCGATGCCAGCAAGAAACACTGCCATCAGCATGGCGAATTTCCGCAGTTCCGTTGGGTTAATCTCTCTTGATAATTTTGCCATATCTGCCTCCGCGAAAGATATCCTTGCCTTTTGCCCCTCTTACTGCCTCTTTCGAGATAAGGAAGTTACCAAGTACCAGATAATCCATCTCTGTTGCCTTGAAACAGTTGAAGGCCTGTTCAGGAGAACATACGATTGGCTCGCCTCTTACATTGAAAGAGGTGTTCACTACGACTGCGCAACCATATTTGCGGTCGAAGGTCTGGATCAGACGGTGATAACGCGGGTTGTCTTGCTGGCTAACCGTCTGGATCCTGGCTGAAAAATCCACATGGGTCACTGCTGGTATTGTAGATCTGGGAATCTTGAGCTTGTCCAACCCCCTTAGATGGCCATCCTGTTTATCCACTGATGTTCTTATCTCTTCTCTTACCGGGGCAACGAGAAGCATATATGGACTGGGCCTATCGAGTTCAAAATAATCCCCTGCCCTTTCCACCAACACAGACGGAGCAAAGGGACGAAAGCTCTCTCTGAATTTGATCTTCAGGTTTATGGTCTCCTGCATCTTGGGTGATCTGGCATCCCCTATTATTGAGCGATTACCCAAGGCCCTTGGGCCGAATTCCATCCTGCCCTGAAACCAACCAATCACCTTTTGCTGGTCTATCAGTTCTGCAGTGATATCGAAAAGATCTTCATCATCGAGTTCACAGCACGTTATGCCTTTTTGGGTCAGAAAATCCAATATCTCATCCCTCTTGAATTCTGGTCCCAGGTATGAACCTTGCTGTTTGTCCGTCTTGTCATCCGCCTCCCTTTTCTGGCCAAGATATTGATACCATACCATAAGAGCAGCTCCCATGGCCCCGCCAGCGTCCCCAGCTGCAGGCTGTATCCAGATGTCGTCAAAACGAGATTCCCTGAGAATCCTACCGTTTGCTACACAGTTCAAGGCAACTCCACCTGCCAAACACAGGTATCTTTCACCAGTAACCCCTTGGATATGGTCACACATCTTTAGCACTATCTCTTCTGTGACATATTGGATTGAACGGGCGAGATCCATGTGGCGTTGGGTAAGCTCTGTCTCAGGTTGTCTGGGCGGCCCGCCAAAGAGGTCATGAAAGCGTTTGTTGGTCATGGTGAGGCCAACGCAGTAATCGAAATAATCCATGTTCAGCCTGAATGAACCATCTTCACGGATATCTATAAGGTGTTTCAATATCAGATCCTTGTATTCAGGCTCACCATAAGGAGCCAACCCCATGAGTTTGTACTCACCAGAATTGACCTTGAAACCTGTATAGTAGGTAAAAGCAGAATACAGTAGACCAAGTGAATGGGGGAAATGTATCTCGGAGAGTATATGGAGCTCGTTGTCTCTACCAATTCCATAACTGGTGGTAGTCCACTCTCCTACCCCATCCACGGTGAGAAACGCTGCATGCTTGAATGGGGATGGGAAAAAGGCAGATGCCGCATGGGACTCGTGATGCTCGGGGAACAAGATCTTGCCGGCAAAGCCTGTCTGCTTCCTGATGTATTCCTTGATCCACAACTTTTGTTTGATCCAAAGGGGAATTGCCTTCAAGAAGGAAGAAAGTCCCTTGGGGGCGAAAGAGATATATGTCTCGAGAATCCTCTCGAATTTTATGAGGGGTTTTTCATAAAAGGCTATGTAATCCACGTCATGGATATCTATGCCCCCCTCCTCCAGACAGTAAGAGATAGACTGAAGAGGAAATGAAAAATCATGTTTTTTCCGGCTGAAACGCTCTTCTTGAACAGCGGCAACCACCAATCCATCCCTGACAAGGCAAGCTGCACTGTCGTGATAGAATGCCGAGATCCCCAAAATATTCATCAAAATTCACCCATTACCAACTATCTCGCCTGTCTCTCCTTAGGTGTTCTACCAGGAGGATCCACCAACGCCACACAATGAAAAACGGTGCATAAAAAAGAGAGCCATATACCCTTGCCCCTGCCCTTGCGGATATCAGACCCAAGACAGTATATATCATTAGAGCCAACAAGACGGAGCTCCATATATAAAAGACCATATTGAAGCCTCTGAAGTCCAGGAGAAGATATAAGAGAAACAGGACCCAAACCATGAGGAAAAATAAGGAGAAAGGTGGAAGCAATAACTCCATGATAGAATCGAGATAGGAAAGATCCCTGGTGGCCCAAAGACGCCTGAAAAGCATAGGAAGATACCTATCCCGCACCTGAAATTTACCCATATCCCACCTCAATCTCTGCCCCCTGGAGTCTTCCACATTCTCGTGGAGCTCAACTGTGACCCTGGCCTCTGGGGCAAAAACCACCCTGACAGCTTGCATCTTAAGAAACATGGTGAATTCCAGGTCTTCCACCTTAGAATGTGCTGGCCAACCGTAGGTTTCTATGATCTCCCTGGCAAAGCACATACCAGTACCCATCAGGTTGGCCTGTAGGCCCAACTTGCTGCGCCCCAGATAGCGTAGATTACGGTTGAGAGCAAACCCCAAAAAGGCAAGCCCTTCCAATGGGGAACGATCTGGATGCCTAACCTGGGAATAGGCCTGAATCACCTTGACCCCTTGGAGAAGACGATTGTTCATGGAAGAAAGGAAATCTTTATCCATGATGGTATCCGCATCTATGATAACAAAGGCATCGTGGTCTACCTTGGGTATCAAATGTTTGAATCCCCATGAAAGGGCACTACCTTTTCCCATGTCTTCAGGGGCCCAGCGCTCGAGACACTGCACCCCAAAGCCACGAACTATCTCTGCAGTGTTGTCCGTACAATTATCTGCAATGACTGTTACATCCCAAAGCCGCTTAGGGTATCTGAGATGTCTCATACAAGCCAGACTATGCCCTATGGTTTGCGCCTCGTTATGTGCTGGGATGACAACCAAGAATTTCATTGCTGGCTCCCTGAATTCCTGTTTTTCCTCTGGTATCATTGCTGCTACAGCCAAGACAAATAGATAGATAAGCACCAAGAGCAACAATATTCCTATAATAGAGAAGAAAAGATCCAGGACCATCTCACCAACCCGACTGCCTGATTCTCTGTCGTATTACCATTGCCATGAAAATCACATTACCCACGAGATATCTGCGCCAAAGCCTCCTTGGCTCAGCAACGAGGCGACACAACCACTCAAGACCATGATCGAGCAACAGGCGAGGCCCCCTGGGGGTCCTACCAGAGAGGAAATCAAAGAGTCCACCAACACCCCAGATCACCTTAGGCCCGAGGTGGTTACAGTATCTATCAATCCATAGCTCCTGATACGGTGCACCAAAACCCACCAACAATATATCGGCTTGGCTTTCATTCACCTTGGAGATAATATCCCATGTGTCATGTCTGGGAAAATAGCCATGTTGTGTCCCGACTATCTTTAGATCCGGATACTTAGCCATTAGTTTTGTTGCAGCCCGGCTGGCAACCCCTTCTCTGGCACCGAGAAAAAAAACCCTAAGACCTCTTGATGCAAAATGGCTGCAAAATTCTGGCATAAAATCAGCAGCCGTTGACCTGCCAGCAATCTTGAGGCCCAAGATCTTGGCCCCAATTACGACACCAGCCCCATCTGGATACACGAGATCAGCACTGTTCAGAACCTCCCTGTAGGCCTCGTTCCTTTGCGCGATGACCATGCAGTCTGCATTGACATACATTATCTTCCGCTGTTGGTTCCCAGATGCAAAAGATAGTACGCACTCGAGAAGCTGGCTGGTGTTTACATCGTTTACACCGACCCCGAGAAAATCTACTTGCCTTGACAATAAATCAGGACACTTCATCCAAAACCCAGTCAGTCAACAAGCCTTGACAACCATCAGATCGGACATGGCAGATCTTCAAGAGCGTATCCTGGCAAAATCGAAGATATGGCCCAGGACAGCCTTGGCACCCCTCATTACATAGTCGAGATCTTCAAGACTACGTATGTTCGTCAACTGCCTCAAGACGAATCGAGGGGTAATAAACGATTTGTATATATCACTGCATAGCCTCATCACCTCTTCTGGAGACATATCAGGAGTTTTGAGAACCGGTTCCGTCATGTCGTATCTTTCCCATGAATCAACGGGGGAGAAACGGATCCAGTTATTTTCAATAGCCTCTTTAAAAAGTGGCGTGCCTGGATAGGGAACAACCACTGTGCTCTGAAGCATCTCTGCATGGCCTTTTGCCATGAGGTCTCTGGCCAGGTCAAGGGTCCTTTCCGCATCGGATCGCGTCTCCCATGGATAACCCACCATTACTGTAAGCTGGATGTCCAGACCTGCTTCTGAGGCCAGGCGGCAACCTTCTGTAATGTGTTCCACCAGTATGTTTTTTCTGATCCTATCCAGGGTAGCCTGATTGGCAGACTCCAGGCCGGATTTCATCTTTCTGAATCCAGCCTTTTTCATGAGATCCAAGAGGCCTGGCTCCTTGACGAGAAAATCAAATCTCATGTTGCAAGAAAAAAGGACCTGCTCATTCAGGCCTCGCTCGATCATCCCGTTACAAAACTTTCTCAACCAGCTACCAGCAGGAAAGTTACCAGTATCATCAAAGATCTCTCTGACACCAAAATCCTGCACAAGCATCTCTATCTCATCCAAGAGACTGTCAACACTGCGGACTCTGAATCTCGGATACAAGGTGGTCCATGAACAAAAACTGCACTTGCCCCATTGGCAATCACGTCCGGCCATAGTGTACCTAAATGGCTGGCGCTTCTTCCACTTTTCAAAATAGAGATGGGCCTTGGTAAGCTGCCTGTCTATGAAAGGAAGGGCGTCGAGGTCTCCACTGAGGCGAAATCTGCCAGTGTTTTCTATGTCGTCGGCCTTTCTATAGTAGATCCCAGGTGGCATAGCCCTTAGGCCTGAGAGGGCATCTACCATGGCCATGAGTGAAAAATCATAGTCCCCACCAGTTAGGACAAAATCCACCTTGGATCTTTCAAGGGACTCCTCAGGAAGCGCAGTGACATGATCCCCCAGAAGTACTACTTTTATAGCAGGATCTATCTCCTTGATATGGTCGATGATCGTCCAGTGTAGTTTTACCACAGGGGTCTTTGTCTCAATAACCAATAGATCGGGACGAACACTGTCCACCTCTTTAAAAAAGTGGCTGGAGGGCAGCTGCTCTGCAATGCCATCGTACCAGATCACATCATGGCCTTTCTTGCTCAAAACAGTCGCAGCCGAGGCCATGACCAAGGGATATATGTATGAACCAATGCTCATCCATTGAAATTGGCGATTCTGGGTGAGCATTGGACTGCCTTTTCCCTGCAAGGCAGGGTAACCAATCATAATCTTCATGATCTTTTAACCTGGATTATACACTTCAATTGCCTGAAGATTTCTCTATAGAGATATTGAATGATTAGCCTGTAAGCTACATGAACCTGGTTTAACACTGACAATAGAGCAATATTTTACCTCAATACGATACCTATATGTCATGCAGCACCTCGACCCTTCAGGACAGCAGGTATGGTCTTGAGCAATATAATGAAATCCAGCCCAAGAGACCATTGATCTATATATTTCAGGTCCAACTCTATCCACTTTTCAAAGGGTATGTCACTTCTGCCACTTATCTGCCAAAGGCCGGTGATGCCGGGTCTCACGCTAAAACGCCTGTTGAACCAGCGCTGATCAAATTCCTTGTAATCCCTTACAGGCAGGGGGCGAGGACCTACCAGGCTCATGTCCCCTTTGATCACATTTATTAGCTGGGGTAGTTCATCAATACTGCTTCGCCTCAAGAACTTGCCTATGGGGGTTATCCTGGGGTCATTTCTTATCTTAAAGACAGGCCCGCTTGCCTCGTTAAACTTTTCAAGATCTTTTTGCATCTGTTCAGCATTTGGAACCATGGTGCGAAACTTATATAGGCGAAATAGCCTTTTATTTATCCCTACTCGTTCCTGAACAAAGAAAATCGGCCCTGGAGACGTTAGCTTGATGGCCAAGGCCACCACGAGAAATAGAGGAGACAATGCCACGAGTAGTACCGATGCTATACAGAGATCTGCCAATCTCTTCACCATCAAGGCCCCGGAATTCATATTGCCTGTATAAAGGCTTATGAAGGTATCCTCGCCGAATTGTTCGATCTTGGATTTGGCAAGGCTGATAAAAAATAGATCTGCGACCAAGCGAACGATTATGCCTTGTTCCACACATAGATCTATTATCTGATTGTAAACCCGATAATAATCCTGTACAGGCAGACAAATTATAACTTCATCCACTACATTGTCCCTGATATACCCATCCAGATCCCTCATCGAGATCAGGGGATATCTCTGGCTTATGCCTCTATTATTGGCTGATCGCCATTTCTCGTCCACGAATCCAATGATATCGTATCCAAGTTCTGGTCTATCTATAAGTCTCTCGGCAAACTTGAGGGCCTCGGCATTGGTACCGACTATGAGCAGCTTGCGGATATTTCTGCCATATTGTCTGATGCGTCCCAGGACATATCTTATGAGTATCCTGCTCAGGATCATCACCACGGTACTGACCAACCAGAAGACCAGAAGGAAAAGTGGGGTGACCAAGATTATATTGAAGATCAAAGAGACAAGATAGAGGGCCAGGGTCCCAAGGGAAGTTGCCTTTAAAATATCAAAGAATTCGAGCCAATTCGACGAAAGTCTCTTGGAATAGTAGAGACCAGACATGGAGAAAATGATGTGCCACATGAAAAGCAGGGCTGAGAAGAGCATGGCATTTTTGAGGCTTATCCTGATAGCCAGAAATTCTTCCAATGAGACCACGCCCAGCTCCCTGTGAACCACTATGGTGGCAACAGCAAATGCTAAGACTACAATGATGAGATCTGCTAACTGAAAAGTTCTCAGCAGAAAACGCCGTCTATAATGATGCAAGACGATCCTCCCAGACTAAAACAAACATATGTCTCTTTGTAGGTGGGAAAAGGGCAATTCAGGTTGAATAGACTCTGACCCACCTGGAGCCTTTGTCTATCATGCTCTCTGAAAGCTCCTTGTGACCTAAAAATCGAGAAATTATCCCTTGAACAATTAAATCAAAAAAACAACAAGCTAATTATAACAATTAGTTATTGGAAGTTATGCAAGTCAATCATGCAGGCAAGCTGCGTAACGGAAAAATGTAACAAATTGAATCCACAAAGGCAATATGTCCTATATATGAGCTATCGGCTTTTTGATAAAAAACTCTAAAAAAGGGCATTGGTGGGCCAGATATGTACTCACGATATGTCGTCACAGGATAGGGGGATCAAAACCCATCCGCCCTCTCCACTACTCCTCATCTTTGACAATCTTGAGATATGAAACGATTTTACATCATGGCTGAAACCCATTGGAGAAGTCGGTAAAATTTTAAGTAGCACTTGTAACATTTTAGTGTTATCATCATGAAAAATTTCGTAGGAGATTGAAAGATGCTCAGACAGTCCAAATCCACTATCTCAAAGACAAAAGGCATTTTGTTGTTCTTTGTTCCGGCCTTCCTGTTCATAGTCATGTGCTCTGAGGCCTTTGCCCATTCACCCGTACTTTGGTGCTATGTGGAAAATGGCCGGGTATATGTCGAGGCCTTTTTCATGGGGGGGGCCAAGATCCAGAATGCCAAGATCTATGTCGTGGACAAAAATGGGAAAAAGTTACTCGAAGGGAGAACAGACAAGAAGGGACTATTCAATTTCAAACCCCCTATAAAAGACGATATGACCATATTATTGAGGGTAGACGCCGGTCACAATGCAGAATTCAAGTTGACGAAGCAGGATTTTATAGACGCAGAAAAGGAACAGAAACAGCAAAAGTGAAAAGGTTGCCCCCTAAAAATGAACAATTCTGTTTTCAGTCTTAAGAAGAGCGTCTATTTACCTGTGGACCCCTGACCATAAGCACCCTGTTTCCTTCGGACATGTCCTCCACGCACAGCCCTTACCAATAGACGCCTCTTCTTAAACCCGCCCCGATATGGCAATCCGGTAGAAAAATCAACTACCCATGCCATATTCGGGGCCTTTTCATAGGTGGTACTGGACCAATACGCCTCAGGCCGTGCGCCTGGGAAAAACCTGGTATCAATCATTGGGGCAGTAGAACCATACCGCACAATACTTAAAAGCTCTCTTATATTCGGCAATCTCCAGTCTGCATGTCCTCCGAGCTCGAGTTTCTCACAATAACGAAGTGCCTCTTTCCAGGTCATGGCAAGTGCTTCACCTGCCTGAAAGGTAAGCCCAGTTGCGGTATCTGTTACAGTGCCATTGCCGGAATCGACAAGATCTCCAAAGTCTAAGGTCTGTCCCCTGACTGCCAGGACCTTTAATTTGGCATACTTGTCAAAAAGCCTGATCACTATCTTTTCTGAACAAAACCCAAGGGCATCTATACTTGGATATTCCATGGTAGTGATGGACCAGAAACAGTCATGGGGATCTCCTGCTGCATTGAATACAGCAAACACAATACCTGGATCTGCACCATAGTTGGCCAAGGTCTCTAATTCCCTGGCAGTAGGAAGCCGCCAATGGCCTGTATCTGAACCATTTCCTCCAATTGCCTGGGCACAATCCACCGCCTTGCTCCAAATGGAAGCCTTGCAATTGGCATTTTGCCAAACCAGACCTGTAACACGATCTACCACAAGATACTTGCCTTCTATCCTTTCCACTGAATAATCAGGGGGATTTATGAGATAGTTTGCGTCTTGTCCGAAAAAGGATTCCCCAGGCCCTGGACAGGGTATCCTTCTGCTATTGTCAAAACAATGAATCTGCCCTGTATCTGGCAATACCCAAATACTCTCTTTTGCAGGCCTTGGCTCATCAGTGGCTGGGCCTGATGCCTCTTTTGACAAAACCATTGTTGGCAGCGCTGATATTATGAGCAAAACATAGAAAATTTGTCTTATATAGTTGGCCATAGTCCTTTATCTTATTATGCTGTGGGCCACTCCGTGGCACTTGCCGCACGAACCGAATTTTTTGAACATGGCCACTGGATGTGGCTGCCCGTGACATTGTCTACATCGTTTAATGGTCTTGTGCTTGCCTGGATGACATTTCGTACATCTTAGCTTGGAGTGTTTCGTATGACTTTGTTTTAGCATCTCCAGTGCTTTCCTGTGACAAAGACCACACGTATTGTTGTCCGTATTATTGGGATAGGTGACATTTAATGCCTTGTGGGGAGGATGACACCGGGTGCACTGATCCAAGGGTGTCTCCGATTCTTTATTGCCTGCGGCCACAGGAAACACCCCCTTGTGGGGCTGGTGGCATTCCAGACACTTGGGGATATAGCCGTGCCTGGTATGGTGACAGGCAGTACAATACAATTCCGTGTGCTGGGTGGTATATGTTTTTATCTCTTTTTCGAATTGTGGGTGACATACCCTGCATCCTTGGGATAGAGAAAGGGTGGCTGGTATATCAAGGGGCGTATGGGCCTCTGTATGGCAACTGCTACAATCTGTAAGCTCCTCACCATGCGGGTGATCATGACATCTGGTACACTTTGGCAAGACATCCTGGTATCTGGTCCTTCCAGGGACGAAGACATGGAATTTTTGATGGCACTGTCTACATGCAACCCCTCTGTGTGCAACACCATTTTCCCTCAAAAGACGTGCTATTATAGGATGACACTGCATGCATTGTTGCCTTGTCAATCTTGCCGTATCTGGAGGATAGAGGGATTGATCCTCCTTATCCAGGGCCTTGGCACCCGGAGACATTATGAACAAACTCGTGCCTAACAGCAGACACAATAGCAGCCATATAAAGACAGACCTCATCTGTTGCCCCCGTGGCTATTTACCCCTGGCACGAGAAGACAACCCAAGTCCCTATTTCGAAAGCCTGCAAAATACGGTATCTCAAGCCTGCTCGCCATTCCTTTTGCAGGAGATCTGTCCGATAGAGTAAAATCATATCTATCTGGATCTAAGAAAAGGGGATCTGCCAAGATATCTCCTGAACCCTTTGCAGGACAACCTCCATATTGAAGCCTCCGAATAAGAAAGGAATAGTCCCTGCTTGGTCTGTAATCAGGGGTTTGCCCATTTGCGAAAAGCAGGTTGTGAGATGCGTCCCTGCAATGATAGGTCATAATGGCTGCCCGCAGATTATAGGCGATGATATTGTTTTGGATATCCATGGTACCATTGTTGTCAATCCTGATACCTGCACCTTCAAAATCACTTCCATTGGCAACAATGGTGTTGTGATAGATCCCAAGGGATGAATATTTGGTATGATATTCGTCCCCAATGCCACATACGATACCCGATTCATAATTATTATAGATCCAGTTGTTACTTATCCCTATGCTTCCCGTTACTCCACCTTGAATCAGAATGCCGGCCCTGGAATTAAAATAGATCTTGTTCTCGAACACATCTATTACAGGAAAAAAATCATCATGGCTGATGGCAAATAGCCCAGCACTGCCATTTGAAAAAATCGTATTCCTCCTGGCAGTAAGTATGGTGCTGCCCTCTATACGAACTGCCGATTTCCTGTTCTGAAAGATCTCACAACCAGAGACATCGACTACCACCTTAGAACCGGGATTGGGAGATACGAAGAGGCCAGCCTGCCCATTCAGAAACATCCTTGAATCGATCAGTTGTACTTTGGTGAGGATAGCCCCTATCTCATCCCTTATCCTTATACCAGCGGTCAGGTTCCGAAAGAGTTCGGATCGGCGTATCCCTATCCTTTTGGCATCAACCACATCGATTCCACTGGTTTTGTTCTCATAGATCCTGGAATATAAAATCAATACGTCTGCGTGCCGCTCAAGCCGTAATCCAGATCTCCCATTTCCATAGACCCTGCAATTCTTGATCAATACAGGGGTTGATCCCCTGACCCTCAACCCTCCGCGATTATTCTGAAATATCTCGTTTGCCTCAACAATGATCTGACGTGATGATAAAACGTCGTCTTCACCTTCCAACCCCCTATGGATAGCGGATATCTCAATGCTGGCATCGGATAGAGTCCCAGTCCTTTGGCAAAACTGCTCCATCGTACTGCAACCACAAAGCAAAAACGCAAGTGTTGTGAAAAACGCCAAAACTATATTTTGAACCGGGCCCTTTTTCATCTATTCCTTCATTGCCTTTGGCTACTACGCCCTTATTTGGCTAAAAAAAGGACTTGGAAAAACCAGCATGTATAACGTAGTCCTCACACCAGCCCTCATCCTGCTTTATGAGAGGGACCTTTGCGCCTACTTCAAGTTTTAGTCCCTTGGCAACAAAAAACTGAAGGCTGGGAGAGACAAAGAAACTGTTTCCTCCCCTGTCGGTAAGCCAGGTGTCAATGGGCACGGGACCAGCCGGAATATGCCATGGGGAATAGAATTCCGGCCTGCCCTTCATGACAATAATATGCTGTTTTCTCCTGACGTGCCCTTGCCACCTATAGTTGAATTCCAAGTCACCATAAACACTGGGGTTGAACTGGTACATGAATGCCAGGCCTATATTGAATTCGTCGCCCACATTTTTTCCATTGGTGAATTTATAGGACAGATTGGCATTTGTAAAAACAGGCCCTGTGGCCATGCTGAATGCAAGCCCTGGCATAAAATCCACGCTACCTGAACCAAGAGGTATCCAATGCCATATCTCCTGTTTCCATACATGCTTGTCTCTACCCTTCGCATTCTGATCTCCAGTAGGCAGTGAAATGAGATTGAAGATGGAAAGATGGACCTTTCTTCTGCCCCACAAGTGGTATTTGAACATCAAGACAGTGTCCCCAAATCCAGAGGCATCCAACTCGGCTGTCTTGTCTTCTCCAAGTATGGCTCCCAGGTCCACATGGACGGTCTTCCAGAAGTATTTACCGACTACCCCTACTGTAAACTTATCGGTTACCCCGTAACGTAGTCCCATGATCCAGACGCGGATTCGTACATCTCTTTCTTCAGGTGAATAAAACATGGGTACGTATTCGTCGAACATGTCTTGTGTAATATCCGCGGTCTGGCGCCAGTATCTGAACTGAAAATCAAAAAGGGCCTTGCCAGCAGGCATGGGAAAGGCAGAAATCCTGTTAAAGGAGGGATTTGTCACAATTCGGTAGTATGGTGGTAGCTGGAAATCAAACCTATGTAGCCTCTTATAGACATATTGAAGCCGATTCTGGGCAGCAGGATAATTGGGAAACATTGCAAGGAGGGCCGTATACTGACTCGCTGCAAGTTCAAGTTTACCTTCCAGTCGATAGATCTCAGCTATATTTAACATACAATCTGCCAGGAGATCCCTCGATCCAGGTCGGGCCATGATGGTTTTACTCGAAAGGATCCTGATCTTGGCATCCTCGAATTCTTCCAAGGCCTCATCAAGTCTACCCTGCTTCAAGTGCACCTTTGCCAGACTGACGAGGGCCTCCACAAGATCTGGGCAGGCCTTTAACGCCTTGTCAAGATAGAATTCCTGTCTGGGCGAATTATCCGACAGTGCCGTTGCCTCTTGTAGCCATTGCCAGGCCTCGTCACACCCATCTGCCAGTATGGGAGGCGGTGACAACAGGATGCAAAAAAACACCAAGATAGATAGTATTTTTTCCAAGTGAGGCATTTTTCTTTTACAATCTCAATAAGTGCACCACTACTGCACTGTTATTCATCATGGCTCAATGTCAGTCAACATAAGGAAAGGCTCGTTTGAGCCCCCTACCTTTTCCTCAGAAAAGACCTCCCCCATATCACAATCGAGATGGAAAACAGGAAGGCCCTTGGCCTTCAAAGCCTGCGAAGTTTTCCAGACTTTGTGATACTCTGAACGAATATAAAGAAAATAATAAAAAAATACAACGTTGACCCAGTGAGTAAAAGAATATTCTGGGGGATGAAAAAGAAGATCTGGATGTTATTCCAGTCAGTGTCCACAGACCATGCACGAGGATTTTTTGGAAAGCTTAAATTGTTGAAATTTCATAGTGGAAAAATCCATGATAAGTAGCCTGCCTTTCAGGGCCATCTTCTCGCCAGTAAGAAAGTGTATTGCCTCTATGGCCTGCATACTACCTATGGTACTGGTGACTGCCCCAAGCACAGGCGTAGAAGAGGTCACTGGTGCTTCTGGAAATATACACGAAAGACAGGGGGTATTGGGGGGATGAAAGACAGCCAGTCTGCCCTCCATACCCCAAACGGCACCATGCACGAGTGGAATCTTTTTTCTGATAGCACACTGGTTTATGGCATATCTGGCCTCGAAGTTATCGAGACAATCTATAATTATCTGGGCATCGGCAACCAGTGCATCTACATTTTCAGGCCTGATCTTTTCATAGAGGGCCTCCACTTGTGTATCAGGATTCACTCTCTGTAGATATCTCTGGGCTGTTGGTGACTTTTCCAGGCCAATACATGTGTTGTTGTAGAGAAATTGTCGGTTGAGATTGGTAACATCCACCTTGTCCGAATCGCAAATGGTTATATGACCTACGCCTGCCAAGGTGAGATTCAAGGCTACGGGGCATCCCAAACCACCTATGCCAGCAATAAAAACCCTGCTTTTTTTTAGCCTTTTTTGGGCCTCTGCACCCCAGCCATCCAGGATTATCTGGCGCTGATATCTTTCGAAATTTTCTGTCATGGGCATACACTGCAAGAGCCATCGATTCCAGAAAGGGGACAAGTCCTTTCAACTTCTATATCTCGTCCCCCCAAGCGCTCCAATACATCATTAACTACATTCATGGTTAAAAAGGAAGACTTACCCACATGCTTCGAAGGATCTATCAGGGCTTCAATCTCGCTCCTCGAAAAATTTTGTCTTATCTCGGGCAATTCAAACAATAGATCAATAAGGAGCTGCCCAGTATCCACAGCTCTCATGGCAACCTCATATATGATGGTATGGGCCTTGTCCTTACCCAATTTCTTACCGAGATAGAACATGAGGGCCTCTGTGCATATAAGTGGAGCGGCACTTAGGGCATTTTGTGATATCCTGTCCTCATATACAATGAGATTGGACAAGATATCTTTCATGAAAGAAAGTGCAGCACAGAGATATTGTGCAGAATCTGCAACGCTCACCCATTCGAGCCTAACGGCCCGATAATCCCTTTCGTGTTCGTTTACTAGGCCTTCAAATCCCAACATTGCATTTGCCTTGGTGAGCCTGGCCAAAACCACCACCTGTTCACACATCTCGGGATTTCTCTTGTGTGGCATAGTACTTGAGCCGAGTTTCCCATGATGAAATGGCTCCTCCATCTCACCGATTGGACTCCTGGCAAGGCTCCTTATCTCATCAGCTATCCTGGCCAGGGCACCAGTAACAAGGGCAACAATATTCAAGAATTCGCAGATTCTGTCCCTGGAATTGTGCCAAGAAGTCCTTGGTACCCCTAGGCCCAGTCTATTTGAGAAATCTTCCAGGAGTTCCACAGCCTTTGCCCCAAAGGAATCCATAGTTCCAACCCCACCAAAGAGTTGGGCGACGAGAATCCTTTTTTCAGATTCCAGGATCCTTTCGAGATCCCTCCAAAGCTCATCAAGCCATACAGCCATCTTTAGACCCAAGGTCATGGCCAGGGCATCCTGGGTATGGGTACGCCCTATGATGACCAAGTCCTTGTATCTCTCTGCCAGCCTTGCAAGATGACGGATTATGAGACGCAGATCTCTCTTTGCAATTGTCATTATATCTTTCATTTCAAGCACTTGTGCTGTATCCTGAATATCTTGTGTAGTAGCTCCAAAGTGTATGAAGCCCCGGCTGGATTCTGGACACAATCGGGACACTGCGTTCAACAAGGGCATGAGGGAGTGATTTGTTACACGGAGATCTCTTTTTATCGAATCAAGGTCTAATTTTTTAATGTCGGCTGCTGTACGGATATCAGCGGCGGCCTTTACTGGAATGATTTCCATTCGGGCCTGGACCTCTGCAAGCGTTGCCTCTACGTCCAGCCAGCGCTGATAACGGTAGAGATCGCAAAACACCTTCTTGGCCTCGACAGTAGAATAGCCTCTGGCGTAAAATCTGGAATCTGTTATATGGCTTATGGGATTACAGGCTATCACAGAAGGAAACCATCCTAATCTTTACGAGATTGACTACTTATCTTATCGGTCTATTATCAGATTTCATGGCTTAAGATACAGATCAATCCAAAGCCCTGGCCTTCTTTGTCTCTTCTATCGTAAGAGCAATGATCTGCCGAGCATTTCCTACATAGAGCTCTGGCCTGTCAAGGATATCGAGATCACCTTCTGTGAACACTCTGGCCATTGTTGGATCCTCTAAAACTACCTCCTTGAGACCCCTTTGACGCTCTTTGGCAATTGCAACCAATTCAGACACCTTCTCCATGGCATCCATCTTTCCCAACTCTTCTGCCAGTCTGAACAACAGCCATTCTGCCACAATGAATCCCCCAGCCGTATCGAGATTAAACCTCATCCTTTCCACATCCACCTCCAATCCCGATAGCACTGCCTTGATATAGCTGACGGCAGCCCCAGAATATATGCAAAGTTGAGGCATAGCCAACCATTCCGACCACAGACAACGAGGGTCCCGTTCGTGTTCATGGCACATCCCTTCCACCACTACGTGGGCCAGGGCATTTACATGTTGGAAAATGGCAGCCACCCTCTGACAGATGACAGGATTTTGTTTGTGAGGCATGGTGGAACTGGCAGGCTGGCCCTTTGGAGGAGGCTCCCTCAACTCCCCTACCTCGGTCTTTTGTAATTGATAGATCTCATTTGCCATCTTACACAATGTAGCAGTGAGCATTGAAAGCGAAGTAGCCATCTCTGCCATGCTATCTCTCCTGGTGTGCCAGGCAAGTGGATGATAATCCAGGCCGAGCCTTTCGAGTGTCTTTCTGGCTATTTCAATGCCTTGAGGTCCCAGGGATGCCAAGGTGCCAACAGCACCTCCAAACTGACCAAAACGCAGACTGGAAAAGAGATGTTTCAGTCTTTCGATATGGCTCCTGATCTCTTTGAGCCACACAGCCACCTTGAGACCAAAGGTAATGGGAAGGGCTTGTTGTCCATGGGTCCTGCCGACCATGGAGGTATCTTTATATCTGTATGCGAGTTCAAGGCAATATCCTTCCGCATCTTCGAGATCCCTGACAATTATGCCCAGGGCCTGTCTGAGAGCCAGGACCTGAGCTGTATCCAGTACGTCTTGTGTAGTTGGGCCATAGTGGACGAATTGTCCAGCATCAGCCTGACATGCAGCCCTAAGGGCCTTGATTACAGGGATCAGGGAATTACGGCTTTTTTGGTAGCCCGTACTTATCATATCAGGGTCCAAACAGTCGAGTGTGGCCTTTTTTCTTATCTCAGCAGCCGCTTCCCTTGGTATGATACCATTTTCAGCCTGGACTTCGGCAAGAGCAGCCTCAAAATCCAACCATCTTTGTACAACGGCTTTTTCATCAAATATCTTTCTGAGTTCAGGGGTACTGAAGACATCCTGATTGAATTCAAAATCGATTGGATGAACAGCCATGGTTTCTTTTCCAAATCCTTCGTGATCTTACCCCTTCAAGGGACATAGCCGCCTCTATCCAACAGGGGGTCAAGTAAAGACAATGGGGACCTCTTGTTCTTTCATACCTTCGTAAAAGGCCCTTATTATGGGTTTCGATGGATCGACCAAAGAGACGATGAAGCAATACATATTGGTGTTTTTTGCCAGGACCATGTCCAACTTGGTAGGTGTATCCCGGAGGGGGTCATGGTCCCAAGGGACAATGTGCATGTGATATGTGCCTATTGCCAGCAGTCCTTTACCGTCACACATATCATAACACTTCCTTAGTTCTTCCGGATCGGTGATCCAGCCTCTTTGGGAGAGGGGTGTCTTGGAGGCCACTGCATATTTGGCCATGACATTGTCCATGTAGGTCTTGAGTGGTTCGATCATACGGGCATTCTTCTTGAAGATGAAGATCTTCTCCACCAAAGCCACTTGGTCGTGTACCTTGCCAGCAAGCAGGCCATAGGCCCTTTTCACCTCGGTTTCCCCAGGCAGATATTCACCTGCCAGTTTCCTCCTACAGTGGGACTTGATCTCCTGCCAAAGATCAGTGGGCAAAAGTATCTCTTTTAGATGTGACAGGTTGGTTATCTGATTTTTTTCCATCATCCTCCAGCTATGGGAATAATCAAAGAAACTTCGTCATCCTTCTCAAGACCTATATGGCTCCATTCGTCTTGATTTGTCTTCACCAGCTGGCCGTTTATAAAGATTGAAAGCAATGCTGGCTGTTCACGCACAATGCATAATCCATTATAACGATCAAACAATCTTTCCATTGTGTTTGCCAGATCGGGGGCATCAATGAATATCTCCCGTCTGTTTTCCGTATATCTTCTCAAAGGGGATGGGATAATAACTCTTGCCATAACTTATCCTGATGTCTCCAACACTTCTGATAGGGCCTCTGGTATAAACTTGATAATTTCCGCTATCTGGGTAGCAGGCGTGGGGTTCGATAGCTGCCCTGCCCTTCTGTTGGCCCTGCCTGCAATTATGCAGGCATCAACAGGGTCCCTGCCAGCATATATCAGGCCGCTTATCATACCGGTTATTAGGTCTCCTGTCCCGCCCACTGGCTCCATAGTCTCTATAGCGGGTTCTTCTATAGCCTCAACAATCTCCCCGTTATGACATATATAATCGACCCTGCCCTTAACGAATAAGGTAGAAGGGGCATTGCCAGTAGAATAGGCCCTTCTAATCAATTCTGTAACATCGTCTTCCATGTGAAAGATTGCCCCCCTTGTAAAGGCAGGATGATCCGCTTTTTCATCAGCCAGAAAGGCCAACTCTCCGATATCTGGAGTGAAGACGTCGTAAAAAGAGGCATCTCCTCCAGCCTTGGCCACATACATGGAACCTGCATCAGCAATGAGGATGGGTCTTCGTACCATTTTCTTTATAGATTCCAATACCTTTTTATTGAGTTTAAGATCTGGCATAACGTAATGGAGTGTCATTACATCCACATCCATAGAAGGCAGATTCTCCATAAGATAATGGTATATAGCCTCACTGCCTGCCCTCTTGCCTATGTCTCCAGCAATTAACCCAATCGGTCTTTCAAGACCGAGGAGTTCACATACCTGACAAGCAGCAGTCATCATGGCCTCGTTGCCCCTGTTGATCGGCAGTTTTGAGCCATCGACTTCAATACCTTCAGGTGAAAAATCGATGGGACCTATTTGAAGGTTCATCTTGTCCACAGGGACACTACCTGCAAGCAGCAACATGGCCTCTAATCTCCTATAAGCCTTATGATCTCTTCCCGGGCAGTATTGAGGGAATAGGCACAGAGCGAAAAGCCAACCTCCCCAGGATCCGGTGCATCGCTAAGCCGTTTGCCCAGCATGGAGGTAGCCAAAAAAGGTACGTCAGGACAACCTCCTCCTGAAATATTCACTATCTCTTTTGTCTCCTTATCGACAGTCATCTTCATGTTAGCGGCCCTGACCATGAGATATCTTCCAAAATCCTTCACCCGCACAAACTGAAGTGGCTCCATACCCTCAGAGGTAATAGGCACCACATCCATGGGAGAAAGGCCTACGGAATGCAGTAGTTCCACTATGGCTGCCTCAGATTCCAGCGGTATCTCGACACTGAGATCGCAGCCTGTCCTGTAAGATGGTGGAGGGCTGACCACCCTGATTTCATAGCCCTCGTCTCTCAAAAGTTCCTCTACTGCAATAACCGTAGTTGGATGGGCAAATATGAGAAGCCCGCGATTGGCCTTATTGGACTTGCTATCGACCTTTTTCTTCTTCTTCCTGAACCACTTGATCATCGAACCTACTCCATCAACTTAATGTGTTTGCCTGTCTGGCCTCTTTATTATGGGCCTACGATAATATAATACAACGACGACACAAACAATAAGACCAAGCAATACCGCTATCCTACCGCTAAAAGTGGTACCTGCAGACGTTGACCTTATGGACCAACCAATTGCCAAGGCCGCCCCTGAAAGCATCCCGAGGCAGGTTATAGCGGCATCTACATCTCCTTGCCCTGCCTTTATCACCTGTCTAAATGGACATCCATCTATGATAACAGAGGCAAACCCCACTAATAACATTGCTATAAATGTCCATGCATGTTCAGTATGGGAAGCCGGTTGCCCATTTAACCCGAGATGAAACTGGCCTGTAACCATGCTTAGAAGCAACGCAGAACCAAAGGCAGCTATTACCCCCATGAGAAGGGTTGGCTCTTTGACCAGAAACATATTCCTGAATCCACCTGTAATACACAGCCCTGATCTCTGAGCCGAGCATCCAATGACAAAGCTGATGGCCAATGACCAAAAAATGGGCGCATGCCGAGCAGCTGGCCCTGTCTGTCCAAAGATTATGAAAGATGGCCTGACGAGAAGAAAGATCAAAAGAAGCAAGGCAAACACAGGGAACACATATCCATTGATCTTGGGTAATTCTTTCTCCCTGTCCAGATGGACCCCCGCCCTGATATATCTTGCACCCAACCAAACCCCCACCATTAGACCCAGAAGAGCAGCCACAGCAGTCAGATCTCCTGCACCCAATCTCTGGATCATCTTGATGGGACAACCGATGAAAACAGCACAGCCTACGATGATAAAAAAACCAAGAAAGAACCGTATTACAGGAGAAGAACCTCCAGTGACGCGAAAACGCTTTGTCACAATGGCCATCACAAAGGAACCCAACACAAAACCAATGAGTTCTGGCCGCAAATAGCTCATCCTCACGTGGTCATGAAGCTGCATGGCACCTGCAAGATTTTCCAGGAAACAGGACAGGCATATCCCAGAATTGACTGGATTGCCCAAGAGGGTGAGCAACACACAGCCTGAGCCCAGCAATATACCTGTGATAATCGAGATATCCAGAAGTTTCTTCACCACAGGCCTATTCACAACCTCCTGCTATTCTCCTCTGCAGATAATAGATGTCATTGATGGCGGTCTGGATCTTGGTGTCGTTGGGCTTTAATCTCTTTTCCCTATTCAGTTTTCCCCTTGCATTTGAAATGAGCTCCATGATCTCGTCACCTATATAGAGCGGGGTCTTTTTATCCACATAGTCTGGGTCCTTCTGAACTGCCTTGCGGTAACTATGGATAGCATCGGCAAGGCGGCCTTGTTGGTAATAGAGCCTGCCAAGAAGTACCGAGGCATAAGCGTCAGAGGGATTGTTGGCCATTATCTTTCTCAATTCTTCAATAGCCTGTACTGACTGCCCAGCTTTCTGAAGAGATATGACCTTGCCATAAAGCCAGGCATTTCTGGCCATTTGTTTTTCGTACTTTCTTTTGAGGATAGCCTTTTTTGTAAATTTCGGATTAACACTGCCTTGGACTTCAATCTCATGCTGGACCAACATACCTACTGTAATAACACTGAGCACCAAAAGCACTGCTATATTGATCTTGTAAAACCGGTCCACTTCTCTATTCTCCTATATCTTTACGGCGAAGATCAGAGAGACAACAACTGACAAACATGGAGACATTTGCCAGTATATCTTGTTATTCTAATCACTTAAGAGAATACCTGCTCCAGGTACAGGAGCGGAGACAAAATTGGTGAAATCCACTTTTCCCAATGACTGATCACTGGCAGCATCCCTTATGAGGCGCCTTATCTTGGATGGATCAATACTGCCCCACCAGTTGCCCTGGGCATCAACATCCTGTTCCTGGCCTTCCAGCAGGGAGATATTATAATCGAGATTATTAGCAATATTGTTATCCCTAATAATAAGATCCCTGACGGAATAGAGGATTATCCCCTTACCGTTTCGGACTATATTGTTAAAACGAATAGCACAGACACCACTTTTTTTGGCAAAAATGCCAAAAAATTTATTTCCTATGATGTCATTGTGGGATACCACAGGGCTGGTGCCACCGCCTATTAGAATACCACCGCCATTGTTCCAGAACTTGTTGTAAAGGACAGACACAACGCATTTAAGCTCTACACCCTTTATGTTCTTGAAGCCAATGGCCACTCCATTATCGTGGAATGTGCAATGGGTGACTGTGACTTGAGCGGAATGACAATGAACTGGGGTATGACCATAACTTATATCGCAGTATTCCATTATATTATCCTTGCTACCAATAAAATTGACAGCACCCCAGTCAGCAACAGAAGGGTTTTTCTCCGCACTGGTAAAGACAATAACCTTATCGGGAAGGCCCTGGGCCAAAAGCCGTCCCCTTATAATGAGTTCTGCCCGGGGAAAATGATTTTTTTTGTCGAGGCTGAGCTTTTCTGGACCAAACTTCTTGATCTTTTCAAATGCCACAGTAGTACCTGGCATTATAATGAGAGTAGCCCCCTTCTTAACCCTTACATCGCCTTTTACCAAGACATGCCCCTGCCAAACCGTGTCTTTGCCTATTTCTGTCCTATCCACTACGAGTTGACCAGCAAAACAGCAAGCAGAGAACGTCAAAACAATAAGACTAAATATTAAGATTGTAATTATTGGGTTCTTCCAGCCGGATATAAACATAGGGACTCCCCTTTTTTATCTTGTCTTTGAAAGCAGTTTTATCTCATCTTTTATCTTCTTCTGCTGGATGGGACCTCTTGCCAGAGACCTTGCCCTTTCAAATTCCTTGTTGGCCTCCTCTGTTTTTTTCAGCTTTGCATACGTCAATGCCTTGTGAACATGTACAAGGACATCTGAGGGATTTATCTGCTCCGCCTTTTCAAAATATTCCATGGCAATCTCAGGCTTCCCCTTTTTCAAATACACAAGGCCCATGCCATCAAGTGCATTGAAATTCCTGGGGTCCTTGCCCAGGACCTGCCCGAACTGCTTCTGGGCCTCATCCATCTGACCGTCCAACCAGTAAGCAATGGCCAACCTGTTCTTGGTTTCCAGATCGTCTGGATTCATGAAAAGGGCCATCTTATATTGGAGTATCTGAACGGCTGGTGGATATTTCGAGATATCCCCATGGGCAGAGGCTTGGGATGGAAGTAAGAAAAAAAGGACATAAAGAAGCGAGAAAAAAGAGTAATGAAAAAATTTCATGATTCGTTACCGGTCTGGATTCAAAAACAACTATTCACAGTCAAATGGACATGAAAGCAACCATCAGTCCTTGCGATATGGAGCCATATTACACAGCTTCAATCTTTCACGGATGGGATCATATTCTTTGTCTACAGCCTTGACAAAGCCATCCACCCACATGCGTTTCAACACCTTGAGCACCTCGCCATCCACTAGGACGGTCTCGTCTTTCTTCAGGTTAAGGAGCAGGTCCAATACCTGTTGGCTGAGTTTTGGGTCCACGCCCGGCATCACACCAATAGTACAATATGGCATGGGAATACTTTCGGCTATGACATTAAAGTCGGATTTTCTGACTTTGTGTTCCCTAATCATCTTGTCCAGATCGATCCTTGGGGCAGCACCCACGTCGAATTTACCAAAATAGACACCATAGATGACTTTCTCGTGCTTTGCCGCACCGCTAGGGATTGCATAATAAGAAAAATCTGTCTCAGGATTGAAACCATGTCTGAGGAGCAAGGCATATTGTGCCATATAGCCGAATGGTGCTAATGCAGGACCAAAGATCATACTCTTGCCATGCATATCATCGATTGTCTTGATACCACTGCCTTTCCTTGAAATGATAGTTCCTGTCGCCTTGTATCCATTTCTACCACGCACGTCGACAGCGAGAAGCTTTAGACCAAATTTCTTGTTGAGATCCACTGCAATTATTGAATTGACATGGACAAAATCCACCTTTTTCTGCCTGGCCAACCTCTCAAATTCATAGGTATTTGCCAGTACCATCTCAAACTTTCGACCTGTCTTTTCAGAAAGGTAGGCAGTCAGTGGTGCAAATCTTGCTTGGGACTGCTCTCGGCTGTCACAGATCATGAAGCCTATACGAATGGGTCTCTCATCGCTGAGTCCAGGCGTCTGTGTCCTGTTTTTGCAACCTGATATTAAAAAGGCAGCAACCATGGCTGCCAAAAAGAAAAAGGGCCTTCTGTAAGATTTCATGGCAAAGATCCTAATAAAACGCCTGGCAAAAAATTTCACATAAACAAGTGTATAAATTCCTAAATACGGGCATTTTCTCAGACAAGACCTACATTGTCAAGATGAACTCCCCCATAATAAACACCCCTCAGAATATGTGGAGATCATGGGATCTGTGGACATTAACTCAGGAGAAATAATCAACAAAAGGATGATGAAAAGGTCAAATTTGGCTATATGAGATTTCTGTCCCGGAGAAATTTCTTTATGACCGTCTCGTTGTCTCCGGCCTTGGAATCCTGAACAAGCTTTTTCAGACATTCATCGTCGAGCTTGCCACTTAGTTTATTGATGACTCTATCCAAGATAGGGAACTGATCGAGGACCCTGCTGGAAGTAACCGGGGCTGCCAAAGACCCTTGGCCAAATCCAGGTTTTGGGAGTGTACCCAACGGACCATGATAGCCAAAGGGTTTAAGCCATACCATGGAATAATTGTGTAAAAAATATTGCTTGACCAGGGAATATATCTCCTGTGGACTGGAGGCCTTGCTGGCATCACCTATCTCCAAACTCGCCTGTCCGATATAGTCGATAAAGATATCAGCATCTCCATTTTTGACCATGTCCTTACACGATGAAATATCCTTGCAAGGGATCAAATCCACTGTAGTTCCTGTCCGCTCGTTAATAAAGATTGCCAGCACCGTCCCCACAACCTTTTGATCAACGGAGTTGTCTATGGCAACAGTGAGTATTCGTCCTACACAGCAGTATGCTGAAGTAGATATACTCCCAAGAAAGACCAACAGGACCGCTGTATAAGAAAAAATTTTGGGTATCTTCATGAAGACTTGGCCTCCTGCCTTTTCATTATCCTTAGAATAACCAGTTTTGGAAAGATCCGTAAGCCCCAAAAAAAACATTTTCGGCATAAACAAAATCCTCATACAACACCGATGCCCATGCCCAGAGATAAGCCTCCACAACCATATGATCGAGAAAACATTACAGAAAAAGGACCCACTTCTTTCAGGGACGAACCAATTATCCCAAGATAATACACTGCAAACGGCCGGGAAAAGCAATCCTTTGAATTATTGTATGGTTAGTAGCATGTATCTGACCCCATTGTATTTTCACCATCTATATCTTGCCGAGGAATTTCCACCACAAGAAGTCTAAAGGAAACAAAAGGGATATGGTTATGGCCGCCAGGACCAAGCATACCTTTGCTGCATGGGAAAATCTTTCCCCTGCCAGTTGCATGCCCACGACTATGGGCGGGGCCTGATAGGGAAGAAGAACTGTAGAAAAACCCAGTACCTGTATCCCGATGATGCTCTTGAGTGGAAGGCCAGCAGTTTTGGCAAGGCTTCCAGAAAACTGAGTAAATACCGCAGGCATTGCAGGTAAGGTTGTTGCCATGCCTGTTGCAGTGGCTGCAAGGCTCAGGGAATAAAAATTGCAGAAGGCATTATCTGGCTCCAGGGGCAGAAAGGCAATTATCCTGCTGGCAAGACTGTGACCAACCCCGGAGCGATTGATAACTGTGCCAAGCCCAAGGATTCCAGCAACGAATATGATGGAGGCCCAGTTTACCTTCTGGTTGAACATCTTCTTGTCCACCACCCCAATACCTGGGAGCATGAGAAACACTGCACCCGTCAGGGCCACCCATGCAGGGCCGATATGGTGTAAAAAATCAGTCATCCAGAGGCCGAGAAGGACAAGAAGCGTAATGGAAAGAATTTTTTCATCCCTGCTGAGGGATTCTTCATGACCCACCTTTTGCCCCTGGTGGATCACTGGCATATCAGGATAAAGCCTCACAATGACAACTACTATGATGATGCCTTTCAGCAGACCTAATACAGGGAAATGGAGAAGAAAATAAGGCCCGTAGAGGAGGGATATGTGAAAAAGACTTTCCGATATCCCGATAAGGACCATATTGGGCACGTTTGCCGGCAGTATTGCAAAGGCTGGCAAAAAAGAACCAAGTATTACGGCCAGGACTATACCTGTACGCCCATTGCTGCCAGGTTCAAAGCCAAAATAATCTGCAATGGCCACAGCCAACGGTATCAACAATACAATCCTGCCCATAGCTGATGGCATGAGAAAGCTAAAGCAGACACCACTGACCACCAACCCCCCTATGATCTTGAGATAGGCTCCCTGAAGATGGTATGCAATCCAGCGCCCTACCCTTTTCCCAAGCCCTGTTGATGTTATTGCAGCCCCTAAAACCAATCCTCCAAATATCAACCATATGGCAGATGAACTGAATCCTGAAAAGACCACACCGGGTTTGGCCAGAGAAAACACGAGACAAACCACAAAGAAACACAGGGAGGTTATATGGGGAGGGATGATTCCAGTGGCCCAGAAGGTGATAGTCACGAGACAGACCGCAGCCACTGCTACCTGATGAGATGTAAAGATCACAGGTGGAGCAATTAGCATCCAGACCGAAAGGATGAAAGCTATCAGGATTACGATTGGCTGTATCTTCATCTCTTTTTCAATAAAATGAGCCTGCTCGTCCAAGCATAGGAGACAAAGCATGAAGGGGAGAAGAAATTCATTATAATCTCTATCTTTTTGGGGCAACATAATATAGCATTTAGGGGGTTTCAACGAGGCTTTTGGCCTAAGGACCTGTCTCGATATCTTTGACAGGCCGAAAGCCCATCCATGTGAGATATAACAACGTACGAAGATATGACTACTGCCGATCCAGGAAAAATATTGTGAATAGTTTCAAGATCTGTTAATAAAAGGGTCTTAGAAGACAGAAAAAACAATCAAAAAGCAATCCCATACCTAAGTGACAGGGGTGCCTATAGACTGCCTGAGCTCATTTTCTTTGGTTGTGTCTATGGGCAGATTGACGGGACAGGATTATATCATGGGACAGCAACAAGGTGGAAACAGCAGTCTTCAGGATTTGGTGTGTCAGTTTAAGAGACACAAGCAGGGGATGCTTGTCATATTCGGCATTACAGTTCTTCTGGTCACCCTCTGGACATTTATTCAGTCGCCCGTTTATGAAGTAACTTCCAGGGTGATGGTCAAATATGGCAGGGAATATATCTATAGGCCTGTAGACCTCTTACAAAAAGGTGATGTCCAACCAATACTGAGCTTCAACAGGGACGAAATAATAAATACCGAGCTCCAGATATTCCAAAGCTCGGAATTGATAGCATCTGTCTTACAAAAGATAGGTATAGACAAGATCTATCCCAAAATTGCCCAAAAAGAGAGGGATCACGAAAAGGCCTTGAGCCTTGCTGTAGAGCGATTCAAAAAGGAACTGGATGTCAGCCATATAAAAGGTTCTGGGGTTATAAAAGTCACTTTTGATCATCACGACCCAGACATAGCCGTCAACGCAGTCTCCACACTGGAAGACCTCTTCAAGGAACGTCATCTGCAGATCTTCAAAAGCCCTCGCATGTCTTTTTTGGAGAATCAACTGTCCATCTACAAGGACAAATTACTAAATGCCAAAAAACGATTCGAGGATTTCAAACAGAAAAATCATATTATTTCATTGGAGGAGGAGAAAAAACTCTTGCTTCAGGAATACTCCCAGGTCCATACTCTACTGGTTCAGGGCAAGGGACGTCTTCACGAATTGGAAGAAAAGATCGCCTCGCTGAAGGCCCAACTCCAAAAACTCCCTGTAAACGTAATGTTGTTTAACGAAAAGGCCAATAATATCGAAACGGCCAAGGCACAGCTGTTAGCCCTCGAGCTTCAGGAACGGGATCTGCTTCAGAGATATAGAGAGGACAGCAGGCTCGTAAAAAACGTGAGGGAAAAAATTCATACGGTTCGGGATTTCTTAAATGCCCAGGCCGCCACAAAGACCGAAAATCTCAGAAGCGGCAAGAATTATGTATACCAACAGATAGAGAGATTATTGATAGAGGCCAAGGCTGACAGAAAAGGGCAGATAGCCCAAAACAACTCATTGGAGGAACAACTATCCAATATCGAGGCAGAGCTGAGAGACTTCAGTAAAAAGGAAGCAACGCTTCAGATGCTGAAACAGGCAGTGGAGATTAACGAAAAGAGTTACAAGAATTTTGTTTCAAGGCTTGAGGAAACACGTATCCTCGAGGCCATGGACAACCAAAAACTGGTAAGTGTTGCAGTAATCGAAAAACCCATGAAACCTGTCAAGCCTGCCAAGCCAAAGAAGGCCCTAAATATCCTGGTAGGTATCATACTCGGTGCGGCATTAAGCTTTTTCTATGCCCTATTCCATGACTATTTTTTCCCCAAAAATAGAGGTTTTCAAAAAGGTACAGCCGATGTTACTCCAGAGTAGATACAGTTTTCCATGTAGGAGCCCTTTGTTGTCATACGAGTTGGCCCCCAGAAAGGCCATGCTCATGTTCTGCTTGTTTATCATGGTGTTTATTGCATCTGGTTGCAGCAGCCAGATGGTGAAGGAGCCGGTAATGCCTGAACAACTTGTCAACATGCCAGCCCCTACAAAATCTGTAGAGGCTGCCATTCCAGCCTACATAATTCATGCTGGCGACGAGCTCGAAATCAAATTTTTCTATAATGCCAACCTGAACGAGACGGTCAAGGTCCGTCCGGATGGTCGTATTTCCCTTCAACTGGTCCACGATGTACTTGCTGCTGGCCTTACTACTGAGGAACTTGTAAAGGTCCTAACCACAAAATATTCAAGCCATCTGAAGGCACCAGAGATATCGGTGATTATCAAATCCTTTGATTCCCGCAGGATTTTTGTAGACGGCATGGTCAAGAACCCTGGGATGATTGTTATGGGTGGCTACATGAATCTACTGCAGGCCATAGCCAGTGCAGGTGGACTCAACGATGGCGCACTGGCCAGTCAGGTCCTTGTAATACGCAGAAATGGTCTGAAGCAACCATTCATCATCACTGTCGATGTGGAAAAGATCCGCTCCGGTGAAGATGCCTCCCAAAACATAATTCTTGAGCCATATGACATAATATATGTGCCCAAGTCACGGATAGCTCAAGTCAATACATGGGTGGATCTGTACCTACGAAAGAACATACCTTTCAATTTCAGTGCGGGCTTTTATCGTAGTTTCGACTGATTCGGCACCCGAGAATGCCATATATCCCTGATCATGCACTTCAAGCACCTGAAAAACACTTTTCTTGAATTATTGCATGGTTGGCATTCATCTGATCCTATTGTATCTTGACACAAAACCTGAAATCCCAGTATGCGATAAGCCCTCAGACATTTGAAGCCGTGAAGGAACTTGTAACCTTACCAAGAAGCCTGCCTTACATCTTTGGCAAAATTGTGAGCTGCATAATCCCGGGTTTATCAACCCCATAATAATAGTGCTCGAATCTGAAGTCATTCTAAAGTCATTCTATAGTAGTCCTTTAAAAAATTCTTAATTTTCCCTCTGGTAAATATGGCGACCTTGACTTTGTGAAAAAATAATGGTTTTATTTATAAAATATTAGGGTAGTTATGTATTTTGTATTGGCATAAAGGGAGCGCCAAGCAAGGCCTATGTAGTAATAAATTTCCTGAACAGGGCCTGTATCGGGGAGATAAAAGGGTTCCAACCCATGCATTTCGAAGAGACCAGTTTAATGGCCTGCGGTAGTTCTACAACAGCCATAG
The DNA here is from genome assembly GCA_026986785.1 of Deltaproteobacteria bacterium. Classification (GTDB taxonomy): domain Bacteria; phylum Desulfobacterota; class Dissulfuribacteria; order Dissulfuribacterales; family QOAL01; genus QOAL01. The sequence goes on along the minus strand of JALSNW010000040.1, from coordinate 13,265 downwards.
CTAATCTCCATTTTGAGGAAAAGAAGAAGGACTTCGACCTTGAGGCCGAATCTTACAAGAGCCCTCTGCCATGACACCAACCATAAAAAGGGCGTTCTATGGATATGCATTCATCTGATATTCACGCTTTTGAGTTGCTTGATCGTGGCACAGAAATGGCCTGGTCGAGTCTATAGATATCCAACAACAGGAACAGCAAAAGGGAATAGGGAGGAGTTATGAGGAAAATCGTTTTTATTATTGCGTCATTGTTGGTTATAGTTCTATCTCTTAATATTGAAAGTGCACGTTGTGAAAAAAATAGCTCAGAACCCCAGTTGCAGAACAGTGACTGTGTCAAATGCCATCCTAAAATAGTACATGAGAATCAGGAGGCTGGAGGAAAGCACAAAACAGAGGTTGGCTGTCTTGACTGTCATGAGGGAGGACATCCACCCCTTGTACCAGGAGAACAGATAATCCCTCAATGTTCCAAATGCCACGAGGGAGAGGCCCATTTCGAACTCAAGGGCTGCCTCAGGTGTCATCAAAACCCCCACCAGCCGTTGAATATCGTCTTCAGTGGCAAAAACAACATGGATGCCTGCAATACCTGCCATCCTGAACAGGTAGAAGAAATCAAAGACAATCCCAGTGCCCACAGTAAGGTCGACTGTACATATTGCCATACAAAGCACGGTTACATCCCGGATTGTCTCAAGTGTCATGAGCCCCACAGAGAAGGACAGAAGTTCCAAGACTGTGTTTCCTGTCACAAGGTTCATCAACCTCTCAATGTCACCTATGGAGAAAACATACCCAACAAAGACTGCGGTGCGTGCCATGGAGACCTGCAGGAAGAACTTGAATCTGGAAAGACAAAACATGCCAAACTCAAATGTGTCTATTGTCACAAAGCCAAACATGGTGTAAGACCTGCTTGTCAGGACTGTCATGGAGTGCCCCATCCTGCACCTATGATGGAGCGCTTCAAGAAATGCACAGATTGTCACATTGATGCGCACGATCTGGTAAAATAGACCAAGGGAGGGGTTTATGAAAAAGAAGTTTTTAACCAGCAGTCTTTTGGTAATCGGTTGTCTGGCCACGCTGTTGCTCTGCATTGCCTGTGCAAAGCAGATCCAGGAGCCTGTCAACCCAGAACAACAGGCCAAGTCACAGGTAACAGCTGCCAGTGAGATGGCCCCTACCACCACGGTGACAACGGAAAAGGCAACGGGAAAACAGCCAGCTGGCGTCGATCTCTACAAACAGACACCCAGAATGCTCAAACCGGTGGAATGCGGTAGCTGCCATAAACGAGAGTATGAAAGGCTTAGAACCAGCAACAGCAAACACCGCTTTGATTGCCTTAACTGTCATACCAAGTTACATGCATATATTCCGCCAAAGAAGAATTATGAGCAGATAATGCCAAAATGCACCAGATGTCATGGGCTCAAACACGGGAAGGCCTTCCCCAAGTGTCTGCAGTGTCACGAAGACCCCCATTCTCCCAAGGATATCCCCTTTGAAGCTGTTTCTAAAAAGATGAAGACCAAATCTGGGAAATCTGTGGTCGCCTGTAAGGTGTGTCATGCGTCTGAAGCCAAAGAAATGGCAAAATATCCCTGTAAACACAACACTGCAGTTGGATGCACGGGTTGCCATGCTGACAAACACGGGGTGAAACCATCTTGTTTGGACTGCCACGAACCCCATGTTGAGGGTCAGACATACAAGGATTGTCTGGTATGTCACAGGCCTCATAGCGCTAAAAACATACTACAGTACCCAGAGGACACGGATAACAAGGTATGCGGTTCGTGCCATTCAGGTATCTATGAAGATCTACAGAAAAATCACACCAAACACAGTGATCTCTACTGTGCAGATTGCCATGTACGTCACGGCCAGATTCCAAAGTGCCAGAAGTGTCATGGTGAACCACACGGGCCGGCATTGCACAAGAAATATCCAAACTGCCTGCAATGCCATATAGATCCGCATAATCTGCCTGTATTGAAAAAATAAAGGGCAGTAAAGAAACAGGACTGGCAAAAGGTCCGGATGCCTCAAAAAGAGGCCCGGGCCTTTTTTTATCTCGGATTATGCAGCTCACAGTTTGCCAAAGATGTAAGTCAGGGGGCATGTAAAACATAATTGTCTCAAATCTTGGCATACGGCTCTACAGAGCCATTTTTAAAGTTGTCACATATAAGAGACGAACAGCAATAAAAAACAATGCAGTCTAAAATACTGCTTTGCACAGGGGTCTCAAATATGTTTTTTCCTTACATCAAAAGAATTGTTTTAGGCATTCTACTCTTATCCTCTGTACTTGCTTGGCCTTGCCTAGGGGCAGACTTCTATGTGGACGGCAATATGGGCAATGATGGTGGTACAGGTGATGTGGATTCTCCTTGGAAAACCATCAATCATGCCCTCAGATATGCAAGACATTCAGACGTCATCTATATAAGATATGCCACATACAACGAATCCATAAATATGGCCATGATCCCAATCAGGGCTGTGAGCCTCATCGGTATACCTGAAGATGGCCAAAGGCCGATAATACATTCTGCAAATCCAAATACCAATACCATCTTTCTGGTCAATTACCGTGGGAAGATCAAAGGCTTGGATATTACCGGCGCTACAAATGCCATTGGTATCAACTGTGTCGCAAATGGGGGACCGAATCTTGCCGAGATCTCTGATTGCCGTATCTACGGAAATAAGATGGGTATCCATGCCACCACAGTAGGTGAAGACGATCCCATTTGCTCTCCTGTCATATACGGCAACTGGATCTACTCCAACTCCAGCCGTGGCATCGGAAACATGGGCCACTCAACAGCGACCATAAGATACAACTATATCTATGAAAATGGCAGCGGGGCAATGGGAGATGGCGGAATAGGAAACAGCCAATATTCTGAGGCAAAGATTATTGGAAATATAATCTACGCAAACAATAATGCTGGAATATCGGCAACAGACAATTCTAGGCCAGAAATCATAAACAATACCATTTTTAACCACAATGCAGACTCTCCCCTTGCCGCTGCTATAAGATGTGGACAAAATGAGGGAGTCACCTATATCACCATTGAAAATAATATAATAGCCAACAATGCTAGGGGCATAGTTGCAAAATTTGGACGATATCTTGTGGGAAACGACTACAATGACATATGGAACAACCTATATGATGATTATATAGGTTTTAGAAAAGCTGATCATGACATTTCCGTAGACCCATTATTTGTAGATTATGCCGCAGGAGATGTCCACTTACAGGAGGGATCACCTTGTATAGACATGGCATATTCAGAGGTCGCCCCTGACAAAGACATAGATGGAATAATCCGTCCCCAGGGCTCTAACAGCGACATGGGCGCATATGAATATCCAGAAGGGATACAGCCTCCCCCAGCACCACAAATGACTGTGAGTGTTTCAGGACTCGCTATTGAGATAAACTGGTCCCAGGTCCCTGGTGCAAAAGAATACAGATTGTTTTATGCACCTCCTGATATCAGTTACATCTCGAGCATCGACATGGCACAACAGACCTCCTTTTCTACCGAACTGTGGACAGGCGCAGCATTCTACGTAGCAGTCAAGGCCTGTAATACCGCTGGTTGCAGTGATTATTCAAACATCGAATACTTTACAATACAATAGTTATTAAGCAGATCTTTGACAGGCAACAGGCTAAACGGCAGTACTATCGAGACCTAAAAGGTTATAGAGCTTCTCCAGATTCCCTGGATCTTTTTTGAGAAAAGGACACGAACTCGGCTCAAGACGGCCCAGGGCAAGTTTGACCGCAAAGGCCATGCAGGTCATCTCTCCACAGGCCTTACAATTAGTCCTTGGCAGAAGTTTATAGATCTCAAAGGCAGGCGGTCTCCTCCTGGGTGTGAAATTTGGCGCTATCTTATCTCTCTTCCGCAATACCTTGTTCAAAAATTCTATCAACATTGAAAGGGCCTCTGCCCCTGTCTTTCTATCACTAAAAGGAGCAAGACTGATCTCGTGGCTCCTAAGGGCGACCTTAAATCGATCAAATCTGAATATCATTACAGGCTCTTCGCCGGGTTCATACTGGAGTACCTTGGCTGTTGCATTCAAAAAGGGCATGAGCATACCAAGATCTTCTTTGACCAAGGCTCTCACAGTGTAACAAGGTTCAGCGAGATGACATGCTGAAGCCAAGAACTCAAACTCTTCCGGTAACCTTATTTCATCCATGAGAAAAAATATCCATGACCAACCCAAGATACATGCATGAATCATGCACCCGAACTTTCCACGTCCAAAAGCCTTGCATCCAATTCATTCTTCAAGGTCTCGTATGCCTCAAGCCCTATCGAACCGGTTTGAAACATCTCGACCAACCTGGCCTTTTGCTCCAATAGAATACGCCTTTTTGTTCTCAGTATCTCTTCGTGTATAAGGGCTTCTCTGTCAAGCTGCACCTCTTCCATCTTTTGAGTAACTGCCTGGAGCTGGCTTCGAAATTCTTCCTTGAGGGCCCTTGCACTTTTAGGGGTAATGAGGCGCCTGGCAAAAAGTCGTTCTATCTCGTCAAGTGTCTCTTGAAGAAGGATAAGCTGTGTCTTTAACATCTCATAATGTTTTAACCCGGGCAGATGGGATACGATGCCCAGTAGGCGCATTATTCCAGTCATTGTAAGCCCTTGCAAGAATATGGAAAAAAGCACAACACCAAAAACAAGGGTCACAATCATCTCCTTGAAAGGCAGGCTATCCGGTATACTCAGTGCAAGCACCATGGACAAGGCACCTCTCAACCCTCCCCATCCCAGGACAATACTCCACCTAAAGGGAATTCTCTGCCTGGTGGGAGAAAAAACTGCCCAGGTAACCAACACAACAAGAAACCTGGCAGCAAGTACACCAGCATATGCAATTAGGATCAAGGGCCATAGCCTCCATAGCATGCCTATATCTATGGCAAAACCCATCAGGAGAAAGATCAAGGAATTCATGGCAAATGCCACGTATTCCCAGAAAGTTTCAGTAGAGATACGAATGGATGGAAATATGGCACCAGAAAAAAAGCTCTTCTCTCCACAAATCAGGCCAGCAGCCACACAACTCATCACACCCGAAACTCCAAGGTGTTCGGCCATCAAAAAAGAGCCATAGGCGGCTACTGTTGTAATGGTTATGACCACCATGGCATCGTCTATTCGACGCATTACCGCATCTGAGACAAGGCCAACCACCGAACCAATAAGGATGCCAAGCCCTACGACCCTGAAAAAGACCATAACTGCATCCTGACTGGAACCAAGCCTGCCCTGTATGAAACTCACAACCAGGATAAAGACAACAATAGAGGTGCCGTCATTCAGCAGGCTTTCACTCTCTGTAATTATCCTCAGCCTGCGGGGAGCACCAAGCCTCTTGAAAATCGCACCTACTGCCACTGGATCGGTAGCAGCCACTGCTGCACCGAAAAGTATGCCCAAGGGCCAAGAAATAGGCTGAATCTGGACAAAATGGATACTTACAGGCACCATTACTACTGCCGTTACCAAGGCAGCCACTATGACACCAGGAACAGCAAGGGCAACGACTAGCCCTATGTTCTTGTATAGCTCGGATGCCTGAAGATGGATGGCAGCCTCAAAGATGAGAGGCGGTAAAAAGATAGAATATAAAAGCTCCTGGGTTAGATGGGGGGGATTTAGCAGATGGAAAGAGCCAAGCAGCAGCCCCACTGCCATAAGTACAATGGTATATGGGAGGTTGAACCTCCTGGCTACCACTGATACTGCTGAGGCAATGACAAACAATATCAATATTACCGATTCGTAAGTCATGAGCAGCTAATAAGTTAAACAAATAATACTTATTGTTGCCATTGGCCTCCTGAAAATTTCGCCTCATCACATGAGTAATATCATACCAAATAAAACACCCAAAATTCCAATGTTTTTTCATACAAGGCTTTTAGCCCCAGACAGGGTTGATGCTGATCTCCTTTTGAGATTTGGCTTCTTGGAAATATAAAATCATTTTATTCCAGCCGATTCTGTGATGCATCCTTTGCCCGAAAAAAAACGGTAACACTTAAAGAAGTGAACATACAGGTAGTAGTGGTGGAGATTGCCAACATGGCGGACAAAACCACAGATATCGTCACATAGATAAAGAAACAGCTCAGGGCTCTGAAGAGGTGAAAAAGACTATCTTTATTAAACTTACAGGTTTATCAGGCGAGTTTATGAAAATGCAAAATAATTTCAAGGTCTGCTCAGACCCCCAAAAGACCCATCTACAATCTCAACGGGCATGCTGATTCCTCCCAGCTTTTGATCAAGCAGCCCTCAAAGACGCCAGAGGGACCGTGGCCCTGACCTGTTTCTTTAACATATCGAGGAGTATGATAGCCCTGTCCTTTCCATCAACAGCCTTTAATATCCCCTCGATAATGGTGTCGTTAGGTCCTTGCACCTTGACCCTATCCCCAGGTTCAAAACCAAATTTTTCCTTTAGACTCACAGAGATCAGGCCCTTCTCATCAGCCCTGAGCCTAAGCCCTTCCATAAACCAGTCTGGTACTGGGGGATAGTAATTACCAAACCTTACTGGGCCGATGGCTCCCCTGGTACTATAGACTGCAATCCAGTTTTTCTCCTCGTCTGCAAGACGGAGAAAAAGATAGCCTGGGAAAAGTGGGGAGGGCACCTCCTTGACCTTGCGTGCATGCCTTACTATACGAAGTGTTACAGGTAAAAAGACCTCGAAAGACTGGTTCTCGTAATTGCTCTTTGCATAGAACTCTTTTCTAGGATGAGTCCTTACCGCATACCACCTCTTTGCCATAGCTGTGCCCACTCCTTCGGAAAGATTGCAACCAGGTACATCGACTATTAACCAGTTGATTTGTTACCAACACACCCTTGACAAAAAACAGAAAAATTAGGCCCTTGACCAATAGACCTGTCTTTTGACTCCCCCTTTGAAACAACCGATATTATCCTTGCATACTAACTCAAGACCACAATATTTCCTGATCAATGGGCAGCCGGCAGCTCCTCCTGGATCTTGGGGGCAGAAAACCAATCTGGTGGCTCGGCAGATTTGAGACTTGCAAACAATTGCCCCCGATCTCCTGCCTCCAGTGCTGCCTCCAAGACATCGTCCATATGTTCCACTAATTTGATTTCAAGTGATTTCAGCAACTTTTGAGGGATCTCCTTGAGATCTTTCTCATTATCCTTTGGGATGAGACAAGATGACATATCCATGCGCCTGGCAGCAAGGAGCTTTTCCTTCAATCCCCCAATGGGCAATACACGTCCCCTGAGCGTGATCTCTCCCGTCATGGCCACATTGTGCCTAACTGGGATCTTCATAAGGGCTGACACCAAGGCTGTAGCAATTGTGATCCCTGCTGAAGGTCCATCCTTTGGGATGGCACCTTCTGGTACGTGGACATGTATATCCACCTTTTGATAAAAATCCCAGGGTAAGGTAAGCTGATGTGCCCTGGATCTCACATAACTCATGGCAGCATGGACTGATTCCTGCATGACATCTCCAAGGGTCCCTGTAATTGTGAGCTTTCCCTTGCCTGGCATGACAGCCACTTCTATCTGTAACAAGGTACCACCTGTCTCAGTCCATGCAAGGCCAGTTGCCACGCCCACCAGATCCTTCTCTTCAGCATGGGAATGACGATAGCGCGGGACGCCCAAAAATCTATTGAGAGATGATCTCGTGATCCTGATTGTCTTGTCTCTATCGCCTGAACTTGCGATCTTCCTGGCAGCCTTGCGACAAAGGGCAGCGATGGATCTTTCCAGGTTTCTCACTCCTGCCTCCCTCGTATAGAGGTGTATCAGGTCTTCCAGGGCACCCTGGCTGATCTCAAGTTGTTTTTTCTTCAATCCATGGGCATCCAACTGCCTCGGTATCAGATGTCTCTTGGCAATCTCGATCTTTTCTTCTTCTGTATAACCTGGCAGTTCGATTATCTCCATCCTGTCCTGCAATGGGAAAGGGATAGTGAAAAGGGCATTGGCAGTTGTGATGAAAAGTACCTCGGAGAGATCATAATCAAGATCGAGATAGTGATCGTTGAATGCAAAGTTCTGCTCTGGATCCAAGACCTCCAAAAGGGCAGAGGCAGGATCTCCCCTGAAATCGGAACTCATCTTGTCCACTTCATCAAGGCAGAAGACAGGGTTGTTAGATCCGGCCTTTTTGAGAGACTGAATGATCTTTCCTGGAAGGGCACCAATGTATGTCCTCCTATGCCCCCTGATCTCAGCTTCGTCCTTCACACCGCCAAGGGATAGACGAACAAAATTTCTATTGAGAGCCCGGGCTACAGACCTTGCCAGAGAGGTCTTTCCCACCCCTGGTGGGCCAACCAGGCAGAGGATAGGGCCCTTTATCTTCTTGGCAAGGCTCTTGACTGCCAGATACTCCAGTATCCTTTCCTTTGGCTTTTCCAGGCCATAATGGTCTTCTTCCAAGATCTTTTCAGCCTTAACTATGTCATTGTTGTCCTTGGTCTTCTCGAACCAAGGCAGGGACAATATCCAGTCGATATAGTTCCTAACTACAGTCGCCTCGGCAGACATGGGAGCCATGAGTTTCAATTTCTTGAGCTCGCGCCTCACCTTGGCAGCTGCCTCCCTTGGCAACCTCTTTTTCTTTATCTTCCGCTCGAGCTCGGCAATCTCGCTCTGGGTCTCATCTTTTTGCCCCATCTCCTTCTGTATGGCCCGGATCTGCTCATTCAGATAATAGTCCTTCTGGTTCTTTTCCATCTGCTTCTTGACCCGTTCCTTGATACGCTGTTCCATCTTGGCAATCTGGGTCTCGGAAGACATGAAGGAGTAGAGCTTCTCCAGTCTCTTACCTGGATCAAGGGCCTCGAGTATGGCCTGTTTATCAGCAACCCTCAAAGAGATATGGGAAGCTATGGAATCTGCAAGCCGGCCCGGATCGGACAGGGAAGAAATGGACACCGCCACCTCGGGAGGCACCTTGTTGTTGAGCTTACAATATTCGTCAAATGCTGAAATGGTCAGCCGTTTCAGGGCATCGACCTTTGGCCCCGAAGCCATCTTTTCTTCCAGAGGCTCCACCTCCACCACAAAATATTTTTCAAGAGATACGAAGGACCTTATCTCGGCCCTTCTCTTTCCTTCGATAAGGGCCTTTACGGTCCCATCGGGAAGTCTCAAGAGCTGAAGTATGGTGCCAATTGTCCCTACGCGGTAGATGTCTTTTCGACCTGGCTCATCCAGTTTTGCATCCTTTTGGGCAGAAAGAAATATCTCCTGATTGTCAGCCATTGCCTTTTTGATGGCCTCTACAGATTTCTCCCGTCCAATAAAGAGGGGAGCAACCATGTGTGGGAAAAGTACCATATCCCTCAATGGTAATAAGGGTAGTGTCAGGAGCCTTTCTCTGTTATCCATAATACCTCACGAACTTCTCTTTCTCTTATTTTAATAATTTGAAATCATCTATGAGGCCTTAGCCTGCTTACTTTCATAAATAAGGATTGGTTCGGCCTTACGCAAGATAACTTCTTCACTTATAACGCATTCTTTCACATTGTCCCGTGATGGCAGCTCGTACATGACCTCCAGCATGGCCCTCTCCAGGATGGCCCTGAGCCCCCTGGCACCTGTCTTTCTCTTGATGGCCTCTTCGGCTATGGCCTTTATAGCCCCATCGGTGAAATGGAGATCTATGTTATCCATTGCAAAGAGTTTTTTGAACTGTTTCACCAAGGCATTCTTCGGCTCTTGAAGAATCTTTATAAGGTCTTCCCTGGCAAGCTCCTCAAGGGTAGCTGCGACTGGAATCCTTCCAACAAGCTCTGGAATAAGGCCATATTTTATTAGATCCTCTGGTTCCAGATGTTTCAATATCTCGCTGAAACTCAAATCCCTGGCACCCTCCACATTTGCACCAAAGCCTATGGAATATTTACCCAATCTGGTCTTGATTATGGAATCGAGGCCCACGAAGGCACCTCCAACTATGAAGAGGATGTTGGTGGTATCTATCTTCACGAATTCCTGTTGAGGGTGTTTTCTCCCACCCTTTGGGGGTACATTTGCCAAGGTACCCTCGATTATCTTCAAAAGTGCCTGCTGCACCCCTTCACCTGACACATCTCTGGTAATAGAGGGGCTGTCTGACTTCTTGGCAATCTTGTCTATCTCGTCAATATAGACTATCCCTCTGCTCGCCAACTCAACGTCGTAATCAGCTGCCTGAAGTAGATTCAGTATGATGTTTTCAACATCTTCACCCACGTAACCAGCCTCGGTCAGGGTTGTAGCATCAGCTATTGTAAAAGGCACGTTTAATATCTTGGCAAGGGTCTGGGCCAACAGCGTCTTGCCGCTTCCCGTAGGACCAATGAGCATGATATTGCTTTTTTGTAGCTCTACCTCGTCAAGTGCTACGTTCGATTCTATCCGCTTGTAATGATTATGGACTGCAACAGACAGGATTTTCTTTGCCTGTTCCTGGCCCACTACATACTGGTCCAATAGGGCCTTGATCTCTGCTGGTTTTAGGACAGAGGCCCGGCCAGAACCTGCATCATCTCCCCCTTCATAGTCCTCTGCAATTATATCATTGCAGAGATCAATGCATTCGTCACATATATACACGTTAGGACCAGCAATGAGCTTTCTGACCTCGCCCTGCCCTTTTCCACAAAAAGAACAGCACAGATCTCCAGTATTGTCGAAATCATCCTTTTTTCTTGCCATTGTTAATCATCCTCCTTGGAGGCAGTTTGTCTCTTTTCAATAATTTCATCCACTAAGCCATATTCAAGGGCCTCTTGACCACCCATGAAATAATCCCGTTCCGTATCAGCCTGGATTTTTTCAAGTGGCTGGCCCGTATGCCTTGCCAATATCTCATTCAGGCGCTGCCTGAGTTTCAAGATCTCTCTGGCATGGATATCGATATCTGTTGCCTGCCCCTGAAAACCACCCATGGGCTGATGAATCAGGATCCTGGAGTTTGGCAGAGTGAACCTCTTCCCTGGCGCACCTGCAGCCAGGAGCAAGGCTCCCATGCTTGCCGCCTGCCCAAGACACAAGGTACTGACATCGGCCTTAATGTACTGGATTGTGTCGTAAATGGCCAATCCTGCTGTAACAATCCCACCTGGAGAATTGATATATAAGGTGATATCCCTGTTAGGGTCTTCTGCTTCAAGAAAAAGAAGCTGGGCAATAACCAGATTTGCAACCTCGTCATTCACGGCTCCACCCAGAAAGATAATCCTTTCCTTAAGAAGACGTGAATAGATATCAAAGGCCCTTTCACCCCTAGGGCTCTGCTCAATTACGATAGGTACTAACGGCATATTTTCAACCTCATCTTAACATTAATTCCCATTCTTAGGTTATTTCTCTGCACTTGCTGCAACTTTGGCCCCCTCTACCTCCCCCTCTTCATCCTCTTCCCTGATGGTCACATTGCTCAGGATATAATCCATGGTCTGTTTGGCCCTAAGCTTCGGTAATACTGATTCAAAAACTGCAGAATGAAACTGCTCCCTGCTCACATTCATTTCCTGGTAATGTTCATCGACATAATCTGAATATCGTTTCAATTCCTCTGCAGGAATCTCTACCTTTTCTGCCTCCGCTATCTTATCCAGTATCAGCTCAGTCCTCACCTGGCGCACAGCATCATCCCGCATCTTTTCTCTCAATTTCGCCTCATCAATGCCTGCTTGCTCCAGATTGACTCCCCTTTCCTGCATATGACTGACCACATTGTCAATCATCTGATCAAGCTTTTTATCCACCAACCGATCTGGTACTGGGAAATCAACTTCTTCGAGCAGTCTATCGAATAATTGTTGCCGTACTACTCCATCGGCGGCATTCTGCTTATCATCCAATATCTGTTGTCTGAGCCGTTGCCTGAGGTCTTCGACTGTCTTTAGACCAATACCCATTTTTTGTGCAAATTCGTCGTTCAACTCAGGGAGATTTCGGACCTGTATATTCTTCAAGGTCACCTTGTAGGTGACTGTCTTGCCAGCAACCCTTGAATTTATGGCGTCGCTTGGATAGGAGACCTCGATCTGGCGTTCTTCCCCCTTTTCCATGCCAATTAGCCCCTTTTCCAGGGTCTCATTCAGGTTACCCTGACCCAGCTCTACATAATAATCTCGTGCCTCCAACTCAGGTACCTCTTCGCCATGGATATATGCCTTGTAATCGATGATGGCGATGTCGCCCTCTTTGAGCGGCCTGGGTTCATCTATGGTCTCTACTGTCCCAAAGTGCTTTCTAAGTGCCTGTAACTGTTCCTCTATCTCGTCATCAGTCACTTCTACCTTGGGTTTTACCAACTCGTATTTTCGGAAGTCTGGGATCTCAAATTCTGGTTCCACATCCATCAAAACAGAGTAGGTGAAGGGCTGTCCTGCTTTCACCTCCGATGAAGAATCCAACTGTGGCTCCAAAAGCATGGTCACCTCGCTCTGCCTGATGGCATCGCCAAGGGAATCCTCGATGAGCTTCTGCATGACCTCAGTCTGGATCTCACGGGCATAATCCCTCTCTATGATACTTCTTGGCACCTTGCCCTTTCTAAAACCAGGAAGAGATACGGTTCTCCTCAACTGATTTATGGTCTTATCCAGCAGGTCTTTTACCTTGTCCGAGGGGATTTCAACTGAAAGGCGCTTCTGCACCGGGCTTACATCTTCAACAGTGACTTTCATCTCCATGATCTTTAGAAAACCTTTCTTTTTAATTGTAATTTTTAAAGCCTGGCTGACCGGATCTTTTACAAAACAGCCTTATAGAATATATTCACCTTGTTACATCAGTCCACTTTGATGGTTTTGCGGCCAGTTAATAAAATCTCGACAGATTGGGGCTGGCAGGCATAAAGATAAATATGGTGCGAGAGGGGAGAGTCGAACTCCCACGGCGCAAGGCCGCTGGATCCTAAGTCCAGTGCGTCTACCAATTCCGCCACTCTCGCCTGAAACTCCATAATTCAAGCATAGACTCAAAATTTAATAGAGCCAAAAAATGAAGTCAAGAAATCTGTACCTCACAAGACAGGGACAAATCACCAATTGGGCAGCTGTTGTCACAAATACCACAAATTCATATCCGGGCCTTTAATACCTTGTCATCATATCCCAGCTACAAAGCCATTTATTCTATATAATATATTATCGATAGTAAAATATTTTTTTATTTTCATAAGGTTACTTTGGA
>JALSNW010000039.1 GCA_026986785.1 Deltaproteobacteria bacterium | reverse complement strand
GTATCACAAAAGGATGGGATATGGAAATATAGCGCAGGGCAGGCATTCCACAGGCGAGACATCCTGACATGTCCCAGCTCGGACTGGGACTATCCTCATAGCTCGAAATTCCAAGGGCCTACTTATTGCCTGCCAGGACAATGGGGCCTTTTACATGAGGGCAGCAAGCCTCTGTCTTATTTCTTGCCCGGGTACCAATCCAATGATGGAATCCTCTATCCTACCATTCTTAAAAAACAGCAGGGTTGGGATATTCTGTATCTGAAACCTCTGGGCGGTAATGGGATTTTCATCCACATTCAGCTTACCAATCAAGGCCTTGCCGCTGAACTCCTTGGCAAGTTCCTCTATTATTGGACCTATGACTCGACAAGGTCCACACCAAGGGGCCCAGCAATCCACCAATACTGGCAATGAGGTCTTGATCAGATCCTCGAAATTCATGTCTGTGAAAACAACGGGTTCACTCGTCTCAGCAGACAGAGGGGCCTTACACTTGCCGCATCTTGGACCAGCCTGAATCCGACTCAAGGGTACCCTGTTTTTCACCCCACACCTTGGACATCTGATAATAACGATTTCCTCCATAGCCTTCTTGCCCTCCTACCGAACAGGGATTAGAAGTAGTTAAAGACGCCAAACCAAAAAGATTTATTATAACAAAAAATACTAATTCTTTATCAATGAAATTAAGGCTTCTGCAAAAAACTTCCAGGGCTGTTTGCCAATGAGCTGCCTTACTACCCCTTTTTCATCCCATAAAGAGAGAATGTCATTCTTGATAATGTTTCTGGTAATGCTTGGTGGATGCAGTTTTTTGGGACGAAAACCGGAGATCATGGTGCCCCAATACAAAAAAACTGGGGAAATCGAACAGGATCTCAAAAACAGGGCAGATAGCATCAAAAGCCTTCAGATCAAAGCAAGGCTTCATCTCCATGACAAGACGAGGAGATACCCTTCCTTCAATTGTTCTATTTGGTTTTTTTCCCGGGAGGATGAGCTATTTCTGAGGATAAGGGGGCTGGGCCCATTTGGGCTCAGCGTATTCGACCTGCTGGCAGACAAGACACGGGTATGGATATACCTACCAGACAAAGGAAGAGTGCTAAAGGGTAATACATTCTTTACGAGTTATGGCAACATCGATGTAAAGACTGCCATAAGACTTATGGAGATCTGTCTAAATCCCTGGTCTCCCATCAGATTTTGCCAGATCTTGGGCATCCACAAAGGAAACAGAGGCACTAGCCGTATAGTAAGTCTTCATGGCCGATTTCTCGGCCAAGACCTGAACCTCAATTATGTACTGCCCTCATTGGCACCTCTACGTTTTGACAGTCCCATCATCTCCATCACCTTCAAGCAAAAGCAATGGGACAGGACTATATATCCCCAGGAGATATCCTTTCTTCTGTGGAAAGAAGGCATCGGGGGCAGGCTGGTAATCAAGGATGTGAGATTCAATAGCCTTTCACCCAAGAACAGGGTATTTGACAGCTCCTTGTTCAACAGCCGACCTTAGCGTCTGAGGGACTGTCCGCAGCCTCTCTTCCCCGTTTTCCCTTTCAACATGTAAAGCCTGTTCTTATAGCCCTTTATAACATAGCCTTTGTCCCCTCTTTTCAAGTAAAGGGTGATGAGGCCTATGGATTCCCCCCTGGGATGGCTACTCACAATGAGGCAATTTTCCAACTTGGTTGGCAGATTGGTAGCATAGGTACGACCACTCGATATGAGAAGGGCCACCTTGGGAAATTTCCGTATGAACGCCATTTCCAGTCCAGGTGTCATGGAGGAAAGACCTATTACGAGATCTGCATTTTCTGCCATCTTGGCCATGTACCGGCCCAGGACAGGGTCATTGTCTCTTATTACAATATCCTTGTTTTTTGAAAGACTTGGCGTCATCACTCCATCAGAAAGGCCCACCACAGCAACCCTGACCCCCCTGATATTGAAGATGCGAAACGGTGAGAAGGCTGGCCTCTTGTTGCAGTACAGGTTGGCTGAAACCAGCATTTCCCCTGATGGATCAAGCCCTTTCAGGAATTGGCAGCCTGCAGCCAGATCCTCCACACCTATTCCAGCTAGGTTGTATCCAATTTCCCTGTATTCATGGAAGATGTCCTGGGCCCTCTTCTTCTGCAACCTGCTCACGTGTCTTCCTGGCTGGAACAGAAATCTCCCTCCATCGAGGATGAGATCAATATGTCTTTCTTTCTTGTTGGAACGGATCCAACTGATCCGCCGGGCGATTCCCCCGATCTTTTTACCCCCTCAGGAATGAACTGCCTCTATCTGCCCCCAGGTATTTGTGGTATAGGCAATGGTGATTTGAGACTGGTTGTCCTTTGGAACAGTGGAGGAAAGACATGTCCCCACAGGTAAAAACAGAAGAGATACAAAGAAAAATAGACTTTTTTTCATGACATATTCTCCTTTTTGCCAGCAGCCTCACTTGGGCCAAAGACCTTCATCCACCAGTCGGCCCAATGAGTATCCTTTATCTTCGCAGCCAACAGCTTGGCCTGGGATGTAACCAGACGATTCTCTACGAAAGGGATCCATGAAGCTGCATTTGGATTGCCACAATCGAGCTGTTCCTTGAGAGAAATGAGCATGTCTATCTGGTCCGCATCTCTGGCAAGTCTGGCCTCGAGACTCTTCCCATCTTCATATTCCCTGTAAATATCCAACAGATCATCGGCGATAAAAGAACCACGAAGGGCATCCTCAAAGGCCCTCATCTCATCCCGTTTTACATAGAGTTTATGAACTGCATTGGCATCTCCAGTTCTCGCCTCAGGAAGATCATGTATCAAGGCCATGAGGACAAGCCTCGTACTGTCTGCCTCTGGTACCATTTTCCCAAGTAGCATCGCTATGAAGGCTGTGGAGAAACTGTGGGCAGCAGAACTCTCCCTCCCGCTTCCAAGAAAGGCATAACCGGTCCTTGGGGTGCGTTTCAGCATTGCTACTTCAAACATGAGATCTACTATCTTCGTAATCTCTTCTCCATCAAAATACATGGGGTTTGATCTTCTCCCTCCTCAAAAATTCTCCAAGAAAAACGACTCCAGAACCAGGCCTGCAGAGATCTTTCCACCCTTGAGGGCGAAATCGAGATCTGCCATTTTCTCCAGCAGATCAAAAAGTTCCTGCCAGGAAAACCTACTGACAGAGGTAGCTGTAAGCCATGCAGCATAGGGATGAAGGCCTGCCAGGGGATTTTTTTTTGAATGGGCAAAACTCCCCTTTAGATCGCCAAAATATTTGTCCCTGAATATATTGTAGCTGACATTTTCCATGCCCGTGCCAACGGCCTCCATTGCCACCTTCATGGCAAATATCCTGGAAAGCATGTTCCTGACAGCAGAGAGAACGACAAGGGGATGGATGCCTTGCTCCATTAACAGTCTGGCGCTCTTTATGGCCAACTTCATATCCTTTTGCCTGACTGCGTCGGAGACCTTGAATATCTCCTCTTCCCTGTGGCGGGCAACAAGCCCCTGGACATCATCCAGGGTAATGGTGTCTTTTTTGGCCGCCAATGTGAGTAGCTTGTCCATCTCGTTTTTCAGAGCGGAAAGGGATTCATCTCCAACCTTTTCCATGAAAAGCCTCACGGCCTCTGGGCTGATCTTTTTGCCACACTCTTGGAGCCGACCCCTTAGTTGTGCCTGCAAAAAGGCTGTCTTTTTTCCATGTGTGCCCCCTGAGACCCTAAGATCTGTCAAGGGGCAGACGTCAAGAAATAGGCCCAGCATCCTGTTTTTCAACTGGGGTTTCTCTATGTGTATACAAAGAAATACGTCCCTTCTTGGATTGCCAATGCCCCTTGATAGCCACTGAAACAAACGCTCCCCGGCCTTTGCCTCTGGCTTGTCTACCAGGTGCTCGTAGCTCGTCTCAAAGCCATCGAACAGCTCAAGGCAGCTCGTGGCAAGCCCATCGGGGGGCTTGAGCCTTTTTATGACCTCCTCTCTGCCCGATCTCAGCTCATTGACAGAGATATTCAGCGCCCCCATGATCCTGAAGAGGATCTTGGCCGCCCGATCCCTGTTGTCATTGAGCAATGCCTTCTCAAACCCCTTCCAGAGATCGGCATGGCTTCTTTCTGTTTGTAAAAAATCCGGTTCCTGATATATGACTATGGTTCTGGTGGAAAACAGGTCTTTTGTCTTTAGAAGCTCCAAGACAGATGATTCAGTGACGTCATCACCGTGAACCATTACGACTTGGTCTCTTGACAGGCCGGGATAGAGCCCCCTTAGAAGCTTGAAACAAGCCGGTCTTACAACCTGCCACTCTCCAAAAAAAAGATGGCATTGGGTGTTCTTTCTTTGCACTTTTTGCCCCACAGCACAAACTGTCCTATTCGTCTCCAAGCTGCCGGGATCTATCTGTTGCTGCCCTCACTGCATCCATGATGGCCCCAAACATGCTTCCCCTGTGGAGGTGATAAATCCCATGGATGGTAGTCCCTCCTGGGCTGGTCACCATTGAGACGAGCTCCTCTGGATGCCTACCAGTTTGTTGACACATCCTGGCAGACCCGACAACAGTCTGGATGGCCAATTCAGAGGCCACTGGCCTTGGAAGCCCCTCCCTGATTCCTGCCTGGATAAGTGCCTCTATGAACAAGAAACAATATGCAGGCCCACTTCCACTTAGACCTGTTACTGCATCCATTAGGGATTCCGGGACCTCTACGGCCTTGCCCACTGCCCTAAACAATTTCAGGGCCTTTTCCATATCTGAATCGGGGACACCACTACCCTTGCAAAGGGCTGCTGCCCCCTCCCCTACCAGGGCTGGTGTATTGGGCATGACCCTAATGACCCTGATACCTTCTCCGAGTCCTGCCTCCAATTGTGCGATTGTCACCCCGGCAGCAATGGATATGACGAGCTGATGGTTGGTGATCTCCGACTTCAGATCGGCCAAGACCACATCCATGACCTGGGGTTTCACTGCAAGTACAATGACATGGGCCCCACTTACTGCTTGGTCATTCTGCTCATAGGTCCTTATCCCATAGTTCTCTTCCAAGTACTTGCGTCTCGTCTCCACAGGTTCAGAACAACGAATTGATCCTTGTGTAAAAACACCGCCTGCAATCAAGGCCTTTATTAGGGCTTCAGCCATCTGGCCTCCACCAACAAAACAGATGATTTCAGAACTGGCTGGGGTCATAGATCAAACTCCTTTTTCCAAGGGGATTGTAGATTAAAAGGCCTGAAGATCACTCTGCAACTGGTGTAACAATGACCTTCTGGGCCAGCCCTTTGCCAAGGGCAACACGAGAGCCTTTCACACTCACGATGAGTGGACCGCCAGATTTCAATACCTCGATTTCCTGGCCGATGGAGATACCCATGTCTGACAGCCTCTTCCTGAGCTGGGTACCACCATTGAAATCTATTATCTTGACCTTCTCTCCTGGTGAGACCATGGCAAGGGGCAGATTCCCCCCATGCTTTGCCTGACACTCTGGGCAAACCCCATAAATGGTACACTTGCTGGAGATGGGTTCAAAACCATATTGCCTAGCAGTGTCCATCATCTTTTTCCCCAGATCATCATGCTCAAATTCCACTATCTTGCCACATCTCATACACAAGAGATGATCGTGCCTCTCACCGAGATGGAGGTGTTCATACCACGGCCCCCTGCCGTTGAGATGGACCTTCTGGGCAAGACCGTAACGGCAAAGGAGATCGAGCACATTTTCAACCTCGTCTTGGGATACGTGGATGGACTTTTCCACAAGCCTTTGCCAGAGATAATCACTTGAAAGATGACCCTCAGACTGGAGAAATTCATCCACAATCTGCATATGTAAGGGCGGGATACTGGCACCTGTCTGTTTCAATAGCCTGAGTAGATCCTGTTTTTCCCTCTGGTGAAGCCTTTGAAAACAGTTCTCTTCCCCAATGCTCAACGAGGCCTCTTCATTCAGCTCACAGGTGTCGCAATCCCCACATACAATGGGCTCTGATCTCATTTTTTCAAAAAGCCTCTGGAACACTGTACCTCTCCTCAAAAACCAGGATCATGTATGAAATTATGCTTTCTCCTTACAGAGATTGTTATTCATTGTCAATAAGCCTTGACTGGATATGGTAATAGGGTTAGAAAATTTTGCAAATACTACCGAGATCAACTCATGGATAATTCGATAATCCTCTTCATGGAGCGAGATGAAATCAGAACTCGACATATTCAGGGAATTTCTCAAGAAGAAAGGCATGCGCTATACGCCTGAAAGGGAGATCATCATCAAAGAGATATTCTCCATCCACGATCACTTCGATGTCGATAGCCTTTATATCTCCATGCGCAAGAAAGAGGCCAGGGTATCCAAGGCCTCCATATACAGGCTCATCCCCCTGCTGATCGAAGCCAACCTCATAGAAGAGGTGTTCTTCGACCGGGGCCAGATGTACTACGAACACATATACGGCCACGAACACCATTGTCATCTACGCTGTGTAAATTGCAAACAGATCCTGGAATTCAATGATCCAAGGCTGAAGGAGATAGAACGAGACTTGGCGGACAAGTTCAATTACAAGATCCTGAGACACAAGCTCGAAGTCATGGGCCTATGTCAAAAATGCCAGGATGAGCAGGAGTGAGCAGGGCTATCTCTAACCACATGCATGTGGTCCTGGTGGAACCAGAGATCCCACCAAACACCGGCAACATTGCAAGGCTTTGTGCTGCCACTCGTTCCACTCTACACCTAATCCATCCCCTGGGCTTCAAGACAGACGACAAGAGCCTAAAACGTGCTGGTCTCGACTATTGGCCCCATGTAGAGGTCATTCACCACGAAGATCTTGACGCCTTTATGGAGAGACATGGCCAAAAGAGGCTGCTCCTTTTTTCAAAAAAGGGCGAGATGCCATACACCCAGGCCCCATATTGCAATGACTGTTTTCTGCTCTTTGGAAAAGAGACAGCCGGTCTTCCTGACAACCTGTTGAGAGAAAGACGAGACAGCACTTTTCACATCCCCATGTGGGGAAAGACAAGGAGCCTGAACCTGTCCTCGGCAGTGGCAGTAGTTGTCTATGAGGGCTATAAAAGGCTTACAGGAGGATTCACTTGGCAGAGTGCTTCTTCTTGAATTCCTTCAAACACTTCTCACAGCAGAAATAGTACAACTTCCCACCTCTACCATAGACTATTGCCTCCTTCTTGGGGACATAGACCCCACAAACCGGGTCCTTTACCAGCTCATCCGTAATGGGAGGTCTGTTGGAAGCCCCCCCTTGGGAAGATCTCGAAAAGAGCCCTGAGACATATCTCTTCAGGGCAAGATATCCAAAGATGATTATGGCTAAAAAGAAGAGAAATTTCACGCAAGAATCCTCTCTGCTTCCCAGCTAAGGCGACGAAGGACAGGAAAACTGGAGGGCAAGTCCTGGAGCATCTGCATCACCGTCTTCCCAAAAGGTTCTACCACCAGGTCTGGGGCGAGCTCTGCCCAAGGCATCAGGACAAAGGCCCTTTGTCCCATCCTCGGATGGGGCAAGACCAGATCGTAACCATTTTTTTTACCATCTATTATGATACCTTCCATGAATAAGATATCCAGATCTATCGTCCTGTCAGGACCTCTTGTTCGATCCCTACCCATGCCTGCTTCTATCTCCAGGAGCCTCTCAAGAAGATCCCAAGGACTGAGATTGGTTCTCGCCTCGAGTACAGCATTGATAAAGACATTATCTGATACCATCTGGAAAGGTGCTGTTTCATAGGGATGGGAGAGCGTTACGCACACTACACCCTCTGTCTCGGAGATCTTCCTGGCAGCCTTGATACAGTTTGCGATCTTGTCTCCGAGGTTGGAGCCAAGGGCAATGAAAGCCCTCCTGAAAGATGGAAAAAGAGGCATTTCAAAGTATGCCCCTCAACCTATCCACAGCCTCTGAAAGCCTCTCCTGAGAAACAGTAAGTGCCATGCGGATATACCCCTCACCAGGCTCACCAAAACCATTGCCAGGCGTAGAAACTATTCCTGCCTTTTCAAGTAGGAGGGTGCAGAACGAAGCAGAAGAATAACCTTCGGGCACCTTGATCCACACATAAAATGTAGCCTTGGGCCTCTGGGCATTGAGACCAAGGGAAAGGAGGCCTTCGATCAACACGTCCCTCCTCCTGGTATATATCTCCTGCATCTTTCTCACAAAGGATTGATCGCTTTCAAGGGCTGCAACACCAGCATTCTCAACAGCCTGGAACTGACCTGAATCTACATTGGACTTCACCTGTTTGAGCGCTGCAACCAGTTGTGGATTTCCGATTGCAAAGCCTATCCTCCATCCTGTCATGTTATAGGTCTTTGAAAGGGAGTGGAATTCAATCCCACAATCCAATGCCCCAGGGGTCTGGAGAAAACTCGGGGCCCTGTAACCATCGAAACACATCTCGCTATAGGCTGCGTCATGGCATACGATTATGTTATTTGCCTTGGCAAAATCCACCACCTGTCCAAAAAATTCTTCTGTTACGCAGGCGGAAGTGGGATTATTGGGATAGTTCAACCAGATTATCTTTGCCTTTTCTGCCACGTCCCCAGGGATCGAGTGGAGGTCGGGCAGAAAGGAGTTTTTGTCCTCCAAGGGCATGAAATAGGATATCCCACCGCAGAACAGTGTGCCTATATGATAAACAGGATATCCTGGTGATGGCACGAGCACTATGTCTTCAGGCTCTACGAAGGCAATGGGGAAATGGGCTATGGCCTCCTTTGAGCCTATACAGGCACAAACCTGGGTCTCTGGATCCAATTCCAGGCCAAATCTTTTCCTACAAAAATCACTGGCTGCTTTTCTGAAGGCCAGACTGCCTTGGGACGAAGGATATCTGTGGTTCTTGGGGTCCCGTACCGCATCTACCATGGCATCTACAACAAATTCCGGGGTGGGAAGGTCAGGATCCCCTATGCCAAGGTCAATGACATCCACACCCTTTGCCTGGATCTGTGCCTTCTTTCTATCGAGTTCCACAAAAAGATAAGGTGGTAGCCTTTTTATACGCTGACTTTTCTCAAAGCTCATCTCTATTGCCTTTCAGGATCTTTAAATAACGAAATTGGTCAATCTACCAATCCCCTCTATCTCAACAGATATCTCGTCTCCCGACTCGATCTTACCAACTCCATAAGGTGTACCAGTGGCAATCACATCCCCTGGCTCAAGGGTCATCACGTGAGATATGAAACTTACAAGCTCTGGTACCTTGTGTATAAGATTATTGGTATTGGAATCCTGGCGTTTTTCGCCATTTAGAAAGGAACGAATTGTAAGAGAGCTTGGATCGAGTTCTGTGTCTATGTAGGGCCCAATGGGGCAAAATGTGTCAAAGGATTTAGATCTCGTGAATTGTATGTCTTTTTTCTGCAGATCCCTGGCAGTGACATCGTTTAAACAGGTAAAACCCAAGACATACCTATGTGCCTCTGACTTTCCTATCTTTGAAGCCCTCTTCCCCATCACCACTGCAAGCTCTGCCTCGTATTCCACCTGTTTGCTCATATCAGGGATAACTATCTGATCTCCAGGACCGATCACTGCCGACGGGGGCTTCAAAAATATCAGTGGCTCCTCGGGCAGGGACATACCCAGTTCCTCGGCATGATCACGGTAATTCAGACCCACTGCCACTACCTTGCTGGGCGCACATGGAGAAAGGAGCTTGATCTCATCCAGGGGATAGGTCTCGCTTGAGCCAACTATGAGGCCTTCGAAGGGAGAAGCCACGATGACACTCACGGCATCCCCCTCAAGGATACCGTATACGGCATCTTTGGATTTTGGTCTTTCAAATCTAACCAGTTTCATGAAAGCCCCAACACATCCTGCATGTTGTAGAAACCAGCAGACCTATCCTTTACCCATATGGCTGCCCTCACCGCACCCTTTGCAAAGGTGTCCCGGCTGGATGCCTTGTGAGTGATCTCCACCCTTTCTCCTATCCCGCCAAAGAGTACAGTGTGCTCCCCAACTATGTCTCCTGCCCTTATGGTCTGGATGCCGATCTCTTGTCTAGAGCGCTCTCCTATCAATCCATGTCTCTCAAAGACTGCCACCTTGTCGAAATCCCGTCCGAGGGCAGCGGCCACAACCTTCCCGAGTTGCAGCGCGGTTCCACTTGGGGCATCCTTTTTCATCCTGTGGTGAGCCTCTACTATCTCCACATCATAATCATCTCCAAGCACCTTGGCAGCCATCTCAAGAAGCTTGTAAAGTAGATTCACCCCGACACTCATGTTGGGGGCAAGGACACATGGAAAGGACTTGGACAGCGCCTCGATGCGGCTGTACTCCTCTGGAGAAAAACCTGTGGTGCCAATCACCATCGCCTTTGCCTTCTCCGCTGCCTTTTCAGCATGCTTCACTGTGGCCTCGTGAAATGTGAAATCAATGATCACATCGCCTGCATCTATGACTTTATCGATAGAATCGGCAATAGGTACACCAAGCTCCCCTATCCCGGCCACGACACCTGCATCCTTGCCAACAGTATCGCTATCTGGCCTTTCAAATGCACCAGACAGCTCTATACCTTTGGTGGCTGTGATCATATTGATGATACGCCCACCCATACGACCGCCAGCTCCTGCTACTATTGCCTTAACCATAGAAACCCCTTTCATCAAATTGAATTATGGCCTGATTTACTTGACAAGCTTTAGAGATCTGAGCACATCCATGAGCCTGTCCTTATTGGCCTCGCTCATGGCAGCCAATGGAAGTCTCACCTCAGCCGATTCTATCCTGCCCATCTCTGCCAATGCCGTCTTTGCAGGAACAGGATTTGTCTCATAGAACAAGGCCTCGAACAGGGGGAAGAGCTTGAAGTGGATCCTTCTGGCCTTGTCTATATCCCCTTTCATGAATGCATTCATCATATTGGCCATCTCTTTGGGCATCAGGTTAGAGGCAACAGAGATGACCCCCTTACCTCCAACTGCCATGGTTGGAAAGGCAGTAAAATCGTCTCCGGACAGCAGGATGAAATTCCTAGGGCACATCCTGATGACATCCGTTACCTGTTTCAGACTGCCAGTGGCCTCCTTTATGCCTATGATGTATCGATTCTTTGCGCAGCGTGCAACTGTCTGGGGCAGCATGTTTACACCAGTCCTGCCAGGCACGTTATAGAGTATCATGGGGAACTTGCATTCCTGTGCCACTGTGATGAAATGCTGATAAAGCCCCTCTTGACTCGGCTTGTTGTAATAAGGAGTGATCACCAGGGCAGCATCCGCACCTGCCTTCTTGGCATGGTGGGTGAGCATTATTGTTTCAGAGGTGGAGTTGGAACCCGTACCGGCTATCACTGGTATCCGGCCCCTTACCGTCTCCACAGTGAGCTCCACAACCCTCATGTGTTCCTCGTGACTCATGGTGGCCGACTCGCCTGTGGTCCCACAGGGCACTATGCAATGAGTTCCTGCCTTGATATGCCACTCTATAAGCCCCTTCAATCCCTCCTCATCGACCTTTCCATCCTTGAAAGGGGTAACGATAGCGACAATTGCCCCTCTTATGTCCTTTTTGGAAGACTGTTTGGTGTTCTTGGTCGTCTTGCCAGCCCTGGTTCGGCATGCCATTTTATTAAACCTCCCTTTGATAGATTTTCTTTAAGGACCCTTGGTGAGTCTCATTTAGCAGTTCTGTAAGGATGAGATGATTTCACATCTGGCAGAGGATAATTCACTCTGTAAATGAAATCAAATTTTTATCCCAGACTATACAGCTCGCAAGTTTGCCGGAGATACAATACAAGGCAGAGGACACATAGACGTACTTTGGTACTTCAAGTGCCCTACAATAAAGCAGACTCAGTATATATTATCGCAATATCAGCAGATTATCTTAATCATCATACAACTATTTATATTTCTTGTGGCAGCTTTTGATCAACCTTTCTATCTCTTGTGCAAGGAGGGTCGAACCCTTGAAATCTCCTTGTTCCATGAGATCGAGCAACAATACCAATCTCTTTGTACAATCATGCCAGGCTGACTGCCACGCCGGTTCACTCAATCTTCCATATCTGGACAAAAGCGAAAGAAGCTGCTCTCGATCTTCAAGTTTACATCTATCCTTTATGCATCGACGTATATGCTTCCACTGGGCCCCCAAGGCCTTTTTTAGCTTTTTCGCCTCATATGGCCTTTTTTTCTTTAAATACCTGGTACCCACCTGGGTGGGCAAGCCCTTTTTCCCTTTTAGAAAAAGGCGAAGGGAAAAAGTACCCTTTTCCTCCCTCACCTCCCAGTCCAGATGGAGATCATCAGGAAATGAAAAATCACACCCCTCAAACATCAGGGAACCGTCAGCGATACTGCCTGCAAGCCTGGTTAGCTCCTGGGCAACCTCTTCCCTTGAAAGATCTCGTAGTGCCTTTTTCCTTTTCAATTACCCTGCCCTGATAGCATCAGAGACCCCCCTGGTAAGCTCGAGCGCCTTGACAGCAAGCTCTTTTTTCAGGAGACCGGTACCGCAGCTTGGTGTAATCAGACAATTCTTCTTGATCGCTTCCATATCGTCACAAAGCCTTTCAGCCTGGCTCTTCCAGAGTTCTACCAGGGAGTCCACACCCTCTTTTTCCAGATCCGCCTCGTTTAAGGTGGGCACAATACCCCAGGCCAATATCCCCCCGTTCTCAATGAAGCTTAACAATTTTTCCCTGAAAAGGAGGATCTTGTCGAAATAGCTGTAGGCATCAAAACTCAGGATATCCAGCGGGGTATCCAACACGACAGACCAATCGGTGTTGGCACATACATGTATGCCTGAAATGCCTCCTGCCGCCCTGATCTCATTGAGTGGCTCGCTGATATCTGATATGGCTTCCTGTCTGTTGATTCCAACCATTGCTGAAGAACCAAAGCCTGAAAGTGCTGGCTCGTCAACAAAACATATCACGTTGGGACAAAGCGCTTTCATTCGTTCTACTTGATACCTGGCCTTGAGGGCTATGGCCTTGGTGACGGCCTCTTTCAGCATGGGGTTGAAATAGGCCATTTTCCCCTGGTTGTCTTTGATGCCAGTAAGCATGGTAAACGGGCCAGTGATCTGCCCCTTGAGGGCCAGTGGCTCTGTCTCGAGCCTGGACACTGCCTTGAGGAAGATCTCAAATCCCTTGGATGTATCCTGAGTGAAAGCAAACCTTGAGCCCTCCAAGGGACTACCACCCTCGGTAATGGCAAGGTAATCTTCAAAAAAGCCTACAACCTCCTGATCAAAGTCAGGTGAAGAGGTATCAAAGTAAACGGAGTCATCCTTCTGTCGAATTCCAGGTAATCCCTCGGAAAACTGGGTGAGGAGACGTTCCTTCGGGTAACATGGCAATTGGGGCCACAAGGGTATCTCTTTCATATATTCAAGAATGAGATCTGCTGCCTCTTTGTGATCCCTAAGTGGTAGGCTGCCTATTAGCGTTGGCAGACATTCTGGTTTGAATTCCATCGCAATTAATCCTCAAAGCTCATATGGTTCTCATCTATTACCTTGCCCTCATCCCTCTTTGTCAAGGTGAACATAGCTGATATCGAACTGTTCCAAGTGAAAATCGGGTCTGGGTTCTATTATGATCTCCTTCTCGAATTGTCTTTCCAACAATTCGATGAATGTGGCCTCCTCTTTCAGAAGCATCTCTCCAATGGCAGGATGGACCTGGACCTGGATACCGTTAGTCATGTAAGAAGGGGCATCCCGGCTGATCTTTCGAAATATCTCATAGCAGATGGTTCGCCTTGACTTGAGGCTGCCCGCACCCTCACAATAAAAACACCTCTCGGTAAGGAGCCTGCTCAGGCTCTCCCTGTTTCTCTTCCTCGTCATCTGAATGAGACCGAGCTCTGACATCCTGAGGATATTTGTCTTACACTTGTCCCTTTTCAAGGCATCCTTTAAGGTCTTGAACACCTCTTCACGACTCGAAGAGTCCGACATGTCGATGAAATCGATGATTATAAGCCCCCCGATATTTCTGAGTCTGAGTTGATATGCTATTTCCTTGGCTGCCTCTATGTTTGTCTTGAGAATAGTGTCTTCAAGATGTCTTTTGCCAACGAATTTCCCAGTATTTACATCTATTGCAGTAAGGGCCTCTGTACTCTCGATCACAATGTATCCGCCCGATTTGAGCCATACCTTTTTGCCCAGGGACCTGGACATCTCTATCTCTATACCATGGGCCTCGAATATGGGTTGAGATGCCTCATACAACTCCACCCTGGGCTTTAACTCGAAGGCAAAGGTATCTATGAATTGAAGTATGCGTTCATACGCCTGCCTGGAATCCACGACAAGCCGTTCCACGTCACCAGTAAACAGATCCCTTACAGCCCTAAGGGTAATATCTAGATCCTCGTATACAAGGCTGGGAATGGGGAGTGTGGAGCTCTGTTGTTGGATGTTCTTCCAAAGCCTGAGGAGAAAATCCATCTCTGCCTTGAGATGCTCCTTCTTTATCCCTTCACTGGCCGTCCTTGCAATGAAACCAGTACCTTTGGGCCTGAGCCCTTCTATGATATCTTTTAATCTCTTTCTTTCTGCCTCCTCCTCTATACGCCTGGAGATACCCACGTGATTCATGGTGGGCATGAGTACGAGATGCCTGCCAGGCAAGGAGATATGAGAGGTTATCCTGGCACCCTTGCTGCCAACTGGTTCCTTGGTCACCTGTACCAGGATCTCCTGTCTTTCATGGAGCAGGTCTTCTATGCGAAATGGAGGAGGCACATAGTGGAGATCGGGCTGGGGTTCTTCCTCGTGATATCTCATGTATGGATCGTGCTCTTCTACGCATTCGGAACGGCCCAACATGAGCTCGAACTCGGAAAGATGGTCATAGACGTCTGTCACATAGAGGAATGCTGTGCGGTCAAGCCCTATATCCACAAAGGCTGCCTGCATGCCTGGAAGGACCCTGACCACCCTGCCTTTGTAAATATTCCCCACATGACCTGGCCTGGTGGCACGTTCGACATGAAATTCGACAGCAGTCCCGTTTTCCAAAAGGGCAACCCTGGTCTCCCAGGGGGCAACGTTTATAATCAACTCGGCTCCCATGGCTGCTAAAGATAAAAGGTGATTTGACAAAGCACAAGTAGGGTATTCACCTATATTCACCTGTTTTGTAGGTCGAGAAATGGCAAGGGCTCTCCAGGCCGATGGCTTGCTTGCGAACGGATCTACCATCAACCCGGTTGAATTCTTGCCTGGATCGGCCCAGAACAATAGCAAGACACATGTAAAGGAGGAGGATCGATTATGCGTGCTGTATGGCAGAGGGTCTCGGGTGCAGGGGTCAAAGTTGGAGGAAGAGACGTGGCCCAGATCGGCCAAGGAGCGCTCGTGTTTCTTGGGGTCGAAGAAAGGGACACGAAAAGAGATTGTCGATGGATTGCAGAAAAATGCGTAAACCTGCGATTGTTCCAGGATGAACGAGGCAGATTTGACAGGTCTGTATTGGACATCAAGGGGCAGATACTTCTTGTCTCCCAGTTTACACTTCTTGGCGATTGCAGAAAAGGCAGACGCCCTTCTTTTTCCAAGGCAGCCAGGGCAGAGATAGCCAAAAGACTCTACGAAACTACTGCTGAATTTATAGAATCAGCTGGTGTTGAGGTAAAAACTGGCGTCTTCCAGGCCCATATGGAAGTACGGCTGGTAAACGATGGCCCGGTGACAGTGATACTGGACAGTAGAGACAAAAAAGGCGGATAATTTTCTTATCCGCCTCTGAAATACTTGTCTTTTCTATTGTTTTAGGCGCCGAGGGCCTGGAAGATCTTGTCCCTGATCTCATCGACAGTACCAACACCGTCTATCCTTACATACTTGGGTGCATTGCTGTCCCCAGAGGCCTCCCATTCCTTGTAGAAGTCAACAAGGGGCTCGGTCTGGGCATGATAGACCTCTAGACGCTTTTTCACGGTCTCTTCCTTGTCATCGTCTCTCTGGATCAGGGGCTCACCTGTTACATCGTCTTTTCCCTCCACCTTGGGGGGATTGAAAATAATGTGATAGGTCCTTCCAGAAGGAAGGTGGACCCGGCGACCACTCATCCTCTTTATTATCTCCTCATCGGGGACATGGATGTCAACAACATAGTCGATCTTTACGCCAGCCTCTTTCATGGCCTCGGCTTGGGGAATGGTCCTTGGAAAGCCGTCGAAGAGAAAACCCTTCTCACAATCCGGCTGCTGTATCCTTTCCTTGACCAGGCCTATTATCACATCGTCTGGAACCAACTCGCCAGCATCCATGTATTTTTTGGCCTCCATGCCAAGCTTTGTTCCTTCCTTGATTGCCTGTCTCAGCATGTCACCAGTAGATATCTGTGGAATCCCAAATTTCTCTGTGATGAATTTGGCTTGGGTACCCTTGCCTGCTCCCGGGCCACCTAACAGGATTAAACGCATTTTTCTTGTTCCTCCCTTTACAGTGATTTTTCAGGATTATATATGCCAATATCAAAAAAAAGCAACCTAAATCCTCAATTTCAATCCCTCGGCAGATATTTATTTTATCACGATTCTGGATTACCCTGCCCACCATGGAAAATGAGACCGGATTCATAAATCCCATCCAAAAGCTCGTTTTTGCCATAGACATGGCAAATGAATTCATTGGAAAGGCAGTATCCTGGTGTACCCTTTTCCTTGTTGTTCTGGTCACATTGAATGTGATCCTTCGTTATGCATTCAACATGAGCTTCGTATTCATGGAGGAGATGCAGTGGCACCTTTATGCCTTGATATTTCTTCTGGGTGCTGGATATACGCTCAGATACAACGGCCATGTGAGGGTTGATGTCTTGTATCAGCGCCTTGGCAAGAGGTCGCGGGCATTGATAAATGTCCTTGGCTGCCTGTTCTTTCTTTTCCCTGGTTGCTATCTCGTCATAAAGACCTCTATCCCATTCGTACATTCGTCATGGGCCATGTCCGAAGGTTCGGCCGATCCAGGAGGTCTTCCAGCCAGGTACCTGCTCAAGGCAACAGTGCCCTTGGCATTTCTCCTACTGGCATTGCAAGGTCTTTCCATGTTCTTGAAAAATTTCTTCATCCTCATTGGTAGGCCTATCCCAGAAACGAAAAGAAGGAGAGGTTGATGGATTATCTTGCAGCCTGGATGTTCTTGACCCTTACCATTCTGCTATTGGCTGGTTTTCCTGTTGCATTCACCCTTCTTGGCACTGCGCTTTTTTTTGGCCTTATCGGCTTTGGCTGGGATTTTTTCAATCTCCTTCCCATGAGGATCTGGGGCGTTATCACAAATTTCACACTGGTGGCTGTCCCACTTTTCATATTCATGGGCGTAATGCTCGAACGCTCAGGTATAGCAGGAGATCTACTGAAAAGTATGGGGATAGCCTTTGGAAGGATACGTGGCGGACTGGCAGTATCGGTTGTGGTAGTGGGAGCCCTCCTTGGCGCATCCACCGGAATAGTGGGTGCTACTGTTGTCACTATGGGCCTTTTGGCCCTTCCCACCATGATTGAATATGGCTACAGGAAGGAACTGGCAACAGGTACCATCGCATCTTCCGGGACCCTGGGGCAGATCATCCCTCCCAGTATAGTGCTGGTGCTCTTGGGAGATATCATCGGCGTCTCGGTGGGAGACCTCTTTATAGGTGCAGTTATCCCTGGCCTGATACTGGTGGTACTCTACACTGTCTATATCCTCTTTACGTCTTGGCGGCATCCAGAATGGGCGCCTCCAGTGAAAGACGATTCATTCGAAAAAGGAAAATCTTTTGCCCTCTACCTGTTGAAGTCCTTGGTTCCTCCGCTGTCTCTGATGGTGGCCGTGCTCGGATCCATCTTTGCAGGTATTGCCTCGCCCACTGAGGCAGCTGGGGTAGGGGCTACAGGGGCTACACTTTTGTGCATCCTTAACAGGAGATTTGACATGGATGTACTCAGAACCGTAATGGAGACCACGGTTCAACTCACAAGTATGGTATTTATCATCCTGGTGGGGGCAACGGCATTTGGCCTGGTATTTAGAGGACTTGGCGGAGACATAGTAATAAGACAATTCGTCACA
This sequence comes from Deltaproteobacteria bacterium, assembly GCA_026986785.1. Taxonomy (GTDB): domain Bacteria; phylum Desulfobacterota; class Dissulfuribacteria; order Dissulfuribacterales; family QOAL01; genus QOAL01. The sequence goes on along the minus strand of JALSNW010000039.1, from coordinate 10,934 downwards.
CATATCCCCTTTGGCAAATGGGGCATACTGGCAACAGTCATGGCAGTGATCTTCATAGCTGGTTTCTTCCTGGATTTCATCGAGATCACCTTTATTCACATACCCGTTCTTGCCCCTTTGATGAAAACAATGGGTTTCGATCCCGTCTGGTTTGCCATCCTCTTTGCCGTAAACCTACAGACGTCGTTTCTCACACCCCCCTTTGGTTTTTCTCTCTTCTATTTGAAAGGAGTAGCACCGCCAGAGGTATCCACCGTCCACATCTATAAAGGGATCATACCATTTGTGGCCATACAGTTGATAGGTCTTTTGATCGTGGTTGTCTTCCCCGAAACGGCCACCTGGCTGCCAAGGCTCATTGATTCCATGAGGTGAGCCCAGACAGCCAGGGAATAAATCTCTATTCCGTACTCCACCCTGGCGCCTTCCTCTTTTTAATCATCTTTGGCCTTTCGTCCTTGGCAAGACTTGGCGCAGAATCATTGGAGATTTGGCTCCCTCATCGTCATGATTGCTCCAGTTCCTCATCTGTTATGACACATCTTCCCCTTCTGGTTGCATCCACTTCAAGCTGTGGCACCTGGGTGAAATGTCCGTGTCTGAGCGAGGCCCTTACCTTCTGAAGTAGCCTTCTCCTCGAAACCCTTGGGGTGCGTCTCAGGTGTTTGTTGAAATAGTATGTAAAGGCACCATGAAAACGCCCGTTTATATATGCATCTGCAGATGTCTGATCCGATCGGCATCCAGCCCATAGGATGTGATGTTTTCTGGCCCTCTTTCTGGCCCCTTCGACAAAGCCCCTGTATTCAAGCTCGTCTTCCTCGCCAGAGAACCTGAGAAAAAGATCGGTGGGAGGAGGGAGATAACGGCTGATTATTCTCTCTTCACCTTCTTCAATAGGCGGCTCCAAACCGATGTTCCTGAGACCTGTGCCAGAATGGCAGGAATCCAATACCACCTCCAACAAGGCACCTTCTGGTACATTTTTCAATATATCGTTGAGTTCATCATCAGTGATATAGGTCCCATCTCGCCAGTCCATGTCGTAAGGACAGATGAGCTCGTCCAGGTGGTCCACCAACTCGTCTCCGTCCCTGTCCCTGATCTGGGAGCCATGACCTGAAAAATGGAAGAATAGAAAATCCCCAGACCTGCAACCCTTGACCAGCCACTTGAGACGTGACAGGATATTGGCCTTGGTCGCCCTGCTGTCTGTGAGTACCCTGATTTCCTTTGTCTTGAAGCCAAATAGGCTTCGAAGGGAAAAGTGCATGTCCAAGACATCATTGATACACCCCCTCAGATTGTTTACCTTTTCATAGTCATTTATGCCAACCAGCAATGCCTTTCGTGCCATAGCTTTCACCTCTTCCTTTTCTATGCCTGTTTCATTCCATTGACAAATCAGGCTCTATCCCCGCTCTTCTTTCATAGATGAAGGTGGGAGTGACAAATATCCATCGCCAAGGTCTCCCTGACTTGCTCGTTTCGATCAACCATGCCTCTCGTCCAGGTGAGCTATCATAGACAAAGACAGGCTCTGCCAGTCTTTCGTCTACGTCAAAGTTGAGGGAGGTCTTCACCCTTTCAAGGGCCTGAACACTGGTGATACCGGTAACCACCGGTGCCCCGGAAAGGGCACCGATGGCTGCTACTTCACCAGCGCCGGTAATCCTGGCAAACCCGACAAGACGCCCTTCTGACAAAAAGGGCACCAACCAATAACCAGGTCTGCCGTGCAGGTCCCTCACAAGTACCGGCTCTCCTACGACGACATTGTTCCAGTTGGAAAATTCCGCCTCGCCGCTCATGCTGAGCATACGAGCTGCATTCAACGCCTTTTTTTTTGCCTCATCCGTGGTTATAAACATCGAGACTGTCCTTTTCAGGGGTTACACTGGGTTGAACGGTGCCGTACATATATAAAGTTCGTATGCTGTATGGCCCTCCAGTTCTCCCAGTAGATTCGTCCGCCCTTGCATGGATCGGCATTCCAAGGCCAAGGATCATATATCTTCAACCATAGTGGTCTGGGCTGCCATACCACCATGATATTGGCCCTCTTCCAGCCGGCACAGGCCCTTGCATGGCCTGGTATACCACTCTTTAGCGGGCGGTTGGCATCTATTTCCATCTTTGCCTCTGACCAGTTGGCACTATGATCGATGGTGGCATCCAGGCATCTATTGGATAGGGACTCGTAACCTTGTACCTGGCCATTGAGGGACGTGCCCCCTGGACCCGTTCCCATTGCCGTGGCAATCTGGTCCTGGCTGAAGTTATAACGATAGAAATCAAGTATCATCTGGCCTGTTGCCACAGCACAATACACAGGCGTCTTCTGGCCCCTCAATTCAAAACAGTCATGGGGAGAACACCGGGGGGCATAGCGAAGCACCCTCCAGGAATAGAATGGAAATGGTACTATGGGATGAACCGGTTCTATGGAGGTGGTGAGGGCAGTCTTCAACTCCTTGAGTTCCTTTGCCGTGAACCCCCTACTGGAAACCATGGGGACCTTGTCCTGAATAATCTCCATCTCCTTGTCTGCCAGATCCCACGCCATCTCCCTACTTGGTGCATCAGGATATAGATAATCCTGATAGAGAGAGTAGGCACTAGTACCTTCTACGTCATAATCGCTGAATATATCTACTTCCGACATGCTCGAGACATCGAAGACAACGGATCGAACAGGCTGATTTGGTTCTCTGAAAAACACCCTGACCCCGATCTTTGGATAGCAATAGCAGACTATATCCACATCTTCGATCTCGGCCTTGGGATATTGTCCTTTTACCTTTTTTTTCGCCTGCTGCCTGACTTTGTCAGGGTCCCATTGACGATTTCCAAACTCAACGGTCACCACAGGGCTCCCCATGGTGCGGCTGGCACTGGCCTTGACCGTGCCGACTTCCTTTTTGCCATTCATGACCGTGAATTCATAGAAAAGCACCTCTCCATTGAGGTCATTGATTTCCATTGGTTCTGGATCTACTTCATTACCACCCCAGGGCTCCAGATCCCGAACCTGTCCTGCCCATTCTCTGCGAATGGTCATTAGGACGTGTTGATAGGCACGTTCCTTTTCGACAGGGCTCATGGGTTCCTTGTAGACTTTCATCATGATCTTCTCCTCCTGGTACCTTTTGAATTGACAAGTTTGGGACAGTACTCCCTCTCAAATCTTCTCCGCCTCAAGACCTTGGGCAGATGACCTGTCCTTTGGCTTTTGTTATTGCCAGGAACGTGCCCATTAGTGAAAATTCGAATAAGATCCACAAATCAATTTACAACTAATTGTTTTCATTAAAGAAATAATGTAATAGAAAAATTTGACACAAAATTATTTTTATGATTTGATTGTAAAGAGCATAGACAGATTTTCTTTTTTGTGTAAACTTAATTTACAATCAATAGCAGGTCTCACCGGGGATATCCCATCATGAACCATTGGAAAAAGCTCCATCTCTTGGATGACGACTTTTCCCTCTTTTATCAGATCGCCACCTCCATCCAGGAGATATGTGACCTCGACGAGATGCTCGAGGCCATCTTGTCAAAGATCAAGCAGGCATTTCGGATAGAGGGTGCGTCAATAGTGCTCCACGACGAACCCAACAAGGAATTCTATTTTCTTAGGACTGCCGAGGCAGAGATGAAAGATGATCCGTTTTTCATGAAAGAAATGAGATTCCCTGACGATGTTGGTGTAGCCGGATGGGTGATGAGGGAGGGACAAACCGTTGTCATCCAAAACGTGGCCAGGGACGAGAGATTTTTCAATGGGTTGGACAAGAAAAAGGGCTTTGTGACAAGATCCATGATATGTGTCCCCTTGAAGACCCGAAAGAAATTTACTGGCGTGCTTTATGCCCTGAACAAGATCCAGGGACAATTTACTGAAAAAGAGGCAAAAATCCTCGAGATCTTATCCACGCCCATAGCCATCTCCATAGAAAATGCCCGTCTCTATGGTGAACTAAAACGCCACGCAGATCTCCTCGAAGAGCAAAACCGTCACCTTTGCTACAAGGCCAAGGAGAGGTTCAACAAGGCAGGTATCATAGGCAACAGTAGGCCCATGAGTCAGGTCTTCTCCTTGATCGACAAGGTGATGGATACACCAACCACTGTGCTGATCCAGGGAGAGACTGGTACCGGCAAGGAACTGGTTGCCAGGGTGATACATTTCAGTGGGCCGTTTAAAGACAAGCCCTTTGTGGCTGAAAACTGTGGGGCCTTGCCTGAAAATCTCCTTGAAAGTGAACTCTTTGGTCATGTCAGGGGTGCATTTACCGGTGCAATAGCCGATAAAAAAGGCCTCTTTGAGATTGCAGACGGAGGCACTATCTTTCTGGACGAAATAGGAGAGATGAGTCCTGCCCTCCAGGTCAAGTTCTTGAGGGTACTCCAAGAGGGCCAGATCCGGCCTGTAGGTGGAAACAGGTACAAAAAAATAAATGTCAGGGTAATCGCATGTACCAATAGAGACCTCGAACAAGAGGTCAAGAAAGGCAGATTCCGACAAGACCTCTTTTATCGGATAAATGTATTTCCAATTAGCCTTCCTCCATTACGACATAGACGGGAAGATATCCCCCTTCTCGTGAATCATTTCCTGGGAAAGGCCTGTAAGAAGCTTAAAAAGTCACGCCCCCACGTATCCCCTGGGGCCATGGAACTACTCACCAGTTTCAACTGGCCGGGAAATATCAGACAACTTGAAAATGAGATGGAAAGGGCCTTGATCCTGGCAGGCAATGCCCATGAGATAATCCCAGAGCATCTCTCTCCCAATCTGAGACATGACCTGCCCCATGAAGGCTATATCAGCCCTGGAAGCACCAACCTGAAAGATGTGGTCCAACAAGTGGAGGCGAGAATGATCAGACAGGCACTGGCCAAGACTGGAGGAAACCGATCAAAGGCGGCCCGCATGCTTGGGGTGACACGCCAAGGCCTCATAAACAAGATAAGCCGTTACGGACTTGCCGTCTGACTACCATGAATGTCATAGGGACCGGGATTGAAAAAAAGGGATCAGGTTGGATGTCCAAAATAATCCGGGTCATGGCTGTGACAACTTTCATCCTTTTGCTCAATATCCTCTTTATCCTGACACCTTTCTACCACCAGGTAGCCATGGAAAACGATCTTTTCATATGGTTTCACCTTAGAGGGGCAAGAACTGGCCCACAGGAGGTTGCCATAGTCAACCTGGACAAAGAGTCTGCATCGAGGCTTGGACTTGCAGAAAGGCCTGAGAAATGGCCCAGGACGATCTATGCCAAACTTATTGATGCATTGGCTCGACTCCATGTGGCAACCATTGTCTTGGACATAAATTTTTCAGATGTCAGGAACCCGGAAGAAAACAAGGCCCTGGCAAAGGCAATGGCCGATGCGGGAAACGTGGTGCTCTTTGAATATATGAAACAACAAGCCATCAGCCTCACTGGGCAAAGCCTGGGGGGGAAGGCCACGTTGGTAGTGGAGAGTATCGTACCACCCCTACCTGTCCTTGCCAACTCTGCTATCTCAATGGCACCCTTTCCCCTCCCAAAGGTTCCTGTTAGGCTCAACCAGTTCTGGGCATTTAAATCGACCCTGGGAGATGTCCCCACCTTACCGGTTCTGGCACTTTTCCTCTATTCATTGAAGAAAGAGCCCAGCATTTTAATGCAACTGAAGGAGTTGTTTCCATCAATAGCCGACGAACTCGTGTATCCAGGCCAGATAGACAAATTCATCATAAGGCTGAGGCACCATCTGCTCCTGCATCCCGAAGAGACATCACGTGCACTTGCAACCCTGGAGCAGGGGAAACAAGGAAACAATCTTGTCAGGGCCATTTTGCAGGTGTGCTCTGGGCCAGAGACACCTTTTCTCAACTTTTACGGTCCACCTGGCCAAATCAGTACCATACCATGCTACAAGATCCTTCTTGGATCAACGGATGGCCCTGGGGGAAAATGGCTTGGAGAAAAAGTGGTTTTCATTGGAGCGGCGAGAAAAAATCCATCAGAACAAAAAGACGGCTTTTACACTGTCTTCACCAGGCCGGATGGCCTTGATTTGAGTGGAGTGGAGATCGCAGCCACTGCCTTTTCAAATCTCTTGAAAATGGAAACGGCAAAACCTGTACAGTGGTGGGCTCAACTTCTAATCATTGGCACATGGACATTTTTCACTGCACTCATCGCCTTTTTTCTGCCTCCAGTTATGTCTTTTTTGTGCTTTTGCGCCACAACTGCCATCTATCTCTTCTCTGGCCACTTTCTGTTTGAATACACCTCTTTCTTCCTGCCTGTCATGGTGCCACTCCTCTTTCCATGCCTCCCAGCCTATCTCCTTATACTCCTGTGGCAATACAGCAGGGTAAGGGCTGAACGGAAAAATATCACCGAGGCCTTCACTCACTACCTGCCTCCTCAAGTGGTGGACAGGCTTGCAAAGGACCGTGCCTTCATATCCAGGCCTGCCCAGAGGCTTTACGGGGTCTGCCTATTAACAGATGCCCAGCGCTATACCTCCTTGTCCGAGCAAATGGATCCAAGAGAACTGGCTATCTTGATGAACAGGTATTACAAGACCCTCTTCGGACCGGTTAAAAGGCACGGAGGTATAGTCTCGGACGTCCTTGGTGATTCCATGCTGGCCATCTGGACAGGTACGAAACCTGCCAAACATCTCAAGAACTCGGCTGCCAAGACAGCCCTTGACATAATAGATGCCTTGAATGGCCTCCAACACCGGGGCCAACCCTTCCATCTTCCAACACGTATAGGACTTCATTCTGGCTACTTGGCCCTTGGCCATATCGGTACGCCTGACCACTATGAATTCACACCCATAGGCGATATCGTGAATACGGCCTCCAGGATCGAGGGCCTGAACAAATATCTTGGCACCAATATCCTGGCCTCCCACGAGGTCGTAAAAGGGGCTGAAGACTTGCTCACCAGAGAGGTCGGCACGTTTCTTTTGGCTGGAAAATCCATACCAATTGTGATATACGAGATTATAAGCACAATGGAAGAGGCTAGTTCTGCAGAACGCAAATTGTGCAAATCTTTTGCCCGGGCACTACAGCAATTCAGAGACAAAAAATGGAATGAGGCCTTGGAGGGCTTCATGTCATGTGGTGAGGATGGTCCAGCCCGGTTCTATCTGAGGTTGTGTGGTTCATACCTGAAAGATCCTCCCATGGATGAATGGACAGGTATTGTCAAGCTTGCTCGAAAGTAAAGAATCCACCTGTCTCGTAATTAAGGCTGAAATTACAGGCAACCAACCTATAACCCTGGATTATCCACTTGGAATGCATGAAGAAGTCTATCTGGTAAGACATTGGGATGGTTGGCATGCAAGTCGTACTATCGTATTTGTACCCAAAAGTGCAAATGCATCGAGAAGAGATCTTCAGGCATCCGAAACCACAAGGGACTGGCAAGATTGCATAGACTGCTTTGTCGTCGGGCACATGAAGTACCAATGTACGTCTGCGGCCCTGTGCCTTGCATACTCTGGCAAACTTGCCTGCTCCATGATCCGGGATAATTAGTTTAGTTGCCCAAGGATGGGGAGGTCTCATGGGGCGAGATATCGGATTGATATTAAGTGTTCTAATTATATCAGGCTCAATTCTTTGGATGCCTCCTTACTCAAGGGCCCAAGGGCATTCTAATCACACATGCTTTGCAGAATTGGTATCCCTGCAAGGTGACGTGAGTATCAAAAAGGCAGGTACTCTCACATGGTATTCAGCCAAACTACACGATTCTATTGGTGAAGGAGACATTGTACGCACAGGCCCCAACAGTAGAGCAGCCCTGCTCATATCAAACGATACTGTAGTACGGCTTGGGGAAAACACCTCCATCGTGATCTCTGGCCAGACAGCCGGTCATCCCCCCCTGCTGCGGCTTTTTCAGGGGGTAGCCCACTTCTTCAGTCGCTTCCCTCACAGTTTGAAGATTATCACCCCATTTGTCAATGCTGCCATTGAGGGCACAGAATTCATAATAAGCGTGGATACAGAAAAGACAAACATCACTGTCTTCAATGGAACGGTCAGGGCCAGTAACCGTACAGGCTCTATCATACTGAAGCCAAATCAAACAGGTATTGCCTACAAGGAAAAGGCGCCCACTACTCGTGTGAGCGTAAGCCCTACCGATGCTGTCAAGTGGGCACTTTATTACCCTTCCATATTCGACCTGGAACAGGCCCCTGAGCATATCTCCAAACATGGGCAAGAACTCGTTGAGGCAGTCGAGGCCTTCAGGCGAGGCAAGGTTTCCAGGGCAATAGAGTTGCTCACTCAGGTGGATCTGGGCCCAGAAGAGGCATGGAAGCAGGTGCTTATAGCCAGTATGTATCTGTCTGTTGGCCAGGTCAAAAGGGCCATTACACACCTGAATATATCAAATGGAATTAGGGCCGGATTTGGCCCATGCCTGGCACTGAAATCTATCATCGCCCTGACCCAGAACGAAAAACAAAAGGCCCTTGAGCTTTCTGCACAGGCAGTTGCAGACCAGCCCTCTTCGGCTGCCTCCTTGATCGCCCGTTCCTATGCACTCCAGGCCGCTTTTCAGCCAGAGAAGGCACTCGAGACCCTTAGAGAGGCAGTAGAGGCAGCGCCGGGCAATAGCCTAGCCTGGTCGAGGCTCTCCGAGCTCTATCTCTGTATGGGCCGACTCTCAGAGGCCCTCGTGGCAGCCAGAAAGGCAGAGGCCCTCGACCCCATGAACCCCCATTGCCTAAGTGTCCTCGGATATGCACTCTTGGCTCGATTCCAGACAGATCAGGCTGGCAAGGTCTTTGAAAAGGCCATAGAACTCGGCCCGGCAGAACCGCTACCCAGGCTCGGACTCGGCCTTTCAATGATCAAAAATGGTGATCTTGAAAGAGGTCTCGTTGAGCTTGAGATCGCAGCTTCCCTGGCCCCATCAAATGCTCTCATCAGAAGTTATCTCGGAAAGGCCTATTATGCAAAATGCAGGGATGACAAGGCAGAAACACAGTTTCAGATGGCCAAGAAACTCGATCCCAAAGACCCTACACCATGGTTGTACGAGGCAATACTCAAACAGAGCACAAACAGGCCGGTAGAGGCACTCGAAGACCTTGAAGAATCGATTGCACTAAATGACAATCGAGCCGTATACCGTTCACGCCTCCTACTGGATCGGGACCTTGGTACCAGGAGCACCAGCCTGGCAAGGATCTACAATGACCTTGGTTTTGATCAACTGGCCTATCTCCAGGGCTGGAAGGCCCTGGATTTTGATCCAGGCTCATACCCGGCCCACAGATTCCTTGCCGATTCCTACTCCTCCCTGCCAAGGCATGAGATAGCAAGGGTGAGTGAACTTCTTCAGTCACAACTTCTGCAGACATTGAACATCACCCCGGTCCAACCACATCTTGCCGAGAGCAAGCACTTCTTTTACACAGGCACAGGGCCTTCTTTGCCTTCGTACAATGAATACAGCCCTCTTTTCATGTCGGACAGGCTGTCACTCCAGGCAAATGGACTATTGGGGACAAGGGGTAGCTGGGGGGATGAGGTGGTACAATCAGGCCTCTATGGAAGATATTCCTATAGCCTTGGCCAGTTTCACTATGAGACAAACGGCTTCAGGGAAAACAATGATCAGCATCACAACATCTACAACGCCTTTGTACAGTCTGCCCTGTCCCCCAGTCTCAATCTTCAGACAGAATATAGATATACCAGGATAGAGAAAGGGGATCTTTTTCTACGTTTTGATCCAGGGAATTTTCTCCCTGAATTGAGGGATGACGAAAAGAAAAACTCCCTTCGTATCGGCCTGAAATATGACTTTAATCCATCGTCCACCCTGATCTCTTCACTCATATTGGCAGAGACGAATTGGCATACCAGGATCTTTCCTGGATACAAGATTGCAGACGAAGAAGAGGGTTTTCTTGCCGAGATCCAGCATCTATATAGACAAACCAGATTCAGCCTTGTCACAGGAGCTGGTTGGTTCAAGACCAATCAGAAAATCAGTCACTCCCTCTATCCAATTCAAGAGGCTACTAACAGGGATATCATTCACCAGACAGACATATATGCATATCCCAGATTCCGCATCACTGACCAATGTACCTTGACCGCGGGCGCCAGCGTGGACTTCTACAAGGGCAATGTAGGCAGGATGGACCAGTTCAATCCAAAGTTTGGTCTCGTATGGGATATCACGCGTGATACCACGCTCCGGATAGCTGCCTTCAGGGTATTGAAAAAGATGCTTCTTACGGATCAAACCGTGGAGCCAACCGAGGTAGCGGGATTCAACCAGTTCTTTGATGACTGCGAAGGCACCAAGAGCTGGCGTTACGGCGTGGGGCTGGATCACCATATCATGCCAAGCCTTTACGGTGGCGTCGAACTAAGCAGGAGAGATCTCGATGTACCGTACATGCAGTTTGGCAAGGAGGGGATCCGATATGCCCACTGGAGGGAGGATCTGGCCCGCGCCTATCTATATTGGATCGCCACGAAACAGGCGGTTGCCACTGCAGAATACCAGTATGAAAAATTTGACAGAACGGATTATCAGCCAGGAGAAGAAGATATAGTCTGCCTTGAAACCCACAGGCTACCCTTGTCGGTTGGCCTATTTCTACCAATTGGTTTTGGGGCAAGGTTGAATGCTACTGCCGTATGGCAATCAGGCATTTTTGGAAATCGTCAATATGGTACCTATTATGGCAGGGATCATTTCTGGGTACTGGATCTTTCCATTCGCTACAGGCTACCCAAGAGATACGGGATGATAGAACTTGAGGGGAAAAACCTATTGGATCACCACTTCAGTTTTCAAGATACCGACCCGTCAAATCCCACAATATGCCCTAAGCGTTTCATATTTACGAGGATAACCTTCTGGTTCTGA
>JALSNW010000038.1 GCA_026986785.1 Deltaproteobacteria bacterium | reverse complement strand
GACTCTTGAGGGTAGTTCGTAAAGGGTGGAGATCACGGTGATGTCTTTCTGGCCTTTACCAAGGCCGTCTGCCTCGTGTACAGGAGAAAGCCAGATAGCTACCATGCCAGCTGCCTGTGCACCCATAACGTCTCGTGTCAGGGAATCTCCTACCATCACTGATGAGGCCGGCTCCGATCCCAGGGCTGAGATGCCTGCCCTGAATATCTTTCCTTCAGGCTTCATGCAGCCTATCATGTTTGAATCCACCAATACATCCATAAATGTATCGAGACCCGTTTCTTTGCAGATATTGTCAAGGTTTCCATAGTTGTTTGATATGATTCCAGTCTTGAAGGAATCCTTGATCCTTTGGAGCACTGGGCTGATCTGTTCTATATAGTCGAAGGTATCACTGAGGAACTGGGAGGTGATCTTTTTATGAATAGATTTATCAAAGGCATGTAGATGTTCCAGGACCCTTTTTACCTGTTCTCTCACTATCTGGGAAAGATTCATGTGGGCTGGATTTTCGGCAACAAGGCTGTCATCTGCGGCATAGAAGGCTTGGGCAAATCTCTCTGGCGAGACCTTTATCCCTGCGTTGACATATAGGGGATAAAAACGTTGCCTCCAGGCGATGCCAGGCGAATCCAAGGTGCCTCCATAGTCGAAAAAGACGGCCTGGATCGTATTCACTTCAGGCTTTGGCCTGTCTTCTTGTGAGCTGGCACACATTTTTCGTATTGATCCTCTATCTTTTCTATCAATTCGTCTATAGTGTGATCCTTTAGAAAACTCGTATAATCTGCTCTCTTCAGCGAAAGATCGTTTACCCCGTTGGCAGAAACAGCTACGATTCTCCACTGGTCACCAGCTTTTCTGCACGTATAATCAAGGCTGATCTCCTCGCCATTTTTCTTGATGAGCACTGTCCTTATCCTAAGATGTCCCCTTTGGTCCAAGCCTGCTCCAAGGGTCTTGAAAGATTCTCCTGAAAAGGAATCAAATCTCTCTGCATAGGTGGCAATCGTCATATTGGAAAAGGCCCCTATGAAGTGCTGCCTTTTCTCCTCGTCCATCTTTCTCCAATAGCGCCCGAGTATTATCCTTGCAATGAGGGGAAAGTCAAAGGATTTCAGTATATAGGGCCTTAGTCTCTCATAGCGCTGGGCACATGTGGTTTTGTCCCCGGCCTGCATGGATTCAAGGAGGAGTTTGTGGAGCCCTTCCACTACCTGTACTGCTGTTTGATTGTCAGAAGAGGTTGCTACTTGAGCACCGTACTCACATATGGCTGGACTAGCCATGAGCCAACTGATCAGGCAGATTACTGCTATCGTGGGTGCCTTTTTCATTTTTCTGCTTTCCTCACTGTTTTTCTTTTTAGGATAAGCCTGCCCTCGTCTATTTGCCACATAAAAAGGCCAGGAATGCCAAGGGATAGTTCCCTGAAGCGTTTGGCCAGGGACATGCCAAGGGACAATTCCGGACTTAGGCCTATAACGCTTCCAAGTAATACAAAGCCACCTTCTTGGACCCCGTATGCACCTGGTATGAGAAAGGCAACGCCCCTTATGACCTGCCCAAGGCTTTCGAGGAGTAATGCTTCGAGGATTCCGGTGTGGGCACCCATGAAGTGTAGTGCTATCCATACCTCCAGGGCACCGGAGAACCAACCGAGAAGCCTCCAGAAACAGGAGTGCAGGATAGTCATCCGGTGTGCATATAGCTCTGAAATGGCCAGATCCAGAGCTTTGGCATCCAGAGCAAGGCCTTGGAGCTTGTCCTTGCTGACGATGACAGAAAGAAAATCTAAGAGTTTTCCCCAAAAACCACGCTTTTGCACCATTATAAAGAGGATGGCAAGCAGACTCATCACTGCCACTGCAAAGGCTGTCTCCCGTATGAGGCTTTTCTGGCCTATATAGAGGAGAAGGCCAATGCCCACGAGGGCAAATACGAGTTGGGTTACGAGAGCAATGGTGATCTCGACGAAGACACTTGCCCCTGTCTCTGGTACAGGATATCCTTCTACTGCAATCATCCTTGCCCTTACAAGATCCCCGCCTATCTGGGCTGCAGGAAGGAGGGAGTTTATGGATTCTCCAACCCATCTGGCCTTCATAAGGAGCCAGAATGGGGGCTTGGCATGGCAAAGAAACAGGAGTCTCCAGGCGATGGAGTCGATTATGAGTGGGGCCGTATGGGAGGCGGATACCAGCAAGAGACTCCATCCGGCCAACTGGAGGGCTCTGAAGACATCGTCAATGCCGAAGTAGATTAAAATTGCGACAAAGGCACTGATACCTGCGGCAAAGAGTATGTATCCTGTTTTTTTCATCGATTTTTATGGTTTTGGCCCTTTGGCAGAGTGTCTCAGAGAAGATCTTTGGATTTGAACCATTGGACTGCATCTTCAAGGGCCTTTTCTGCCGGTCTTGGCATATATCCAAGTAGATTTTTTGCCTTTTCTATGGAGAAAAACATCTTTTTCTTGGCGAGTCTCACACCATCTACTGTGATCATTGGTTCCTTTCCGGACAGGTGCGCCCACCACTCTGCCATGTAAGCTACGGGAAGGATGAGGCCGTGGGGCAGACTTATACGAGGAGGTGGCTGGCCAGTCAAGCCTGTGATGAATGTCAATATGTCTTTCAGTGTCATATTCTCCCCACCAAGGATATATCTTTGGCCGACTTCACCCTTTTCGAAGGCCAAGAGATGGCCAATGGCCACATCATCCACGTGTACTATGTTTAGTCCCGTGTCGACATAGGCGGGCATCTTACCCTGGGCAGCCTCGAGGATCATTCTCCCCGTTGGGGTAGGCCTAATATCTCTGGGGCCTGCTGGGGTGGAGGGATTAACTATGACTGCCTGCAGGCCATTTTCCTCGACAAGCCGTTTTACCTCTTGTTCTGCGAGATATTTCGATCGTTTGTAATGGCCAATCATGTCATCCAGGCCTACAGGTGTGTCTTCATTGGCAGGGCTTCCATCCGGATTGAGGCCCAGAGTGGCTACACTACTCGTGTAGATCACCCTCTTTACCCCCATTTTCATGGAGATTTCCATGATGTTTTTTGTCCCTTGCACATTGGTCAAATATATTTCTTCTGGTCGGGGGACCCACAGTCTGTAGTCGGCTGCTACGTGGAACAGACAATCACAGTCCTCGAGTGCCGGTTTCAGGGTTTCGGGGTTTGTCAGATCTCCGCAAACAATTTCCACATCGAGCCCTTGGAGATTGGAGAGGTTGGACGATTGCCTTACAAGTGTCCTGACCCTGAAACCTTTGTTTACGAGTAGGCGTGCCACCGCAGAACCTACAAATCCAGTCGCCCCTGTTACCAATACCTTCATCTCATGCAAAACTCCCATGTGAACTTTGGATTCCCCTTTGATTTCTGGGTAATTCTAATAAAAAACAGTCCCAATGTATTTGGAAGATGCCAATGTCTTCAAAATTGGGCAATGCAAAAATAATCATTTTCATGACTCAGGTCGATAATCAGGGTAGGTGTACCAAGAAAAAAGGCACTTGCCCATAACGTGTAATCATAATATCATTGTGGAAAACTGAATTCGAATTCAGTGGTTTTTACTATTCCTGGATGCTTTTGTAAACGAGGTATGATAATGATAAGAAATTGTCTGGCATGCATTTCCATCCTTTTTTTCATTCTGCTTCTCTCTTTCTGGGGCCAGGATTCCAATGCTGCCCAAGGACAGCTGGGGCCTGTCATGCAGAAGGCAGCAGTTCAGTCAGATCAAGGGGCCCTCAATGAGGTCGAAGATGACTCGTACCTCGAGGAATGGACAGGCCAGGAGGGATCCGAAGACCTGTCAGATCCCTTTGAGCCAGTGAACAGGATATTTTATCACTTCAATGACAAACTCTATTTTTGGGGCATAAAACCCGTTTGCAAGGTCTACAACAAGGTATTACCAGAACCTGCCCGCAGGGGCCTGAAGAATTTCTTCTCCAATGTCTACACGCCTGTCAGGGCCGCAAATTGCCTGCTCCAGGGTAAGTTTGCCGGATTCTGGAAGGAGATAGCCCGTTTTATCATCAATACCACGAGCGGCTATCTTGGGTTCAGAGATGCAGCCTTTCATAATTACAAGGTTGAAAAGAGCAATGAGGATTTCGGCCAGACCCTTGCTGTATATGGAATTGGCAATGGTCCATATCTCGTAATACCATTCATAGGCCCTTCGACTGTCAGAGATGGTATAGGCCTGGCGGCTGATGGATATATGAACCCCCCTAATTATTTTCTCAACTTTTATGAGATAATGGGAAAGTCTGCAGGAGAAACCATAAACGATGTCTCACTGAGGCTTGGGGAATATGAAAGTTTCAAGGAAACAGCCATTGATCCATATGTGTCCATGAGACAGGCCTATTATCAATATCGAAAGAAAGAGATAAGCAAATAATCGAATCTCCCCAGACTGCAAAAGTACCATGAAGCATGTGGTGGGTGTGATAGTCGCCATGCCCCAGGAGGCCTATGCCCTATTTGGCAGGTTGGGATGGAGTAGGCAAGGCGGCTTTCCGGCCAAGGCGGAGAGGTTCAAAGACCTGCTGGCAATGGTAGTGATAAGTGGGCAGGGTGAAGAGCGCTCCCGAAAGGCTGCCCAATTCCTCCTCGACAGTGATCCACTCTTTATATTGAATCTTGGTGTTGCTGGTGCCCTGGTAAAAGACATGGAAAGCGGGGATCTCTTAGTCCCTGCTCATGTTACAGATGGGACAACAAGGATAGGGCTCTCGTCTCAGGTACACAATTATCTGAAACAGCTTATTTCTGTTCAAGGTGTTGGTTTCAAAGAGGGCCTTCTTGTCTCTACTAAAAAAGTTGTGAGTTCTCCTGATGCCAAGGTAGAGCTTCATCGAACCACTGGTGCCTTGGCAGTGGACATGGAGGCCCATGGAGTGGCTGTTGCATGTTCCCAAAGTGATACACCTCTTTTTGTGGCAAAATCCATAATCGATAGTATTTCCCAGCCACTTCCCAGGGAGATAACATCTTGCCTGACTGCAACTGGTCAGGTGAGGTTTGTCCATTTCCTCATGACCATCCTTTCAAAGCCTTGGCTATTGGCGAGGCTTATAGAGATGCAACACTCTTTCAAGGCCGCCGTTTTTTCCCTGGAGCAGGTCAAGTCCATTCTCTCGGCCAATATTTCCCTGAAAGCCATTGCATAGGCACAAGTTTTTTGCATCTGTTTATTTGAGGTTATAGCTGAACGCCTCAGGCAGATTGCCTTTTCAGACCATGGGTTTTTTTTGGGGATCATGCCCTGGACATAGATGGAACAGTGCTTATCTGTCATAAGAGCAATTGAATCCATTTGGTTCTATATCGTAAAAAAATAAAGCCATAGTTTGAACACAGGTTATGCAGTTCACAAGTTTACCAAAGCCGTGAGACAGGGGATATGAAGGTACAAGTACCTGGTAATCCCGTCACGGGAGGGATGGGTTTGATAAGACTTGCAATTTCGGTGGGTCTTCAACCCCACGAGGCTTTGACGGTCTGAATCTGGAAAATCAGATGCTTGGAGTGCATAATCTGAGTCCAATAAGGGTGAAAAAAGGAGGTCTCCCATGATTATAACAAAGAGGCATGCGCTGTTGATAAAACAACTCAAGGACAAGTGGTCGCAGGGATTGCAACTTGACAAGGTGGAAGATGAACTTAGTGATGAAGATCTTGAGTCCCTTGTCCATCTGGAACTTTCAGGGCTTGTTGAAGAGGGGGAAGACGGCTATGGGCTCACTCAGGCCGGCCACCTCATAAGTGAAGCCATAGAGGAGTGTTCCAGTATGGCTGGTGATTTTGAAAGCTGGCCAGACAATTTCAAGTTTATTGGCTCAGAGGTCATCTCCATGATAGAGGTGGCAAGACAGGCCCAAGGTGACATTGACAAACAGCCGGAGATATCGGCTCAGCTTGAAAAAAGGGGTATGGCGGCATCGGGCAGGCTTCTTCCAGTAGCAGAGTCTATACTTGAGGCCTATGATGCTGCACTCCCCAGGATATCCCTGACACCTACCCTGATGGAAGGCCTGAGGAAATGTCCTCCAGGGCCTGGGGTAAAGTCTTTGCTACCCTTTTCAAGGGATGAGATTTGGGAACTTGAGGCCATGAGGCTTTTGACATTCTCCCTGCCAAAGGGGAGCAATTACTCCCTTACTGGCCCAGGACAGCAGATCAGGGCTGCCCTCATCAAGGCAGTGGCGCCCTCCCCTGTATTGGATGATCAAATGTTGCTTCTTCTTCTCAAGGAAGATCTCGATACCAAGGAAAGACAGATACTCCAGGCAGCTGGGGCAATGGATGACCAAGGCAACCTTCTTCCTGGAGGCAAGGCCTTGAGGGTTGCTGCACGTCTTCTCTATGCCCAGCCGATAGAGTTGGTCCCATCTGTCTGTATTGACAAGCTCGATTTTACCGTATTGGAGGTTATATCCGATTTGGTTGAGAAGGGTGAACAGGACCCAAATATCCAGCCAGATACAAAAAGTATCAAGGAAAGGCTGGAGGCGAGAGGTATCTCCAAATCCGAAACCCATCGCGCCCTTCTGGTCCTTGAGGGCTATCAACTAATAGAACCAAGCTGGGGAAAAGCCGATCAAATGATCTACACCCTGACAGGGTTGGGGCACAGGATACTCGAGGATAGGGGAAAACATGGCTTCGAGTCCGTTTCTGCAAGGGCTGTGATGGCCATTACTGTAACCAGGATCGAAAATCTGTCTCCTGAAGACAAGTGGTTGGAGCTGGCAGAGAAACAGACCCTTGTGGGTAAGGGCTTCCCCACGAAGTCGGGCCAGCTTTTTTCCAAGATGGCATGTGACCTGGAACGAATGCCAGTAGTCGATACCATGCAAAGGCGTGTCATGGATGTCATGCCCTATTGGCGGGGTATGTTTGTCCATCGGATCTTTGAGCTCCTGCCAGGCATAAGGGAAGAAGATATAGTCCAGGCACTTGACAGGTTGGCTGGAAGTGGCCTTGTGGACCTCATGCCAGGGGGGCTTTGTCGGATCTCTGAGGCGGGGGAGTTTTTCAAGAGGGCCATGTCAGTGGTGCCTGAAGGTATAGAGTTCCATGTTACTCCCCATATGCTGAGGCTTCTGGACGCAGCAGCCAGGCATCAGACAAATGGTAAGATAGATTGGAAACAGACAGAGAGATCCTGTGGCCTCGAGGCCGATATCATCAGTGAAACAGTCCTTGCCATGAGAAAGCTTATGTATATCAAATCGGATAAGATCACCAATGCAGGCAAATTATTACTCAATGGGCTGGATATATTGTCAAGGGCCAAGGTGGAGTGGGAAGAGATAGAGATATAATACTTTTTCCCTCAGGCGTTTGACGTGCGTGGTTCGGGTTTATAGTGTTGGCGCAAGGGTAAATAAGAGGAGCAGATGAAATGATGTCTCCATCAGGGCGTCTGCTCCTTTTTTAGATAGTCGATTATTTTGTCTCTCTCTTCACCAGTTGCTTTTGCTCCGTGTCTGATCATCCTTGCAACTATTTCTTCCCATTCTTTTGAAGACCTTCTTGATCCATATATCCTTTTGGTGGAATGACATCCAGAGCATCTTTTTTTTATGAGCCTTTTTGCAGGATTATTGCTGAATCCAGTCATGTCACAGCCAGATATCAGCACCAGGGACAGTGCAATCATCATAGAAAAGGTGGTTTTACGATTCATATCGATCTGCCCAATGGAGCACATCCTGTGCCATGTACCATCTATGTGGTACTGGCTTGACGTTTTCTCCCTTTGTCCCAATAATTGAATAACTGTTTCATGATACCATCTTGGCGTTTGAGGTCAATCCAGGCATCCATGAAACGCACCAGACTCGCCCCTCCCATCCTTACAGGAAAGCCAAGGGAGATTTTCAGGGGTAGTCCCTTGGGTACGACAACCGAGTAGCGCGGTTGAAGAAGACACATGAATGCCCCTGACTTCGCCGGTATACACCAGGACATCCACATTGGAGAGTCTTCAGGTGAAGAAGTCCTCAGTGTGAGCATCCAGATGGTCAATAATACGATGGACAGATATCTGGCCATGTTGGACGCCTGTCTATATGACAATTTGCCCAAGCTGGCCGTGAGGGAGACGACTATGTAGGGGAGAACCGTGACCTGCAAGAAGTTTTATATATACGTCTCCCCAGATCTTCATGCAGGCCATCTTTTCACCAAAGAAGATGCCCATGAACAGGCCGGCGGCTATGCCTATAAGGATTTGGGCCGACAGGCTAAGTTTTGGAGTGGATGGGGCTTTAATATAAGCTGATGAGCAACCGAGAATATCTTTGACTATAGTTGGTCTATCAGGCCCGGGGGCTATTTTTTTCACGGGCTGGATTATATTCTTGAAAAACCTTTTGAGCGCGGAATCAAAGGGGGTATCCTTATTGGAGTATTCCCTCTCAGGTTTGCAGCTTGTTTTGTGGTTTCCTGGGGCTTAGGATTTAGTCATAATCTGCTTTCACTTTGAGTGAATAGATACAAGACAGCAGATGTAGGATAACATGTAAATTAAACCCCTGTGTGCTCTTTGCCTCGTATTTTCGTCAGACTTGAGAGCCCCATAAGGGTAAAAAAACTACTTTTTGACCTGGGTTCATGTCTTCATGCAGGTTGTATTATTGTCTGGGCAGGTGTTCTTTGATCCTAAATCAATGATTGGCTTGGTACCTGGACATGGTGAAAAAATGCCAGCAACCAGGTTTGTGAAAACTGATGGATTTTTTGGCTATAGATTTTGAAACTGCCAACTACCACAGGCACAGTGCCTGTGCTAT
>JALSNW010000037.1 GCA_026986785.1 Deltaproteobacteria bacterium | reverse complement strand
AGATCACCGTGCACAAAGCAGATCATATGGCAGGGATCAACCAGATGCTTCTTGACCGTGTTCGCAAAGGATTTCAGGATATGAATAAAATCACGCTTGATCTCGATTCTCACGTCATCCCTGTATTTGGCAATCAGCATCGTGCAAAACGTGGCTACAACCCGAAAAAGCGCGGAAGGAAAAGTTACCATCCTTTTTTGTGTTTTGTGGGAGAAACGCGGGACTGCCTCGGGGGTCTTTTCCGTCCTGGAAACTGCACCAACCACCATGTCAGAGATTTTTTGAAAAAGATGTTTTGCAGGCTGCCCGGCAAGGCCGAGATAAGACTTAGGGCGGACAGTGGCTTTTTTAACTGGGAATTTCTCAAATGGCTTTGGGGGCGTGGGATCGAATTTTACGTAGTCGTTCCCAAACAGCCTTGGGTTCAGAGACTGATTCTCGGCATAGGCACATGGCACAAGATCGATGGGAACCGGGCAACGGGAGAGATTTTTGTCCCCATCGGGAGAAGCAAACAGGTCCGTTTCGTTGTGATACGCAAGCCCGTAAAACATGGTGAGTTGCCCAGAAAGCAGCTCAAGCTGCTCAATGTCCAGGCAGAACTCTATGACTATCAGGTTATAGCCACTAACAGCGAGCTTTCCGGAGAAGATGTCTGGCACTGCTACAACCAGCGTGCCTGCTGTGAGAATTTCATCAAGGAGGGCATCTACGGTTTCGGTTTGGATACGAGCATTACCAGGAACTGGGCTGGCTCCAGGTTGTACTTCGAGTTGGTGATGCTTGCCTACAACCTCATGAACTGGTTCAAGGAGATGGCCCTTGGGCGCAGTGGCCGAAAGGAGATGGCTCATAGCGTCCGATGGAAACTTCTCTGGATTCCTGCACGGGTTGTCAGGAAAGGTCGCAGGATTCTGGTACGGCTTGCCCAGTGGTGGACATATCAGAATGAATTCCGTCATGCTCAAAAAGCCCTTGCATGAGGCACTGATGTTTTTTTTCTAGACAGTGATGCAGATGCCCGGAATCGGGAGGGAAGGATTGCGCCACAAGGCTGGCGATGTTGCCTTATCCTACCTGGCAAATGACGATCTTGGGGCCTGATGGCATCGAAATTGGGGAAAAATGTCCGTTGACATCCTTGCATGACGCTCAACGCTAAATTGTGACCCTCAAAAATTGAGGGCCAAGCTCTCTGTTGCAGAGAAGTGCATAATTTGGGTTCAGATCTTGGAGGCCCTACTGCAAACCTTTTCGGGGCCAGATGTAAAAGGACAGACAAGTGTTCGAGAAGAGACTGCCTTTTCCCAAGGCTCTGTAGACATCTCCACCTGGAAGAGGGTTATTTCCTCTCATTGCTTGAAAAGGTCGAGATAATAGATGGAGTGAAACATCTTTTCATCTCATCGGGGCTCAGAATGGATCTCCTTCTCAAAACCCCGCGTCTATTCAAGAAAATTTTAAGAGACCATACCCCAGGTATGCTAAAGATAGCTCCTGAGCACACAGAAGACCAGGTCTTGTCCTTGATGCACAAACCAGGTGGCCGGATCCTGAAAGAGTTTCTGGAGATGTTCAGGACAGAAGAAAAAGACAACGGCAAGGTCTTGAGCCTGTCTGCCTATTTCATGACGTCCCATCCTGGCTGTAACATGGAGCACATGGAGATGATGAAAAGGCGTCTTTTGCGATTGAAGTTGCCCATTCGCCAGTTTCAGGATTTTACACCTACCCCTGGAACGCTTTCTACGGCCATGTATGTGACAGGCTTGGACAGATATAGGAAGAGGCCAATATATGTGGCCAAGAAGAGACGGCAGAGAATGGCCCAGAGAAGGGTACTCGAATCCTTGATGAGAAGGACGAGGAGAGGGGATGGTGCCTGAGTCTTCGCCAATGACAAAGGAATCATTTCGACTGGGGAATTTGGAGATACGTCCACCCCTTGTGCTTGCACCCATGGCGGGTCTTACTCATTCGGCCTTGAGGTCTATCATTGCCCAATTTGGTGGCGTTGGACTCTACAGTACAGAGATGTTGTCTGCCAAGAGTATCCCTTTTGAAAATCCCGAAAAGTCTCCTTACCTGATCAGGACCGCAAGGGAAACCCCATTGAGTTATCAATTGCTGGTGGGGCAAGCTAGCCATGTTCGGCCAGCAGTAGAAAGACTTGAGGAACTGGGGGCGGCTGCTATTGATCTCAACCTTGGTTGTGGTGCGCCAAAGGTTAGAAAATTGGGCTGTGGAATCGCCTTATGGGAGGATGAAGACAGGTTGAAAGAGGTGGTGTGGAAGATCCGAGTAAGTACGGATTTGCCATTTACGGCCAAGATCCGTCTTGGTCCATGCCTCGATAGGGCAATGTTCAGGCGTAGGCTCCTCTTGCTTGAGGCTTTGGGGCTTGACGCCCTTTATATCCACGCCAGGCTGGACCGGGAGCCTTTTTCCCGGAAACCTCGCTGGGAATGGGCAGGTCTTGCAAAACAGTGGCTGGGCATACCAATAATCATCAATGGAGGGATTTTTTCCCTGGAGGATGCAACAAGGTGCCTGGCGCAATCAAATGCAGACGGTCTGATGATAGGTCGTGCTGCTGCAATAATGCCCTGGATTTTTTCATGTATTGCATCCGGGCTGTCTGGTCTTTCGAGTCCGCCACCACAGATTGATCTTCCTGCAATCTATCATTCCTTTTGTCACGGCCTCATATCCAGGTTTCCGCAAGAGCGGAGGATAGGGAGGCTGAAGGAATTTACCCATTATTTTTCACGCAACTACCCCTTTGGAAACAGATTGGCCATGGCTGTTCAAGGTTCAACCTCCATGTCAGAGGCCATGGAGAAGGCAGACAGATTCTTTGAAAAAAACAGGGGCACGGAAAGGTTCAAGGGTTGTCCGTGAACTGGTCCCTGTGGTGTCTATACTAAACAGGCCTTTTAGTGACAATTGGATGAAAGCTCCTTGACACCAAAATGGCCTTGTGTAATAGTCGCTAAGTTTTTCAAGGCAATGAAGTCTGCCTGAACCACTGTTTTCATTCAGTTGATGACTTCTGTTTGACAAAAAGGGCACTTTTGCAATCTTTTTGCAGGCAGAATGACCTGATTATCAAGGCCCTGCTTGGGATTTTATGCAGGGCCTTTTTATTTTGAGAGGGGGAGTAAATGGATCTCAGCATAGCCATTATCATCTTGCTTGGTCTCGGGGCTGATTACCTGTTTAAAAAAATCAAGCTTCCTGGCCTCATAGGCATGCTCATCATAGGCATCCTTGCAGGGCCTTATGTGTTGAATCTTATGTCGCCTGAGATGATGAATGTCTCAGGGGACTTCAGAAAGATTGCCCTCATAGTGATCCTCCTGAGAGCAGGCTTTGAACTACGCCGTGATACCCTTAATAGGGTGGGGCGCACTGCCATGCTACTGAGTGCTGTGCCTGCTCTTTTCGAGATAGCGGCAGTCACGTATTTTGGCCCCAAGTTACTGGGAATCAGTTATATAGAGGCTGCTATCTTGGGTGCCATTTTGGGGGCTGTATCCCCGGCCGTAGTAGTGCCACTTATGATAGACTTCATGGATAGGGGACGTGGTGCAAAAAAGGGGATTCCGACCCTGATCCTCGCAGCATCTTCCGTGGACGACGTATTTGTCATTGTCCTTTTCAGCATCTTCCTCGGTATGTATGGAGGGGGGCAGGTGAACGTATGGGCGAAATTGGCAGAGATCCCGGTATCCATAACCCTTGGCATCCTCATAGGTCTTATTCCAGGATATATCCTCTATAGACTCTTCGAAAGGTATGATTGGCGGCCACCAAAAAGGACTCTGATCGTACTTGGTATCTCCATAATGCTTACATGGATAGAAAAACAGGCAGAGGGCCACGTCCCAATCGCCAGTTTGCTCGGTGTCATGGCAATAGGGTTTATAATCCTGGAAAAGTCCGAGCCCATAGCCCATATAATGTCACAGAAGCTGAAGAAGCTCTGGGTGTTCGCTGAGCTCCTCCTTTTCGTGTTGGTCGGCGCCCAGGTGAATATCCATGTAGCCATGGACGCTGGTCTCATGGGCAGTTTATTGATTATCATAGGTCTTTTTTTCAGGAGTATCGGCACCTATTTGTGTCTTATCGGTACACCACTAAATCAGATGGAAAGGCTCTTTACTGTAGTATCTTATATCCCAAAGGCCACAGTTCAGGCTGCTATAGGGGCCGTCCCTCTTGCCTATGGTGTGGCATCAGGAGACCTCATCCTTGCTATTGCCGTCATGTCCATTCTTCTTACAGCGCCAATAGGGGCTATCGGGATCATGTTTCTTGGAGAGAGGGTACTGGATCACGGGGCCAAGTCTCCCTATAAGTTCAAGGAACTACGGCAGAGATTGGAGCTTCCCAGAGTTGGGGAAAGGGTCAGGTGTAGAGAGGATGGTTCGCTCTGGAAGGTTATCGAGGAGCGGGAGTTGTGGCTTGAAAATAACAATGGTCACGCCGATACAGCCCATCCAACACCGGCAATAGAACTCAGACTCTGGCGTGAAGGGCAACGAAGTGAACCAGGGAAGGGACAGACCATCTATAAGATATACAAACCTGATGATGCTCCGTTTACGAAAGAGTGGGAGATCATCTATGACTGGTAATTGATGAGGGGAGACAGCCTTTGAAATTAAACCAGGGTTAAAGTCTCTTGCATGTCCTGGTTAGATGGCATTTTCGATTATGGCCTAATCGTTGCCAGGTGAAATCTTCTTGACTTTCTTGCAATTTTGTTGCAATAACAATTAGCCCTGTCTTCCCAGGGCTCTCTTTGAGGCCTTGGTATCAATCAACTTGGCCTGTAGTTTTATATAATGAAAAAATTTTTGGGGAGAGTGCCAAGGAGAATGAATGATAAGCAGTTCGTGAATAGAGCGCTTGAGATCCTGGCAGTTTTGCTGGTCGTGTCGCTTGGAGCCTGTATTTTTGTCTGTACAGCCTCAGCTACTGGCACTTCCAGGCTTCAAGCAATGGTTAGTATTTTGCCCTTGAAATATTTTGTCGAGAGAATAGGGGGAGAAAGGGTAGATGTTTCTGTCATGGTGGCGCCTGGCGCCAATCCTGCGACCTATGAACCTCGCCCAAGGCAAATGGCAGTACTTTCCAGGGCCGAGATCTATTTTGCCATAGGAGTACCCTTTGAAAAGACGTGGCTGCCAAGATTCGAACGTATCAACCCTGCCATGGAGATAATACCTGTCCAAAAAGGTATCAAACTATACCCGATTTCAGGAGATACGTCCCCTGAAAATCAATGGGAAAGGAGGGGCTTCAGCCCTACCATGATGGACCCTCATATCTGGCTTTCTCCCCCCCTTGTCATGTTGCAGGCCAGGAACATCTTAGATGCCCTGCTGGAGAAAAGGCCAAAGGATTCGAGCTATTTTCAGGCCAGATATCTTGATTTCATCGAGCAGATTGCCCAGACAGATCTTAAGATAATGAATATGTTTCAATCCATCTCTTCTGAAATAGGCAGGCAAAGGGCCTTTATGGTCTATCATCCATGTTGGGGATATTTTGCCAGGGCATATGGACTCCGCCAGATTGCCATAGAAGAAAAGGGCAGGGAGCCCAAGCCAGCACGATTGGTAACGCTTGCCAAGATGGCCAAACGTCTTGGCATAAAGACGATATTGATTCAACCTCAGTATTCCAAGAAAAGTGCAGAGGCTGTGGCTGATTCAATCGGTGCCACATTGCTACCTGCTGACCCTTTGGCCTATGAATGGGACAAGAACCTGTTGTCCGTTGCCCGAAAGATAAAAGAGAACCTCAGATGAAAGGATCGAAAACCGGCCCGTCTTCCAAGGATGTTGCAGGGGGACATGGTCAGGTCCCTGATATCGAAATTGAAGACTGTTCCTTTGCCTTTAACGGCGCTCCTGTCCTTACAGATGTCAATTTACGTATATATCATGGTGATTTCGTGGCCATAATAGGGCCTAATGGTGGAGGGAAGACCACTCTCGTAAAGCTCATGCTCGGGTTGTTGAAGCCCAAAAAGGGTAAGGTCATGCTCTTGGGTGACGAACCTGCCAAGACGCGTTGCCGCGTGGGCTACATGCCCCAGTACAGTACAGGAGAAAAGGGATTTCCTATCACCGTGTTAGAGGTGGCCTTGCTCGGCAGGCTCGGCTATACGGGTATGGGGTGTAGGTTTAGCAGGGAAGACAAGGAGGCGGCCCTCAGGGTTTTGAAGCTCGTGGGCATGGAAGAATTGCAGCATAAGAGAATAGATGATCTTTCAGGGGGGCAGATTCAACGCACCTTGTTGGCGAGGGCCCTTGTTTCAGATCCTGAGGTGCTCTTTCTCGACGAGCCAATGGCAAGTATCGATATCGATGGGCAGACAATGCTGTTCGACCTTTTGGGCAAACTTAACGAGGAGATCACTATACTTTTTGTCACCCACGATGTTGGACTCTTGTCGAAATACATAAAATCGGTGATCTGTGTAAACGAGACAGTCTTTTTCCACCACGAACCAAAGATCACTCATGACATGGCATCCTTGCTCATGGGCAGGGCAGAGAGCTGCCCAGTGGAGATGGTTGCCCACGGTTTGCCCCATAGGGTGTTGGGCCGTCACAAGGGGCACTGAACTATGGATGCCTTTTCCTTACCTTTCATCCAAAATGCCATCTTGGCAGGGCTTCTTGCCAGCATTGCCTGTGGTTTGATAGGAAGCTTGGTAGTGGTCAACAGGGCTGTCTTTTTGGCAGGAGGTATAGCCCATGCTGCCTATGGAGGGGTAGGACTGGCCTTTTTCCTATCACTACCCGCCTTGCCTTGCATATTGGGTTTTTCTATCTTCATGGCTATTTTCATGGCTGCCCTAACTGTTGGACGCAGAGAAAGGATGGACACCTTTATAGGGGTACTATGGGCAGTCGGCATGGCTACAGGCATCATACTCATCGACTTGAGTCCTGGGTACAACGTGGATCTAATGAGTTTCTTGTTTGGTAGCATCCTGACAGTGCCTGCCTCTGACATAAAGGTTATGGCAGCAGTGGATCTGGTTACCATCTCAGTTGTATGTCTTTTCTACAAGGAATTTTTGGCCATGAGTTACGACACTGAATTTGCACGGGTAAGGGGCGTGCCAGTAAATGGATTTCATTTCCTTTTCCTTGCCTTGGTTGCCTTGGCTGTTGTCATGACAATACGGGTGGTCGGTCTTATTCTTGTTATGGCTCTTTTTACCATAGCCCCTTATCTGACCGAGAGGATGGCCAGGTCCTTGGCTGGCATGATGGCTGCTTCATGTCTTGCCAACGTGGTATTTGTCCTTTCTGGATTATGGCTTTCCTACAGGTTCAATCTTACCAGCGGGGCAACCATAATTCTCGTAGCAGCACTTGTTTTTGGCATATTTGTCCTTGGAGAGAGATTTGTTTCCTGGCTGAGGGGTTAAGGATTCTTTTTGACAGATGCGCTGAGTTAGGAAGCACGCGATGGGAGAGAATCAGCATGGATACAGTAAGCAAAGTAACAGAGCATATACGTCAACATGACAGGCTCATAGCCCTTTTCGATATGGAGATAGAGGAGACTGCACCAGGGCGGGCGAGGCTTTCTATGAAGGTGGGGCCAAATCATCTCAATGCTGCCCGCCTTTGTCACGGCGCTGCCCTTTTCGCATTGGCGGACGTGGCATTTGCCTTGGCTGCCAATTGTCACGGGAAAATGGCCCTGGCCATCGAGGCATCCATCAATTATTTCAGGCCAGTGAAGAAGGGCTCCGTGGTAAGTGTAATATGTCAGCAGGAATACCAAGGTAGAAGGACAGGAGTTTATCTTGCCACGCTTTTAAATGAAGACAACAAGAAGATTGCTATATTCAAGGCAACGTCATTTCGGATAGACGAAGAATCTGTAAACCAATACGGTAGGGAAGGCGATTGATGGATTCTATGCCAGAACACATAACATTGGCCCTTGCTGGGAATCCCAATGCAGGCAAGACCACCATCTTCAATCAGCTAACAGGGGCCAGACAAAAGGTGGGTAATTGGTCAGGGGTTACTGTGGAGAAAAAGGAGGGAAGATTGGTCCACAAGGGCAGGGAGATCACGGTCGTAGATCTACCAGGGATTTATTCCCTCACAGCCTATTCTGTCGAAGAGGTCGTGGCCAGGAATTTCATATTGGAAGAACATCCAGATGTGGTCGTGGACATATTAGATGCCTCTAACCTTGAGAGGAATCTCTACTTGGCTGTACAGCTCATCGAATTGAATATCCCCCTGGTCTTTGCCATGAATATGGTGGATGTGGCAAGGATGAGGGGTATCAAGATAGATTATCCGCAACTTTCCAGGCTCCTTGGTGTCCCTATCGTAGAGACAGTTGGCACCAAGGGTGAGGGTATAGAGGAGCTCTTGGATACAGTCCTGGAGGTTGCAGAGGGGAAAGATCCTACGTCGCGTCACATACACATCAATTATGGTCGAGAGATAGAAGAAGAGATATCAAAAATCAGGCAGGTCTTGAAAAAGGATCAAGATCTGAACAGGAGTTACTATCCAAGGTGGCTGGCAGTAAAGCTTTTGGAAAAAGACAAGATTGTCGAGGAACGGGTGAGAAGATCACCAGTGGCAGATCACATCATGGCCCAGGTGGAAAAAAGTAGGCAACATATACTGTCAATCTTTCAAGAAGATGCGGAGACGGTAATAGCAGAGGCACGCTATGGCTTCATTGCTGGCGCCTTGAAGGAGACCATGCGTCTTTCAGCCGTGGCCAAAAAGACCATCTCGGACAAGATCGATCAGGTACTGACAAACAGGGTCCTTGGTTTTCCAATCTTGCTTTTTTTCATGTATGTATTGTTTCAGGCCACTTTCAGTCTCGGTGCCTATCCGGTGGAATGGATAGAGAAAGGGGTAGATCTTCTGGCCCAATTCGCCTCGAGAATACTGCCTGACGGTCTTCTCAAGGACATGATCGTCGAGGGTGTAATAGGTGGAGTTGGAGGGGTGATCGTATTTTTGCCAAATATCCTCTTGCTCTTTCTTGGTATCAGTCTTTTTGAAGACACGGGTTACATGGCCAGGGCAGCCTTTATCATGGACAGGATCATGCACACCTTGGGCCTGCATGGAAAGTCTTTTATACCGCTCCTCATGGGATTTGGATGTAACGTACCAGCAATCATGGCCGCCCGTACCTTGGAAACCAGGAGAGATCGGCTTTTGACCATACTCATCAATCCACTGATGAGTTGTTCTGCAAGACTTCCTGTGTACATCTTGATGGCTGGGGCTTTCTTCCCCGAGACAGCTGGTAATGTGATCTTTGCTATCTACCTGTTGGGTGTGGTGTTGGCCATTGTGGTGGGACAGATATTTAGTCATACCATATTCAAGGGACAAAGTGCCCCCTTTGTCCTCGAACTGCCCCCTTATCGTCTGCCAACGCTGAAGAGCGTTGTCATACACATGTGGGAAAAGGGCAAGGTGTATCTCCAGAAGATGGGCGGTGTAGTCTTGGCCTTTTCCATTGTGATATGGTTTCTTGGCGCATTTCCAATGGATATACGGTATTCTCAAGATTATGATAGACAGCTCCAGGAACTGACCTCCAAGATCAACGCTCTCAAATCTTCCCATGGGCAAGGCAAAAAGGAGATTTCTACCCTGGTCGAAAGGCTGAAGAGATTGAAGATCTCCAAGGAAGAAGAACGGCTTTCCAAGAGTTATATCGGGAAGATAGGCCATGCCATAGAGCCTCTGATAGCGCCTCTGGGATTTGATTGGAAGCTTGGGGTAAGCCTTGTTACTGGTTTTGTGGCAAAGGAAGTAGTGGTGAGTACCATGGGAGTGCTCTATCAGACAGGGGAAGATGATTCTGCCAGCCTGAAAAAGGCCTTGAAAGAAAGTGGCATCGACAAGGTGACAGCCCTTGCATTCATGGTTTTTGTTCTGATTTACGTTCCATGCCTGGTCACTGTGGCAACCATCTGGCGCGAGACAGGCTCTGTAGGTTGGACTGTTTTCAGTGTCAGTTATCTGATGATCTTGGCATGGGTAGTGGCCTTTGTCATAAGGCAATCATGCTATCTCTTTTCTCATGGTATTTGAATCCGAATTATGCACTGGAAGCACCTGGTGAAAATGCCTTTAAATTGTTACTTGGTTAGCATGTATTTTGTATCAGACGGATAACGTGCCTGCCTTGTCTTATACATCTTTGGCGCACTTGTAGGCTGATGATCCAAAGGCTATTTCTGCCAAGCCAAGGAGTGCCGAGCATTGGAAATGGCATTAGGAGGTAAATTAGGGCAATAAAAAGGCCGCCTTGAAGGCGGCCTTTTTCATTTATCCAAGTTGGTTGTTATCTCATGAATGGCAGAAGCTTTGTGTACTTCATGAATACGATGATAAGTGCCAAGGCCAGCATCCTCTTCAGGAAGATCTCCGGGAGCTTTTTCTGGATCTTTGGTCCCACCATTCCTCCACCAATGGCCCCACCGGCAATACAGGCTGCCATGATCCAATCAGGCTGATAACCCATGAGGATGTACTTGGAGATTCCACCAAGGGATGTTGCAAATGTACCTGCCAATGCGATAGGAACGGCCAAGTACATGGGGTATCCCATGAATGTGGTCATGAAGGGCATGAACATGAAACCACCACCAACACCGAATGAAGAGGCGATCATACCCATTATTATACCGCCGAGAAGCATGGTCAGAGGCTTGGCAACGAATGTCTCACCCCAGAACCTCATGTCGAATTTGATGAAGTTGAACTTGTCGAATTCGACCTTTCCAAGCTCTGCGGCCTTGCCGGTCTTCTTGGCTTCCTCAACGGCCTTGTTGAACTTCTGGATGATGGCCTTCAGGGCCTTCTTCTTCTCGATGGTGCTGGGAAGGCTCTCATGGAAGAGCTTAAAGCCAATGAGAAGACAGATTATACCCAGATAGAACTTATAGGCCTTGAGCGGGAGGTACTTGGCAGAAAACGTTGGTCCTATGAAGAATGCGCCGATCAAGATACCTATGGCAAAGAAGATGGCCACCGGCCAGGCAAAACGCTTGCTCTTGAAGTAGCTGATAAGACCTGTAAGCGGAGAACACAGCGTCAGGAACAGGTTTGTGGGCTTGATGGTATTGGCGGCATTGATACCGATGGGGCCCTTTGTACCAATGACTGTGATCTGATATGCAGCAGTAAAGAGACCACCTGCAGCGCCCATGATGACGAAGAGGACACCAATGACAAATGCACCTCCCAGAACCACGAGAGGATTCATGTAGCAGCCACCGGTCTTGAAATAGAATGTGGATGGTTCGATAGAGAAGGCGTTTGTCTTCTGGCCATTTACCCAGACATCGAGCTTGGTCTCAGGGGCAAGGTTCTTGTAAGGGGTCATGGTCATCTCGAATTCCCCTGTGGCCTTGTCGAACTTGAGTGTAGTGCCCTTGTTCCAGTCTTCCCTCTGGGCATTGTAATCGGTAAGGACCATCCTGGCAGTACCACCACCGAGTGGTTTTTCCTTTACTATTGTATTGATGCCAAATTTCTTTTCGTGGGTGAAGGTGAGAAACTTCCACTGGGCAGCTGAGTTGATGGGTCCCAGTAAGCCTTTCACGTTCTCAGGTATGTCTGTCCACTTTTTGATCTTGTTGATCCTCACCATGAACTTGAAAGGTGGGAAGGCAAAGGGGCCGCTTGTCTGGCCCATGGCCACGCTCTTTGGAGTGGCCAGGTTTTCTGGTTTGTTGGTGATTACGTAATAAGTGGTGGGAATGGCAGTATCACCAAATTTTTTAGTGAGTTTCTTCCTCTCTTTTGCACCCGGTGAATCTGCTGGTTTGAACATCCTGTGGGTGCAGATTACAACGTAGAGATCTTGGCCCGGATCGATCTTGCCCTTGACGGTTACCGGATTGCCAGCCTTTACCCTGTCTCCAGAGGTGAGGGTCGCCTCTATTGCAAAGGAACTGACAGCAGAAAATCCTAAAAGTAGCAAGATCGTCATTAGATTGATAAATAACTTTCTTTTCATGGTGTATTCTCCTCTCTCGAAATTATGCTATGGTAGCAACTCTCTATCCCCATAGAGTCTCTAACTACTAATACCTATTTCATGACCACGGATATTGGACTGTACCACAGGCCAACTGTGTTCTCTGCCCCACTTGAGTTCTGGGATGCCCTTGTCGTCTTGGCCGCTTTCTTCTGCCTCCTGTTGGGCCTTACAGATGTTGTAGGTGAGACTATCAAGAAGGATGGTGAAATCTACGTATTGCACACTCACCCCCTTGGGCACCTTGATCCTGGTAGGTGAAAAATTGAGTATGCCTTTTATTCCACATCTCACCAATTGGTCGGCTACGTCCTGGGCATAGTCTGAAGGCACTGCAAGCACTGCCAGTTTGATGGACTCCCTTTCAACAATGGCCGGCAGCTCACTCAGGGGCCTTATAAGCAATCTTTCCGCACACTTTTCCCCTATTTTGTCTGTTTCTATGTCAAATACGGCTGTAAAGCGGTAGCCCTGTTTTGCAAAACCCCGGTGTCTCAAAAGGGCTTGACCTATCGGTCCTGTTCCCACCAAGGCCACTGAATGGCCATCCATTACCCCGAGGATGGAAGAGATGCTGGTCATCAGCGAGGCCACATCATACCCAACCCCTCGAACGCCAAATCTGCCAAAGTAGGAAAGATCCTTCCTCAATTGGGCCGGATTCACATTGGCCCTGGTGGCTAGTTCGTTTGATGAGACCACCTTTACTCCCCTTGATAAGAGTTTTTTGAGATAACGCTGGTAAACCGATAGTCTGATAATTGTTGCTGCTGGTATCTTTTGCTTCTTCACTTTTGCTTCCTCCTCGATATTTTGCATTTCTCCGATAGAGCAACCTTTGTGCCTTTTAGAATATTTTTTGTTACTCATTTTTTTGTTAATGATTTCTATTGGTTATATACTAAATCTTTATTGCGAGGAGAATTGTTAGCATTGTAATGCATCATTTCAGTTGCAGGCATAATGGATATAAAGTTATGATTTTATTGAATATATTTAAAACATAATAAATGACCATTCGAATCTTGAGGACAAAAAAATCAAGATTTTCGTACAGTTATGAGCCTCTTCCAAAAATGCCTGTATTCCCGATGTCCCCTTAAGGGGGCATAATGTTTTTTGATCAGGTGCAACAAAAATATTGCAATCATTAAATAAAATGATGCACTCGTTAAAATAGATCGCTAAGATAGGGAAATGTTGGATTTACTCTTCCATGTGATTTCTTGTCTATTGGAAGACCCAGGATTTGAGATTAGCCTATGTCACATAGGAACAAAGATTCTTTGATAAGAAGTCCCATCTTATAAGCCCGTGGGAGAGTATATGAATATTATTGGCCGTATCTTACATGTATCACCTCGTTTTTTTATCTTATCTCTTATCTCATCTATAGGCCTTGGATCTCAACCGGCCTGGTCTCAGCAAGCTTATCCCCCAAGGGAGGTCTCTAAGGCGGGCATCGCTGCCCACTGTGTGCTCGATAGGGAGGATGAGCATATAATAGTGAGAAAGGATGGTCGTTATCTGGATCTGGATGAGGTCTTTTTGACCATCCTGGATGAAAAGGGGAAGAGGGCTCAGCAGGTCCAGCACTTTTACATCAATAAGAATTATTCCAGGCTGAAGATCCTAAAGATGGAGGTCATCAAACCTGGGGGGAGATCCATTCTCGTGGATCTGGAAAAGAATTCGAGCCTAACAGCACCATCCTCATTGGCCAGGATGAATATCTACGATCCCAATCTCAAGGTCATGAATGTCTTTGTCCCTGAGCTGAGTCCTGGTGATACCATCCATTACATAGTTGAAACGGACAATTTCAAACCAATGATACAAGGCCATTTCTTTGGAAGGAGCATGATTCAACAGTCCTATCCTGTGAAAAATATCAGGTTGGAGATCGACATGCCAAAGGGGCTTCCTTTACATTATATGATAAAGGATAGGCCAAAGGGGGCTGAGGTCAAGTTCGATAAGGGCATATCAAAAGGGATGGTCAGATATCGCTGGATCTTTAACGATGTGCCTGAAATAGTCCCCGAACCCTATATGCCAGATATTCAGACAGTGGCCATGAGACTTTTGTTCTCTACCTTGTCCTCCTGGAAAGATGTGTCAGTCTGGTATTATCATCTGGTGGAGCCCAAGCTCAAGGTGAATCAGGCCATCAAGGAAAAGGTCAGTGCGCTCATCAAGGGAAAGGTTGCGGAAAGGGAGAAGCTCAATGCCCTTTTTTTCTTCGTGGCTCGTAAAATACGATATCTTGGGATCATTGAAGAGGCCAATCGGCCGGGTTTCGAGCCCCATGATGTTTCATTGACATTTTCAAGGAGGTACGGGGTTTGCCGTGACAAAG
This sequence comes from Deltaproteobacteria bacterium, assembly GCA_026986785.1. Taxonomy (GTDB): domain Bacteria; phylum Desulfobacterota; class Dissulfuribacteria; order Dissulfuribacterales; family QOAL01; genus QOAL01. The sequence continues at coordinate 17,603 of JALSNW010000037.1, read as the reverse complement.
CGGCCCTATTGGTCGCCATGTTGCGCCAGGCAGGCTTTTCAGCAGCCCCTGTGATAATGAGTGCTGGAACCAAGCTCGATCCGGAAATCCCGGTACCATATTTCAATCATGCCATTGCTGCAGTCTTGGATGACTCTGGGCATCCACGTATATACATGGACCCCACTTCAGAGACCAGTCGCCAGTTTCTGCCAGATTACGAGCAGGATTCCTCCTGCCTTCCTGCCATTGCAGGTGGCTCTGATCTTCTCACAACACCTGTCAAACCACCAGATAGCAATCTTTTTACAATGGATATCAAGGAGAGCCTGGTCAAGGGCGGCTTGTTGAGGGGCAGGCTCTTGGCCAAGGCCTCAGGTTTTGCCGATACGGCTTTTCGAGGTATCCTCATGAGGAAGTCCAGGGACGAGCAGGAGAGGTTTCTCCGGGTATTTTTGCTCAGGAGGCAGCCGCGCTTGAAGATAGAGGAGATCTCCTGGACCGATCCAGCAGACGACAGTAAAAGTTTCTCTTTTCATTGTAAGTTCGAATTACCTGATGCATTGAAAAAATCAGGACTCTTTTTCCCATTTTCAGCATGCAGCCCCCTCGGCCCAATGGATAGTTGGCTCCTGGGCAAGGCATCCATGACCTCGAGGTCTTATCCCTTGAAGATCGGATATAGCTTCAAGTCTGTTGTCAGGGAATCGATAGATTTCCATATCCCTTATGCCAAGGTACGCCTGCCAGATACAGAGGACATAGACAATAGATTCCTTCTCTACAAGACAGGTTTTTCTTTATTGGCACACGGTGTGGCAATCGAGCGTGTACTTGCCATAAAAAAGCTGGAATTTCCGACAAAGCGATATCATGATCTCCTCAGGGTGCAGGCTGCCTTGGAAGCCGCACCATTTTGTTTCATGTTACTGAAATAGAGATAGGACTGAATATGAAGATTTTTTCTGGTATTGATTCACCAATCCCCCCTTTTTTCTTGGCCATGTTTTTGTTTTGTGTCGCCTGGCCTTTTTCTGCTGCATATTGCCATGCAATGGGGTCTGCCTATCAAGTAAGGCCTCCTGATGCAGTGAACCTTATTGTGAAGAAGCGCTATCAGCTCAACCCTGACGGCAGTTACAGCCTGACCCTTTATTTTAAGACCCTGATAAACACGTATAAGGGGAAAAAGGATAGGGGGGATTTCCGTTTTGGCTACAATAGCGCCTATGAAAAAGTTGACGTCAAGTTTGCAAGGACCATCCTGCCAGATGGAAAGATTGTGGAGGTGTCCCCAAAAGAGATAAACGACATTGCTGATCCTTCTACTCAGGGGGCCTCCATATTTTCAGGGGCCAGGTTGAGGATTGTCAACTTCCCCGTAATAGAGAAAGGCTGCAAGATAGAACTCGAGATAGTGAAACATGCAAGGATCGGCCTCTGGGGCCTTGAGTCATTCAGATTGGCCGATCCTTGCAGGCAAAAGACCGTGGTTATAGATCTGCCTGAGGGAAGCTACTTCGACTATCATCTGAAGGATAGGCATATCCACTTCGCCACTGAGATGCAACAGGGCAGGAGGATCTTGACGTGGACAGGAAAGGATCTTGACAAGGCCCCAAAGGAACCCTTCAGTCCTCCTGTGGAGAATATGGCATCGACACTCATCTTTTCCACCTTTGGATCGTGGCAGCAGGTGGCAACCTGGTTCGATAGGATCTTCTCTCGGGCTGATACACAGGCTGGATTGGGACGTATCTTAAAAGCCTTGTCCTTGTCTGGCTCTGCGGATGAGATCTACTCCAAGCTGACTAAGAGACTCGAGATATTGCCTATCAGTTTTTTTGATACGAAATTGGTCTTCCAGAGCCCGAGACAAACCCTCATGTCTGGTTATGGCAGCCAGATAGATGTTGCATTGCTGTTTTATCAGATACTGAAAACAAAGGGGCTTGCTCCCCATCTCATAATGGCCAGCTCACGGGGCATCTGGGTCAAGGACATTAAATCCTGCCCATATCCCCTCTATCTCGATACCCTATTGGTAAAGACTGGCCATAGGTTTTATTCCTTTGATGTTAAGGACCTGTCTCCAGGTATCACTGGTATGGATGGTCAACTTGGCCTGGACTTGGCAACTGGGAAATTTGTTCCCATAGTGGATGTGCGTCCCACCCGGAATGTCTCAAGCTATGAAGTGGATTGCAATGATCCCTCTATACTCTATTACCATTTCAAGACCGTCAGGAGCGGTAGGGATGCCCAGGGAACGAGGAAGATGTTTCGAGATCTGACGCCCAAGGAATTCAAGGTTACAAGCTCTATATTTTTCCATTCACTAAACCCTTTGGCAGTGCCGCTTGCTCCCTTAGAGATATCGAATCTGGACCCTTTGGCTGGGCCAGTTAGTCTTAGGGCCAATTTCAAGGTAAAGGATTTTATTATAACCTGTGGCGATTTTTGGATCCTTCCTGTCCAGAGGATCTCTGTACTCGATACAGTGGCCACATGTCCTGAAAATAGAAAGAACCCACTTTTTTTTCGAAAGGGTGATTCCTCTATAGTGAAATTTATCGTTAGATTCCCGCATCCTTACAGGATAGCTGCAATCCCTAAGGATCAAAGGGGACAGATCGGGCCAATGTCTTGGGAAAATTTCTGCAAGGCCTCTGACTCTCGACTCGATTGTGTTCGAAAGGTAGAGATCAGAAGGGGGTTCGTAAAAAATGGCAAAGAGTTCAAAAGGCTGAAAAAAGTGATATCTAACCTGCTTGATCCAGAAGAAAACAGCTTGAGGCTCTTTATTGGCCCTTAGCTTGGGATCTGTTTGAACAATATAAAACCGCAGGGCTTCAAAGTCCTGCGGTTTTATATTGAGAGGTATCATTGGGCTGAAATTACTTTTTGCCACCGATATGTTTTCTGAATTCCTTGAGTTTGTTGATGAGTTCTTCAAACATCTTTTCGGCCTTATTCTGGCCCTTGATCTCCTTTTGTATGGATTCTATGCGTTTTTCAAGATCATTATAGGTCTTTGAATCCTTCTTCCCATAACCGAGCAGTTCTGCCACTTTGAGCTGTTTCTTGGCTTCATCGAGATATTTGAGCGCCTGTGTCTTGTCTATCTTTGCAGTATTCGATGCCGCTTTTATCAGATCGGCTGCACGAACAAGAGGAAGCGGTATGACTATGGTTTTGAGAACCATGGAGTTTAGTGCAATGGAAAGGACACTTTTGGCCTCGTCTATCTTGCCATCAATTATATATTTTGATGCCAGTTTCATGGCATCAGGATAGGTGCCAAGGGGGAGCTGCTCTATGATGACGTCTATCTCGCTCTGGAGTGTGTCGAGGATCTGCCTTGCACCTTGGATGTCACCGGCGTTCAGCTTTTCTCTCACGTCATCTATCCTGCTGCGGATCTCCTTGGGAGACAGATCTACATCCACGACCACCTGATAACTGTTGATGGGGATGAGAGCAGCTTTTTTATTGGCAGCAAGGATGATCTCCATCTCACCTATGACCTTCTTGAGGAGTTCCAGGGCCTGTTTGGATTTCTTCTGCTTTAAGAGGTCCAGGACTTTATAGGTGTCTGCCACAGCCTTTATTGCCTTTTGATCAAGGTTGTTGGCCACCTCTTTGGCCTTTTTCTTTTCCTTTTCCACTGCTTTTGAAGAGATTTGGGCCGAGGTTTTGAGCTGGTGTTCAGGTTTTATGCCAACACCCTTCTGTTCAGCAAGTGCCTTGGTGTTCATGAGCCCCACGCCCATGAACGTAGAGGCAAGGAACAATGCGGCAAGAGGTGCTGAAAGTGTTCGAGCCAGCATGGATCTGTTTTCAAGTTTCTCAGTCATGGTTCTTTATTCCTCCTATATGGCTTTTGGTTCTGTTTTTTCAGTAATGTTGTCCATTTTCAGATCAAGCCGTCTTCTGGCACCAAGGGCAACGATTATATGGCTCCAGCCGTTGAAGATCAAGTCGATGGAGATGAAAAGCCCAAGGGTCCAAATAGCTGAATAAGGCCAAGAAATTCCAATAAGTATGGCAATGACAATGGATGCAATTCCATTTATTAGAAGCACTACCCAGTCCTTCATCTCATCCTTGTGTTGAAAGGCTATGACCAATCTCAATGTCCCGGTTACCAGGATCGAGGCTGCAAGCAACAGGGTAAGGGCTAAGGAGGCTGCCACTGGATTCAAGAAACAGGCCATGCCACCTGCAACATAGAAGGCCCCTCCCAAGATGTGCAAGAGACGGCTTTTCCAGCCACTGACGGCCCTGAAGGCTTCAAAGAGCTGGAGTAGCCCTCCTGCCAACATGAAAAAGGCAAAGAGCAGGATGGTGGAAAGGGTGGCCAATGGGGTGATGACAAGGCCAATGGCGCCTGTTGCAATGAAAAAGAGCCCGAGAAGGAGATGCCATTTCCAGTTTTTTTCAACGTCTCCCCAGGCAAAAGATTGTGTCTTTGAACCGTCCATATTGGTCGTCATGCTATATGTCTCCTCCTTGACAAATTTGTAAAAAATTTCATAAACCAAAAGCAAAATTGTAAAATATTATGCTTTGAAAAGATTGAACAAGATAGGCAAATGTCAAGAAGATTTTTCTAAAAATTTTTATTTTGATGTAAAAACAATATGTTGTCTTGAATAATGATTCAAGAAGACTTGGATGGCTTTGTTGATGTTGATCTATATTGAAAGGCTGTTTTTGTCATGAGTCAAAAACCCTGTTCTCAATACCTCGAGAAGGGTCGATAAAAAAAGAGATGAGAGACCTTCAACCATTTTCAAACAGGTGATAAGATAGCATTTTTATGCAGTCGATACGATTCAAGCACAATATCCAGACATTCATTCCAATAAGCTTTGTCATGCTCATGGCTGCGGTTATTGCCGTAGTGATATATACAACCCAGGACATCATAAAACCAGTTTTACTCAAAGAGAGAAAACACAATATAGAAGAGACGGGTAGGGAGGTAGTAACCAAGATAAGCACTATGTTGGCCCAGGCAGAGATTGTTGCCTTAAACATTGGCTATACTGCCGTAAATCTGAGCCCTGATTTTGAGGCAATTAAGAGACAGGTCCCTGGAATCTTTGATGTTGATATCCTGAGGCAGATAACAGCAGGAGGAGGGATATGGCCTGAGCCCTTCAAGTTTGATCCCAAAAAAGAGAGGTTAAGTTTCTTTTGGGGGCGGAACCGCCAAGGGCAGCTCGTGTTCTACGATGATTACAATCGTTATGGATACCACGACAAGGAGTGGTATGTCCCAGTCAGATTTCTGAAAAAGGGAAAGGTCTATTGGTCTAGGGCCTATATCGATCCGTATTCCCATGAGCCCATGGTTACATGTTCTGCAAGTATGCGAAAAAGAGGTGAGTTCTTGGGGACTGCAACTGTTGACCTGAGGCTTGCAGGCCTCAAAAAACTTTTTGTACAGGCTGCAAGGGAGATAAAAGGATATATCTTTGCGGTGGACAGAAATAACAGTTTCATAGTCTTCCCCAAGGAAGAATATGTATTGAACAAGGTTAAATGCGATGGGAGGGGTCAGGCTTGTACCGAGTTTGTCACGAGCATGGAGCTTGCCAGGCTTCATCCAGTATTCCAACCCGTCAACCAGGTGTTGGAGGAGATAAATAGAGAGATCCTGAAGAATGCAAGACAGAAGGCACCTATAGAAAAGATGGCAAAGAGGCTCATGGCATTATCTTCTGACATAGCACCTTGGGAAGCCCGCCTCATTGCAGCCTTGTTACAAACGCCTGTTAATGAGAGCCTGGCCACTGAGGAGAGCCCTCGGTCTTTCAAAGTACAAAGGGACTTCCTCTTCAACAGGCCTGCCTTGGTCTATGCCTTCGTGATGCCTGAGACAAACTGGAAGCTGGTTGTGACAGTGCCTGAGGAGGTGATAACAGCGCCAGTAGGCCGGATTGCCAATCACCTGATGTTATCACTATCCGGCTTGATCCTCTTGGTAATACTTCTTGCCGGGCTATTCCTTTATCACTATATATTAAGGCCACTCAAGCATCTCACAAATCAGCTCAAGAAGATCCAGAAGGATTCCGGGGATCTTTCCTTGGAGTTGGACATCCCTGTCAACAACGAGTTGGGAGAGCTGGCATACTATTTCAACAGGCGTACCAAGGAACTTAGAAACAGCGAGGAAAAGTATAGGACCATTTTCAACGGGGTTGGAGAAGGGATCTCTCTCAGCTCCATTGAAGGGCAATTCATAACGGTCAATCCCCGATTTGCCGAGATATTTGGATACCAATCCCCTGAAGAGCTCATACAGAGTATTGCCACCTATGATCTCTATGTAGATTTGGAAGACAGGAAAGAGATTCTGGACAGGTTGCAGGCTGGTCCGAGTAATGTCCATAGTGAGGTATGGCTAAAGAAGAAGGATGGCAGCCACGTCCTGATCTCAGTAAATCTGGCGCCTGTTACAGATAGGAACGGGAAGATAAAATATCTCATAGCCATGGTCCAGGACATCACCAGGACCAAGGAGCTTGAAAAGGAGCTGCGCCATGCACAAAAAATGGAGGCCATAGGCACTTTGGCAGGAGGTATTGCCCATGATTTCAATAACATATTGGCAGCCATCAGCGGCTATACAGAGCTTGCCCAATTGAAGGCCTCGGGTAATTCTCAACTGGAGTCCTATCTGTCCCAGATCGAGTTGGCATCGAGGCGCGCAAAAGAGCTTGTCCAGCAGATCCTAAAATTTAGCAGGTATTCCGATGGCAAAAAGGATTTCCAGGATATGGCCGAGGCCATTGAAGAGGTGATAAGGCTTCTTCATTCCACATTGCCTGCGACTATTGAGATAAAAAAGCATATCACTCCTACTGGTCTGGTCTTAGCAGATCCAGCTGATCTATATCAGATAGTCATGAATCTTTCTACCAATGCCTATCAGGCAATGCGTGATTCCGGTGGGGTCCTCACCATCAGCCTGACAGAACGGGAATTGGATGAGGCCCAGGCAGAGGCCATGGGCCTGAGGCCTGGCAGATATGCCGTATTGACAGTGGAGGATACAGGCTGTGGGATGGACGAGGAAGTGCTTGGGAAGATCTTTGAACCCTACTTTACCACCAAGGGCAAGGAAGACGGGACAGGTCTTGGACTCGCCGTTGTCCACGGTATCGTAAATGGCCTAAGAGGCTATGTTAAAGCAGAGAGCGTGCCTGGCAAGGGTTCTTGTTTCACGGTTTATCTGCCTGTATCAAGGCCTTCAGCGTCCCATGGCCCCCCACGAGATGAGGGTGATTTTTGTATCCAAGTGGATGGCAAGGGCAGGAAAGTCATGTTCGTAGATGATGAAGAGATGATTTGCTCCATCTTTAGGGCCGTACTGGAGGATGTGGGATTCGAGGTCCATGTGTTCGGGGACGGAAAGAGTGCCCTTGAGGCCTTTGAGAAGGCCCCAGATGGCTGGGATCTCCTGATCACAGATATGACCATGCCAAGGATGAGTGGTGCAGATCTGATCAAAGAAGTGAGGAGCTACAACAAGAAAATATCGGTGATCTTGTGTAGTGGATACAACCAGCTTGTCACGGATGAGTTGATGTCGAACCTCGCAGTGGATGCCTTCTTGACTAAACCAGTTAACCTTTCGATTTTCCTGAAGGAAATAGCCAGATTGTTTCCACACGGGAGGGAAGATGACCCTTGAGCTATGGTAGTTCAGTTTATGGCACTCACCATCTTACTGAATCTGTTCAGGGTGATATCTTGGGGAAACTTAGGAGGTTTGGCTGGATCTGCCTTCCTGCATTCTTCCAGGAATGCCATTGCCATCTCCTTTCCAGTCTCAAAATAGGCCTCCCATTGGGCGTCGTCGAAAAATTGATCAGATGTGGGTTCATGAGGGAACTTGGGATGATAAAGCCTGTAGGTATAACTCTTTTGTTTCCTTTGGGGATCTTTGATCTCTTGTGCCGTTATCGAGGCCTTCACATATACGAAGATGCCAATGTGTTTCTTACAGCCATTTTTGATCCTGGGAAGATCATAGAGATCTGCTATGCAAAATTGCCTCTGTGAAAATCCAGAAGTGGCTCTGGGCCTGATGATCGTTTCTGGATCTTGCCTGAATTTGATCTCTATGCCCAATTCGTTTCTGGCCCTGGCAACCAGGTTTTTCAGATCCGAGAAGGTATAATCCGGGTCTGCGCCTGCATCGACTCCTACGATGAGGGGCAATTTTCGTCTCAATAGTTCGAAGACGGCGAGGTTTTCAATATGGCCACCGTCCGAAAGGTTTACCCTCCATCTATATATGTTCGACTTGTTGAGCAGTTCATAGATATTGTATACAGGCCAATATGTTGGCCAGAAGTATTTTATGCCCATGTTTTTTAGGCATTTAGATAAGCAATAAGCAATCTGCTCCCCTATATTCCAGCATCTTTTGAACAGGTATGGATTTAGTGCCCAGTAACCGAGACGCAGGTTCAAAAGGGTCATGAAGAATGCAGTGATCTTGTTGGACCTATAGCCCATTTCCGGGTTGAGGGCAGCACCTGATATGGTTACAGCCGTCGACAAGCTCATCAATCGATATTCACTATTGGCAGTTGGTAAAAAACCTGTCAGCTTGGAACCACAGTAAAAGGGCGACAAGAGAAAATAGTCGCAGGTCTTAAAGCCACTATAGGGAAGCTTGTCTGGTGATTTCCCAAAATTTCCAGATTTTGTCTTGGAGGGTTCTGGTTGGGCCGCCCCTGAAAGGTTCAAGGTGGTATTGATGAGGGGATAGGGTGCTGGTCCCCAGCCTTTCTCACCGCAATCAGGGCCTATGTCACAGAGTTTCCTACTCTTTTTACCAAACCATCTGAAGGCCTCTTCAAGCCGAAATCGGTAGATCTGGCTTGGCGACAATATATTAGGGTTGGCAAAGATGCCAATAATGAAAACTACTGCCAAAAGAAAGACAAAATCATCAAACGGGGCGGGATAGACAAGTTGGGGGAGGTTACCTGTCTGATCAATAAAGTATACCAGGAATATAGCGGCAAGGGACAAGGCAAGAGCTGTGATCAGTCCTTTTACGGGCCATAAGAATCGACGTCCACAGAATCTAAGGCCATGACAAAAATAATACCAACAGGCAGAAAGGCCAAAAACAGCCATGGCTACTATACCGAGATTATTGAAGAAGCGGTTACCAATCGATAGATAGATGACCTTGAAAAGATAAAGGATCAATATAAATGTCATTACATACCAAATCAGATGGAGAAGGGCTGTTGCAATAAATCCTCCTATCAGGACAGTATAGTCCATTAGTTTTTGCAGGCCCTTTTTCCCCGGGGCCAGATAGAAGCCGTGTCTCTTTATGTGTGCTATGTCATCTGATGAAAAAAGCCCTTCATATGGATTGGTTCCCTTAGGACCAGGGTCTTTGCCGAGCTGGAGTCTCAATTTTTCCGTTATATAGCTCCCAGTGAACCCTCCACCAGAGACAGTGGATAAGTAATCTGCAAGCCTGAAGACATTGTTTTCGTTTAGGACCTTGAGAAAACCAAGATTTATGGTAGCAGAACGAATGCCCCCGCCGGACAGGGCAATGCCGAACATGGGCAAGGGGCTCTTTTCAGGTATGTTTGGCTCTAATGCCCTTGTCGTGATCTGCCCTCGATGTGTCTCTGTCCTTCCTTCCAGGTCTGCCTCTTTGCTGTTCAGGGCCATTCTTCTTTTCTTGATGGCCTCTATCTCTGCATTGTAGACAGAGATAAATCCCACGTTTTCTGGTACTGATTTTTTGGTTCCCATGATATGCCCCCTATTTTGTGGGATTTCAACGGATATGTTTGCCTATGAAATCCATAATCCTGGATAAGAAGACAGAGAAAAAAGTTTTTTTGATTTGAAGTATAAAAATTCATACTTTTTTTATTTTAATAGCACCGAAACTTTGCCCAAGTCAACCCTAAAATATGTGCCTTTGAAGGGCGACGAGGCTGTATAGTCGAGGGCTGATAAGGTCTTGGTGGGATATGCATCAAAAAAAGCAGCCCATTTTCTGAGGCTGCTTTTCCATGATATCGACGTGTTATATGGATACTTGTCTATGTCTTCACTTCGATCTTCTTGGCCTTGCTTTCCTCCTTCTTGGGGAGGGTGATCTTGAGGATGCCCTTTTCGTATTTTGCCTCTATCTTGTCACTTTCTACAGGAACAGGGATCCTTATGGCCCTTTGAAAGGAACCCCGTCTCATCTCTATCCTGTGGAAGTTTTCATCTTTTTCCTCTTTTTCTTCCTTCTTTTCCCCTTTGATTACCAACATGTCACCAGAAAGGGAGACATCTATGTCCTTTGCCTCCATCCCAGGCACCTCTGCCTTGACAATAATGGCATCCTTCGTCTCTGATACATCAACTGCTGGTATCCAACCTTCGGTTCTTGTCAGCAGGTCTCTTTCTCCAAAAAAATCCTCCCAAAGCTTATCCATCTCTTTCCTCAAAGTGGAAAGTTCATTCATTGGTTTCCACGGAGCAAGTTCAAACATTTTTTTATACCTCCTTACCTTCTTTTTTGTTAAAAAAGATAAGCAGATAGTTAGAGGAGTCAACTGCATATAGAAATGTCAGATTTTGAATGTGGTCCCATAAGCTATGTCACCAAATCAGGCCTGAAGGTATTGGACAGGATACATTTGAGGCTCTCGTCACCGGAGATCGTAGTGATCAATGGCCCATCTGGTTGTGGGAAAAGCACGTTGCTTAGATCCATTGTAGGCCTCAATAGGGCAAGGGTGGCCCAGAGGAGACTAAACGGTCGAGACTACCATGAAAAGAGGCTTGCTCTTTGGAGGTCGAAGGTGACCCTCTTACTCCAGGATGCACCTTGTATTGACGGGACGATCCTTGAAAATCTGGAGTTCCCATTTCGGTTCAAAAATGGGGCTGAAAAGTCCTTTTCCAGAGATCAGGTGCTGAAATTGATGAGAAAGGTTCAACTCGGTCACATACCCTTGGAAGATCCCATCTCCAGGCTTTCGGGTGGCGAAAGGCATAGGCTTGGCATTGTCAGGGGGCTTTTATGGGCCCCTTCAGTCCTCCTGGCAGATGAACCCCTCTCCGGCCTTGAACCAGAGTTGGCAGACATGTGTTTTGGTCTGCTCAGGGACTATGCCAGGGAAAGGGACGCGATTGTCATATGCGTCTTTCATGAAGAACGTCTTGCAAAGAATGCAGATGAATGGCTGAGACTTGAAGATGGCACACTACATAGAGTTAACCCCTGTTGATCTCCTCGTTGCTATTGGGCTTATTGTAATAGCAGCATCGATCTCCATTGTCCTCAAACTCGGTCTGACAAGATCCCTTTCCATCGCCTCAGCCAGGTGCATGTTGCAGCTTGGGGCAATGGGCCTGATACTCAAAAAGATTTTTCAGATCAATACCCCGCTCCTGGTGCTTGGATGGCTTCTCATCATGTTGGTCTTTGCAGGCAGGGAGGCGGTAAGAAGATCAAAGACGAGATACAGGTGGATAAATCTCGATACACTCCTCACCATGACCGTATCCAGTATAGTTGCAGGGGGTATCGTCACCCAGATGGTCATCAAGATCCACCCTTGGTACGATCCCCAGTACCTGATCCCCATCTTTGGGATGGTGTTTGGCAACTCCCTCAATGGTATCTGCCTTTGTCTCGATAGATTGACCGAATACGTGCGGAGCAGAGGAAGGGAGATAGAGCTTATGCTCACCTTTGGTGCAACAAGGGCAGAGGCCATAAGAAATGGGGCCAGGCAGGCCGTCAGGACAGGCATGATTCCCATAATCAACAATATGACGGTGGCTGGAATAGTCTCTTTGCCAGGAATGATGACAGGCCAAATAGTGGCAGGAGCAAGCCCGATGCAGGCAGTATCTTATCAGATCGTGATCATGTTCATGATAGCTGCAGCCAATGCCATAGGCTCCATGTCCATCGCTACTCTTGCGGGTAGAAGGCTGGTTTCAAGTCATGGACTCAATCTGCCAGGACAGTAAATCCGCCAGCCGTGCCCACGTTATAGAGTAAAAACTAATCGTGCCATGAGACGAATTCCTCAAGGTTGGCCCTTTCTGTCCTGAAATTGTTTACTCTTGCCTCTGGATCTTCGTAGCCAATGGACATGCCGCAAACGAGATTGAAATCATCGGTTATGCCCAGTTGTTCCCTGATCAATCCTGGATATCCTGCCAAGGAGGCCTGAATGCAGGTCGCAAGCCCTTTGTCCATGGCAGCAAGTGCCACTGTCTGGATGAAGATGCCCATGTCAATGAGGAATCCCGTTCCAAGGGCCTTTGGGATAAAGAAGAAAAGACCGGCTGGTGCATCGAAAAACCTGTAATTTTGTAACCAGGCCTGCCTTCTTGCCTCTGTATCACCTCTTTTTATACCCATGGCATTATAGAGGGCAACTCCACATTGAAACCTCCTCTCCCTGTATGGATTGATCCAAGAGCTTGGATAATAATCAAGATCAGGACTTTCCTCTATCCCTCGATCCTTTGCGGCAAGAATGTTACTGGTTATCTCTTCCTTGTTCTTGCCTGTTACCACGGCCACACGCCAGGGCTGGCAGTTGCCACCCGAAGGCGCCCATCTTGCAATGTCTAATACATCCTCTAACAATTGCCTTGAGACAGGCTTTTTTAGGAATTTTCTTACAGATTTTCTTGATCTGATAGCCAGTGTGGTTTCCATAGACACTCTCCTTCAAACAACATGATAAAGGCCTCTTGAACGAGACATGGGGGATTGAGATACGACCATATTCGAAAAACTGCATGTTTTGTCAAACAGCATTGTCGTTTTGTCACATTTACAAGGTGGGCATCCATGAGTCGTGTCCATATCTCAATGAAGTCTGGCCGAAAGGCTGGATACAAACAAAACAATTGTCTTTCAAAGGGCTCTTTAATATATTTGTATCAGATTTTGCAATTGTCAGGCCTTATGGAGATACACCTATAATTACAACCTTGAAAAGATTTACGGAGGCGCCACATGGAAAAATTATTAGGCATATTTGCGGCATTTTGTTTGCTTTTCTCGACGACCCTTGGACTATCCTCGGCCTATGCAGGGGATTATTCAACTCAGGCAGCCCTTGTAGACGAAGCCACGATAACATTCAAGAGTTTTCTTGCTGATCCAAATATGACCTGGTTCAAAAAAAATCTCTGTAGTGCAAAAGCACTTCTCATCATTCCACAGCTCCTCAAAGGTGCCTTTATTTTTGGGGCAGAAGGGGGGACAGGCGTCCTCGTCGCCAAGGACGATCGGACAGGACAGTGGAGCCAGCCAGCCTTTTATACCATGGCTGCCGCGTCTTTTGGCCTCCAGGCCGGGGCAGAATCCTCTTCGATAATCTTGATGATAATGACGGATAAGGGGATGGATGCCCTACTTTCTACATCTGTCAAGTTGGGGGGCGATATAAGTGTGGCTGCAGGACCATATGGGGCAGGTGCAAAGGCCGCCACCGTAGATGTGTTGGCATTTGCCAGGGCCAGGGGCATTTTTGGAGGTATAAGCATAGAGGGTTCGGTAATCACCCCGAGGGATTCGTATAATATTGCCTATTATCAAAGAAATGTTAGGCCTGTGGATATAATAATCAGGAGAAACGTATCTAATCCCCATTCCAGGGCCCTTATCGAGGCTGTGTCTGGAGCATGCAGACACAGACAGCTCCTACAGCCAGCGCCAGTACCGGCAACGGCCAAGAAGGAGTAGTTTCTCCAACATGTACTGAATGTGATAAATCAAAAAGGGGGCGCTCAAGTTGCCTGCTTGAGCTCCCTGTCGTGTCTCCAAAACATCTGCCAGTATAAAAACCCAGATAGCAGTATCATCAGGGGGATGAGTATTATCTCTGGAAAGGCCCGGTTCTCCGCATTTATAAGGGAGAGGATGGATAAGACAAAACAAAATTGATAGCCAAGCCTCCTGAATCTCATTATCTCTCGTAAGAGATACAGGTTTACAGTTGGGACTACCAGTGCCAAGAGCATCACAATGCCAAATTGACCAAATGAAAGGGCAAAATAAAGCTTTTTCAGGGTGATAACCAGCAAGATGGCAAAAAGTGATATGTTTAGAAAGAGATATCTGGCCTTGTCCTTTGGGTAGGGGGTGTTTTTGAGAAAGAAATCCAGCTCACTCTCCTCCACGCTTCCCTTTAACTTTTCCTTTATTGCCTTTTTTGAAAGGCCTTTTTCAAGGAGTTTTTCTATCTGAGCCTCGACGTCTGTTGCCATTTGATCGAATCCCGCCTGTGTTGTGATAGACCTGCTTAGATCCTGCCTTGCTCCTTCTGATGATCGACAAAGCAGTCCAAAAATCTGAAAAGGACACTGTTCATCTGGGCAAAGTCACGTTTTTCATCCAGTATGATCTCGGGCTTTTGTATGTATTCACTTTCTTCCAACAATTCATTTCCACAGTTTTTTACCAGGGCCTCGAGGCTCTCCCTGGTTGACTCTATGTGAAACTGGAGCCCTACTATTCTGTTGTCATATACAAATGCCTGGTTGGGGCAGGCCTCTGAACTCGCTATATGATACCCGTCTTTTGGTATTTCAAAGGTGTCCCCATGCCAGTGAAATGCGTCAAACGTACCTGGTAGCTTGCCAAAAATGGGAGAATTCCAGCCTATTGGCGTAAGGGCTACCTGGAAGAAACCGATTTCCTTGAAACGATTTTTTCTCACCTTGGCACCAAGGCCATCTGCAAGAAGTTGTGCACCCAGGCAGATACCTACTATAGGCTTTCCTGTCTCTATCGCCTCTTTGATGAATAGCTTTTCTTCTTTGAGCCAAGGATATTCATTCTCATCGTACACCCCCATTGGTCCACCCATGATAATCAAGAGGTCGTATTCGTCCTTGGCCGGGAGGGCAGTATTTTCGAAAAGTCTTGTGTAGCTTTCTCTATGCCCTCTGTCTTGGCTCCAATCATTTATTGCAGCTGGGGTTTCAAATGGTACATGAAGAAGATAATGAATCTTCATCCTCATACCTCCTCCTTGTCCTGATGCCAACTCTTGAAAAGGGCTTGCTTGGCTATGTTCACCCGTTCCTTGTAGCACTTCCTCACCAGCTCCACATCTGCCATGTAATGTTCGAGCTCCTGCATAGTCAGGGCTTGGTGGCCATCACAGAGGGCCATCTCAGGCCTTGGATGAAATTCCACGAGTATCATGTTGGCCCCAGCAATTATACCCTGTGCGCTTACATGGAAGATGTCCATGAGGCCGTCTGGCGCCCTGTCTTTACTGCCTACAGAATGGGTGGGATCTATGCAGACTGGGAGTCTGGTGAGCCTTTTGACCACTGGTACGTGGGCAAAATCCACAAGGTTCCTGTGGGGATCGCCCAGTCTGGTTTGGACCCCTCTCAGGCAGAACACGATATTCCTGTTGCCTTCACTTGCAATGTATTCACAGGCGTTGAGTGAATCTTCGAGGCTGAGCCCCATGCCTCTTTTATAGAGTACTGGAAATTCCTTTTGAGAGCCAGCGGCCTTGAGGAGTTCAAAATTCTGGGCATTTCTGGTGCCTATTTGCAGCATTACACCAGTTGGTTTCCCAGCCTTTTCATGCTCTTCAAATATCTCCTCGATATGTATCTCCTTGAGCACCTCCATGGCAATGACCTTGATGCCATATTTGCCTGCCATTTCGAACAACCAAGGCAGACATGACCTGCCGTGCCCCTGAAAATCATAGGGGCTGGTTCGCGGTTTGTAGACACCCATCCTGGCAGTTACAAGGCCCACCCTTTGCATATTCCTGAAAATGGTCTCTACATTGTCTGGGGTATCCACTGCACAGGGGCCGATAAAGCAGTTGAAGGTCTCCTGGCTGAATTCAACGCCATTGTAGACAAAGCCTAATTCATCCAGTTGGCCTCCATGCCTTCCTATTTGCCTGTATTTACTCGAGACCCTGACGACCTTTTCAACACCAGGCATCCTTTGAAGTGTCTCAATGGGTATGTGGTGCGTTGGGCCGATCAGATAGATCTCGTTGACCACCCTGCTGGCCCCGCGTATGCCAGCAGATCTTGTCTGTATGTCCTGAAATTGGGAAAGGTAATCGAGCAATTGCTGGATCTCTTGTCCTGCCGGGTCCACGTCCGGCTTCATAATTATAATCATGGCTTGTTGTGATACTCCTCTGATTTTGGATTGAGATATGTCCTAACCAAGAAGGTGAGACAATGCCTCAGCAAACTGAGAACATTAACCAGTTTTTTCTTGGCTTTCCATAAAAAAATATCCTGGAGTCCGTGAAGATATC
Source organism: Deltaproteobacteria bacterium (assembly GCA_026986785.1). Lineage (GTDB taxonomy): Bacteria > Desulfobacterota > Dissulfuribacteria > Dissulfuribacterales > QOAL01 > QOAL01. The sequence goes on along the minus strand of JALSNW010000037.1, from coordinate 1,284 downwards.
AAGGGATGAAATGAGATTTTTGGCTATCTTCCCTTTGATCTGTCAGGGTTGGTCTGGGGCTTCAAGGAAGGAGGGCGATTTCACAAGAAAGATTTGCTATATACTGCGGAGACATACAGTGTCAGCCCCAGCGGAGGGATGACATTGACTAAGGACTTCTTGACACAGGGGCTACGGCTCCTTATTTTGTGAATCAGTACAAGAGCCAACTACATCTCAGAAACTATGACTCTTCTCATGAGAGGGGGCGATATGGTTTCGACGAGGGTATGGAAGCTCAAGTTGCGTGCCGGGGTCCGCGACCTCGTGAAAAACGCGGAAAAAACACAAACGCCGACTCTGAATACGAGTACGCACTGGCTGCTTAACGCAGCCACACCCTTACGGCTCTGCCTGTTGAACCGGTAAGGGTGCCAAGTTAACAGGCTCGCCTGATCCGGGTACCTGCCCCGGTGAAGGTTAAACATCTTGCAGGTTAGCTTGAACAGACCCTGCCCGGATGGGGCTGTTTAAGCGAATATGAAAAATCCGGGCTACGCACGTAGACGCTTGAGTGGAATGCTTTCGGACGCGGGTTCGATTCCCGCCGCCTCCACCATTTGAAAAAAGACAACCCGTCTCTCCGCAGGTCTTCTCCGGGATTACGGGTTTTCTATTTCCCCTTATTTTCAAAGGGTTTGCGCCCGTTTCACATCTTTCCAGACCCGTTCTCCACCCGCCTGATTCCTGGTTCTAGTTATAAAAACGCACGCAGAGGAAATCTTCGTCAATCATTCTTTCTCCATTGGTCCATTGCAGGGAAGGCGGGCGAATCATCACAATGAATGTGTTCTGGCAGGAGGACTGTGAGATGACTGTTGGAACACCGACTCTAACCAGCAAAATGCTCCCGGAAGAATCCGGCGATGGCGGATTTGTCCATCTTTCCTTCGGCCACAGCACGTACCGTTTGTTCGAATATATCCTCGCCGGCTTCGATTTCCATACCGTTAAGGGACAGGAATACCAGGGCGGCCACCGCTCCGGTTCTTTTGTTGCCGTCCACAAAGGGATGGTTCCGTACGATATGAAAAAGATAGGCCGCAGCCATCTCGAAAAGGTCACCGTGCAAATAGCGACCGCCGAACCCCGCCGCCGGCATTGCAAGGGCGGACTGGAGAAGCCCCAGGTCACGGATACCGCTCTTTCCTCCGTATCGTTCAATCTGGTCCCGATGGATCTCCAACACTTCGGCGAGACTGAGGAAATCAGGTGTCATGCGTCAGTCCGCCAGTTTCTTGAGAG
>JALSNW010000036.1 GCA_026986785.1 Deltaproteobacteria bacterium | reverse complement strand
TGTCCTTCCTGATATTGATATTCAACTTTTTTAATTTTTTGTAAAGATTGGTCCTGATGATCCCGGTCTGTCTGGCAGCCAGGCTTATGTTACCGCTACAGCGTTCAAGGGCTGTTAAGATATATTCCCTTTCAAAACGTTTTTTGGCATCCGAGTAGGGCAGCATCTTATTGTCTTCTATGAATTTCATACCCTTTGGAAGAGAAGATAGACGCCCATCATAATTGAGATAACGGGTTGTGATCTTGTCGGATGTCTCAAGGGATACGGCAGCTTCTATAACGTTTTCAAGCTCTCTTACATTTCCTGGCCAGGGATAACTGCAGAGAAGTTCCATGGCCATTGGTGTAAAGCCGGTTATGTTCTTTTCCGCTTCCTTGCTGTATTTTTTTAGAAAATGCATGGCCAGAAGAGGGATGTCTTCCACGCGGTCTCTAAGGGGTGGTATGGTGATGGTGAGTACGTTCAACCTGTAATAGAGATCTTCACGGAAGTTTTTTTCCTCCATGGTCTTTTTCAGGTCCTTGTTCGTTGCAACGAGCAGGCGCACGTCAACCTTTACAGGCTTTGTGCTGCCCACGGGCACTATTTCCCGTTCTTGGAGAACCCTTAGTAGTTTGGCCTGTATCGCAGGGCTGATCTCTGTTATCTCATCAAGAAACAAGGTACCTCCATCTGCTATCTCGAAGAATCCCTTTTGATCTTTGTAGGCCCCGGTAAACGCCCCTTTGACATGGCCGAAGAGTTGGGACTCCAACAATGTATCCTGAAGTGTAGCCGCATTGACGCATACTATCTTTTTGTGTTTCCTGGGACTATTGTAATGAATGGCCTTTGCCACAAGCTCCTTTCCTGTGCCACTTTCTCCCTGTATGACCACAGTACATCTGCTGTCAGCAGCCCTGCGGATCAGTTCAAACAGATCCTGCATGGGCTTACTTTTTCCTATTATGTTATTGAAACCGTAGCGTTCTTGGATCTCCTCTCTCAAACGGGACATCTCGACCATGAGCTTTCTCTTGTCCCATGCCTTTTGTGCCAGTCTGATGAGATCATTTTTTTGGAAGGGCTTGGTTATAAAATCATAGGCACCGTACTTCATGGCCTCTACAGCAGTCTCTATGCTGCCATAGGCAGTGATCATTATGGCCACTACGTTCTCGTCCTGCTCCTTTATGTGTTTTAGGAGAGTTACCCCATCACAGCCAGGCATCTTGTAGTCAAGGAACACAATGTCAATATCTTCTTCTTGTATCATGTCGAGACATTTCTCAGGATCAGTGGTGCTTATCACCTCAAAGCCTTCTTTTTCGAGCAGGCTCTCCAAAAGTTCACAGAATCCTTGTTCATCATCAACGACCAAAACCTTGCCTTTATTGTTTGCCATGATCCTTCTTCTCCTTTACCGGGAATATGATGCTGAACCGGCTGCCCTTTCCAGGGCTGCTCGCAACCTTCAATATGCCTCGGTTCCTCCTCACAAGTTTCCAGCAGATAGAAAGGCCAAGGCCTGTCCCATCCTTTTTTGTGGTATAAAACGGTGTAAAAATCCTTTGAAAGTCCTGGGGGCTTATACCTCCACCAGTATCACTTATCTCTATCTTCACACCCGGATCTCCCGGCTCTATGGCACCTTCTATCCTGGGTACCCTGAGAGACAGGGCACTGCCAGGATCTTCCATCAGAAGGGCCCCAGGTTGTATCACAGGGGCAGTGAGCATTACCGTATCTTCCCTGGTGAGGGTCACGGAGCTCGTGGACACTGTGATCGTTCCTTGCTGCTCAATGGCCTGTATGGCATTCTTGATGAGATTGATGAGTATCTGTTCCAACTGTTCTGGATCCACTTCTATTTCGGGAAGATCCTCTTCAAGGTTACACGTCACATCTATCCCTTCTATCCCTGGATAAAAGACAAACTGGACGGTCTCTTTTATGATCTTGTTCACGTCTACCCATTTGAAAGCTGGTTCAAGAGGCCTCGCGAATGCCAACAAGTCCTGCAGTATCCTCTGGCAGCGGCCGAGCTCTATTTCCATTCTCCTCAGTTTCGGGTAGTGAGGATGATCCTCTGGCACTTCGTCGAGCAGATGCTGGGTAAAGCCAAGGACTATACCCATTGGGTTGTTGAGCTCATGGGATATGCCTGCTGCAAATTCACCTAATGCAGAAAGTGTGCCTGCCCTAAGAAGGTTTTCCTGGGTGGCCTCGAGATCCTGCGTGGTTTTTCTCAGGGATCTTTGCAAGGTTTTTACCTCTTCCTGGAGTCGAGTCCGTTCTGCACTCAGGTGAAAGAGCTGTTGCTCCATGTGGTCGATTCGGGCCTTGGCCTTGAGGAGAAGTGTATCGAGGTCTAAATCGTCTTTACCATTGTCTGCCAATCGTCCCAATAACAGCTTACACTTGTCCAACTGGCTATCTGGTCTCAATAGAAAGTATGTTATTGCGAACAAGATAAGGCCAAGGGCAATAATGATTCCAGACCACAGTAGCCAGTCGTTGATGGAAATCAGGGTGAAAAGATCTTGGTTCGCAGTGACCACTGCAATCAAATCCTTTTTGGGAATGATTTCGTAGCCGCTGTTAGGGGCTTTCACCCTAACTCCAGAATTTAGCGCAAATTTCATGTCCCTTATGAGCCTGCCATTCAGGTTGATCCTCTTGCCAGCCAACCAGGTAAGCTCATAAGTGAAGAAGGAAAGGCTGACAGGGGCGTTTTCATCAGCGGAGCCCAACTCCTTTATAGAGTCAAGGCTAATGGCAGAGGCTGCTATGACATCTGCCATCTCATTGACTGCAAATAAGGACACCTTTTTGGCCTGATGCAGTACAAAGTAGAATCCAGCCACAATGAGACAGGAAAGCATCAGTGCCGCGCCAAGGGCGATTGCAGCCTTTCTTTTGTGGTCTGTTGATGAGCTCACGGTCTTTTGCACCTTAGTAGCAGTTCTTCTTCTATTACCGCTTACGTCCTCCCATGCCATGTTCTGGATATGAAGCACCGCTATCTTTTGTCATGTGATTTTCGTGCATACGGCTGCCGCCGTGAGGGGTGCCCGTGGATTGGCTCATGGATGAAGTTTCGTGCATTCTTGGTCTTTCATGAATGGTAGAATGATTACTCATCCCTGAATGATCCATTGTTTTGTGATCGGTCATGGTATGTTTGTCCATAGTGTTATGGTGGCTTGTATCCATCTTGTTCATTTTAACAGATTGTCTGTTGGTGCTTTCAGTATGGTGTGTAATTGTTGATTTATTTGTGCTATTTGCTTGTCGCTGTTGCTGCTGTGTCTGAACAACATTTTCTCTATCTTGGGGCTGATAGATTCTCTGGGGGCCAAAATCCGACAGGACCTCTGGAGAATAACCCCGAGAAAATGTCCCCCTATATCTTCCACTGGTTTCAAGCATTGCATGGTTCTTGTCCAGTCCAAGGTGGAGCTTCAGGCATTCTTCATACCTCTTTCTTATCTTCACACTCATTTTGACAGGGGTGGAAGGGATCTTCCCTTTTTTTAGAGAGGTAAAAAATTCTGGGCCTATCAATACCGCCTTTCGTGCTCTATTTTTGGGCCAAACGATTACATGGCCTTGAAATACTGCTATGTAAAGTCTATTGGAATAGGTGAGATCTATGGCAAAACGTGTCCCTGTAACACCTGCAACACCAATGGGCGTGTCAACCAACAAGGGCAGGTTCGAAAACTTTGGTGATACATAGAAAAGGGCTTTTCCCTTCAGGAGTTTTATTACAATGCCGTCTCTGCAAGTACCCGCCTGACACATGCCTCGAGTGGCTTGGGATAGCTGCCTTTCGAGCCTTTCCAACATGTCTTTGATAATGAGTTCGCTATTGCCTTTTACGCGAACAATGGCTCCCTTATTCAGCAAGAGATCTATCGAAGAGTGGGATAGTGTCTTGATCTTGGTGTCTTTTTCAAGAGAGAGCCAAAGTCTACCTGGCTCCCAAGCTCCATTTTGGCCAGAGGCCACCAAGACCGTGCCTTTGATACGCACCAGTAATATGCTAGCCTGGCCGGCTAGGATAGGGTCCGTACATAAGAGGGCCATTATTACAATCAAGAAAAACAACTTTAGCGGTTTAAGCATATTTTCACCTGCACTCGATATCGTTTTCCATTTCCAGAAGTGCCTGGACTACATCCATGTCAAACTGGCTGTCCCCACATCGTCTCACCTCGGCTATTGTTTCAGACTTGAGGTGTTTGAGATCTTTGTGAGGGTCAGCATCGAATTTTTTTGTCATGATAGATACAAAGGCCTCGGCAACAGCCAATATCCTGGCCTCGAGCAATATCTCTTCCCCGGCCAGTCCATCTGGATAACCCTTGCCATCATACCTTTCATGGTGTTGGCGAATTATGGGGGCACAGGGTTTTAGTTGAGGTACCTGGGCCACCATCTCAGCCCCTATCCCTGGGTGACTCTCTACCCACACCCTTTCCTCAGGGGTAAGGCCAGATTTTTTAGTTATTATATGGTCTGGTACACCTACGAGGCCAAGATCATGGAGCATTCCCGCCTTGTAGATGAGCTCTGCTTGTTTTCCATCAAGTTTCATGTGAAGTGCAATCGCCTTGGCGAGTTCTGCCACTTGATTGGAGTGATGCATGAGCCCAGGGGCCTTTTTTTCCAAGGTGCTCATGACAATTTCAAGAGTGCCTTTGCAATGCTCCTGAAGCTGTTCGAGTAATCGTTCATGTTCCAACAAAAGGGCAGAGTAGGCAGCAAAGTCTTTTGCCTGCTCCATCTTGTCTTTTTCTGACCCACTGGCCTTGTGGCTCTTGATTATATAAAGCCCGAGTTGGTTGTCCCCTGATTCTATGGGAATCACATACCACCTCAAGTTACTCATCCTGACCCATCTACTAACCACCCTGGTGATTTTATCTTTGTGCTGTCGGACTATTCCATCGAGTTCACTCTTGGATTTTTCGTCTATGTCTCCGAGGATGATTGGGCAATAGTCTTCATCCCTATTCTTGAAAAGGCCAATGACCATTTCTGCATCAGTTATTTCTTGCAATATGGAACATAGGTTTTTTGGCTGAATGGAGCTGGTCATCTTGGACAATTTTTTGAGATGTTCGGCCTGTTTTCTCATTTCACCCCTATATCTGATAGATCGCATAGCCAATGTTCCAAGAAGGGAGATCATCCAGGCTGTTGCCATAGGTGGGAAGGAGATGATCTTCTGAAAGGCCATTAGCCCAACTGCCCCCGCGAACCAGAGCAGAACAGGGAAAACAATTAATAGGATCGGGATCGATTTGATGGTTAGGTATTGACCTGTAATGCCCCCTAACACACCAATAAGTATTATTGCCACGATTATGCTTGAGAAAGGAAGCCTTTGTGGAATGTTATTGTCAAGTATTGCTTGCACACTATTGGCCATGAGCTCCAGGCCGGTCATGCCTCCTGTGGCTGCAAAGGGTGTGGTCCACATGTCCGATAGCCCTGTAGAGGTCATACCGATTATGGCCAGTTTATCCTTGAAGACCTCTGAGGGGACATCTCCCCTCAACACATCACTTGCAGAGACCCTTGGAAAGGTGCCAGGGCCACCTGTGTATCCTATGTAGAAAAAACCATCGCTATCCAAGGGGATATCTATGGAGCCGATGTATAAATGGCCTGGAGAAATGATCATATCTTGTGTTTTGGACCCGTGCCAGAGGGAGGCAAGTGTAATCCCAAAGGCAGGATATGTGGTATTGGTATCCGATATAAATGATGGTATTCTCCTGATCACGCCATCTTGATCATAGATCAATACCACGTGTCCCAGGCCAGCGGCAGCCTGAAAGAGGGGGGGAGACGGTACCTTTATCTCGTCAACGACCAATCCATAGCCAGAGACATTACGACCTCCTTTGTCTGGAGTATAAACCGCCAGGGCTGTTGGGGCATGATTCATGGCATCTGCAAGGTAGTTGTCTGTCGGGTTAGGTCTGTCGAGCAACAGGTCCACTGCAATTATTTTTGCCCCTGCCCTGGCCAAGAAATTGATCATCTTGGCGTATTTGCTCCTGTCCCAAGGCCACGGACCTATCTGCTCAATGGAATTTTCATCAATTGCAACCAAAATGATGTCTGTGTCCTTTTCATGAGAGGCCATCCGGGTCCAGGAATCGAGGCATGACAAATCTATACGTTTGAGAAAATAATCCATTCCTGGGATGGTCCATAAGATGACGGCAAGCATGGATGCAATAATACCAGCGGCGAGTCCTTTTTTGATCATGGAGGCAGTTAATATATGTGTCTTATTCATGTCTTTGATTTATCTTTGCCGCTCAAACGATCTCTAACCTGGAACGATAACCCGATTTCTGCTTGCCAATATCTGTATCTATTTTATGGAAAGCAAACCTGGTTCCAATTCTCCTCTATAGCCAAATTATTCTGCCATAGGGCGAGAAAGAGGGTAAAAAAACATTGATATTTACCCTTGTTTGTACATAGTGGCCTATATTCATTAGAATATAGGTGTCTTGAAATGCCTTTTCAATCTGCTTATGCCATAGGTCTCATCTGCTCTGTTGTCGGACACTTTAAATACCAAAGTAGCCCAACGTGCCTTCCTTTTCACATCTTCAGCAAATTTGTGAAGTTGCATGAGCCTGTTTGAAAAGATGGTATCGAATAAGATGGAGCCGGACGCCAAAGGCAGTATTGAAAAGGGTTTGATTGTAAGGTGTAGTTATTTTAATACACTATGTAGTATTTTGTAGACTTGGCCATATAATTATCAAAACGATCCATGATTTCAGCCCTGTTTTTTTCTTACCTTGCCACATATTCGACAAATCTTGTGAAGCTGCATGATCCAGGTTCATCAAAAAAACATCCTGCCTATGGGTGCCATGTCTATAGGCAATGGCGACCTCAATGGAAAAGGGAGGCACTTAATCTGCATGGACCTTGAAATATTGCGTTTTTTTATGGTCCTCCATATCAATGGGGGGAAGATGTTTTGTCATTCATGAAATAGCTGTTACTTGATATATTTTGATTTTATTAATTTTGGCTTGTAAGATTGCATTGTGTTGTTAGCCGTCCGGTTTTTTATGCAGGGGTGGTTGGGGAATTTATGAAGCGAGCTGAAACGAGGAGGGTCAAAAATGGGGAAAAACATTTCTTTTTTGTGCCTGGTTTTTCTATCGTCCGTGGTTTTGTGGCAGGGTATGGCAGATGCCGAGCTGTCAGGATATGCAATACCCAGGATAACCTCAGACTGCTACTATGACGACAACATATATTTTGCAAGTAGTGATGTCATATCCGATTTTGTCACGAGAGTGGCCCCTGGTGTTGAGGCAGGTCTTTCTTTCAATACATGGAATCTGGATCTGGATTATGAACTCCAACAGGTCTTTTTCTATCACCAGTCGGCCAGGAATTCATTGAATCATTTTCTTGATCTTGATGGTTGGCTCGATCTTTCTCACGATTGGAAGGTCTCAATAGAGGACAGCTTTATCCATTCGAAAGACCCTGTACAGATAAGTAAAAGTATAGGGGCAATCAGCTATGAAGACCTGAAGTATGATTATAATGAGGCCAATGTAAAACTTTTCAGGTCGTTCAATGATAAAGGGCGCGCGGAGATAGGTTACAAAAACATGTTCTTCAAGAATCATTCCTCCATTGGGGCAGATACTGTAAACCATTTCCCATACATGGAGCTTCGGTATTGGCTGAGACCACAATATGGCATAGGGATGGAGACAGGTGCTAATATGGGCCTCTTTGATACTTCTGATGATTTTACAGAGCCCAGGGGGGCCCTGGCCTTTTTTTATCGTCTGGATCTGGATACCACATTGAATGTAAGAGGGGCTGTAGCATCCATGAATTTTTCTGGGGAAACTCCAGATTACGACACCTATGATTTTACTGTCGGTTTGACCCATGCGTTCAATCAATCAACAGGTTTCACGATTGGAGGGGGATATTATTTTCAGACCAGGCTGCACCATGCAGGACTGGATAATTACGATGGCGTAAGCTGGAATGCAACGTTCTGGAGGCACACCAATCATTATTCCCTCAAGATAGAGATCAGTAAGGGCTACGACGAGGTCTATTTCGACGGAGAAAATCTTGGCTTTTCGAGTTGCTATGTCCTTGGCGGAGAGGTTGAGTATGCAATCTTAGACAGGCTTCATCTCAGTCTGGAGTCTTACTACCGAGACGATACCTTCCCCTACGCAGGGGGATGGGACGAAAAGATAAGAGAAAGGACATGGAATGCCGATCTGGAACTCTATTGGCAACTGAACAGTTGGTTGGAGACAGGTATCAGCCTGTCTCATTGGCATAGGGATGCAAATGATCCAGATTATGAATACCTGGATAACCGGGCTATGTTGACACTTCGACTTTCAAAGGAGTTTGACTGGTGATAGCCCATCTTGCCTGAAGTTATTTAAAAAAATGGGCATCACCCTACTTTGGGTGATGCCCTGCCCGGTGATGATGAGATGGTTGTGGGGTATGGTTAGTTAGTTGCTGCCATTGTTGAGATTGGCCATTGGATTGAGTTCATAATTGTCACATAGGCCATCTCCATCAACATCCACGAAATTCTTCATTCCCATCCTCTTATAAGCATCCCTGGTTTGGAAACAGTCGCAGATGCTGTCCTCATTTTCGTCTACACAGGGTCCAATACCCAGATTGCGGAACATTTCAGTATCCTGGGCAATGTCACAGATGCCATCACCATTTTCGTCGATGAATTGTCCGCCACCTGTAAATTTCATGTATCTTTGGGGATTCACAAAAAGATCATTTGAGATGTCCACGTCGAACGGGGGATAATGCTGTGGCCCGAGGCCAGCCCTGAAGTTTGCTCTGTTCATATGGTGCTCTTGGCCCTGCCCGCTCATTGCCATGTCGCCATTATGCATCTGCTGGTGCATCTGCTGGTGCATATCGCGATTCATCATTGTTGAATTTCCAGACATCTGGCCTCGCCATGCATCAGCATTTGCTGAAAGCAACACTACTACTGCCAATGCGAAAAGGGTCGATGCGATTTTTTTAACCATTTTGGACCTCCTTACACTACTTATTATTGAGTTTTTTTGTGCCGACCGGTCAGCTTTCATGATTTTGATATGCATCAGCCATGCCAGGAGGGAAGT
>JALSNW010000035.1 GCA_026986785.1 Deltaproteobacteria bacterium | reverse complement strand
ACCAATGCAAACCTTTGTTGATTCATTACCTTTGGCAAAAGAAAAAATAATAGATCAGACCATACAGACAGATCATGCTCACAGTGAGGTAGTGTCAGATTAAGTATAGTTCAGTACATTTGAACTATTGCAATAGTTCATGCATAGACCTCACCAGGCTTACGGTGTGCATGATCTGGGATCATATCTCAATTCTCACTTGCCTTGGAATGTCTGAAACTTGCAGGATCGAGATCGTGTTTTTTCAAAAGCCGCTGGAGGCTTTGTCTTTCAAGGCCACACATCCTCGCTGCTGCTGTCACGTTTCCACCAGATGCCTGAAGGGCCCTTGTTAGATAGGACACCGAAAAGGTGTGTACGATCTTTTCCTTGGCCTTTTTATATGGCAAGTGGGCAAGACAAGGCATGGTGATCACATTACTATCCTTATCAGTACCGTTGTCTATAGGGATATCAGTGGGCCATATGATCTTACTGGAAACCAGTAACACTGCCCTCTTGATGGCATTTTGCAATTGCCTGACATTGCCTTTCCACTCTCTCTGCATCAGGCACCTGATACTCTCGGGGGCGAATTCCAATCCTTCCTTTCCATATTCCCTGGAATACTTGTCCAGGAAATGCTGGGCCAATAGGGGGATGTCCTCGGCTATCTCCTTTAGGGATGGCATTGTAATGGATACCACGTTTAGCCTATAGAAAAGATCCTCCCTAAAGGTACCCTTAGCTATCTTTTCTTCCAGGTTCTGGTTCGTGGATGCAATCACCCTCACGTCTACCTTTATGGAGGTCGTACTGCCCAGGGGACGTATCTCCTTTTCCTGCAACACTCTGAGTAACTTTGTTTGGATGGACAAAGGGATGTCGGCAATTTCATCGAGGAGTATGGATGAGCCATTTGCTGCCTGAAAAAGCCCTACCTTGTCTATGGTAGCACCTGTAAAGGCCCCCTTGGTATATCCAAAAAGCTCGCTTTCAAGGATGTGCTCAGGCAAGGCCGGACAGTTGACAGTGATCATCCTCTTGTGGGAGCGGCTGCTCATCTGGTGTAGCGCCCTGGCAGCCACCTCCTTGCCTGTACCACTCTCTCCACGGATAAGGACAGTGACATCCGTGTCGGCAACCCTGTTCATGAGTTCGAGTATGTTCATTATCTTGGTTGACTTGCCAACAAAGCCAAACTGCTCTTGGGTAGAGGCTATCTGTTCCTGAAGCCTCCTGTTCTCCCTGAGTAGCCATGTCCTCTCCAAGCCCTTCTTTACTGCATGTATCACCATGTCATTGTCAAAGGGCTTTTGGAAAAAATCCAGGGCACCATCCTTCAAGGCCTCTACAGCCGACTCTACAGTGGCGTATCCAGTCATGATGATGACAGAAATGGAAGAATCAAAGGCCAAAACGCGCCTTAACAGGCTCAGACCATCGAGGTCTGGCATCTTGATATCTGTCAATACCACATCTGGGTCTGAATCTTTGACCTTTTCAATGGCCTCCAGGCCCGACTTGGCAAGGTCTATGTGGCAAGAGCACTTACCGCCTATGACCTGTTTGAGGAGCTTTAGCATGTCCTCCCGGTCATCAACTATCAAGAGCCTCTGCTTAGAGGTTTTCGTTTTCATGATTTAAAAAATATAAAGATTTCAGATCAATTAGACAAGATAGAAGAGAAAAAAGGCATTAAAATTCTTATAGATCAGCTCTCTACCCAATAATTGGGAGACTCTTTAGTTATTATAACGTCGTGAACGTGACTTTCCCTCAACCCTGCAGGTGTTATGCGTATAAACCTGGCATTCTCCCTGAGCTCTTCCACGGACCGACAACCAAGATAACCCATCCCAGAACGAAGCCCACCGACCAATTGGTAGATAGTGGCTGAAAGGGGGCCTCGGTATGGGACCCTGCCCTCTATACCTTCAGGTACGAGCTTCGAGACAGTGGTAACACCATCTTGGAAATAACGATCCTTACTGCCTTCTTTCATTGCCCCAAGAGAACCCATCCCCCTGTACACCTTGTATTGACGCCCCTTGTAGAGTTCCAGTTCTCCAGGGCTTTCATCCGTACCAGCCAGGAGACTTCCTATCATTATGCAGTGGGCACCAGCCCCGATGGCCTTGGTAAGATCACCGGAAAACTTTATTCCACCATCTGCTATGACAGGCCTGCCCAATTTGTTTGCCACAACGGCACAATTGTGAATTGCCGTAAGTTGAGGCATTCCAACGCCTGCGACAATCCTCGTGGTGCAGATAGAACCAGGCCCTACTCCAACCTTTATGGCATCTGCCCCAGCTTCCAGCAGTGCCTCGGCTCCCTCAGAGGTGGCAATATTACCGGCAATCACTTGTAGATCTGGAAACTCTGCCTTTATCTCCCGCACCGCCCTTATGACATTATCAGAATGGCCATGAGCAGAATCCACTACTATCACATCCGCCCCTGCCTTTTTCAATGCCTCGGCATGTTCCAAGCGATCGGCACCGACACCTACCGCTGCCCCTACTCTCAAGCGGCCCAGTTCATCCTTGCAGGCATTTGGATACTTCCTGATCTTTTCTATATCTTTTATGGTGATCAGGCCGGAGAGATTACCATTCTCGTCCACTACCAAGAGCTTTTCGATCCTGTGTTGGTGAAGGAGTTCCTTTGACTCCTCGAGGGTTATTCCCACAGGGGCGGTTATTAGCTTTCCAGAGGTCATGACGTTTCTTACTTCTTGGTCGAGATTGGTCTCGAATCTCAGGTCCCTATTCGTCACGATACCCACCAACTTCTTGCCCTCTACGACAGGCACTCCTGAAATACGGAACTCCCGCATGATCTGCTGGACCTGCCACAGCTTCTGATCAGGGGTAACCGTTACCGGGTCTATGATCATGCCGCTTTCCGACTTCTTGACCTTTTCTATCTCTCTCACCTGCCTCTTGATGGACATGTTCTTGTGAATTATTCCAATGCCCCCTTCTCTTGCCAGGCTTATGGCCGTATCGGCCTCCGTGACCGTATCCATGGCAGCACTGAGTATAGGGATATTCAGTCTTATGGTGGCGGTGAGAGGTGCAGATACATCTACGTCTGCTGGTAGCACACTGGATCTTGCTGGAACCAACAGCAAGTCATCAAAGGTATATGCTTCTGGCACAGGATGGTTCAACATAGAAATTACACTCCTTTTGCATAAAGGCGGCAAGAAGACCTGAAAGCAGGCCACCGTCGCTGATAATTATTTTGTTTAATCCTAAATAACTAATTATCCCTGTCAAAATTGCAATGCCTGCAGGAAAAATATCTGCCCTTTCTTGCTCGAGCCCTTTCACTTGCCTGCGTTTTTTAAGGTCCAGCCCCCCTATAGAAGACAATAAGTACCTCAGACGTGAAATCGAGACAGCATGCCCTCTCACCCTGTGCGGATCATAGACGCCAAGTTGCAGATCCACTGCTGCAATAGTTGTTGCAGTCCCCCCAGTGCCAACAGCCACTTTCAATCCAGCATGCGGAACAGGGACCTTGGCAAGCCCTTTGCTGACGATCCTTTTGGCCATGTTGGCAAGAAGATCGACATCTATGACCTCCCTCTGGCTAATGCTCTCGAGCAATGAGACAGCGCCTATATCCAAGCTAATCCCATAGAGAAGCTTATTGTCGGTGCAAAAAGCTATCTCACTGCTGCCCCCACCAACATCTATCATGGTCCATGGAGATTCCACATCACCTATGGCATTATACGCGCCAAGCACAGCAAGTTCGGCCTCTTGGTTCCAGTCAATGACCTCGATATCAATGCCTATCTCCTTTGCATGCTCTATAAACTGTGCCCTGTTTGAGGCCTTTCGCAAGGCAGCCGTTCCTATGGCCCTTACATGATCTATAGAAAAGTCGTCAATGACTTCTCTGAATTTTTCCAGGGCAGACCAGGCCCGTTTCATGGCCTTCTTCCCAATAAAGCCATTTCCCATCAGGCCTTGTCCCAGTCGCGCATTAACCCTATGGGAAAACAAAATTCTTAGACATTTTTCATGGATTTCAGCCCCTACGAGACGAATAGTCTGAGAACCTATATCGAGGACAGCTACTCTACAGGACATCGAATGCATGTTTAAGAGTAAACAAGGTTACCCTTTTCATCAAGGTCGAAGAGATATTGGCAAAAGACCCAAGAGAAAAGGCCTTGCTTATTCTTTTTTCCTTACATAACAAAGATTAAAGATGCCCCCCCTTGGTTTCGATAGGCATATCAGGAGGTGTATCGAAACGGGCATGGATAAAAAGATCCTCATTGTCGAAGACAATAGAAAACTGGCTAACCTCTTCAGAGAGGCCCTCTCTGAAAAATTTCCAACAGAGACTGCCTTCAGCCTCAAGGAGGCCATGAAGGGCATAGGAAAATTCGGTGGGTATCTACTTGACATACAGCTACCAGATGGCGAGGGCCTGGAACTAATCCCGGAGATAAGAAAAACTACCCCAGAGGCCATCATCATTGTGGCTACTGCCTACGGAACCGTTCAAAAGGCAGTAGATGCCCTAAAGCTCGGAGCAACTGATTTCCTTGAAAAACCCGTTGACCTGGAGGCACTCTTGGAGCGATTTTGTGACTTGCTTCCATTGCCAGCAGAGGATTCACCGGTTGCCCAATCGCCCATCATGGCAGATGTCCTCAGATTGGCAAAGCAAGTGGCACCTACCCCTTTCCCAGTGTTGATAAGCGGGGATACAGGGACGGGGAAAGAGGTCTTGGCACGTTATATCCACAGATTAAGTGGTAGAGGTAAAATTATATCAGTAAATTGTGCCAGCCTGCCAGAACACCTTGCCGACAGCCTACTTTTCGGTCATCAAAAAGGGAGCTTCACCGGGGCATCAGAACATAAAAAAGGGCTGGCAGAGGCCGCTGACAATGGCACCTTGTTCCTGGACGAGATTGGAGAAATGCCCCTGGAGGTGCAGGCAAAACTACTCCGGTTTCTTGATACAGGTGCTTTCATGCCTGTGGGCTCAAGCGTGGAAAAAAAGGCCGATGTTAGGATCATAGCTGCCACCAACCGCGATTTGACTGGGTTCATAACAGAAGGAAAATTCAGACAAGACCTCTATTTCAGACTATCCACCTTTCCAATCCATATCCCTCCTCTCAAGAACCGCACCCAAGACATAGAGGCCCTCGTCATGAGACATCTTGCCAAGCTTCGCTCGCTCCTCGGACAAAAAATCAGCATAGAAAAAGAGGCATTGGAACAGCTAAAGGCATACGATTTCCCAGGAAATGTCAGGGAATTGTTCAACATCCTCGACAGGGCCGCAGTGACAAGCAGATTCAACATAAGCTGTGCAGCCATTGAAAACCACTTGATAAAATCCAGCCCGACAAGTGGGCCATCTAAAAATGATTTCTGGGAGGCCACAAGATCCCATGCAAGAAACAGAGAAAAGGAACTCATACTTCAGGCCCTGGAAAACGCGAGATGGAACAAGGCAGCCGCAGCGAGAGAACTAAAGATTAGTTACAAGACGCTACTCAATAAAATGAAAAAACTCGGCCTGAGCTGAAAAAGGGCGGTGAAGAATGGTTGATCAGTAACTGAAGAGCCCGATATCGAGACATGGTGCCCTTTTGAGGGTGTGCCCATCCGATTCCATCAAAGTCACCAGTTGCCACGACAAATATCAGTGCAGATGCCCCTGAAGCCATAGGAATATCTCGAAACACATAGACACTTCCATTCAAAAAAGCAAGAACCAGATCACCACCAGCAGATAACATGTCAATCGGGGCAGGCACACGATATTGGGAGATCTGCACTGGGTGTATGGGGTCTGAAATGTCGAACTCTGAAAGGTTATCATCACAGCCACATAAAGCTTGTCGCCTTTGACTGTTGGCGTCAAACAATACCAATTCGCTACCAAAGGCAGCCAAAAGATAATATTCATAACATAGTGACAAGATTGACATAGATTGTGACTGTGTCGCCTCTTCGGCAAACTTGTAACGTCTAATCCAGGGTGATTACCCAAATATCGATATTGCCATTCCTACTTGATTCGAAGACCAACTGCCTACTGTCTGGACTCCACTTGGGATTGAGGTCAAAGCCTCCTGAGGTAAGCTGTTTGGCCTGCTTTGTATCAAGGTCATAGACCCAAATAGAGGAACCAAAAGACTTGTCCCAGGCCCAAAAGGCGACCTTTTTGGAGTCAGGAGAAAAAACCGGTCCCCTATCTCCCAAGGTCAGACCTTGAGAGATCAAGCTTGTATTCAGTGCCGTAGCATTACTTTCATCCTCTTGAGGTATAGCCATATCAGAAATCACGGCCACATAACTTACCCGATCCTTTCCGGACGCACCGTTTATGGCCTCGGCGGTGTAGGCTATCCATCTGCCATTTGGGCTCCAGGAATTCATTTGAATAGACTGGGGCCCCGGCCACTCGTGAATCAGCGGCTTGGACAGATCACTCCCAAAGGTTATGAAATCCTCCACTGTTAGGGCGTAATTTCCAGAACCTCCCCTCTTGAACGCTATTATCTTACCATCTGGACTCCATAAAGGATTGGTCTCCATAGCAGGTCTATTGGTAAGACGATATGAGGTTTTTCCATCGATAGATACTACGTAGATATCCCAATTACCCTCTACCTCAGAGGCATAAGCTATGAATTTCCCATCAGGACTCCAGCAAGGTCTATCCAAGACATCCGCTCCTTGGGCCACGACAACGACATCAGTAGGGTCATCAACGTCCACATGACCTATGAGATACTCTTTAGAGTTTTCGTCAAAACCTTGGAATAGAACTCTGGTTCCATCTGGGCTCCAGAGAGGCCAGCCGAACTGAATAGGCCCTGATGTCAAGGCTCGCTTCCCTGTTCCATCACTATTCATCACCCACAGATGATAAAATCCAGACCGGTTGGACACCCAGACTATCTGATTCCCCTTTGGACTCCATACGGGATTGATATCCATGGCAGCATTCGTGGTGAGACGGATTGCATTCCCTGGAGCTTTTGAATCACTGGACAGTTGTAGTGGTTGCTCTAACAAGGACTTGTTGGATTCTGGCACTGGACCATCCAGTTTATGACATTTATAACACACTGACACATGGTCGTTGGGAACTATTACTCTAGTAGGTAGAGTCAGCCTGTCAGGGAAGGGAAAGTAAAACCCCTTGATATTCCCAGAATAATCACTTTTAAATATCAAACCAGATGAATCTACCTGGTAAAAATTTCCATCAGGCCCAGGCAACCCGTCTCCCAATATAACCGTTTCCAGTTGTGCATTGGCCTGTGAGGCCTGATATTGACCAGCCCCGTTTTGACCAGATAAAAAATTGGGATGGAACCCCTTTGTTACAGTAGGTCTGGCTATACCTGTAGACGTATCTTCTGTAACTTCTTGATATACAGTTTCCAAGGGTAGAACAGAACCATCACGACCGTGAATAAAATCCTGCCCCCGCACCAATATCCTGTAGGCCTTGTCTAACATCAGGGCGCGGCCTCTTGAAGGGTACAGAAGGGTAGTTATGTCATCATGCAATGCCAGGAGGGCGTTTTTATTGACAGTACCATTTTGGTCAAAGAATTTTGCGATTACCTCATCGTTGTTACGAAATTCATTACCAGAGCGGTTATACATGAGATAATAAGAATATTCATATTGAGTGCCAGCCCCTTCGATATCCACCTTTGGCTCTGGGAGACCATATAGCCCCCTCTGGGTCCAGTGATACCAACCCTGTTGAAATGAATTTTCAGTATCCAATTTCCTGGGAAAAGAAAAAATACCATCACTGGTGGCCCCTATACCTCCGTGACATCCCATACAATACAGAGTCTCCTCGTAGGACTGTGGCCTCAACCTGCCATTGGCATCCTCAATAAAACCCTGATAAACCCAACCTTGGCCATTACTTATACCCATCTCCATATTACCAGGAAACATCTTCAGTCTATCTGGGAAATCATATTTTTCCTTGGCCTCTTCACCTGCGATCTCTTGAAGACGGCTGTAAGAGAGCCAATAAATCTTCTTTGCATAACGTAGTTCCTTCATGCGTGGGGCCAATCCAATCTTTCCGTCCTCCAAGACATCAATATAGCGCACACTATGGAGAAATTCTGTCCCTTCTGGGAAAAGACCTGCAGCAAGATGTACCAAACCACTCCTTTGCCTTTTTCCAGCCATACCTACAAAATTCATGGACTTACCAGATCTGAAGGGCCATATGAATTTGACAAATCGAGCAGTCTCAAGCCTCCCATTCAGATCCAGGTCAACACCGTATAAAGACTCATCTACAGGGGTTATGGCAACATCTCTTCTTGTAATATACGCCTCGACAATTGCCATGTTGATCTTATAGATCTCCAAATCGTAATTGCCCAACTCATCTTGCCTAAACTCTTCTGGCAACCTTATGAGCACATCGTCTGTAGAACCGTTTGTTGGCCAAAAAGTCCCTGGAAAAGGATAATAGGCAAATGCTCTCCAGCCACTATATCCCCCAGATGGTGTCCTATCGAATCCCTCCTGGTCAAACGAATAATAGCAGTCTGGAACAAAACCATCCCATTTTCCATTGCCATTGTAGTCCCACTTTTCTGGTACATGCTCAGCAAGATAGGCCAGGATGGGGCGACCATTTGGATCATGATAGTTGTCGTTTTGGACATAAGAAACTATTGCATCATCACCTATGGCCTCTATTTCAACGGACTTATCCTCAAATAGATTTGTCCAGTGATTCACAGAGGCTGCCTCTGGAAATGAATAAGCAAGTTGTAGGTCCTTATCACCTATTACTATGTTAGGTTTCTTACCGCCTGTATGACAAACATAACAAGGATTATGAATGAGGCTGTTGTCATCTTTGGTCTTTGTATAACATTGTGCCGGTATATAGGCAGCTGGATTGTGAAGTAGCTTACTCTTGAGATCCCCATCAGAGCTATTGCTACAAGGAAAAGGGGAAATACTAATTTCTAATGGCTTGTGATTCCAAAAATATTTGTTCTGCTCATTGGGTCTTACCAAAAAATAATACTCGATTTTGCTGACTGAGCTTGGAGCTATGTCTTCAACGGAAAAACGTGTCCTGGAATCAAACCTTGCCCCTTTTCTGAAGGGTTTCAGAGACGATAATTCAAAAGACCAATCTCTCCATTTTCTTTTTGTGGATAATTGAAACCAGTTATCCCCCACCTTCTTCACCAGATATACGTCTCCGCTCTGACCAACTACTTCAGGTGTAGCTTCAACGACCCAGGACATGGGCAGATGGTCCTTCTCGCAAAGAGGTAGATACCCCAAGGGGGACGATTCAATCTCCATACCTACGGATAATCCAGTGGATGTCCCATTGGAGTCCAATAACGGTACAAGGCCGAAGGCATCATGTCCAAAAAAAACGAAAAGACAACAACATACCAATAAAACTCCAGTGTTTATCCGAGATGTTTTAATATTCATGGCTAATTATTTTCCCTATTCAATAAAGAACAGCTAAGCAAGAAAAGAATGTGTCCTGGCGCCCTTGTGAGCGCCAGGACACAAGAGGACTACAAGCTATTTTACGAGGGCGGGAAACGGACCTATATAGCCTGTGTAAGCAGCCTTGTCATGGGGATTTTCCAACTTGTCTTGATCAGACTCTCCATAGGGATGCTGTACCACAGAAATGAGGTAACCAAATCCATTGATATTCGGATACCAATAGACAGAGGTGGTTTCTGAACCATATGGAGTTGTCTGAATCCTGGTAATGTCACCAGAGGGAACATCCATAGCCCAGACGAAATCATTCTGGTGACCGGTACCTGTATCTTCTCCAATGATAAGGGTATCGAAACCTGGTAGATACGTGATGTTATCAGGATTGGCTAGCCCGTGGAGATTGCAGGTATTTCCTGCAAATGGACTATCTTCAGGATAGGTTACCATCTGCCCAGAGATGATATTATACATGTTATGAGCCACATAATCACTGTTGATACCTTCATATGGACCGAGATCCAAGGCATATACACCCCCACAGGCATTGTAAGAAACACGTATGTCGTTGGGGCCGCCGACATCGTATTTATCATTGTCTTTACCCCTTTTCTTCCGGTCTTCCATACCTTTTTCTATGGCGCTTATAGCCACATAGAGCCGATTCCGGTCGGGATCATAGGTTATACCTTCTTCTTTCCTCAACTCGGTCGTGGCTCCCATCATGGCTGCATACCTTCTCGTTTCCAATCTGGATGCAGCCTTTTCCATCCCAGGTTTTATTTTCAGGCATTCATGGCCGCGAGTAGTGTTTATAGACGTAAAACCAGCAGGACAGCTCTTGTCTGGATTGGGTTCGACTCTTTCGAAAATGTCGTTGAACGTGATCTTTGAATCCAACAAAGGCCTAATCTCATCATCAGTGGCATGACCGAGATTTACCCAGGTGAGTTCAGCTCGACCTCCGTTTTCGCTACTTATCTGATGCCATTTCACGGCATAAAGGGTACCACTTGAGAGATCTGCCTCCTCGTCTGCCACAAACATGAAGAGGCCGACGTTGGTCCCATCGTCCGACATATAGACTGTACGCTTGTCCGGCAATACGTAGCCCAACTCAAAAGCAAGCCGTCCCATTGAATAATGCTTTACAACCCTGGTATCTCCTTGTTCATTGAGTATTGTCACCTCTATGATCCACCCATAGTCGTAAGGGTTCAATTTTAGAAGATCACCACCGTAGTAAGCAGCCATGGGATCGTAATAATCATCGATATGACCATTTGCATCTCGCTTCGAGGCATCTGGTTCGTATTCTTCACTGCCCAAATGGGAATTCCAAGGAGTCACACTTCCAGCACAGTGTACCCAGCCTCCTCTGACCTGAGAAAAATCGATGGGCCTGGTAGAAATAG
This sequence comes from Deltaproteobacteria bacterium, assembly GCA_026986785.1. GTDB lineage: Bacteria > Desulfobacterota > Dissulfuribacteria > Dissulfuribacterales > QOAL01 > QOAL01. The sequence continues at coordinate 81,625 of JALSNW010000035.1, read as the reverse complement.
GTGTTAGCTGTCCTGTTTGTGGATCTTGATGAATTTCTGTCAGATACATAGCCCCAGGCCTGGATTCAAAATGGGATATCATAAATAGCTTGTTACCGATAACGTGCAATGAGGCAAAATCGTTTGAGTTCGATATTACAGGGGATCCATCTTCAGCAACAAGCGGTTGACCATTTGCATCATAAAGTTGCCCAAACGTATAATTACCTAATCTATCACCACTTCTTAATATGGTATGATACCCTACTTGGTGAGGCTGTCCCTTAACATAAACCTCGTGGCTAGCAAAAATCTGCCTCTTTTCCTGATCTGTCTCAGGTACGGGGACTTCTGGGAAATAAAGATCACGCACAAGAAATTCAAGGGGAGACGAATTGAAAGTTAAATCGAAACTACCAAGGGGTCTATAGCCAACATACAAATTGAAGTGACCTGGGATCCCGCTTAGCTTATTGATGATCGATATACCTTTAGAACTGCCCAAAACAGCAGGCTCGTCCGCGGGCATCAACCTATCTGGTGAACCCGACAAGAAATGCCACCAACCTACAGGATCACGATACATCAGGGCATTGTTTACAAAGGCCATGACAAAACTATCTGCTACCATATCCTGCTCTCCCTGGTCAGGATGGATGATAGCACTGATGTTTAGACTGGCATCAGTTGGGAAAAGGTGAATTCTCTCTTGAGACAATTCTCCTGAAACATAATTTGTATCATGCCGGTTAACCACCATGCCCTTATCAGACTCTATAATAAAATCAAACAAGGCACTTGTCTGCGAGCCAGACATAGTAGCTCCTGGTACATTCTCTACCCTAAATTCCAGGGCCATAGCGGCTGACACACAAAAACTAATAGAATAAAAGACAAGACAGATAACAACTAAAAAGGGCCTCATAACTCAACTCTCCTCCTTCAGTTCAAAATGGTTGTGTCCGATTAATTGGGCAAATACGCCTAAAAAGATCCTTCAGATGAATAAGTTACTACTAAACATTTTTTAATTTTCCTTTAAGAAATGGTTTTAAGACGATTAGGATGGGGAAAGGAGCGTTAGGGGGCAGACAAATTATTTGGACAGTAGGTGAGAACTTGGAAGAGTGTACGAAGATTGGACCTGTGAAGCAGACGAAATGCCATGCATACAATACAGCATATCAAAAATAGAGCTCTTCTTTCAGGCCCCAACGATAAAACCCGCACTGAAGGATATCTCTAGAGTAGCCCTCAAAAGAAAAAGGGTTATGGATGAAAGCCATAACCCTTTGAAATCACTGGCCCGCCCAGGAGGACTCGAACCTCCAACCTACGGATTAGAAGTCCGTTGCTCTATCCGGTTGAGCTATGGGCGGCCTTTAAATACGCCTGAACGCCCTATGTGTCTCGCATATTCGGTAAACTTGCGAGGGATATAATCCAGGTTATGATTATTCTGGAGCCTGTATAATCATTTTTAAAAATCTTGTAAAGCATGGAGTATATAAAATCCACTTCCAGAATTAATAGTGGAATTTGCCCTTTCAGGAACTCTTTTTTTGGGTTATTTTATGCCTGAGAAGAGGGAGGTAGAGAATAAAAAATGAAAGTCGAAAAGGATACCGTCGTTAAAGTAAAATACACACTCAATGTGGACGAGGGCATAACGCCCCAAGAACTTAACAGGACCTTTGAGTCAGAATTCCTCTTTGGAAGAGACCCTGTCATCCCTGTTTTGGAAAAGGCAATATGGAACCTTGAAGAAGGAGAAAAGGTCGAAGTAGTCATACCTCCCGAACAGGCCTTTGGAAACTACAACGAGTCCTTGGTCAATGAAATTCCGCTTTCCCAGATATCGAACCCAGAAAGGCTGAAAGAGGGAGAAATCTATCGAGAAAAATCCGGCATGGGCAATGAAGTCAGATTTACTGTCAAGGAAATTAAAGATGACAGTGTAATTGCAGACTTTAATCACCCAGCAGCAGGCAAAAAATTACTCTTAAAGGCAAAAATCGTTTCTATAAGGCCTGCCAACAGCCTCGATATATTAAGATGTGTAAGCATCAACCAAGGCGGAGGGTGAGCCTGCTAAGATTGGGAGGCAGTTCGCCTCCTACACGCTTGGTTCTCGATAAAGGCCGAAATTCCCAACTTCTCGCTAAGTTCAAGGGATTTATCCGAAAAGAAAAACTCTTTGCCAAAGGGGCTTCCATCTTAATCGCGGTATCCGGTGGCCCTGACTCAATCTGTCTCCTCCATCTCTTGTTCTTGTTGTCAGACAGTTATCAGCTAAAGATAGCTGTTGCCCACTTCGATCACTGTCTCCGTGGCCAGGAATCAAGACGGGACAAGGACTTTGTTGAAATGGTCTGTAAGGTCAACTCCATTACTTTTTTCTCTGAAAAGGGCGACGTACTTACAGTAGCCCATAAGAATGCAAGAGGTATACAGGAGACAGCACGACAATTGCGTTATGCGTTTTTAAGAAAAACCGCCATTGAACATGGATTCGAATATACTGCCACAGGGCATACCTGTGATGACCAGGCAGAAGAGATCATTTTCAGGCTTGTCAGAGGTGCTGGCCCTCAGGGTCTATCAGGCATAAAACTCAAAAGGGAAGACAATGTAATTCGTCCCCTTCTATTTTGTACGAAGAGGGAGATCCTTGAACATCTAAATAGGTACGAGATAGGCTTTGTAGAAGATTCTTCCAACCTCCAGACCAAGTATACCAGAAACAAGATAAGACACCTATTGATGCCCATCATAGAAAAAGAGTTCAATCCAACTGCTGCCAATGCCATCTATCGCTCAGCCAGACTTCTGGCAGAAGAGTGCAGGGCATTGAACTCCATTGCTGAAACAGCTTATCCGAGATGCAGGGCAAAAGGGGTTGAAATACCTGGTTTGTTCCTCAATAGGGATATATTGCTTGAATGGCCAAGGGCGATTCGAAAAAGGATATATAAGAAGGCATTGGCAGAGTTAGGCATGGACTATGAACTAATCAGATATGACCACCTTGAAAAGATCGACGAAATAAACCTTTCTGACAGCGGCTCATCCCTTTACAATCTACCCAAAGGATACGTTGTCATAAAAAGCTATGACCTTGTCTGTTTTCTCAAGGAGTTTTCTTTCCTAAAAATGGGCAAGACAATGGACACTGAACACTTTTCATTGACCATTGACAGGCCAGGAAGATTCAAGCTTAAAGGTGTGGGTACAGTTATCGTGGAACCTGCAGGATGTAGTGAAGTATCAATTCCATGTAAACATTTCCTCCCCCGTCCCCTCTTTTTGGATTTGGACACAATAAGCTTTCCACTGAAGATCACCTTCAGAAAGAGTGGAGACAGATTTCAGCCATTGGGTCTCGACAAGGAAGTGAAACTAAAAAAATTTCTTATAAATAGACGTATCCCCAGATTTATCAGGGATTTTTTGCCGATACTTAGAATAGGAGATAAAATAGTGGCTATTTGTGGTGTTGAAATAAGCCAGCTGGTTAAAATTGGGACAGATACCAACAATTGCCTGAAAATATCCTGGCAGCCTGAAGACTGGCTTACCATGTTGAGATGCCTTAAAAATCTTCATTAATCAGGATAAATCCTGGAAATTTCAAAAATATCCCCTTTTGGGTTGCAATTGCTAAACAGCTTAGTTTTATTATAGTATAATCAGTATCCATTAAAAAAATTTAAACCGTTCAAACGGAGGACTATATTTGAATACGTTTTATAAAAATCTAAGCCTTTGGCTTGTTATAGGCCTTGTGGTAGTCTTTCTCTTCAACCTCTTTAACAAGCCCCAAACAAAAACCCAGGAAATCACCTATAGCGACTTCCTGTCTTATGTTGAAAAAGGTCAGGTAGCCAAGGTGATTATCCAGGATGAGAAGGTAGAAGGCACCTTTCTCAATAAAACCAGATTCAAGACGGCCGTACCAGCTCAAGATCGGGATTTTATCCCCGAGCTCAAAAAGAAAGGTGTTATCATACAGGTTAAACCTGCAGAGGAGACCCCTTGGTACCTAACGCTCTTGATTTCCTGGTTCCCTATGCTTTTGCTCATTGGCGTATGGATTTTCTTCATGCGGCAGATGCAGACAGGCGGTGGCAGGGCCATGTCCTTTGGAAGAAGCAAGGCCAAGCTCTTGAATAGTCAAAACATCAAGATCACTTTCAAGGATGTTGCAGGGGTTGACGAGGCCAAAGAAGAGCTCACTGAAGTCATAGACTTTCTAAAAGACCCCCAGAAATTTACCAAGCTGGGAGGTAGAATACCAAAGGGTGTCCTATTGGTTGGCCCACCTGGTACTGGTAAGACCCTTTTGGCAAAGGCGATAGCAGGTGAGGCAGGAGTGCCGTTCTTTAGCATAAGCGGCTCGGATTTCGTAGAGATGTTCGTAGGTGTAGGGGCATCGAGGGTACGAGATCTGTTCGTACAGGCAAAGAAACATGCACCCTGCATCATATTCATAGATGAGATAGATGCAGTTGGCCGACACAGGGGGGCTGGCCTGGGTGGAGGCCACGATGAACGTGAACAGACATTGAACCAGCTCTTGGTGGAGATGGATGGTTTTGAGACCTCGGAAGGGGTGATCGTTATATCTGCAACCAACAGACCTGATGTATTGGATCCGGCACTACTCAGGCCAGGCCGCTTTGACAGGCAGGTAATCGTCTCTGTCCCAGATGTCAGGGGCAGGGAGGCCATCCTCAAGGTACACAGTGCCAATACCCCCTTGGCTGACGACGTGGATCTGTCCATCATCGCCAAGGGGACCCCTGGCTTTTCAGGGGCAGATCTTGAAAATCTCGTAAATGAGGCGGCTCTCCTTGCAGCAAGGGCCAACAAGAAAAAGGTAGAGATGGTGGACTTTGAAAAGGCAAAAGACAAAGTCCTCATGGGCGTAGAGCGAAAAAGCGCCATAATCTCTGATGAAGAAAAGAAAATAACCGCATATCATGAAGCTGGCCATTGCCTTGCAGCCAAACTTCTGCCAGGTGCTGATCCAGTCCACAAGGTTACCATTATCCCAAGGGGCCAAGCCCTTGGCCTTACCCAGCAGCTTCCTGAAGATGAAAAACATACGTATCCAAGGACATATCTGCTTAATAATCTCGTCATACTTCTTGGTGGACGGGTGGCAGAAGAGTTGGTTTTCAACGAAGTGACCACGGGTGCAGGCAACGATATAGAAAGGGTATCGACCCTTGCTCGAAAGATGGTGTGCGAATGGGGCATGAGTGACGATATCGGTCCGGTTGCCTTTGCAAAACAAAATGAAGAGATCTTCCTTGGCCGGGATTTTGGCCACACAAAGGAATACAGCGAGGCCACAGCTCTCAAGATCGACCAGGCCATAGAAAAGATCGTCAAAGACTCCTATGAAAAGGCCAGAAACCTGTTATCTGAAAATATAGATTGTCTTCACAGCTTGGCCAGGGAACTCCTCGAGCAGGAATCCCTCGATGCAGCTCAAATTGACTCGATAATGGCCAATTGCCGAAAAGAAGAAGAGAAAAGTCAGGTTTCTGAGAATCAAGACGATGACGGTCTTGCTGGTAAATGACGGGAAATGTCATAAGGTGTAGAGATAAGGAGCTGGCCTGGCACAATACTACCATCATAATGGGTGTGTTGAATATCACCCCTGATTCCTTTTCAGATGGAGGTAGATTCCTCTTGCCTGAAGAGGCAAAGAGACAAGCAGTCTCAATGGCCCGGGACGGAGCCAAGATTATAGACATAGGAGGAGAATCCTCCAGGCCCTTTTCTGAGCCCGTCCCGGTTGAGGAAGAACTCAACAGGGTTATTCCCGTCATAAAGGCCATACGGCCCGTATTGAACTGTCTTATCTCTATCGACACTACCAAGGCAAAAGTGGCTATTAAGGCCATTGAAGCCGGTGCGGACATGATAAATGATATCAGTGGGTTGAGAATGGATGATCGCATGGCCTCTGTAGTAAGGGACAGGAGAGTACCCATCGTGGTGATGCATATGCAAGGTACCCCAAGAGATATGCAAAAGTCCCCCTTCTACCACGATGTTGTAGGAGAGATAGATGAATTTTTTGCAGAACGTATCTCATTTTGTATGGACCAGGGCATTCCCAGGCAAAACATCATTCTTGATCCTGGCATAGGATTTGGCAAAAGGTTTCAGGACAATCTCGACATAATAAATGGCATGTCGAGATTTACCAGACATGGACTCCCTGTACTGGCTGGCCCTTCACGAAAGGCCTTTTTGGGGAAAATAACCGGCAAGAAGATCCCATCGGAACGAGACTCTGCTACTGTAGGAGCTGCTGTGGCCTGTGCATTGAACGGCGCTTCCATGATCAGAGTACATAACGTGGCTGCCACATCAGATGCCCTCAGGGTAATAGATGCCCTCAGGCAAAGGAAGAACGAAACGGAAAGCGGGTTAGAAAAATACAATTAGATCAATATTTCAAACAGCCGGGGATAGATCTGCTGATCCAGACTATTCACCACTATATACCCTTGATGAGATGGCAGGATGTCGTGGATATCCTCCTTGTGGCCTTTATTATCTACAGGATAATGGTCCTCATCAGGGGCACCAGGGCCGTACAGATGGCAGCCGGGCTGGGTGTAATAATACTGATCTATTTTGTAGCACGGCAGCTTGGGCTCTACACATTGCATTGGCTCCTTGGAACTGCTCTCAGTTCCATATTTCTACTTGTCGTCATTGTATTTCAAGACGATATAAGACGGGTGCTGACCCAGTTCGGCCAGGCCCCTTTCTTGAAATACAAGGTCAAGACGTTTCATGCCCTTGAAGAGGTTGCAAAGGCCGCCTCCGAAATGTCCAACAACGGAATCGGTGCCTTGATCGTCCTGGAACGAACCGTTGGGCTGAACGAATTCATGGAAACAGGGACCAGACTGGACGCAGAGGTTACAAGAATCCTTTTGAATACTATCTTTGCAAAGTGTACACCTCTCCACGATGGGGCCGTGATAATCCAAGGCGGCAGACTTGCAGCAGCAGGATGCGTTCTTCCCCTGACATCCAATCCTGCCATCAGCAGGAGGCTTGGCACGAGACACCGGGCAGGTATAGGGATTACTGAACAAACAGACGCTGTCACTGTGATAGTTTCCGAGGAAACAGGCAGCATTTCAGTAGCTATAGCTGGACGTATCACCAGAGATATCGATCCAGGCACACTTAGAAGAATTCTCCATAATAGTTTCGCACCAGAAGAGGCTGAAAAATCCTGGTGGCGCTTCAGGCTGAAATAATATGCTGTGGAAAGACCTATTCCTGAAAGACTGGCTGCTCAAAATATTGGCCCTGAGTTTCTCTGTGCTGCTATGGTCTTTTGTCGTTGGCCAAGAAAAGGCAGAGATAGGCATACCCGTGCCCTTGGAAATAGTCAATCTGCCTTCAAATCTTGTCATAGCCAATGATATCCCTTCTTCAATAGAGATCAGGGTCTTTGGGCCCAGGAGTATAATAAAGAACATAGCCAGTAAAAACCTGACCAAGGTCATAGATCTCAAGGACGCCACACCGGGTAAGGAACTCATCCATCTTGCACCTGATGACTTCACCCTACCAAGGGGCTTGAAGGTCCTTAGGATAAAGCCTAATATCATCGAGATTGAACTCCAACCTTTACTGAGGAAACGACTTCAGGTAAAACCTGTTCTAATCAATGCTGTAGCCAGGGGCTACGAGGTGGAGAGGGTCTATGTTGAGCCGAGGGAAACCCAGGTCAGTGGTGCTGCAAAAGAGGTCTCAAAACTTAAATACCTTGAGCTGAATCCAATCAATCTCAAGGATGCAAGGGAGACATTCACCGAAGAGGTAGGTCTGAACCTTCAAGGTCTGCACCTGACCGTAGAGGGCCCAAGTAAGTTCAAGGTAACAGTTTTTATCAGGCCAGCCAGGGGTGAAAAAAAGATACACCATGTACCCATTCGACTGAAGAAAGGGCAATACAAGGTATCAATATGGCCAACAGAGGTCAGCGTGAAGCTCGAGGGTGAAAAACCAGCCCTTGACAAGATAAAAATAGAGGAGATAAAGGCCTCCCTTGACGTAAGCAAATTGAAGCCAGGTAGCTACACTCTCGCACCCAATACCCAAGCCCCTGCTGGATTTATATGCAAGGGAATAACTCCTAAAAAGATAAGAGTCAGGGTGAAAAGGGAGAAGTTGAGATGAGAAAGCTTTTTGGAACAGATGGGGTAAGAGGCTTAGCCAATGTACATCCAATGACCACGGATGTGGCCATGAACCTGGGAAGGGCAGTTGCCTATGTCTTTCGAAACGGCAAGAATAGACGCCCCAGGATCCTCATAGGCAAGGACACGAGGCTTTCCTGCTATATGTTGGAGAATGCCTTGGCAGCTGGGATATGTTCAATGGGGGTAGATGTGCTGCTGGTAGGCCCCATGCCAACTCCTGCCATAGCATTTCTGACATCCAGTATGAGGGCAGACGCTGGAGTCGTCATATCGGCATCACACAACCCGTTTCAAGACAATGGGATAAAACTCTTTTCAAATGACGGATTCAAACTGCCCGACCACCTGGAGGCAAGAATAGAAGAATTAATGGAATCCTCGACCCTGAACAAGGAGATGCCGACTGGAGAAGGTGTGGGCAAGGCATACAGGATCGATGATGCCCGGGGCAGATATATCGTGTTCTTGAAGCATACATTTCCAAAGGATCTGGCCCTTGATGGCCTGAAGATTGTGTTGGATTGTGCCAATGGGGCCACTTACAAGGTCGCCCCTGCCGTATTTGAAGAACTGGGGGCAGAGGTCATCAAGATTGGCATACAGCCCACTGGCACCAATATCAATGAGGCCTGCGGGGCACTTCATCCCCAAAACATGTGTGAAGAGGTGAAAAACAGTGGTGCTGACATGGGGATTGCCCTTGATGGAGATGGTGACCGGGTGATTGTGGTGGATGAAAAGGGTAACGTGGTAGATGGTGACCACATCATGGCAATCTGTGCCAAGCACATGATAGAAAAAAGGCAACTCAATTACAACACGGTCGTTGCTACAGTGATGAGCAATATGGGCCTTGAAAAGGCCTTGGAGGCCATGGGTGGCAGGCTAATTCGCACAAAGGTTGGAGACAGGTACGTAGTAGAAGCCATGAGGGAAAAGGGCTATAATTTTGGAGGAGAGCAATCCGGGCACCTTGTATTCATGGATCACATTACCACAGGAGATGGTATCCTTGCAGCCCTACAGCTTTTGTCAGTCATGCAACGGACAAAACGTCCCCTTTCAGAGCTTGCTTCTGTAATGGAATCCTATCCCCAGGTACTTTATAACGTAAGGCTCAAAGTCAAAAAGAGGATAGAGGACATCCCTGGTCTTTTTGAATCGAAGACAAATTTCGAACAGGAGCTGGATGGACGAGGCAGGATACTCATAAGGTCATCAGGGACCGAGCCAGTCATCAGGGTAATGGTAGAGGGAGAGGATGCCAAACAGATCGATGAAATAGCCTGCGCCATGGTAGAGGAAATCAAAAGACACTGTGAAACAGAATCGGAGCAAGCAGCCCAATAACCAGCAAGCCCTGCCATCCCTGTCCAGTTAGACCTGATAGAAAGGCAGGGCGCCTGCCAGGATCAATCAGCCTTTTTCCTCATAAAGGCCGGGATCTCGAGCTCTTCATGGTCCAAACCGTCAAAACCAGTAAATTCCACATGGGCCTTCCGGCCTCTTTCGTCTGGGAGCCTTTCCGGCTTGTTCACTTGAGGAGCAGGACTGGGAGAGCTACTTAATTCTACCTCCTTCTGTTCCTCGTCAAGCCTCTTTTTGCGTGCCGACTCTATATTGGTAACGACCTTCTCATCCACGGATGAGATATGCTTATCCCTGCCAATGCCAGTGGCAATAACCGTGACCCTTATCTCTTCCCCCATTGCATCGTCAAAGACTGTCCCCCAAATGATATTGGCATCTTCATGGGCCTCTTCATATATGAGGGTGGATGCCTGATCCACCTCTTCCATGCTCAAGGATGTGGTACTGGCAGTGATATTCATTAGGATACCCCGTGCACCACTGATGGATACATCCTCCAGCAAGGGATTGGCAATGGCCATCTGGACCGCCTCTATTGCCCGCCTTTCACCGCCTGCTATGCCAGTTCCCATTAGGGCCATGCCCATCTCGGCCATCACTGTCCTGACGTCTGCAAAATCTACATTCACATAACCCTGCACCACGATAAGATCGGATATGCCCCTTACAGCATAATACAACACCTCGTCTGCCTTCTTGAACATCTCGAGAAATGGTGTGTTGGGTTGGGCCAAGGATCTCAACCTATCGTTGGGGATGGTGATAATGGTATCCACCACCTCTTTGAGTCTCTCTATCCCCTCATCGGCCTGGCGACTCCGCCTCTTACCTTCAAAACCAAAGGGCCTTGTGACAACAGCGACCGTCAATGCACCAAGCTCTTTGCTGATCTCGGCAATAACAGGGGCAGCCCCAGTACCTGTACCACCACCCATACCGGCGGTCACAAAGACCATATCACTACCATCCAACACCTGTCTTATCTCATCAACACTCTCCTCGGCAGCCTCTCTTCCCACCTCGGGCTTGGCACCTGCTCCCAAACCCTTGGTGAGATTCTTGCCCAGTTGCACCTTTATATCGGCCCTGGACATCTCGAGGGCCTGGGAATCGGTATTGGCAGCAATGAATTCCACACCCCTCAGTTCCGATGCGATCATGTTGTTGATAGCATTACCACCGCCACCCCCAACACCAATAACCTTTATCTTTGCGGATAGACCGTTATCTACAAACTCAAGTGGCATTAGATCCTCTCCCTTTTTTGCTCTTTAAAGACCAAACCACGATTTCATTCTCCCTGTGACCCTGTGCAATAGATTATCGCCTTTCATCCTGAACCTCTTGGGATTCTGCGGCCTGTCTTGAAAACCGTAGAGTACGAGGCCTACCGCCGTGGAATACATGGGACTGTCGACAACATCAACAAGCCCAGAGATATTCCTTGGTAGCCCCACCCTTGTAGGAAGCTGAAAGATCTGATCAGCCATTTCACATACCCCAGGAAGCACTGCAGACCCCCCGGTTATAACTACCCCAGAGGCAAGGAGATCCTTTAGCCTGGTACGCTGTATTTCCTGATCTATGAGGGTGAATATCTCCTCTATACGAGGTTCCAAGATCTCGGCCAAGATGTGCCTCGAAAGCTGTCTGGGCTTTCGCCCGCCAACACTGGGGACCTCTATCATCTCGTCCCTTTTGACCATGGAGACAAGACAGGTACCATGACGAATCTTGATCTTTTCTGCATCGTTCATGGGGGTCCTCAGTCCAACAGATATATCATAGGTTAGATTATTGCCTCCAAGGCCCAACACAGCGGTATGCTTGATGGCCCCTTCGCTCAATAGGGCGAGATCCGTGGTACCACCCCCGAAATCGATAAGGGCCACCCCTATCTCCTTTTCCTCCTCGGTCAGCACTGCCTGTGCCGAGGCCAAAGGCTGCAGGACAATGTCATCAACATCCAACCCTGCCCTATTGGCGCACTTGACCAGATTTTGGGCAGCAGTCACAGCAGCCGTGACAATATGTACCTTGGCCTCGAGACGCACACCCATCATACCTACAGGATCGAGTATCCCCCCTTGGTCATCCACTATGTACTCTTGGGGTAGAATATGGATGATCTCTCGATCCATCGGGATAGCCACGGCCCTAGCCGCATCTATCACTCGTTCCACATCTTCTTCAGCCACTTCCTCTCCCTTTACCGCGATTACACCGTGGCTGTTGAAACCTTTGATATGACTGCCTGCTATGCCAATGAATGCAGAGGTGATCTCGCAGCCAGCCATGAGTTCGGCCTCTTCCACTGCATTCCTGATGGAGTTCACAGTACTGTCTATGTTTACGACTACCCCTTTTCTAAGGCCGACGGATGGATGGCTTCCAACACCTATTATCTCAATGCTGTCTTCAGAAAGCTCCCCCACTACTGCACAGATCTTGGTAGTTCCAATATCAAGACCTACGACTATGTCACAGGTACGTTCAACCATCTATCATTTCTTTTTCAATCGTGCCAGAGCCATGTCTTTTCCATAACCTACGTTTACACTTACCACCTTTGGATACTGACCTGAATTATACAATTGAAACAGGATTTTTTCAGCCCTGTAAAACTGCTTTTTGAGACCATCCCTGTTGATATAAAAAGGAACGGCCCTGTCTGCTGTATAGATCACAACTGTTTGATCATTTGGGAAATCTATCTGGCTGATATTATTATATCCGAGGGCCCTTACCCCGGTCTTTGACATCTTGATGATCCTGAGGGCATCTTCCATCTTGGATCTATTGACCTTCGGGGATATCTTGCCTGTAACATTGGCAGTTTTGGCCACACCTACTCCAGTAATCACTGGGGCCGAAAAGCCCTCGGACTCTTCAAAATATTTAAAACACGTACCATCCCGATCTACCAGGAAGAGCCTACCTCCGATCCTGGCCAGTGCAACAGGCTGCCTTTCCTCTATATGGATTACAATAGCATCTGGGAAACTCCTTTGCACATCGGCAAACCTGATCCAGGGATTACGTGATAACTTACGCGAAACCCTTTCGAGATTAATGGCAAATATATTGTCTCCTTTTCTTACACCACTCAGGGCCAAAACTTCCTTGTCGGTCAACCTCTTGTTGCCCTTTATTACTATGGAGGATACGAAAAAATAAGAGCTGCTGCTCATCCATTTCTTTATGCCATAGACCGTGCCTACTATCCCTCCCATAAAGACAAGCAGCAAAACAGAACACAAAAGGACCCTGGATACTACATTCCAGTTTGGGGCCTTGGCCTTCCTGGATTGTTTAGGAAACTGCCTTTTTCTACTAATGGATGATCTCATCTTCCCAGATTACCAGCTCCTCTTTTAGCAGGATACCAGTTTGTTCCTGCACCTTCTCTTTTATGATAGTAATGAGGTCCCTTACCTGAACGAAATCAGCCCTGCCACAATTGACTATGAAATTTGCATGTTTTTCAGATACCTGGGCATCTCCATTCCTAAAACCCTGGAGACCGCAATCGGCTATCAACGACCATGCAGACCTGCCTTCCGGGTTCTTGAAAACACAGCCTGCACTTGGTTTATTCAAAGGCTGAGTGTCCAAACGTTTTTTCATTACCTGCCTTATCTTTTGGAGCAATCTCTTTCGCGAACATGGGACAAGGCCATGTCCATCAATATCTGCCTCGCCTGGACAAGCATCTATGCGAATCCTCAAGGCAGAGATGATCATGCCGCGAGGCAGATTGCTCATCCGGTAACCAAAGGTTTCTCTCGAAGGCCTGAACCAAAAGCTTCCGTCAGGGCCTGTCAGAAGGATCTCTTCCACATAGTCCCCTATGGCACATCCACATGCACCAGCATTCATGAAGAGTGCCCCTCCCAGACTTCCAGGTATTCCAGCCAGGTATTCGAGACCTTCCAACCCGTTCTCGAGACACCACCTGAGAAGCCTGGGGATGGTCATGCCAGCATGTACTGTCAGATTACCGTTGAAAGAGATAATGGAAGACAGGCCGGAAAGGCTGATGACTGCCCTGATACCTTTATCAGAAACAAGGAGATTGCTTCCATTTCCCAAGATCCTAAAAGGTACCTCTGCTTGATCAAGCACCCTCAAGGCATCCTCAAGGGCCTGGATGGATAGAGGCGTTAGAAAAAGCCTTGTCCTTCCCCCTATCCTGAAGGTTGTAAAGGCATCGAGGCCGACATCTCTTTCGACCTTCAATCCCTTGATTCCTGTAAGTTCACTATAAGGCAACGACTGCATTTTCACCCTTTAAGAAACCTACTATCTGCCTGCCAACAGTTCCGATGGCCCCTGCACCCAAGGTCATCACCACATCTCCGGGCCGAAGAGTTGGGACAACGGCTTCTGGCAGCCTGGAGACCTCGTCCACGAAATGTACCCCTCCACCCCGGGCCTCACCTACAACCCTCGCAAGTCTGCGGCCAGACACACCTACGATAGCTGGCTCACTTGCAGGATAGATCTCGGTTATCCAAACCTCGTCGGCCTGATCAAAGGCAGTAGAAAACTCATCCATCAACATCTGGGTCCTAGTATATCTATGGGGCTCGAAAAGGACCACAAGCCTGTTATTAGGCCATGCCGAGCGTGCCGCAGCCAAGGTAGCCTTTATCTCCGTGGGATGGTGGGCATAATCATCAACCACCCTTATGCCACTTTCGAAACCAAGTATTTCAAATCTCCTGCCAACACCATTGTAATCAAGGAGCCCATCCTTTATCACATCGAAAGGCACGTCGAGTTCAAGACCAACTGCCACTGAGGCCAGGGCGTTTCTCACATGATGGATCCCTGGTACGTTCAACTTGATGCTTCCCAAAAACACATCCCTGAATTCCACGTCGAATATGGAAGAAAGTCCTACAAAGGCGATGTTTTGCGCCCTTAGTTCACAGTTTTCACTTATACCATAAGTAAGATGCCTCTTCTTGCTCCTTGCAAGGACCTTACGAAGGGGCTCGTCGTCTCCACAGGCTATTGCCACCCCATAAAAAGGTATCTTGTCCATAAACCTGGCAAAGGTCTCTTCTATCTCCTCAAGCCCAGAGTAATAATCCAGATGTTCCCTGTCTATGTTGGTCACCACCACCATACTCGGTGTCAAGCGCAAAAAGCTGCCATCGCTTTCATCTGCCTCAGCCACCAGGAATTCTCCCCTTCCCCAGTGGGCATTGGTACCCATCCCATTGACCTTCCCACCTATGATAACAGTTGGGTCAAAGCCTGCCTCTTGTAAAACAGAGGCTACCATAGAGGTAGTGCTGGTCTTGCCATGAGCACCAGCTACTGCAATGCCAAACCTCTTGAACCTCATGAGTTCGCCAAGCATCTCCGCCCTGGGGATCACTGGTATGGCTGAAGACTTGGCTGCAACAAGCTCTGGATTATCGTCCTTGATGGCAGAAGACACTACGACGACATCTGCTCCAAGCACGTTTTCAGGTCTATGGCCTCTAAATATTTTCGCACCGCTTGCCGAAAGCCTTTTGGTAATACTAGTGGATCTCAAATCGGACCCAGATACTGAATAACCCAATGTGAGCAGTACCTGGGCAAGGCCACTCATCCCTATACCACCTATTCCTACAAAATGGATATGCTGTTTTTTATACATGACCGTGAACTGTCTCTCCTCTGTTCCTCTCTATAGAATATTCCTGCTGCTTACCCTTCCGACACAATTGCAGAAGCTCTTCGGCTATCTGGACTGCTGCCTCTGGCCTGCCAAGCTGCCTGGCATTTTTGGTCATTTCGGCAAGGCCCCTGGGATTGGACATGAGCTTTTCTATCTCCGAGGCTAGACGGACAGCACCAACGTCTCCTTCCTCAAAATAAAGTCCTGCCCCTGCCTCTAAAATAGCCTTGGCATTTAGTCCTTGGTGGCCATCTGCAGAGTATGGATAAGGGATACAAATAGCTGGCCTTCCTATGGCAGTGATCTCAGCAAGAGTCGTTGCCCCTGCCCTGCAAATTATCAGATCAGCCCATGAGTATGCAATGCCCATTTCATTAATAAATTCATGAACTGCTGCCTCTATCCCAAATTCTTTATAAGAGTCTAACATTTCTTGATAATCCATGGGACCAGTCTGGTGGATTACGGAAAATCTGCGCCCAGACTGTCTTAGGAGCCTGAGGGCGGATGCAGCCAGTCTATTGAGGCCCGAAGCCCCCTGACTTCCACCAAGTATCAAGATATGAAGTGGGCCATTCCTTGACTTCCGCCCCGATGAGATAGCTTGTTCAAGTATTTGCCTCCTGACGGGATTGCCTAAGCATTTGACTCTATGGCCAGCAAAGCTCGACTTGGAGGCATCGAAACTGACAAATACGACATCTGCAAACCTTGAAGCAAGCTTGTTGGCAAGTCCAGGAAGTAGGTTCTGCTCATGAATCGCCGAAGGGATACGAAGTAGCCTTGCTGCTGCAAGCACTGGACCAGAGATATATCCTCCCACACCCAATACTGCGTCAGGACCAAATCTGCCAAGGATCATCATGGCCCTCAGGATCGAAAAAGGCAGATGAATGAGAGCCGAGACGACATTCAAGGGGCTTCTGCCTTTGAGGGGCTTTACCTCCAGGACCTCGTATGCCCATGGCCTTGGATTTAACACCTTCTCCTCAATGGGCCTTCCAGTACCAATCCATAGACATTCGAGGTCACATCTGGCCTCCAACTCCTCGGCAATCGCAACACCGGGAAAGACGTGTCCGCCTGTACCCCCGCCCGTTATGACAAGTCTGATACTACAATCACCCTGTCCTTTAGCCGGCCTGGATCTCTCATCCAACTTACTGCCGTATTTTTCTAAAGCTGCCTTGTGGTTCATTTCAGTTCCCTTACGATCCTGTCAAAAACCATGCCCCTTTCCTTGTAGCTCGAAAACATGTCAAAACTTGCACATGCCGGAGACAGAAGCACGGTGGAGCCTGTGCTGCTCAAAGCAACGGCATGTTCAACAGCCTGCCTCATGACCTTGTGACCATTTGAGCCCTCTATAACGACACATTCTCTTACAAGGGGTTCAATGGCCTCCTTGATCCTATGGGCCTCCTCACCAATGAGCACGGTATTGGCCAACTTCACCCCTGGCCGATTGCCGTTTCTCTGTCTGAGGAAATCTACAAGCCGTCTGAAATCCTCACCTTTTCCACGGCCGCCGGCGATCAAGGTTACTTCTCCATCAAGGGCATCAAGGGCTGCAATGAGGGCTGCTACATTGGTGGCCTTTGAATCATTGACAAACACAATGCCTCTTCTTGAGCAGGTCTCCTGGAGACGGTAACCAGGGACATCAAAGGTCTCGAGGCCATTTTGTATGAGATCGGGACCAACCCCTACCCTACTGGCAGAAGCAGCCGCAGCAGCCAGATTTTCGAGGTTGTGACTACCCTTCAACCTCCATTTCTTTAGATCATAGTCGTCTGATCTACCATCAGGCAGCCTGATGGTAAGTATATTTCTCTTCTTATCCAAGAACATGCCTGGATTTGCTTTATCCTTGGGATGCAGGAAAAACTTTTCTGCCGACACCTTACAGAGATCGCTTTCGAGGCCTGGACCAATGACTGCAAGATCCCACTTGTCCTGGTAATTGAACAGTCTTGCCTTACATCTGCCATATTCTGCCAAGGATCCGTGCCGATCCAAGTGATCTGGCGCCACGTTCAGTATGGCTGCTACAGAGAATCTCGGCCTTTTGAGCCAATGGGGCCACGAATTGGGGAAATATTCCAACTGAAAGCTACTAATCTCCAGTACGGCCACCTTTACAGCCTGCCCTTGGGAGAGACAATCAAAGAGAGGGGGGGAGATATTTCCAGCCTTTACATTTGGTATCCCAGCACAGGTTAGTATGTGGGATGTTAGAGAAGTAGTGGTGGTCTTGCCATTCGTTCCGGTTATTCCGATCATGGTGCCAGGCCAAAAAGAGGCCGCCAAGGCGAGCTCTCCAATAACAGGCACGGCTTTTTCCCTGAAGTATCTGGACAGTCCGGCTTTGAATGGAATGCCAGGGCTTACCACTGCAAGGTCGCAACCAGCTATATCTTCGTAGGAAAGAACCGCTTCTGGAACCGCTGGGATCCTTTTCCCTTCACACCAGGACAAGAATTCTGGAGGCCATTTCTCCAACCTTAGACAGTCACAGCAAAAGATTTCTGCCCCCTGGCCATATAGCCATCTGGCAGCCGCTCTGCCGGCCTCACCCACGCCTAATACTGCGATCTTTTTCCCTTCCAGGACCATTGACTGTTACCTGAGTTTCAATGTACTAATTGCCACAAGGCCAAGAAGTACGGATACGATCCAAAAACGTACTATGACCTTTGGCTCCGGCCACCCCAACATTTCGAAATGGTGATGCAATGGGGCCATCTTGAAGATGCGCCTTCCCTTGGTGGCCTTGAAATATCCTACCTGCATCATCACTGAAACAGCCTCTGCTACAAAGACCCCTCCGACTATGGCCAAGAGTATCTCCTGTTTGGAAAGCACTGCAACTACCCCCAAAGCACCCCCCATGGCCAGGGACCCGACATCGCCCATGAACAACTCGGCTGGATAACTGTTATACCAGAGGAAACCAAGGCCTGCGCCAACCATTGCACCACAAAATATTGCAAGCTCTCCAACCCCTGGTACGTAAAATATCTGCAGATATCGGGCCAGACCTGAATGGCCTGCGAGGTAACAAAAAAGGGTGTAAACCGCAGCCGAAACCACAAAAGGGCCAGTTGCAAGGCCATCCAGTCCATCTGTCAAATTTACTGCATTGGAAGAACCTGCAATCACCAAAAAGGCGAAAAAGATATAAAAAATTCCAAGATCAGGCCTTATATTCTTAAAAAATGGAATGCCGAGATGGGTGTCCCAGTTACCATGACACCAGAGTATCACTGCACAGCAACAGATCAACACAGCCTGTATCGTTAACTTCCATCTGCCAGGAAGACCCGCACTATTTTTTTTCTTTATCTTCAAAAAATCATCTGCAGCACCAATTGCCCCGAAACCTGCCAGAATGATGAGGCCTCCCCATACGTAAATATTCGTCAGATCTGCCCACAACAGGGTGGCTGCTATTATGGCTCCATTTATGAGAATACCTCCCATGCTCGGGGTACCAGTCTTTTGCAGATGAGTCTTTGGACCATCATCTCTGACCACTTGGCCAAACTGCAAGGCCTTGATCTTTCTGATAAACCATGGGCCGAGAAACAGGGTTATGGCAAGGGCGGTAACCGCTGCATAGATCGTCCTGAACGTGATGTATCTGAATACATTGAAGGCTGCCCAATATTCATGAAGAGGGTAAAGGATATGAAAAAGCATTCAGGTTTCCCTTTCCAGTCTCTCTCTTATGAAAAAAACAACATCTTCAAGGCCCACCCCCCTTGAACCTTTAACCAATACCGCCCGTCTGTCTCCACGGAAAAATGCTGAAGGATTTGTGGTCAACCAGTCCAAAAGCAGACTGGTTGACTCAAAGGAAAAGACCCTGTCTTGATCAAGACCTGAGCCCAAAGCCTCTTCTGCCATGAGCCTTGCCAAGGGCCCGACAGTAATGAAAAGGGCTGGATTACGCATGGCAACAAATGCACCTATATCCCTGTGAAAGGTCTCTGCCTCAGTACCGAGCTCCAGCATATCGCCAAGTATAAGGATCTTTTCCGCTGGCATATCCTCCAGTTCATCCATGGCCTCAATAGCCGCCTTAACCGAAGATGGATTGGCATTGTAAGAATCATCCAGGATCATCCAGCTACCATATCTTTCCATCTTCATCCTGCCCTTTTGGGCCTGGACGGCCTGGATGGCCTGTGCCATCTCCTCGAGATCGATGCCAAGGCCAACGCCCCCGGCTACGGCTGCAAGGATGTTTGAGGCATTTACTTTGCCCGAAAGAGGAGAACTTATCCGAATACCCTTATCTCCAACAGACACCTCGAGCTCCAGCCCTTTTGGAGTCTGGCAAATGTCCTTGACAGTTACACACTGGGAAATAGGGATATCGGTCTCGCATCTCCTCTTGCAGGTAAAACCCACGATATTCCGACAGATCAATTCCTTTGAAAAATTGCAGATCAAGGCCTCATCCAGGTTCAGACCCACTGTACCTTCTGCTGGGATATCCTTTAGCAAGACGATCTTTTCCCTGGCTATATTTTCAACACTTCCCAGGCCTTCAAGATGAACAGGCCTGATACATGTGACAAGGCCTGCATCTGGCTCTGCGATCTGACAGAGCCTTTCGATTTCTCCTGGCATATTTGTACCCATCTCCAACACAACCCATTGTGTACCCGGACTGACACCGAGCATAGTAAGGGGTAGGCCTATCAGGTTGTTGAAATTCCCCTTTGTCCCAGTGGCATTGAAGGTAGTTTTGAGAATAGATATAAGCAGCTCTTTTGTGGTGGTCTTTCCACAGCTGCCAGTAATTGCAAAGACCTTGAAGCCCAGACGTCTCTTGTACCACCGCGCAAAAGCCCCCAGGCCTTTGAGGGAATCGTCGACTTGCAGGATAGGAAAATCAGTCGGTAATCCCTCTGGCAGATATTCTACCACTGCGCAAACTGCGCCCTTATCTACTGCAGCCTTGACAAATGAATGACCATCAAAATTTTCTCCCCTCAATGCCCAAAATAACTGACCAGGACATATGGTGCGGCTGTCTGTACATATGGAGGAAAAAGCTACATCTCCACCCTGTAACAAGTTCCCAGATACAACAGCCCTGATATCATTTAGACAAAGAAGATTTTTACCATCCCTTTTAATTGAAGATGCAAGCTTACCAGAATCGAAGGATTCTTCCAATACCCTTCTGTCATCAAATGGAATTTTTTCACTCCCTATTATCTGGTAATCTTCATGTCCCTTGCCGGCCACCAAGATCACGTCTCCAGGGCGAGCCTTGGAGGCAGCCCAGGAGATCCCGCTTCTCCTGTCTGTGACAACCTTCAGCCTATCTAAATACCCTGGAGGCACACCAGCAAGCATATCCTGGATTATGGCCTCGGGAGATTCGGTCCTGGGATTGTCTGAGGTCAATACGCAAAGATCGGACATGGAGACGGCTATTTCCGCCATTTCAGGCCGCTTGCTTCTATCCCTGTCTCCCCCACACCCTATGACCGTTATCAGCCTGGCAGGCCCGAGGTCCTTCAGACACTGGAGTACATTCTTCAGGGCATCAGGGGTGTGGGCATAGTCGACCAGGGCAGTGATGCCAGGGGGGGATGAGACCCGCTCGAGTCGGCCTGGCACAATCTCCAGATCATATAATCCCTTTTGAATGTACTCGGGTTCGATGCCGAGGGCAGTAGCTGCTGCAGTGGCAGCCAGGATATTATAGAGGTTGTGTCGTCCTATGAGATGGGACATTATACGGAGCTGTTGGCCACGGATGCTGACAACGGCCTCGATACCCGAGGTATGTATCTGATAATCGATAGGTCTAACCATGGCCTTGCTCGTAAGGCCATAGGAGATCTTTCTGCCATTACACTGGTTCCAGAGTCTTTGACCCCACTGGTCGTCCAGGTTGATGACGGCATCTTCTGGGGCATAGGCTGTGAAAAGGAGCCTCTTGGCCTGAAAATAGCTTTCCATGTCACCATGGTAATCCAGGTGATCGTGGCTGAGATTGGTGAAGATGGCCAGCCTGAAACGACATCCTTCCACCCTGCCCTGGATCAGCCCGTGGGAAGAGACCTCCGATATGGCATATTCAGCCCCTTGATCCACGAGTTTGGCCAGAAAAGCCTGAAAAGAGGCTGCATCAGGTGTAGTCAGGTTAGCAGGACAGCTATCCCTGGGGGTTCTCTGAAAGATCGTCCCTGACATGCCGCAACTGGCACCAGCAGCGAGCAGTATCTTCTCGAGAAGAAAGGAGCAAGTAGTCTTACCATTAGTACCCGTAATGCCAATAACATCAAGCCTTCTACTGGGATGTCCCCAAAAAGCACTTGCCAAGAGGCCAAGGACTGTGGCAGGCCTATCTGAACACAGCAGGACAACATCATCAGGGATGTCTTTTTGTATCCTTTCCACGAATTCACTTGGCACTAACACTGCAGATGCGCCCCTGTCCACGGCCTGTCGTATGAAATCCATGCCCTCGAGCCTTGAGCCAGACAGAGCAAAAAAAACCATCCCAGGCTCTACCATCCTGGAATCCAAACAGACCCCTGTGATCTTGCACGTATCACATGGTCCTTTTATGACTTCTATAGCCTTCAGATCCTGTAACAGGCCCAACAGACTCTTTCGCATCTACGCAGCTTTAGTTAACCCTCTAATAATTTAATTAGTTATGAAATTACCGAAAAAAAACAGGAATGATATCTCGGATCAAAACTTCCTCTGTGGCAACAAGGGACCCCTCTGCTCCTCTATCAAAACCAACAAAAACAATCATTACTAAACAGACTCAGCCTTCGCAGACAATCACGCATCTTTTGCCCTTTCTTATCCTGGAACCAGGAAGTGGGTATTGCCTCGTCACGGTACCGGCTCCTTTGACTTCCAATTTGAGGCCGAGACTGCTTACTGCCTCAAGGGCGCTTCTAAGGGATCTGCCCCTCAAGTCTGGCATTATCGAAGACGGTGTTTTCAAGATGTGCCCATTCCCCACTCTCTCATTCAGTCCTGAGACAGATACCCCTGTACCCCTGGCAAAACCCGCAGAGTGGGGAAGACAGGCAGCAGCTCGGGCGATTTCGGCAGTTCTGCCAATGGTGCCTCGCCTTCTCTCCGGATCGATTTGGGCATTTTCCAGCACAGTAATATAGCTTATTTTTGGAGATCTTGCTGGCCATAGCCCCATACCTAATACCTCATAGCCCTGTCCACTGCCATAAGTCTTTTGGGTTACAGTGGCAATGGAAGGTCCATGATTATCTCCTATATTTTTTATGAATTTCCCAAGGACATCTTGATCGAAGAACCCACTTCGACCTTCTTTGGTGTGACTGTCATGATCAACAAGGCCAATTTGTGGGTGCAAGTGCCTTCCACCCTGCAATATGGAAGAAAATGTACAAAGCAACTGGATAGGGGAGGTATCTATGCCGGCGTCTATGATAGTGGTCACATTGTCTGAAATGGAAACCGGCAAGGCTCCCTGTTTTTCACCTGGAAGATCTATGCCTGTGGGCTGTCCCATCCCCAGTTTTATGAGCTGCCTCAATATACTGCTATTTACAGAAAGCCCTTTCAGATCCGCCTCTGTCATCCTGGTCCAAAGCCTGCCTCTATCACCAATGGATAGCCAGTGCCATGGGGACTTGCCGATGTCTGGAAGGGACCCTTCGTCGGCCTGTTCATCCATGTCTTCCTGATCCTTTAGCAATTCCTGATAATCCCTCTCAAGGCCGTTGAGCCATGCAAGGTTCATGACCAGCCCCCATGGATTCAACCCGTCTTCAAGGGCATAATTGTTAGAGATAGCTTCCCTATCAGACAGGTCCTCGTCCACGGCATAATTCGACATGGCAATAATATGGCCTGTGTTCAGATCCATGATTATCTGACACCCCCTTGCAGCCCTCAATCTCCTCATTTGCCATCTGAGATTCTTCTCGGACAGGGCCTGGATTTTCCTGTCGAGGCTAAGGGACAATGCCTCCTGAGGCTCCTCTTGAGGCTTACAGATTTGGGGTGTCAACACCTTGTCATAGGTGAATTCTATGCCATCAAGTCCCCTGCCGTATTTGTCCAGATAACCAAGTACTGGAGATGCCAGATCTCCATAGGGCCTGTACCTGACTATGGTGCCATCTTGATTGAGCCTTGAAATCGCAAGGACCGATCCGCTTCTGTCAACAATCGGGAGCCTACACAACAACCTATTTTCTGTAACAAGACTGCCAGGGGCAGCTTGGAGACTGGCCTCCGTCTTGTCTCCTTCTGGGACCCTTTCTCCAAAACATCCAGAAAACACCAGTCCAAAAAATACTAGACCGATAAGCAAAAACAGGATGCGGATGAAGATCCTCTTTGTCAACTCCCTATCACCTCTTTCTTTACTGCTGCCCCTGACAAACTTTATTCACCAGAATTCACACTCAGCGCAAGGTTATTATCTGATCTTCACTTGGCTTATGTAATCCAAGCCTCTTGCCCAGTCTCACAAGCCTTTCATGGCTCGCCATAGCAGAAAATTCCTTTGACAGGCTTGCATTCTCCTGCAAGAGATTGGAATAACGCTGCTCCAACAACTTCATATCCTGTGCTACTGTTTGAATCTTATAACTCGTGACGAAGGATAACCCCAAGAAGAGACATAGTACCAGCACTGCGACCACGGCCTTCAGCGATATGCCTGGCTGGGCAGACAGTATTCTTTTCGTCTTCCTTCTCCGTATAGAAGGAGAATATAACCGTCTCTGGGGCATTCTGAGGGTTGCTGATTTTGTAGCCATGTTTAATGCACCTCCACTTACTTGACAACTTTTCTGGCAGCACGGAGTTTTGCACTGCGGGCCCTGGGATTTGAAAGGATTTCTCCTGTCTGTGGCGTTACAGGCCTTTTGGTCAAGGGCTCCAGCCTGGCATCCTGTCTGAAATGATGCTTAACTATCCGATCTTCCAAGGAATGGAAGCTGATAATCACCAGCATCCCTCCTGGTAATAGATATTGTGCTGCCTTTTCGAGAGCCTCGGTCAGGTTCTCAAATTCCCTGTTTATCGCTATCCTGATAGCCTGAAACGTCTTGGTAGCAGGATGGATCTTCTTGGGATGAAATCTCCTGGGAATCGCCTTTGAAACAATGTCGGATAGCTCTGCACTGCTCAGTATAGGCCTTTGCCTTCTCCGCTTTTCAATAGCCTCGGCGATCTTTCCAGCCCATCTTTCTTCTCCGTAGATCCTTATCAATTCCTCTATCCGCTCCCTGGGCAAATTGTTGATCATGTCCGATGCCATGACCGTCCCAGACCTGTCCATCCGCATATCCAAAGGCTCATCCTTCATGAAGCTGAAACCACGGCCACTGTAATCTATCTGAAACGATGAAAGACCGAGATCCATCAATATCCCGTTGAATCCTGGTTCTGATTCTTCTTCCAGGACCAGATCCATGTCCTTGAAATTCGCTTGGTAAAATCCAACCTTGTCATTGAATCTCTTTAGCCTTGCCTTGGCTATCTCCAGTGCCTCCTGATCCCAGTCCATGGCCACCAGCCTCTTGATGGAAGGTTCTGCCTGCAATATGGCCTCTGAGTGGCCTCCCAGGCCAGCCGTTGCATCAAGGTAGAACCCCTTTGGCATTGGACGCAAAAACCTCAAGACCTCAGCGGTCATCACAGGTGTATGCACCCGGGAAAGTTCAGATTCCAATGCCGAATTCTTTAATGATATCATCGCTGATAGTATCAAAATTATCTCTTGTTTCAGCCAGTTGACTTTCCAGGAGATCTTTACTCCAGATCTCAAAATAATTGAGCATCCCCACGAGCACGACCTCCTTCTGGATATTTGCCTCCTTGCGTAGACCTGCTGGAAGCAAGATTCTTCCTTGTGCGTCGAGTGCACACTCTATGGCAGCACCAAGCAGATAGCGCTTGAAGGCAAGGACCTTGGGTGGGCCAAAACGAAATTTGCTGAACTGGTCTTCGACAGCCTTCCATTCCTCAAAGGGGTATGCAGCAAGACAAGAGGGCAGATTGGTAACTATGAGCTTCATGTCATATTTGGCCTTCAATATGTCCTTGAAACGGGCAGGTATACTGAGTCTGCCTTTTGAATCAAGGTTATGGGTTGACCTGCCCCTGAACATTTCAGCTTGTTCCCCTTTTTCCCACTTTATCCCACCTGCTACCACTATATTGGGAAAAAGATCCTCCTGTCAAGTGACAATTTATGTCAATTTTTGAGCAAGCTGCTGTTTCGACAAAAAAAATGCCCTATTCAAGATAAAACAGGGGATTTCTGGCAGAAAATTCCAGGAAACATGTCTAAAAAAAGAAAAAAGATGCTAAGGCAACAAGATCAATCAATGGCTGATGAGAGAAGCTCTACCTTCAGACCACCATTTAAGAAACGATAACGGGAGTCAAGGGACAAGCCCAAACTACGGCGAAGAGATGGAGGATTCTGGGGACATAGGAGGGTGAGTTTCCAGCCCGGTAACCTTTTTTTTACGATTCGCCCAAAAGTGGCGAAAAGATCTGTAAGGCTATAGTTTTCCTTCAACCTCTGACCATATGGAGGATTTGTTACGATAAATCCCCTCTCGGATCTACAGTGCCTTTCAAGGCAAGAGACGTCCTCTTGTATGATCCTTGCGAAAGGGATGAGGCCAGCATATTCTAGATTCAAAATGGATGTCTCCACGGCAGCAGGGTCCTTGTCCAGGCCTATTATGCTTCCCGTTGGTTCAATAGCGAGGCGGTCGGAACGCCTGAGCAGATGCTTCCAGAGGCCCTGATCGAAATTCTTCCATTTCATGAAGGCGAACTTTCTCCTTCTGCCAGGTGGGATCATACAAGCCATTAAGACTGCCTCAATGATAATTGTCCCTGAACCACAAAATGGGTCCACAAGATCAGAGGCCCTATCCCACCCAGAGGCCAACAACATGGCAGCGGCTAGGTTTTCCCTGAGAGGGGCCCTGACTGTAAATTTCTTCAGACCTCTTTTGTGCAGGTGTTCTCCTGAACTGTCCACACTGACCTGACATCGATCCCTGAACATGCGTACAAGCAGGAGGGGACAATTCCTTCCAGCCCTTTCTGAGGCGAGACGAATTGGGTGGCCAAGCCGCCTTGATATCCCTTCCAATAGCCTCTGCTTCAATGCCCCGGAATGGTATATCCTTGACTTGTGAGCCGTGGCCCTGATCCTAATATCTGTGGAATCTGGGATATATAGTTCCCAGGGATATCTGGAAAAGCGATCAGTTGCCTCCTTTAGAGAAAGTAGCCTGAAATTACCCACTCTCAGCAGTATCCTGCTAGCCACCCTGGACCACAAGTTCACAGAATAAATGGTGAAAAGATCCCCAGAAAACTCTACACCTCCAGCCACCTTCCTTCCCTTTATTCCAAGGGATGAAAGTTCAAGGGACAAGATATCTTCTATACCTGGGGGACAAACTGCAAATAGTTTAAACTTGGTATTGGATCCATTTGGTTTCATGGGAGTTAGATTATGTCCAATACTTAAAGCAGCCGGTCAAGAGGCATGTAGCCCTCCTCCAAAAATTTGACGTTTAATTTTAACACACTAAGGGAATAGGGGCATTGTCTTGGGCATGTTTTTCTCGAGACAAACAATAAAAAAGGCCCCTTGAAATCATTTCTTCAAGGGGCCCTGTGAGAGGAGAAGGTTGTGAGGAGAAGAACCTATGAAGAACTGTTATATCAAATCTCTACTATCTGTGGCCTCAATAGAATGACGAGCTCTCGTTTCTTTGTAAATTTTGTCTCGCTCTTGAATGCGTAACCTATCAAGGGGATATCACCCAATATGGGCACCTTGTTTCCTTGAGTGCCAGTCGTTTCGTCTATGATCCCTCCTATGATAAGCAGTTGGCCACTTTTGACTTTGGCCATTGTGGTCATCTCCCTCAGATTCACCTCAGGCAGATCCACTTCTGCATAGCCTGTCATAAAGGAACCAAACTCTCTTGTTGTGATGTTTGCAAGACGACTGTTCACTGGTGTAAGCTGAAGGATTATTTCGTCATCGGATTCTATGTTTGCTATGACCCCTAAGCCAATACCAGATAGGATGTCTTTTGTTTTGATGGTATAAGACGTGGTGGCCCCCCCTGCTGAATTGTCCACTACAGTGGTGACGGAATCGATATACCGTGTGGTCCTACCTCCGGTAATCATTGCAGGCTGGCCATTCAAAAGAGACAATTTGGGATTGGAGAGGACCTTCACGTTTCCAAATTCATTCAGGAAATTCAAAACGAGATCAAATGGGGCACGGGTCATTGTCACGCTTTCAAGGAACTTGATGCCATCTGTAGGATATATCTGACCGTTTTTACCAAAGGTCATGTTGAATGTGAAAGGTGACTCCTTGAGCAATTGGCTCCAATCCACACCTTTACTCGAGGAATCGTCCAATTGTACCTCAATGATCTTTGCCTCGATAATCACCTGTTTGCAAAGGGCCTCATGGAGATTGTCCACATAGGCCTTGACCTTTTCGAGAATGGAACGTGGGGCGGTTACAGTAATAATGCCAAGGGGTTTGTCAATTGTGAAATAGAAACCTTCCCTCGTACCCCGCCCAGTACCAGATGCGACCTTGGTCCCCTGGCCTTGACCTCTGTGTTGGCTGTCAGCCTGGTTGGATTGTTGCAACTGTCGGTCCGCCTGTTGTTGTTGAACACACAGGGCCTGGCGGGCAGGGTTGGCAGGATAGCGCTGTCTGCATAGATTCCTGATCCTTGCCATATCTTGCTCATTGTCTGAGGCAGTCTCTGGTACATTCAGGGTTGCCAGATCAAGAATTCGACTGATATTTTCCTGGATCGTGGCCCAAAGGTCTATGTTGTCATCATTATGCTCGACAGACAACTCACCCTGAAGACCTGTATCCAGGTCTCCTGCATTACCCAAGAAATCCCCCCCTACAGCAGTCCTGTAACTACCTGTAAGAAACGGACTGGTTATATGAAATCTCTGGGTATCCTTATACTTTACTATTATGGTATCGTTTTCAAACTCATAGAAATAATCTACCTGTCTCAATACATCATTCAGTGCATCCCAAAAACTGCTATCTGCCTTTATGTTGACACTCACCAATGCCTCTTGGTTCACATCACTCGACCAGCTGACATTCATACCCTTCAGATCTGCAAGGGATCGAATTATTGTATGGAGAGGGACCTTTCCATTCTTCGTGTTTATGTTGGCCCCTACCAGCATATCGGGCAATTTCGCATCCTCTGAAGTAACGTGAACCTCGCTCAAGCTGTATGAAGGTCTCCATCTTATGGCTGGCCTGTCAGTGGCCAATCCAGTGCTTGGGGCAAGCACCCGATTTGCTTCCAACTGTGCTGACAGGGGAGAATTCTTTGATGTCCTTGTGGGCTGGGATTTGTTAAGCGCCTTGCCATCCAAAGTGTTCTGCACACTGTGCTGGGCGCAGCCCTGGATAAGAAGCCCGGACATGACACCTATGAAAATAAGCCAGCACCTGATCCTATTATGCCCAGATCTATTAAAAAATACCATTTTTACCTCCCTTACTGACCTGAATACCCTGAGCCTGTCAGGGCCTTGAGCCTCAACTGGGCAAAACTGACCATATCGGCAGGCACACTGGGACCTGCAGATAAAATAGTCTTGTATTCTGTTATTGCCTGTGGGGTCTTGGCGAGATACTCATAACATTGCGCCTTCAGCATTATGATATCTGGATCGACCTTATAGTTTGCCTCAAGACGATTGATAAGCCTCAACGCCTGTCTGTAATCGCCTTGGGAAAAGGCGAACACGGCATAATTCCAGAGGATGTCCCTCGAGGGCTTTTCCGATATGGCCATCTCAAAATATGCATGGGCATCCTTCACCCTGTCCAAGCGTGCAAGGGCAACGGCTGCAATAGCCGCAGCCTCTCCATCTCTACTGTCTATCTTGAGGGCCTCTTTTGCATAGTTAAAAGCTGAAAGAGGATCATCTTGCTGAAGTGCTATTGCTGCAAGCTTCCTATTCAGTTCCTGATTGTCAGGCCAAAGATTGGCTGCCTTTTTCAGATTTTCATAGGCCCCCATGAGATTGCCGTGTTTCTCCTGAGAGGCAGCCTTCTTGATCAATTTTTCTGCCTTGATGATATGCTTGAGAGGGGTCTTAGACTTTCTCTTCTTATCTATCAGCAGCCTCTTCGCCTTGCTGACGCCCGAAGTTGTCCTTCCTGTCACCTCCACAACCGCTGGTTGTGTCTCAAGGGTACCACCTGTCCCATTATCTCCGACCCACTGAATAGACTTCTTCTTGGGATATATCATTATGGTGTTGTTTCGTTCAATACTATCCAGGCCCTTCAGGTTTTTTATCACCTCTAAGACAAAGGTCCAGGGGACATTGTCCAAGGCGAGGGTCAAGGTGCCCTTGACTCCTTCATCAACCACAACATTCTTTCCACTTACCTGGCCAAGGAGCCGGAACACATTGTGGAGATCAACCTTATAGAAATCTACACTGATCTTTTTGGGGCCTTTCTTGGCCTTTTCATTCCTGAGCTTTTTTGATCTTGCAGTAACCTTGCCCGACACCCCGTCAATCCCAGTGGCCTGGGATTCTGTCCTGGCCAGCCTTTCCGCCTTTGAGGCTCTTCTGGCCACAGGCTTCCTGTTCTTCAGTTCTTTTAGCCAGAAATTCACGTCCGAGCTGGCCAGTTTTTCCTTCGCAGCTGCCGAACAGTCCCAGCTTGCCTGAAGTCCTATGGATACAAAAAAGAGTATCAACAAAAATGCTGGGAGATCCATGAACCTTTTCCTAATCGGCTTCATCGCTTTCCTCCGGATGAAGATATAAAATCCTGTCTCGATACTGTAACTTACCCTTTATGTCCTCTACCTGTTCCCTTACAATGACCTTTTCTCTTTCTATCGCCACTATCTTGCCCTTCTGAAACCCAATCCTCATGCCCGGTTTCAAGGTATAACCTATCCCAGAAGCGTCTTGGGCCATGGCTATGGCTTGGCCATTGCCTTCTCGAACTATCCCAACCAGGGTCAACTGTCCCACGTCCATACACTCTAGAGGTGTGCTGCACTTGGTGGCCTTTTTGGATTTCTTTGCCGTCTTGGCCGGGACCCTCCTGGCAGAAGTGGCAGTCCGGAAAAAGGGACGGAATGGATCTGGCTTGCCAGCAGGACTATAGCGATATACTACTGGTGCAAGAAGCTTGTTGAGCCTCTTCTGAAATAACGCAATCTTTTTGGCACTGGCCTGGGCTTGGTTCACTATTGGGGGACCATTTTTTGCCATACACCCTCTATCCCACAAGCCAGGAGAACATAACGATAGAATGAAGAGCGCAAGGGCTACCTCTCTGGCAAGCCCTAAGATTGAGTAGAATTTGTCCATTAAATCCTTCATCATTTCTTCTTCTTTTTCTTGTTCGCCTTCTGCTCCTCAGGAGTCAGGAAACGATATGTTGCTGCAGTACACTTTGTTTGAATAATCCAGTTACTTCCCCTCTGAACCCCTCCAGTTTCGCCACCAGCGTCTCCACTTTCTATAGAGCCCTTGTCTGAGGACTGAACTGAGCCAGAAGAAGACGCCGTACCGGCTTTGTCCATGGCCTGACTCCATATCTGGGAGCTCTCCTTAGCATTACCCATGGAGACATCCTTTATATGGACAATGCGGGCCATACGGCTGACCCTGTCGAAAAAGACCACAGTGTTGTGGAAAGGTCCTTTGAATTCAAGGGTTACTGGGATGGAGGCATAAAACTTTTCCTTTTTCTCCGGGCCTGGCTTGAAGGCCTGGAATTCAAGACGCGCCTCATTCCCAAGAGAGGATATCTCTGTCAGTACAGAAGGGATGTCTTCCTTTTCAGGAAGCAGCTTCATTGCCTGCTTGAGGATGTCCTGCATGGCCTTCAATTCTTTCTCCAGTTTGGGCAGTTGCCTACTCTTGATCTCCAACAGAGCGATCTCCTGCTTGAGCTTGGGGATCTTTGTGGAAATGCTATCTATCTCTCCAATTCTGGCAGACAGAAACAGGAACCAGAACAATACAAGAGGCACTGTCCAAGTAACCACTATCACCAATGCCTTCTGCCACAAGGGCATCCGGTACACTGTGTCGAACAACTGCTGTGGAATCCGGAAATTTGTTCTTTTAACCTTCACGTTATATGCTCACTCATCCATTCGTTAATTGTGCTCATGACCCAGCAATCAGCACATCAAGGTCAAATTCCATGAGATTATGGCCCTGTACCTTCTTGCGATGGGTGGTACCCAACCTGACTTTTTTGAAGATAGAGGCCGACTGAAGTCGACGCATGAACAAAGCAACGGTATGATTATCCAAGGCTATACCAGAAAGCAGTAGTTTTTTTCCCTTGAGATCGAGCTTGGTAAGCCAGAGACGATCAATTGGCAGGGAGCTGACTACTTCATCGAGCACCTTCACTGTCCTGGTCCGCCCTTCTTGAAGTTTTTCTATGGCCTTGAATTTGGTCTCTATTTCCTTGTTCTTCTCCTGGACCTGTTTAATCTTGTCGTTTACATAAGCGAGTCTTGCCTTCTGGGCCTCTAACCTTTTTAGCTCTGCTCTCTGGGCAGAGATCTTTCCCTGGATACCAAAGCCCACGGCAAACAGCAGGCAGACAAGCAACACGATGGACAGGAGAAATATCGATATCTGCTGTCTGACAGCCTCTTTCTTTTTCCATTCCCTTACTGGTAAAAGGTTTATGGCAATCACTATTCTGCACTCCTCATCGCCAGGCCGCTGGCTATGGCCATTTGTGGTGAAACAGCGTCTAAATAGGCTGCGTCTATCTCCTTGACGTGCCCAATGCTGGAGAATGGATTGAGCTTATTGGCCTCTATGCCCAAACGTTTCGAAAATTGCTTCTCTAAATCGGTAAGCAGTGCGCAGCCTCCACTTAGAAACACATGTGTGGGAAATTGTTCAGGCTTTGCATTGGCCTTGAAAAAATTGATGGCCTTTTTTATCTCCTCCAGCCAGAGATCCACCATCTCAACAACCACCTGCCTAATCTCTTCTGCGAGGATCTTGTCCTTGGTTCCCGATATTTTCGCAGCCTCTGCATCGTCTCTATTGAGGCCGGTAGCTTCCTGTATGGCCTCTGTAAGCTGCTCCCCCCCTATTGCCATATCCCTGGCAAAAACAGGCATTCCATTTTGGATTACATTTAGATTTGTCTTGCTCGCCCCAATATCTATCAAAACCGCTGTCTCAGAAACATCCCCGAAGGCCATTTCAAAGGCGTTGACCAGGGTAAAGGCATCAACGTCAATTACTGCTGGGGTCAAGCCTATCGCCTCTAACAGGCCAGCATATGCATCTACAATCTCCTTCTTGGCTGCGACCAAAAATATATCCGATCCTTCTGCCTCATCTTCGTCCTGTTTCAGCATACTGAAATCGATATATACGTCATCGATCTCGAATGGGACGAACTTCTCGGCCTCTACCAAGAGATTTTCTTCTATATCCTTTTCGGTGAGATATGGGACACGTATACGCTTGACTATGACTGAATAACCTGAGATGGAGGTCGAGACCCTTTTCACCTTGGGTTGGCAATTTGAGATGAGGCTCCTGAGTACACTTTCCACCGTATCATGGTCCTTTATTGAACCATCTACGATGACACCAGGCGGCAGTAGGGCCCTGCCCACCCTCCTGAGAGTCCTGGAACTGCCAGAGCCTGAAAATTCGGCAAGTTTTATTGTATGTGAGCCAACATCTATACCAAGTGTGGGCTTTTCTTTTTTCTTGAACAGGCTTGTTATTTTAAAATTTTTCATATTCATTTCAAATTGTTTCCAGATTCCAGCTCCCCTTTTTCAACGACTACTCTTTTATTCGGTTTCAAATACGATTTTCTTAAGGCAAATTAAAAAGACTTGTTTAAAAAAAATTGAATTGTATGATTACTGGATTCGTACCTGAAAAAATCCCTTGGGGATTTTCTTCCCTTATAGGTTGTGTTTTTCCACAGATCATCCAAGTAGCCATAGATATCATTGAACAATGGCGACAAAAAAATTTTCACTGTAATTTATCACCCATGACTATAGAAAAAGACCGTATAAGAAATTTCTCCATAATCGCCCATATAGACCATGGCAAATCCACTCTGGCCGATCGCATCCTGGAATACACTGGTAGTGTGAATTCAAGACAAATGAAAAAGCAATTCTTGGACCAGATGGATCTGGAACGAGAACGTGGCATCACCATCAAGGCACAAACCGTCCGCATTACCTATAAGGCCGAGGATGGGCAGAAATATCTCTTGAATCTCATCGACACCCCCGGCCATGTAGATTTTTCCTATGAGGTGTCAAGAAGCCTGGCAGCCTGTGATGGGGCACTGCTCGTGGTGGATTCTACCCAGGGGGTAGAGGCCCAGACCCTGGCAAATGTATATCTTGCCATGGAGAACGACCTCGAGATCATCCCTGTACTCAACAAAATAGACCTTCCCAGTGCCGATCCCGACCGGGTCGCCCAAGAGATAGAGGACATAATAGGCCTGGATACATCGGATGCAGTACTTGCCAGTGCCAAGGAGGGTGTGGGCACCAAAGAGGTTCTCGAGGCAATAATAAAGAAGATCCCTCCACCAAAGGGCACACCAGAAAAACCTCTCCGAGCCCTGGTCTTCGACTCCTGGTTTGATCCATATCAAGGGGTAATAGTGCTTGTACGGATTGTTGAAGGAAGGCTGAGAAAGGGCATGGCCCTCAAGATGATGTCGGATGAACGCAAGTATGAAGCCCTGAGGATCGGGGTCTTCACCCCTGATATCCTTGACGTGGAAGAACTCCATGCTGGAGAGGTGGGATTCCTGGTGGCAGGCATAAAAAATGTCAGGGACGTCAGGATAGGAGACACCATCACAGAACAAAAGAGACCAGCCAAGGAGCCTCTTCCTGGATTCAAACCAGTGAAGGCAATGGTCTTTTGCGGACTCTATCCTGTAGACCCAGGCCAGTATGATCAATTAAAAGAGGCAGTGGAAAAGCTCTGGCTAAATGATCCAGCATTTTCCTATGAACCTGAAAGTTCTGCCGCCCTGGGCTTTGGCTTCAGGTGCGGCTTCTTGGGACTCCTGCACATGGAGATCGTCCAGGAACGCCTGGAGCGGGAGTTCGAACTCTCCCTCATCAGCACTGCACCGGCTGTTGCCTATAGGATTGAACTGACGACAGGGGAGCAATCAACCATCCACAACCCTGCCCAAATGCCTGAACAAGCCAAAATCCAGCGCATCCTGGAGCCGTTTGTGGAGATGGAGATATATGTGCCCAAAAATTTTGTAGGTGCAGTCATGGGCCTGTGTGATGAAAAACGTGGCAGGCAACTAAACATGACCTATCTCACTTCCGAAAGGGTCCTTTTGAAATACGAGCTTCCCTTCAATGAAATCGTCCTTGATTTTTACGATAGGCTCAAATCGATAACGAGAGGCTACGCCTCCATCGATTACGAATTCCTCGACTACAGGCCAGCCAATCTTGTCAAGATGGATATACTCATCAACAAACAACCTGTGGATGCCCTCTCTGTCATAGTTCACAAGGACAAGGCATATTACAGGGGTAGGGATCTGGTATCCAGGCTCAGGAAAATCATACACAGACAACTCTTCGAGGTCGTAATTCAGGCAGCAATCGGGAGTAAGATAATCGCCAAGGAGAGGATCCCTCCCCTGCGCAAGGATGTTACTGCAAAGTGTTATGGTGGGGATATCACCAGGAAAAGGAAGCTCCTCGAGAAACAAAAGGAGGGCAAAAAGCGGATGAAACAGGTGGGGTCCGTAGAGATACCCCAGGAGGCATTCCTAAGCATCCTCAAGGTATAGATATTTTTCTGACACCGCCTCTTTCTCTTTCACGCTACCATTGTAAGTGAAATATCTTCTTTTGTCGTTTGTTATTGCACCCTCTATTAACTGGGACTAACATTGCTGCCATGAAACTTCAAGACAACTATCCAGACAACAAATTATTGATCCTCTTCAAGGAATATGCCCAGGCTGTCCTGATCGCCCTAATCTTTGCCCTTTTCATCCGTACTTTTGTGATCCAGGCGTTCAAGATACCATCGGGCTCCATGATCCAAACCCTCCTGATAGGCGATCACATCCTTGTAAACAAGTTCATTTATGGGGTCAAAAACCCAATAAACAGGGCCACATTGATCCCGGGACGAAAACCAGCCAGGGGAGACGTCATAGTATTCATATTTCCCCTGGATAGATCCAAGGACTTTATAAAAAGGGTGATCGGGGTAGGAGGAGACACTATCAAGATTGTGAACAAAAAGGTCTATGTAAACGGCAAGCTGTTTCACGAGCCTCCTGGGGTACAACATACAGATCCCAATATCATCCCTGGCAATATCCAGCCAAGGGACAACATGGGTCCCATAAAGGTGCCACCTGGGAAGCTCTTTGTTATGGGAGATAACAGGGATCAAAGCTTTGACAGTAGATTTTGGGGATTCGTACCCCTGAAGGATGTCAGAGGAAAGGCATTTATAATCTATTGGAGCTGGGACTCGGAGAGTTTTTTACCCCGCCTTGACCGAATCGGGAAATGGATAGAATAGCTCTGGGGAAACAATCCAGGCTTCTATCTCAACAGCCTCGATTTAACTATTTTCCCCGCTGTCTCCACTGCCATCAGATACATGGATGAACACAGGCCTATGAAGAAAAGGCTCGCAAGTATGACTGCAAGATTGTTCTGATACAGGGATTTTCTTATGACATAACCTATGCCATTCGTGGCAGCGAGAAATTCGGCAACAATCGTACCCACCATTGCCAAGGTTGCACTTCCTGCCACAACAGTGATAATCTTGTCGAGGTTTTCAAAGGTCCTTATGGCCAACTCCGTAAGGGAATCAAGCCGACCTGTCTGATAAAAAAAATGCTCTACATCTGTTACCGGATCGGAAAATATGCCAAGAAAGCTCAATAATAGAGGGAAATAACAAATGAGAGAGGCGATCAGTAGTCTTGAGGCAAGACCGTCGCCTAAAAAGATGAAGACGATGGGGGCTATGGCAACAACTGGATATGCCTGGAGATTGTATGCAGCAGTCCTTACCATGTTGGCAAACCTTGAACCAGTCCGTGCCAGGAAGGCTACGGCTGCAGCAACCAATATTGCCAGAAAATGACCAGCCACTGCTACAAGGGTGGTATTTATTGCCGGGAACAAAAAATCCCCGCTTTTTCTGGTGATCAGGACTACTATCTCATTGGGTGGTGGGATTAGGTAGTCCGACAGCCCAGCCAGATACTTCACTGACATGAGGATCAACATCCCTGTCAAAAAAATGACTAAAAACTGCAAAAGCCTCATTGCCCTTTTACCAATGCCCCTGGGAAGAGGCCCTGAGTATCTCCAGGATCTTGTCTCCAACGATGGAATGATCTGTCTCTTCAGGCCCAAAGGCATCGAGGCCAGAGATGACTACCAATGAACTTATGCCATTTGGCCCTGCCTGGGGCAAGACGAAAATCAATTTTGAGAACAGGGCGACCTCATTGGCATTGTGTGAAATGTAGATAAAGGTCTTGCTGGGAAAACGCCTCTTTATGAAGGCCAATATGCTGTTTCTCGAAGGCTCGTCCACATTGGCCAAGACCTCGTCTGCTATTAGAAGATCGAAATCCTGTACAAGGTATCTCACGAGATTCGCCCTGTTTTTCTGCCCCATGGAGAGCCTGGTAAACTTGTGTTCTATGAAATCCCTGAGACCAAAACGGGTAATAAGCTCATCGAGAAGGAGCTCTCGTCCTGGACATACCACCTTTTTCAGATGCTCCTCCACAGTCATCCACCCAGGAAGCCGCTCTGTATTGTATGAAAGAAGGCCATTGACGACCCCATCCTTTTTTATCTGGCCTGAATCAGGTTGAAGCAGTCCGCCAATAAGCCTGGCCAAGGTGCTTTTGCCAGAACCAGACAGGCCAAAAAAGGAAAAAAAACCGCCCCCCGAGATGGAAAAATTCAGGCCGGTAAATAGGGCATGATCTCCTTCTGGGTATGAAAAAGATAGATCCTGGCAGATAATTTCCACTATTAGACCACTTATTTACGCCCCTTGGCCAGACGCTGGAGCCTACGACGACGCTTTTTTCTCCTTTTTATGATCTTTCTTACAGTGGCATCCAAGATGTCCTCTCTCAACTTCACCATGTCAGAATCTGCACCGAATATTGCCACCTTTAGATACTCGAACCCAAATTGCATGAGTGCTACATCGTCTTCGAGTATCTTTCTGAGAAGCTTGGAGTCAACTATGTATGTATCCAGGAATCTGCTCTCGAATACAAAGCTCCTAAACCTCTCCATGTTGGTAGAGACCATGAAGAAGAGCTCTTTGGCCCTCTCCGGCATCTCTGTCTCTTCACCAAAGGATTTTTTCCTGAGAAGAAGTTCCATCCAGTCCCGATTCATCCGGTCGTAGAGGTCTGACTCCTGATCCTGTCTCCATGAATCAACTGTCCATTCCGTATCCTCTTCGAACCCTTTGCAGTGATCTTCTTTCACAAGGAAAAAGAACTCTTCCTCTTCACCAGAATACTTTTCAGCCTGACGGAGACTGGCCAACCCTATAGGATAATAACGACAGCACACCGGCCTATCCGTGTATATCTGACAACCATCCTTGGTGACGAAAGGACACCTGCCCCCCTCGTCTTCCAACATCTTGAGCCTGGCAACTGGTACCCTCGTTATTCCAAGCAGTTCAGGTTCTGTATAAAGCCTGAGAAAAAGATCAGAAGTAAGACCAAGACGGTGTTTCATCCTCACTATGTCATAAGGGGTAAGGATGATATTCATGTTCCTACAGCATTTGGTGAAGCAACTGACACCAGGATAACACCTGAAATTGAAAGTACTGTCCCTTTCAAGTCTGACAGGCTGTATAGGACTACCTGCCTTGCCTTTTTTGAGGGCCTTGTCTATCCTCTCTTCTATATGTTTAAGTCCCATGTTCTCTCTTTTTCCTCATGTATTTCTGCCTGTAAACAGAGTGTAAAAGGATAGTCTATTCCACTACGGTATAGCAGGCAACTTTAGTATTTAAGAATCGGTATTTTTTTCAAGACCGGTCCCATGGATAAATTCTTCCAAGTCTGAAACCGTATTTATATTGCAAAAACATCTTAGGCAATCTGACTTACCCTCTATCTCATCTTCCAACACCAATCTCTTTGGCACCAGGTCCAGCAATTGCTTCATTCTGAGCCTTTCAGTTTCAATGAGATATTCCACTATTGGCAAGAGAGATCTGTGATAAATAGCATGTAATGGTTCAAATCTACCCCTGCAAAAGGGAATGATAACAGGTGCCCATGTCCTTATACCCAGCATATACCTCAATAGAGACGAGTCTATTAAAGGCATGTCACAGGCCAGGATCATCATCCAATCGGCCTCTGCCTGTAAGAATGCCGAATAAAGTCCACCAAGAGGGCCTTTCCCCCTTACCACATCTGGAAATTTTTTGAGATGTTTGTCAGGATAGTCTCCTGCCCTCTTGACCGAAAGAGCTACATCCGGATATGCCTTCAAGGCCTTTTCTATGACATTGTCCAAGATGGTGCCCCTTTTGTTCCATGGCACAAGGGCCTTGTTGGTTCCAAACCTGCTACTTTCCCCCCCTGCCAAGACCACAATGGTGGCTGAATCTGCTGGAGAACATGCTGGCATTTTAGACATACCTCAGGAAGCCCCCCTTTCCATATCGCAAGGATGAAGAATGCCAATATAACCCTGTTACAGTTATTGACAAACGCAGCCATGGTGATTATTTAGTTTAACACATTCCGGTGCGGGGTGGAGCAGCCTGGTAGCTCGTCGGGCTCATAACCCGAAGGTCGGAGGTTCAAATCCTCCCCCCGCTACCAAACTGAAACCACAAGGGGCCTCAAGGCCCCTTTCACATTGACCAAAGGCCGTTGTCTTAGTGGCCCTGCAAGAAACTGGCTTCTTATTCTCCCCTACCAAAGACACCACAAAAAACTTCTTGACTGGCAAATGAAAGCCAAATTATCCTTATGATTAAAGAGGTGCAGCCATCTTTATGAATAAATCCCAAAACTCAGAATCAGAAGCGTCTTCTGTACTTCAGGCCTATAAGCAGAACAAAAGACTTTCCAATAAGGAGAGATTGAAGAATCTGCTCAGCCTTTTCAAGAGAGAAGACAGAGTACTGATCGTCATAGTGGCTGATCCCGATTCCATGGCCTCGGCATTCGCTGTAAAAAGGCTTTTGAGCCGCCGTGTCAGTGAGATAACCATAGTACATCCCAACCAGATAAAGCGACTCAACAATCTTGCAATGAAAAATATTCTCAAGATCCCAATGCAGCCCCTCAGGGGCACAAAGAAAGAGGATTATTCAAAATTCATCCTGATAGACTCCCAGCCACCCCATCGCAAAGAATTTGCCCACCTGCAATTCAATGTGGTCATTGATCATCACCCCCTGACCGAGGGCTGGTATGCCGATTTCATCGATGTCAGAGAGGAATATGGAGCTGTATGCACCATGATGAGTGAATATTTGAAATCTGCACGCATCAAGCCTGCAGCAGCCCTTGCTACTGCCCTGTTCTATGGGATCAAGGTGGACACACACAATTTTACCAAAAAGGCCACTACCTATGATGTGTCCTGCTTTCAATATCTATTCAAACGTATAAACCAATACTGGCTCAATAAAATAGAGCAGTCAGATATAAGGAGATCTGAACTAAAATACTTCAAGACAGCCTTTTTGAATCTGAAGGTGAGAAAACACAGGATATATGTCCACATTGGAAGGATAGGCAATCCGGACATCCTGGTGGTAATAGCAGACTTTCTCACCCATGTGCATGACATAGGCTGGGTGATCGTATCTGGACAGGTTGGCGAAAAATTGGTCGTTGTCTTCAGATGCGACGGATACA
Source organism: Deltaproteobacteria bacterium (assembly GCA_026986785.1). Classification (GTDB taxonomy): domain Bacteria; phylum Desulfobacterota; class Dissulfuribacteria; order Dissulfuribacterales; family QOAL01; genus QOAL01. Next base: position 41,313 of record JALSNW010000035.1, on the reverse strand, counting down.
AGAAGAATGCAGGGAAGCTCGCAGAGAGGGTTCTGGGGAAATATGGACCAGCAGGTGGCCATAAACAGAGCGCCAGGGCTGAAATCCCCTTGAAAAACCTACCTGATAAATTCTCACACGAATTCGACACCAAGCTTCTCATTAAACTCTTCATGAAACATCTGGATTGATCTGGGATAATTGAAGTTATGGCTAAAACCATCGCTATGATATTGGCTGGAGGCAGGGTGGGAGAACTGGGCATCCTGACCTTTTATAGACCCAAATCCACAGTCCCCTTTGGGAGTCTCTATCGCTTCATAGATTTTCCATTGAGTAATCTGATGTTTTCGGGCATCCAGAGGGTAGGACTCCTAAGTCAATACAGATCGAGCTCCCTTGTGGAACATATCGGAACAGGTGTATCGTGGGACATGATCGGCAGACACAGGGGCATTACCATACTTCCTCCCTTCAAAGGCCTTCACGCCTCTGACTGGTATAAAGGAACAGCTGATGCAGTCTATCAAAATCTCGATTTCATATCCTCACATCAGCCAGACCATGTGTTGATCGTATCTGGAGATCATGTCTATAACATGGACTACAACGATCTCATAGACTTCCACCACGACATGAATGCAGATGTGACTGCCGCCTTTGTGAACGTGCCACTTCCTGGTTCCTCCAGATTTGGCCTTGGAAAAATTGCTGACGACGATTCCAGAGGTGGAAGACTCATAGAATATGCAGAAAAACCTGAAAGACCCATTTCCTCATGGGCATCCATGACCATTTATCTATTCAATTTCAAGGTGCTTCAAGAAATCCTTGAAGAAAATGCCCAAGCTGATTCCCACGAATTTGGCAGGGACATATTCCCTGCCCTTCTGAAGGCCTACAGGGTATATGGATACAAGTTCAAAGGTTATTGGGCATACTGCCGCACGATAGACGAGTATTGGCGAGCAAACATGGACCTCATTGGAGAACACCCGAGGATAGAACTCTCAAACTGGTGTGTGAGAACAAATCTGGACCACGAGGCCATCAGAGACATGGGACCTGCCATCATAGACAGCAGTGAGAACGAACATACACATATCCAAGATTCGAGGATCTATCATGGGGTAAGGATCGATGGCCATGTGGAACGATCTATCTTGTTTCCTGGAGTGCATGTGGGAACGGGGGCAGAGGTCAAAGACTCTATCCTCTTTTTCGACACCCAGGTAGGCACTGGAGCCAGCCTCAACCGGGTCATAACAGACATCGGAGTGAGTATAGGGACCAACACCAACATTGGCACCAAGGATGGCCAGATAAGCCTTGTAGGCATGCAGACCCAGGTACCCAAAGACCTTACTTTTGAAGATGGAGTGACAATCTATCCGAGACTGACCGGAGAGGTCTTTTCAAAGAGATATTACCCAACAGGGGAAACCATCAAAGCGGATCGAACATGACACAGTCCCTGCCAGCCTCTTTGGCCTTGTAAAGCATTCGATCTGCCTTAGAAATCACCTCAGCCATCCCCTGTTGAGCTGTCCATTGAGCCACGCCATAAGAGGCTGATATCTTGATCTTCACTTGGCCTTTCTTTGCAATAAACAAGGCCTTTCGAAGGCTATTTCTGAATTCCTCCAATTTCTCAACCGCATCCTTACCAGAAATCCCGGGAAGTATTATGCCGAACTCTTCCCCCCCATACCTATAAACAGAACCAATACCAGCAAAATGGCCCTTCAGGAGGGTGGCAAATTGCCTGAGGACAGCATCACCTACTGGATGCCCATAGGAATCATTTACCTTTTTAAAAAAATCGAGATCAGCTATTACAATACTCACCATAGGGGAATGAGCAGCCCCTGTCCCATCATGCCCAGAAACGATCTCTTTCAGGTCCCTCTCCCATGCCCTCCTATTGAGGGCACCTGTCAACGGATCCTCATAGACCTTTTGCGCCAGGGACGCCAGCAGGCCCTCTTGTCTTTCTATCTGGGCCAAGACCCCGGAAATATTCTCCATAAAGCCGAGGCTGCTGTCCCTGATGGCCTTGGCGCTTGCCTCGATCTCCTCGATCGCCTCGTAGGGTACCCGGGCATTTCGGACATTCAAGGAGCCCAGGTGATGATCCAGGTGAGCAATATTCCTCTTTGCCTCTTCTTCAAAATTAGAGAGGATATTTCTGGCAGCCGTCATCCGGTCTCTTGCCCTTAGGATAACCTTACGATAACGGTGGGCTTGCCTGTCTTCATCGGTCCGTACCATCTCGAGGATGTCTTCTTTCTGGAGCATATCGGCCGCCAGGATAAATTCCTGTTGATAACACCTTGGCAGGGGAGGAGTGCCTGAAGAAACCAGATTGTGAAGGGAGTTTCTGGCTACTTCACAAATATCCCTCAGGGTGTCTTTCCATTCTTCTTCCACTTGGCATTGGTCCTGTAGCGAATCTGTTCGAGCCACAATTTTTCTCCATGAGGACAGATCAGAGGTCTTTCCAGAACCCTTTCTGGATATCTATTGCATAATCCAATTCTTTGAATGTCTTATCGACACCTTTAAGGATTTCACAAATCTCCTTCTCATCTTCATCCAGTTTCCCACTGCAACTCTTTATGACTTCTGCCACCCCTTCACTTAGACCAGTTAGGTTATAACCACCCTCCAGGCAAAAAAGCAGCCCTCTTGCCCTGCAAAGGGCAGTCATTTCATGGAGTGCCTGGGCCAGATATGCAAAACCGGCCTCTGTAACCTTCATTCCTCCAAGGGGATCATCCTTATATATATCAAAACCTGCCGATACCAACATAACATCCGGTTTGAACTCAAGGGCCACGGGCCTGAGAAGAAGGTTGAACACAGAGGCATATTCCCGATCTCCTGCCCCTGGTGATAGGGGAACGTTTACAGTAAATCCTTTCCCTTTACCAGAACCTGTTTCCATGGCAGCACCAGTACCAGGATAATATGGATACTGATGGGTTGAAAAATAGAGTACCCTGTTGTCGTCATAAAAACTGTGCTGGGTGCCATTTCCATGATGGAGGTCCCAATCCACTATGAGTACACGTTCTGCCCCCAGTCTCTCTATTGCATAATGGGCTGCCAAAGCCACGTTGTTGAAGAGACAAAAACCCATGGCATGATCTTTTTCAGCATGGTGCCCAGGAGGCCTGATCAAGGCGAATGCAGTATCGAACTGCCCACTGTAAATATGGTCCAGGGCCTCGAAACCTGCACCAACGGCAAAACAGGCCGCATCCCACGAATCTGCTGAAGTTGCGGTATCGGGGTCTAACTGGAAATGATCCACCCCGGCAGTCCTCTCTATCCTGTCTATATAGCCAGGAGTGTGATTCCAGGCGATTTCTTCCTTGGATGCCCGTCTGGGTCTCTTTTCCACGATAAGGCTCTCCAGGTCCCCCTTTTGCAGGCGATGATAAATAGCCCGCAATCTCTCCTGTGATTCAGGATGGCCAAAGCCCGGATCGTGTTTTAGGAAAATCTGGTCTTTTATTATCAGGGACGACATTTTTTGCATGGGCAATATCCTTTCAAGAAGGCCTCTTTCCTCGTCTGAAAAAGAATCTTGTTTTTGGCAGACGTATCCCGGCCAAGAGGACACCAAGGCCTGTGGAACTTAAGTGATCTCTTGTTGCCAATGTAATATCTTTCCGTGTCTTGGTGTCTTATTCCCCAGATGCCCCTTCTGGCCATGATGGCAGACCTCTGTGCGGCCAAGAGCCTTCTGGCATACCTGTCCGGCCTCTGATAAAAACAACAGTGGGCCAGGCCTTTTCTCAAGAGCTCTTCGCTGACCAATTTTCCATTTGGCAAAAACACATGGGCCAAAAGCCGGCCGTATTGATCATAGTGATCCTTAGAAGTAGTGAGGATGTCTATCCTCTTTCCCTCAACGAGCTTTTTATTGAAATAGGCTGCCTGTCTTCCAAAAGGCTCTCCTGGACTGTCTCTATGAGAGATTTCCGGTGCATTGATCTCAAGATATCTCACCTTTCTGCCATCAGAAAGTACTATAGTGTCTCCATCTATCACATGCCTGCAAAAGACCCTTTGTCTTCGGGCGCCATCTACTTGTGGTGTAGAACAGCACACCAACCAAAAAACCCCCATAAGGATGAGACCAAGCCTCATAAAAAAGGCATGTCTCTGACTGGGCTTTATAGACATGAGCTTGTACCTTCTCATTTGAGTTCCTGGCCTGTGAGCCGTCTGTATGCATCCAGATACCTCTGTCTAGTCTTTTTGATGATATCCGGCGGTAGATGAGGGGCAGGAGGGGTCTTGTCCCAGTCTATAGACTCCAGGTAGTCGCGAACGAACTGTTTGTCAAAACTCTGCTGGGGCCTGCCAGGCTCGTAGGAATCAAGGGGCCAAAATCTGGAAGAGTCAGGCGTTAATACCTCATCGATCAGGCAAAGACGTGAATCGATGAAACCAAACTCGAATTTGGTATCGGCGATTATAATTCCCTTGGAAAGGGCATATTCTGCCGCATGTTTATAGATCTCGAGACTGAGCTGGGATACCTCTTCGAAAGTCTCCTTTCCCACTATTTCAGCCGCCTGATCAAGAGAGATATTTTCATCGTGCAGGCCGAGCTCTGCCTTTGTTGATGGAGTAAAAATGGGCTCTGGAAGCTTGTCGGACTCTTTCAGGCCTTCGGGCAGGCGTATACCGCATACACTTCCAGTCTTGAGGTAATCCTTCCAACCCGAACCCGTGATATAGCCACGCACAATGCACTCTATTGCCAAGGGCCTTGCCCGTTTGACCAGCATGCTTCTGTCTTTCAGAATCTGCCTGTGCTTTTTCAGCACTGGAGGAAATTTATCCACATCTGTCTCAACGATGTGATTTGGCACCAGGTCCTCCAGCATCCTGAACCAAAATATGGAAAGTTGTGCCAAGACCCTGCCCTTGTCCGGGATTGGATCCGGGAACACGACATCAAATGCAGAAAGCCTGTCTGTAGCAATCATGAGGATAAGATCATCAATGCTATATAGATCCCTGACCTTACCCCTATTGATGAGCTCCAGCTCAGGAATCGAGGTCTCGAAAATTTCCATGTTCTTCACTCCTTTTTCTATCACATATTCGCCATGAAGAAGATATACGATGCGCCTGTGATAAGGATCAGGCATGCTACCAGCAGGCTCCGCCACCAAGGTATCAAGCCTTCTTCAAATTCGTCCTTCACAAACCTGTACAGCAAATAACAACAGGCAGCAACTGCACTGGCTATCAAAGATATATTCATCACCTCGAGAATCCATGATGGCAAACCAAATGTCCAATGCAGAAGTGAATCCAGACCAAACTGCCTCCCAAGCACAGGGAAAAACTCAGGGGCGCCACTAATGGCATAATCCAGCCTATAGGCCAACTCTCCGCTGAATGCCATTGGAATCAATATGGGCACCATGGGAGAAAATTTACCAAACAACTCATCTTCTGTCTGGCCAAAAAACTTAGCACCTACCTTTATTATTGTCAGGATATAAAAAAAGGCTATTACGAGGAGCCCTGAATAGGTCACCATGGTATTCAGGCTACTCAGACCCTGCTTCAACACCAGGGAATAGTTGCTACTTTCAAGAAAACGAACAAGTTGAGAGCCCATCAAGAAGGGGATGATGAAGGAACATGTGACGAACCTCCCCTTGTTCAAAAGCAATTCCTTGAAAGGGCTCCTGAGATTCAACATTGGAGAGCCCTTGTCACAAAGGCTTAGACAGTGACCACAGATGAGACAATCCAGATTGTTTTTCACATTGAATGCCCCAAGATATACAGGGCAACCTCCCTTTCCCTCCACTCCTCTTTTACAGGCGAATGTCTTGCATGTCCGGCACTTTTCGAGGTTGGGGCGAAATTCCATTATGGATAGGGTGGCGCCGACCCCGAGAAGTCTTCCCATAGGGCACAGATAACGGCACCAGGCCTGTTTGGGGTAAAAGACAGCCATCAAGGTGGCACCTGCCATTATGGAAAGGATCAAAAGGGCCGTGCCCCTGGGGGATTCTTTTATGCCTGTCGATTCCTCGAGCCATATAATGATCGCCAACAAGAAAACAGAGATATAGGGACCGTTTCTCTTTATGAAACCTGGAATGGGCTTGTGGAGGCAAAGGCCAAGCTTCTGGACGATTCGCCCTATACCAGGGAAGGGACAAAAACCACACCACATCCTGCCAACAAAAAACCAACTAAGGACTATAGTAGGCCACCAAAGCCCCCAGGAAAGATAAAGCGTGCAATTCCTCGCCGGGTCTTGCGGGCCAAAAAGCCCTGCCAAGATAATAAACGTAAAAACAAGATCCCCAAAGGTACGAATTACCGCATGGAGCCTTCGCCTCTCGAAAAAACGCCTAAGGCTTGGAAAGACCTGAAAAAGATCAATCGTATCCTCAGGGGTCCTATCAAAAACAATCTTTAGGGCTCTATGAAAGGACAAATTCCTCCTCTAAACAGTAGCCTTTTTGAGAGACTCTACAAAGTCCCCAATACGTTGATACGATTTAGGCCCACCAGGGTCGTCCTTCCCAGAGAACTCCTTTTCTACCAGCCTTACTATTGCACTGCCGACTATAATGCCATCAGAGCTACTGGAGAGGGCCTTTACCTGGTCAGGCCTTGAAATCCCAAAACCTACAGCCACGGGCTTTCTTGTAAACGACTTGACCTTTTCAAGCCCCTCGGCCACCTGAGGGGGCAGGCTTGTCCTGGCACCGGTTATCCCCAGTACCGAGACATAATAGATAAACCCCTTGGATGCCCTTACTATCTTTTTGATGCGCTCCTGGGGCGTGTTGGGTGCCACGAGGAGGATATTTGACAGAGAATATGTATTACAGGCCTTGATCCAGGGCCCAGCCTCCTCCAGGGGTAAATCTGGAATGATTGTACCGTCTATGCCTGCCTCTGCCGCATCCCTTGCAAAGGCCTCAAGACCATATCTGAGAACCGGGTTGTAATACCCCATAAGCACAAGGGGTATATCGGATTCTTTGCGGATGGAGGCCACCAATGAAAAATATTTTTCTGTGTTCATGCCTGCCTCCAATGCCCTGAAACTTGCAGCTTGGATGGTGGGCCCATCTGCCAGGGGATCAGAAAAGGCAAGCCCCAATTCTATTATATCTGCACCTCTTTTGGCCATCTCCAGAACCAGGCCCTTGGTGACCTCTATGGAGGGATCACCTGCTGTGATAAATGGAATAAGGGCTGTTTCACCTCGTTTTTCGAGCTTCTTGAATACCTTCTCTATGCGATTCATACGGTAGTGCCTCCCATGAAGATCTCCCTTACTACTTCCACGTCCTTGTCCCCCCGACCTGAAAGATTCACCAATACTATGCTCCCCTTCCTGATCTTGCCCACTAACCTCTTGAGCCAGGCAATGGCATGAGCACTCTCAAGGGCAGGGATGATCCCCTCTGTCTCGGAAAGCAGTTGAAAACCTTCGAGGGCCTCCTTATCGTCAATCGTATGGTATTCAGCCCGGCCTGAGTCCTTGAAATAGCTGTGTTCAGGACCTACACCAGGATAATCGAGTCCAGGTGCCACGGAATGGGCCCCTTTTATCTGGCCCCACTTGTCTTGGAGCAGGTAACTCATGGTTCCATGGAGTACCCCCGGATCGCCACAGGTAAGTGTGGCAGAATGATACTCGGTATCCGTACCTTTTCCTGCCGCTTCGACCCCCACAAGCCTGACCGAAGGCTCGGTGGAGAATGGATAGAAGATACCCATTGCATTGCTGCCACCACCAACGCATGCAACTACCACGTCTGGCAGACCTCCTGTCACCTTCTTGAGCTGGGCCTTGGCCTCCTTGCCTATCACGCTCTGGAAATCCCTAACCATAACAGGATACGGATGAGGCCCGACGACAGAACCTATTATGTAGTGGGTATCCGAGACATTTGCCACCCAGTCCCTTATGGCCTCGTTTATTGCATCCTTCAAGGTCTTTGTGCCAGAATCCACTGGAATAACCTTGGCACCTGTCAACTCCATGCGAAAGACGTTCATTGCCTGCCTGACAGTATCCTTTCTGCCCATGTACACCTCGCATTGGAGGCCCATAAGGGCTGCAGCAGTGGCTGTGGCCACTCCATGCTGGCCTGCGCCTGTCTCTGCTATTATTCGACGTTTGCCCATCCTCTTCGCAAGAAGTATCTGACCAATAGTATTGTTGATCTTGTGGGCACCTGTATGAGTAAGGTCTTCTCGTTTGAGAAAGACCCTGAACCCACCGCCAAGGGCATCTGAAAGCCTCTTGGCCTCATAAAGGGGCGTTGGTCTTCCCACATAGTCTTTCAGGATCTGCTGAAACTGCCCCTTGAAGGAACTGTCCCTCCTTGCCTTGCTATATGCCTTCTGAAGCTCCAAGATGGCTGGCATCAAGGTCTCTGGGACAAACCTGCCACCAAAGATCCCAAAATGGCCATGCCTGTCTGGATTACTGGCTTTCAAATTCTTCGTCTGTCTTTTCAATGAATACCCCCTTTAAAGACTCTCCTGTTTTCCGTATAGGTCAAAAACCCCTATCCTGACGGTATTGACAAACCGTCTCACCTTTTCTATGTCCTTTACTCCAGGGCTTGACTCAACCCCGGAACTCACGTCCACCCCCCAGGGTCTGACGAGACGCACTGCCTCTGATGCATTGTCAACACTTAGACCTCCCGCAAGGATGACGGGCATATCTGCAGAAAGGACTGCCTGTCTTGCAATCTCCCAGTCGAAGACCTTTCCAGTCCCACCCTGAGCCTTTCTGGACCAGGCATCGAGGAGAATGCCCCTTACTGTCCCACGATAATCAGAGATCTCATCCAATACCGTCTCGTTCTTAACCCTCAATGCCTTTATGGCCCTTGGAGCAAAAAGTTTGCAAAAACCAGGGGGTTCGCTTCCATGAAACTGGACGAGATCCAGTCCACAAAAGTTCAATACCTGCCTTATGGTATCAGCCGATTCATCCACAAATACCCCTACGGTTTGGATTAAAGGGGGCAACTTCTTGATTATCTGCCTTGCATCTTCCTTTGAGATAAGACGTGGGCTCTTGGGTGCAAACACGAAGCCTATGGCATCGGCACCGGCTTCACAAGCCAGACATGCCTGCTCTGGATCGGTAAATCCACATATCTTTATCCTAACCATTTTAGGATGGTTGTCTTGGTCTTGAAAATCCATTCTGCTCACCCGGCCTGTTCGGTCAAGAATTCCTGCAGTTTTGCCTTCCTGTCCTGGGCAGTCACCAGAGTTTCTCCGATCAAAACAGCCTCAACATCGTTGGCAACAAGTATTTCTATATCCTTGCGTCCCCTTATGCCGCTTTCACTTACCACAGGAATAGCTGCAGGTATTATCTGTCTCAGCCTGAGCGTGGTATCAATAGAGACAGAAAAATCTTTTAAATTTCTATTATTTATGCCGATGAGATCCGCCTCAACAGATAGTGCCCTTTCTGCCTCGTATTCGTCGTGTATCTCCACGAGCACATCCATGCCACGGGCCCTCGCGTCTTCGAGGAGATCAGAAAGCCTGTCCTGTTCCAAGACGGCCACAATCAACAGTATCGCATCTGCACCCCATTTATCCGCTTCCTCCACCTGGATATGATCCAGGATAAAATCCTTTCTAAGGACCGGAAGAGAAATGTTGTACCGCACCTCGAAGAGATATTGCAAGCTGCCTTGAAAAAAATGCTCGTCTGTAAGGACAGAAATAGCCCTGGCTCCAGCCTCCTCGTAATCCCTGGCAATGGCCACAGGATCGAATTCTGGACAAAGAAGCCCTTTTGACGGGGATGCCTTCTTGGCCTCTGCAATGATGGAAACACCAGGACGGGTGATCAAGGCCTCCTTGAAACCGCGTCTTGGAGCGGGTTCACCAGGAGGCTCCAAAATGCCTGTTTTTTTGAGGGCTTCGATCTCCGAGCGTTTCTTTTCCACTATCTTATCCAGGATTGTCATATCACCCTCGCACAAAACACAGAAAATAGTTTTTACCTTACTGACTACACATGCCCTCTATTCGTAAATTCCACAAGCTGATCCAAAACTTCGAGGGCACGTCCAGAATCTATGCTCTCAATGGCCACCTCCGCCGCCTTTTTCAGATTGTCTGCCTTGCCAGCCAAGAAGATGGCTGCACTGGCATTGAGTACAACCATATCACGCCTTGGCCCTCTTTCACCTTGCAATATAGCCCTTGTGATCTGGGCATTCTCTTCAGGCCCACCACCAGCAATCTCTGAAAGTGGGGCCTCGGGTAGCCCAAAGTCCGAAGGGCCTACCTCGAATGTCTCAATGCGGCCTCCATCCAGACTGGATACCACAGATGGCCCTGAAAGAGAAAGTTCGTCGAGACCACCGTGGCCATGTACGACCCATGCCCTCCTTGCCCCGAGTTCTGCCATGACCTCTGCCATAACAGGACAAAGCCCCTTGGTGAATACACCGAGCAGCTCTATCTCTGCACCAGCAGGGTTGGTCAAGGGACCAAGGACATTGAACACTGTCCTAATACCCATCTGTCGCCTGGGGCCAATGACATTTTTCATGGCAGGATGGAGCCTTGGGGCGAACAAGAATCCAAGCCCTATCTTTTCTATACAGATTGAAACGAGTTCAGGGGCCACGTCCAACTTGACACCAAGCTGTTCCAGAAGATCAGCGCTTCCAGACCTCGAAGAAACGGAACGGTTGCCATGCTTGGCCACCTTGGCCCCTGCCCCAGCCACCACGAATGCCGCTGTAGTAGAAATATTGAAGGTTCCAGCCTGATCTCCTCCCGTACCTACGATGTCGAGTAGGGGTTCACCAGAGGCCAATATAGGGCTTATCCTTGTGGCCTTTTGCCTCATGACATGGGCAGCACCAGAGATCTCCTCCACGGTCTCACCTTTCATGCGCAGGGCAGTCAGGAATGCCCCGATCTGGGCATCGGTGGCCTTACCCTCCATGATCTCATCCATCACTTCTTGCATTGAGCCCCGGCTAAGGTCCTTGCCATCTACCACATTTTTCAATGCCTGGACGATCTTGCTGCCGACTGGCCCGGTCATGATCTGTTACCTTCCTCTAAAAAATTTTTCAAAAGATTCTTACCCTCTGGGGTCAGGATCGACTCTGGATGAAACTGTACCCCTTCCACGAAAAATTGCCTGTGCCTCATACCCATGAGCTCATCCTTCTCAGACCAGGCACTTGCCTCGAGACACTCTGGCAAGGAGGCCTCATCCACTATGAGGGAATGATACCTCATGGCCTCAAAAGGATTGGGAAGGCCTTTGAAAATCCCTTTTGAATCGTGCCTTATCATGGAAGTCTTGCCATGCATGAGCCTCTTGGCCCTCACAACCTGTGCCCCGAATGCCACACCTATTGATTGGTGCCCCAAACAGACCCCAAGTATTGGGATCTTGCCAGCAAAGGCCCTTATGGCATCTACACTGATTCCGGCCTCATTGGGAGTACATGGCCCTGGTGAGATGAGCAGCCTGGTGGGATTGAGGCGTTTGACTGCCTGGAGCCCCATCTCATCGTTTCGTATCACCTTTGTCTCTGCACCCAATTCTCCAAGGGCTTGTACCAGATTGTAGGTAAAGGAATCGTAATTATCAATTAAGAGTATCATGAATTCTATCCTGCTCAACTCCTGGTCTGAACATCTTCTATGGCACGCATCAATGCCCTTCCCTTATTCAAGGTCTCGGTCCACTCATTCTCAGGGACCGAATCGGCAACTATACCAGCACCTGCCTGCAGATAGAGCATATCTGCCTTTTGACAGAGGGTCCTAATGGCGATGGCAAGATCCATACTGCCTGAAAAACCAAGATATCCCACAGCACCGGCATAAGGCCCCCTTCTGGCATGTTCGAGTTCCTCTATTATCTCCATTGCCCTGATCTTTGGCGCGCCAGACACCGTACCTGCCGGGAAACAGGCCTTGAACACGTCGAACATGTCAAGGCCCTTTTTGAGACGCCCTGTGACACTGCTGACAATATGCATGACATGGGAATATCGCTCAATGACCATAAAATCTTTCACTTTCACGCTACCCATCTCGGCTACTCTGCCCACGTCATTTCGCCCAAGATCCACAAGCATCACATGTTCTGCCTTTTCCTTGGGATCCCTTAGGAGCTCCCTTTCAAGGTCCGAGTCTTCTTGCTTTGTCTTGCCCCTTGGCCGGGTCCCTGCAATGGGTCGAAGCTCTATCTCCTCGCCTGTCAATCTGACAAGAATCTCTGGAGAAGAACCAACCAGGACCTCGTCACCAAGCTTTAGATAATACAGATATGGAGATGGATTTATGCGTCTGACAGATCTGTATAGCTCAAAGGGTGGGATCTTGGAACGGCCGGAAAAGCGTTGGGAAAGGACCACCTGTATTATATCACCAGCCCTGATATATTCCTTGGCCCTTTCTACAATCTCTTCGAAGCGTTCCTTGGGTACTTCTGGCTCCAGCCTGGTGTGGGAAATATTGCCCATCTCAGGCTCAGGATAATCAATGCCTCTTCGGATCTTCCTGATGACCCCTTCTATGATGGAGCAGGCCTTGTCATAGACATCCTTGGGCGATCTCTGAGGATCGGATAGTGTGTTGACGATGATCTTCAAAGACTGCTTGAGGTTGTCAACACAAAGAAGCACCTCTGGAAACATGAAAACCGAGTCGTGAAAGCCCGTCGTATCTGGAAGAAGATCTGGCAGCCTTTCCACGAATCTCACCATATCATAACCAAGATATCCTACTGCACCACCTGAAAAACGCGGCAACCCCTGAATATCCGCCATCTTGAACTGTTTCATCAGCCCATGCAAGAAATCCAGGGGATTTCCCACCTCCTGAACCCTACTGCCGTCCCTGTCCTCCAAAAAGATTTTCCTCCCCCTGATCTTGACCAGAAGAAAGGGACGAAAGCCTATGAAGCTGTATCGGCCCCACCTTTCGCCCCCCTCCAGGCTCTCCAGCAAGAAGGCATAGTCTCCAGATGCCACCTTGTCGAAAAGAGAGACAGGTGTATCATAATCCACAGACATTTCTCTGAATACGGGGACCACATCGTGATCGTTGTATAGCATTTCATAAGTTGCAAGGTCGGGACTGACCATAAATTCGTTTCTCCCAGCTAATATAGCTATTGATTACCTCTAAAGATCGAGCTTTCAATAAACTGTATTGCATTCAAAAAAATAACCGTTGAAATATCACTAACATGTCTCCGGTCATTTTTCTCATGCGCCTTGTTGTCCAACAAAATCTCTAATTTTTAGAGGCAGCCCATTGTTGAGGATCATCTTCGCTTTCAAGTAAAAATAAGGAAATAGGTGCGCTTTTTGTAAAATAAAAAAAGGCCGTGTGACACAACCTACAATGTCCACGGCCTTTCTGTCTTTTACTGTCAACCTATGATTTCAGAAGGGTGGACTGCTGTCTACACAAAAGGCCCACCATCGCCATATATCTTTCCCGGTTAAAATGGAGAGGCTTAAGACCTTCAATGTACTTCCCCTTCTCTGCTTTCCGCCCAATCAGTTCTTTGAGATAAGTTTTACCAACCTGTTACAAAAAGGTCAAGAAGGCTATGGGGTTTTGCCAAATTCAGCCTTTGTCGGCATGATCCCTACATGATATAGTTTTTTGCCTTTTGGGACAGCAGGAGTCAATGTTTATGTTGTCCCTTCTTTTCTGCATCAACCAGATGTCTTATGACCTTGCTTGCCACCAGGAGATTTTCGTTTGCCTCTCCCTTCATGAAGTCATGGATATTTTTCATGGTCGTCTCTGCAATATGCGTCAAGGCCTCCTTGGTAAAGTATGCTTGATGGCCTGTCACAACCACATTTGGAAAGGTCAAAAGTAGCAAGAACACCTCATCATCTATGATCTGCTCAGACAGGTTTTTATAGAAGATGTCTCCTTCTTCCTCGTATACATCGAGACCTGCACCTCCAAGATGCCTTGATTTCAGGCTCTCTATTAGTGCAGGTGTATCAACGATGGCGCCTCTGCTGGTATTTATGAGCAGGGCCCCCCTTTTCATCATGGACAGCCTTTCCTTGTTGATGAGGTGATAAGTATCGGGAGTCAGGGGGAGATGTAATGTCACAATGTCTGAAAGTGCCAACAGCTCGTCCAAGGACACATAGGCCCCACCACATGCCTTTATATTGGGATTTTCAACAACATCATAGGCGAGCACCTTCATCCCAAACCCATGGGATAGGATCTTGGTCACCACAGTACCTATCTTGCCAGTGCCAAGTACACCTGCGGTCTTGCCATGCATATCAAAGCCCATGAGCCCATCCAGGAGAAAATTTTCTTCTTTCACCCTGTTGTAGGCCCTATGTATCTTGCGATTCAGGGTCAGCATGAGCCCTACTGCAAACTCAGCAACAGAATAGGGGGAGTACTTTGCCACACGCATGACCGTGATACCGAGACGTTCTGCCATCTCCAGGTCCACATTGTTGAATCCAGTACATCTAAGGAGTATCAATCTGATCCCATAAGAGGCCAATCTCTCCAAGACCTTGGCACCCAAATCATCATTCACGAAGCAACACACTGCGTCAAACCCCTTTGCCATGACTACTGAATCTGGCTTGAGTTCTGCTTCTGTAAAATGAAATGAACAAAGACCCTGGTTGTTTGCCCTTTCAAGAAATTCCCTGTCATAGGAACGGGCACTAAAGACCATTATCTTCATGGCTTCTCCTTTTTTGTCTCTCTTGGTCCACCTTAGATACAATGTATATATCCAAGGCCCATTAGTGCTCAGATAGGAAGGGCATCCATCAAGTCCAACAGACGTCTGGAATAACCGTATTCGTTGTCATACCATACCTGTACCTTTACAGCATTCGACTGTATGACCCTGGTGGAAAGGGCATGTACTATGCCAGAATGCGTATCGTTTATGATATCGATGGAGACAAGGTCCTCCTCTGAATAGCCCAATATCCCCTTGAGAGACCCTTGTGATGCCTCTTTGAAGGCCTGATTTACCGTCTCCTCGGTAATACTGGTTTTGACTATGGCACTTATATCGGTCAGGGCACCATCTGGTATCGGCACCCTTACAGCCAATGCCCTGAGCCTACCTTCCAGCTCGGGAAGAACCCTGGTGGTTGCTATGTCGCTTCCAGTGGTAGTGGGAATGAGGGAGACTGCAGCGGCCCTACCCCTGATCCGTTTTTTTGCTGGGCGATCAACCAGGCCTTGAGTTGCAGTATAGGCATGTATAGTAGTTACGAGTGCATTTTCCACCCCGAAATTGTCACATAGCACCTTTAAGGCAGGTGCCAGGGAATTGGTTGTACAGGAGGCATTGGAAATTATGAAATGTCTGTCAGGATCAAATCTATCCTGGTTGACCCCAAGGACCACCATAAAGTCGGCATCCTTGGATGGAGCACTTATGATCACCCTCTTGGCCCCAGCATCCAAGTGTTTGGCTGCAAGCTCCCTTTTTGTGAATCTGCCAGTAGACTCTATGACTACATCAATCCCCAGGTCCTTCCATGGAAGGTTGGCGGGATCCTTTTCAGAAAAGATCCTGATCTTCTTTTCACCAAGCTGCACGTAATCATCTCCATGACCAATGGGATAGCTGGCCTTGCCATGGACAGAATCGTATCTTATGAGATAGGCGATATCTTCTGTAGGCACCAAATCGTTTGCAGCTACTATCTCGAATGAATCGGGCTGCATATCCATATAATGTCTCAATACCAGCCTTCCTATCCGCCCAAGGCCATTGATAGCGATCCGTTTCATAATTTTTCTCCTTCTCAATCAACTCTATTCAACTGTGCCCCCAAGAGGGAAGCGACGTACCTGGTGCCAGGTCTATCTACCTCTTTCAGGCCCGTGGGGTAAAAGTGCCAGGAAAGGGGGGATCGGATCGAGCAATCCAGGTCGTTTCAAATACCTAAGATACGCTATGTATTCCCTAATGGAGCGTCAAGGCAGGAGGCCTATCAAAGAGAACAAAAACTTCACGGGGTTGTTTATCTGATATTGTTAGAAATTTGGAAAAAAACCATGTACGATCAAGGCTCAAAATCCCAAAGCAAGCTGCATGGTGAAAAGCAGATGGTCCTGCACAGCCCCTGGTGTCGCATCTGTTTGGTCTACAGAGGTGAGATCAAACGACAGCTTATTGGCATGGCCCTTCAAGAAGTAATTGATTCCACCACCAAAAATGTTTGTAGCCCCTCCATCTTCAGGGTCGATCCTTTCATAATGAAAATTTGGCTGAATCTTTCCCAAATGAGGCTCCCAGGGCAAAAGATATCCACCCTTCAGGGAATAAATGGATACGTCTGACGCCTTGGTGAGATGGGTAAAGGCCAGTCTGTTTGGTTCATTGTTCACATGAACAAAAGCAGCCTCTACTGTAACTGCCCCCAGGCCTGTATTGAGAGGTCGATCCCAATGGATATCAAAAGTATATGCCGAATAGTCCTGCTTTCTTTGTGGAGAGATGATATGAAGATCCCCCTGGAAGTCAGCTCCTATTCCAATGGTAAGGATGTGTTTCTTGCCAAGATAGGTACCTTGGTTGAACCAGCCGGTTTCTGGTTCCATAAAGGCCCAACTGAGCCTTCCTGCAAAACGGGGATGGTCGTCAGGATTAACGTCATCATCGTAGATACCTCGGCCTACCATCAAACGGTATTGCAACCTCTTTTCAAGGATATTGCCCCAGAGACATATCCCATCGTCCCTTCCCACCTTGCTGGGATAGAATATGCCACCCCTTAAACCTCCCTGACTCCAGTTCAGATCTAAATTGAGCAGGGTCTTAGTGGAGGTCGTGCCATAGTTCCTAGTCAGGGGTACGTACATCCGCCCTACTTGTATCTTGAAAATGCCACCCCAGGGATCCAAGGCGATCCAGCCATCCCGAAGCACGAGATTGGCCCCAAGCCCAAGGCTGGGACGTCTTTTCATATAATCCTGACCTATTCGATCTCCAGCCAGATGTGCGAATACGACGATCTTCCTAAAAATGTCAGCCCTGGCATAAAAATATGCACGACGTATCAATGTATCATATATGCCCGAATCCTGTCTCCCATCCCCATTCGTATCTCGTCCATCACTGATTGTCTGATACCAAACCTGCCCCCAGAAGCCTGACTTGAGGGCAAGATTTTCATTTTTATAGACCTCCATACCCAAAGCCTGGGCACTTACGAAACAGAAAAAAACAATCAGTATAAACATGGACTTTTTCATGGATAATATGCCTTTCAAAAGGTCAAGACCGTGTCGCTTTCTTTTATAAGCTCATACAGTACCTTCTGGGTCGCCCTTTGGTGCTGTCCTTGCTCCACACCGTGGAGATCCAGGCACTTGCCTCAGGCGAACAATCTGCCCTCAGAAAGGGTAAAGACCTTGGACAGGTGCTTGATGGGGAAATGTTTTGAATCCAGGGATTGATACCTTACAGAAGGTCCATTCAAGAAGATTGTCACTTCGTCCATGCCTTCGAGCATCAAGTTGGCGAGCCTGAAACAGTTCCAGATTATCTCAGGGTTGTCTTGACAGATGATCACGACGATTTGCATGTTCTATTCCTCTCCTGCTTTTATTCTTTCCATGATAAAGGCCGCCCCTTGGGCAGGTATGCCCAATAGCCTTGCCATACGTTTTACAGAACATCCAGGCTCTTTTTCCCATATCTCAGCGCATTCATTTTCGACCTCTTCAAGCCACTCATGAAAGATAACCAAGAGCTCTTCTGAGGCATGGCTGGAAAGCTCGCGCAAAATACCCATTGCCCCATAAAGATGTCTACACATATTCTGTGGATCGATACCTTCATCCATACACTTTGCAATTCACAACTGTACCATACTGCCTATCTTGTCCTTCCCTGTCCTATCAACCATTTCCAAGACAAATTCTCTCTTTTCGTCCTGGTCCAAAACAGAAAAGATCTCATGGGCAAGATAGAGCAGGAGCTTCTTGCTCTCTTCCAGAGTCATCTTGCTCATCAACTCTCGAATTTCAGACATGAAAGACCCTCCGAAATACTATAACTTTATTTGTAAGACCTTGAGCGCCATGATGCTGGACATTTCATCCGCCCTGCTACAGTTTTCCATGAACATCGCTGCTTCCTTCAATATCCCTATAATACTGCGGGAAGAAATCCTATAATGAATAAAAGGCCCTCTGCGCTCAGGACGAACGATACAGGCATGACGAAGTTCTCTTAGGTGGTGTGAGGTAAGTGGCTGTGATATCCCAAGCCTTTCCACAATCTCTGAGACAGTAAGATCAGAGTCTTGCGAATCCAAAAGACACAATACTATCCGAAGCCTGTTGGGATCCCCAAGAGCCTTGAAAATACCAGCCATCGTTGAAAGGAATACCTTGTTGTCCTCTACTCGTTTCCCTGACATCATCTATGATAGAACATTTTTCCCCATTTCCACTTCTTGGACAAAAGGATAATATCAGCCTATAAATATTTGTTTATATACTATAAAGAAACAACGCATTGTCAATAAAAACATTCTCTTTGAAAATACGGCAAATCAAAAAGAGAGCCAACCTGTCGTCCCCAACAGACCAAATGAGAAACGATGTCGTGTCTTTTGCAAGTCGGCCTCATGCCAAGATTGGCTATTGTCCGCTAGGGTCAGGCTTCGTATTTCAAAAAACAAAAAGGCGCGGGACTGACTTCTCAACCCCACGCCTCGCTCTTCTTCAAGACCCAAATGACCGGCCTGATTCTTCAGAGATCTACTATTTTTTTGCATTCAGGCGCATCTGTTTGGCCATCTCCTTCATATCCACTATGGATTTCTTCATCTTGGCCAGACCATACCATGTAGTATAATCGGGCATGATGTGAAAGGCTGCCTGGTAGGTTTTCATCCGGTAATCCATGAACATCTCATAAAGGACCTCTTCAATTGGTGTATCCACCTCATAAAAGGTCAACAGGTCTGGATATGGATAAGTGAAGGCATTGGTACCCTTTTTGATAATGCCGTCTTCATAGAGAGACTTGACGATATTTATGCCCTCTGCCAGTAACTTGTCCGATGCCTTGATCATGAGGTCAGCATTTTTCAGGTTTTCCTTGGAGAAGGTGGCTGAATGACACTTCTCACATATTGCCTCCATACGGGCACGCTCGTCATCCCAGCTCTTCTTGTCCAGCCGGGCCATATTGGCAGCCTTGACAACCTCGAGCCTGGCTGTAGGCTTCCCCTTTGCATCCAACACGCCGAGTGCCTGAAGGATGGTAGTCCGATAACCCATCCATTCCTTGTCTGTCTCTGGCAGACGAAGGGCCAGGAAACCCCATGCAGTCATGACACGATGGTTACCGTTTTCCATGTGGCAATCCTGGCAGGTAGGGCCACGATGGGTTGCTGGATCGGCTTGATAGGCCGCCCCATGCTTGGAATGCTGCCACATCTCCCACTGGGCGTGATCAAAACCAGTATGACAAGAGTTACAGGCCTCTGGACGCAGGGCCTCTGCCTTTGAGAAGGCATGGCGAGTATGGCAATTCTGACAATCCATGCCATACTTGTAGTATTTCCTGAATGCATTATGCCTGGCTCCTTCATCTGTAATGCCCAGGTTGTGGCAACCATTACATCCCTTCTGTCCTGCAATGAAGGCCTCGGGCTGTTTGTGAGCAAAATCGGGGAATGCAGTGACTGGCAACAGACCCAAGGCATGTTTTCCGCTCATGTATTGTTCTGTCTGCTTTTCATGGCATTTCTTGCAGGTCGAAATCGTGGGCAATTCCACCTTGTCCACGTCGTTGGCGCTCATATGTCTATTGCCGTGACATGCCTCACAAGTTAGTTCCTTGGCCATCTTGCCCCGGTTAAAATCCTTGACAAGGCCAGGGTTGAGCTTGACATGACACTCTTCACATTTAGATGGCTTTGCCCATCCAGGTGATGACCAACACAGTAATAAAAAAGACACGACGAGTGTTACTAAAGACAATTTTTGGGGTCCCATAGGCTTAACCTCCCTTTATCGATGATAAGATATAGGATATTGCCTTTCAGACAATTAATCCAGACAAAAAACTATCCATGTAAAACCCAAGAAGACGATTGTACTTTTGGGCATGCCCCTTTGAGATCTCGAAAAAAGTGTTTGGAGACCAGACATGAAGAGGCCCTGGCTAACCAGACAGAGATGGCAGATACAATGCCATTTCGGGGAATAGCAACAGTAATATTATACAGATCAAAAAGGCGGGCAGGAAGTATGTAACCCCCTTGAATACTGTCTCAAGGGGGATATCCTTGGCAGTACCTGCAACCACGAAGGTATTTATGCCCACTGGTGGGGTAATGGCCCCAAGGGTGGTTATGATGGTTATGAGTATGGAAAACCAGATTAGATCGTACCCAAGGCCCTCTGCCACAGGGAAAAAGATGGGGATGGTAATCATCAATAGGCCCAAGGCATCCATAATAGCCCCACCCACTATGAAGATTACAAGCATGAGGGCAAGGATAAGCCCCCGGGGCACACTGAGACCTGCCACAAAACCGGCCGCCTCGAAGGGTATCCTGGTAATGGTCATGAACTTTCCAAATATCACAGCACCCGCCACGATCATTATGATCATGGCAGAGGTCTTCACCGTATCTTCCAGGGCTGTCTTGAGACCTGAAAAATCAAGACCCTTTCCAATAGCCGCTATGATGAGTGCAAAAAAACTCCCTGCTGCCCCTGCTTCAGTAGGAGTAAACCATCCCATATAGAGACCCGACATGACAAGGAGAAAGAGGAGCACCATCTCTATGGAACCAGGAAGGCTTTTTATCTTTTCCTTGAGAGTGGTTTTAGGCCCTGCTGGCCCCCACTCAGGCCGCAGGAAGCATACAATCCCCACGGTGACCATGAGGAGCACTGAGAGAAAAATGCCAGGGATTATTGATGCAAAAAAGAGCTTTGCAATGGATTCCCCAGTATAGAGACCTATTACTATCAATACAACGCTAGGGGGGATGACTACACCCAATGTTGCCCCACTTGCAACACAACCAGAGCTCAAGGCCTTGTGGTAACCAAGTCTTTCCATCTCTGGCAGGGCTACAGAGCTCATTGTGGCAGCAGTGGCTGCATTTGACCCACAAATCGAGGCAAAGCCTGCACAGGCCATGACGGTAGCCATCGCAATGCCTCCCCGCACCTGCCCAAACCATGTATGTGCCGTTCTATAGATCCTCTCACTGACCCCAGCCTGGAAACAAATATTGCCCATGAAGATGAAAAAGGGGATGACAGCCAGACCATACGAAGAAAATATATGCCATATCTCTGTACTCACAGAGGTCAGGGCTGCCTCAGGACTCACCACGAGAGAAAAGCCTGTAAACCCCACAAGGGCCATTGCAAATCCCACTGGCATGTTGAACAAAAAAAGTACGAGAATGAGACAGACTATTCCACAGATGCCTATTGTGACTGGGTCCATCAAGGTTGAATCAGCCCTTTCTACCCCTTGAGTTCACAAGCGCGAAGATATCGTGGATCAGGTTCAGGGTGAGCACCACAAACCCCAAGCTCACTATCATAGTCACTGGATAAAAGGGCACCATGAGGGTCTCTGAAAGCTCTCCATTGGCCTTGAGGTCCAAGGCAAAGAGAAAGAGCCTCACAGCTACTGCAGAGAAAAAGATGGTGCACAACAAAAGACCAACGATATTTAGCCACTTCTTCAGGCCAGATGGAAACTTCTTGAACAATATATCAACGGCGATATGACTCTTCTTCTCCTGGCTAAAACCAAGACCAAGGGCTGTTATAATTGCACTGCCATAACCCATCAGTTCAAAGGAACCGGTCAAGGGATGGCCGAAGGGCCTTAGGATCATGTTGATCACGGCAACAAGGAGACCCATGAGCAGTATTATACAAGCAACTGAAAGGAATATGATATTTATTCTACTCACGACGAGAAAGAGGGCCTGTCAATGTATTCAGGCCCTCGATGCATCATCTAATTCGATGAAAACTCTCTTTCATACTTGGCCTTGAGACTGAAAAGATCCTTCAGGAAGGCATCAGCAGGCAGGCCTTTTGCCTTAGCCTTTGCAAGCCACTCATCCTTTATGGGTTCCACCTTTTTGTGCCAAAGTTGGTATTCAGAGCTGTCCAGGACTATAATCTCCTCGCCGTATTTTTTCTTTGCCCAATTGGTGGACTCCTTGACATGGCGATCAATATATTCACCTGTCCAAAGGGAGTGTTCCCTGGCAAGGTCGTTCATGATCTTCTTGACCTTCTGGGGCAGACTATTCCATTTCTTCATGTTCATGACAACAGCGAAAGATGTTGTCTGCATATGGCAAATGGTGGCATAGCGGCAGGATTCGGCAAAGTTGAAATCCTTTAATATATCGAGGGATGAAAAGATCCCCTTGACGATCCCTTTCTGCAAGGCCTCAGGGGTTTCAGACATGGGCATTGCCACTGGCACGGCACCCAATAACTTTAGGGGCTTGACGCCAGCCCCCGTGCATCTTAGTTCATAGCCCTTGAGGTCTGCCAGATCTCTAATGGGCTTTTTAGACATTATATCTGCTGGCGGGGCAGTAAAAAGGGCCAGTACCTTGACCTTTGAAAGGCTCTTTGGCTGATATTTCTCGTACAGATCGAAAAGCACAGCATTGGCCACCTTGGAACCGGGAAAACCGATGGGCAGATCCACACCTTCCAACAAGGGGAAACGGCCTGGCTGATAAGCAAATACCACCACACCTATGTCTGCGACCCCGCTTTCCACCCCGTCCATCATGTTCTTGGCCCCGAGGAGGGTGGAACCAGGGAACGTCTTCACCTCAACCTCGCCTGCACTTCTGAGTTCGACCTCGGTCTTCCATTTCTCCATTTGCACACAAGGGAATGTGGATGCGGGTGGAAAATTCGCATATGTAAGTACAATCTTCTGGGCGGTTGCACTCCCAGAAAAGAGAGCAAGGGCTGAAATAGCCATTGTCACCAACATAGCTGTCGAGATCCTGTTCTTCATAATCCTTTTGCCTCCTCTCAATTTCAGTTCATCCATACAATGAACGGTTCTGATTCAAGATCGATATACAGTTATACATTATGGACAAGAATGGGGACATCTATTTTTATCTCTGGTCATATATCCTCTTTGACTTTCTCTCAGACCGTGGCAGTGCCCCATAATCCACAATCTGGATCTCAGCGGAGACCATGATCTGGCTCTTTATCTCCTTTTCTATCTGCCGCTGTATATCGTCATCCCAGGCCTGGTCCCCGGCACTGTCTCGCTCCACCTTGACCATCATGAAATCCTTGCCATCACGGCGCTCGAGCAAGACATGATATTCGCTGGAAATGCCCTCTATATCTGAAAGGATCTCATCTATCTGTCCAGGATATATATTCACACCCCTGAAGATTATCATGTCGTCACTACGACCAAGGATCCTGTCATGTCTTGGGAATATACTTCCACATGGACAGGGGCCTGATATCCTTCGCGTAAGATCCCTTGTCCTATAACGTATGAGAGGGCTAGCCTCTTTCCTCAGGGTCGTCACTACCATCTCACCAATCTGACCATCTTCCACTGGTTCCAATGTATCTGGGTCCAGGATCTCGAGTATGTAATAGTCTGCCCAATAATGGATGCCCTCATGCTCCTTACAATCTATACCAGGACCAGGACCATAGAGCTCTGTCAATCCTGTGATATCGAATAGGTGTCTTGCACCAAAGTGTTCCAATATGGCCTTCCTCATGGAGTCACTACACCTTTCAGATCCCTGGATGATCGTATGGATGTTTATCTTGTCCCTCAAGCCTCTGCGATTTATCTCCTCTCCAAGGAGAAGGGCCATGCTGGAGGTACAACAAAGACATGTGGAGGCCATGTCTTGGAGGAACTTGCACTGGAGCTCCAAGTTACCTGGGCCCACTGGTATGGCCATGGCGCCTACTTCCTCGCAGCCTGCCTGGAATCCAGCCCCGGCAGTCCAAAGGCCATAGCCTACGGCTATCTGAACCCTGTCTTCCGGCCCTATGCCAGCCATGTGAAAAGCCCTTGCAAAAAAGTCTGTCCAGTCCTGGATGTCCTTCTTGGTATAGGCGAGGATCTTCCTCTTGCCAGTCGTGCCAGATGAAGAATGGATCCTCACCACTTTCTCCAAGGGCACACTGAGAAGGGGGAAAGGGTAACCATCCCTTAGATGATCCGCCTCTGTAAACGGTAACTTTTTCAGGTCTTCGATGCCTTTTATATCGTCAGGGCCCACACCCGCCCTGTCAAAATGCCTCTTGTAAAAAGGACTATTCTCATAGGCATGTCTTACCGTCCACTTCAGCCCTTCAAGCTGTATCTCCTTTAATTCCTGCTCACTTTTGATCTCTTGCATAAATCCTTCTTATCTGCTCCTTGTATCATTGGAATGATCTTTTGCCTTGCCTTGAAAGATCTCTACGCTCGATATCAATCCCTGGAGTAAAAGTCAAGAAAGACAACAAAATAGCATTTTTCATGATACAGATGCGATCATTTCAGAGAGAGTCTCACCACTGAGCCAAAGCCACTCCCTTTACCATCGAAACGCATTGGGGACGTGATGAAGATCCTGCTGTTTTCTATGCCCCCCACGCCCTTCAGATAATCTTGCACTGCCTGGCTCCTGGCCAGAGCAAGATTCTCCAGATCTCCCTCGGTTACCTTGATATGATCACGCAACATCTTTTCCATGACCTCTGGTGGCTGTTTCTTGAGCAGCCCTATGAACATCTTGGGTTTATCAAAAGGGGCCTCCTTGTAAGCCTTGGTCAGATATTTTTTAAACTCTTCTTTTCCTATCTCCACATCGTCTACAGACTTTATCTTTTCCCTATCCTCGTCATCCAGGTCCTTCATCTTCTCCTTTCTGAGAAGTCTCAAGAACCTGAGATCGGCAAGGGCCTTGGGATCGGCTTTTGGATCATAATAACCAGTGAGTTCAACCTTGAGGGCTGGCCTGTCCTTTAGGGCCTTTGCGAGCGTGGAAAGCTTCTTTTTCGCCTTCTCATCGAGCCTGCTCGTTCCAGGGACAAACTCTACCTGCTGGAGGTCCTCCCCACTTCCTGCTATGGCGGAAAGGAGGGAGAAGGGAGATGTGGCAGCCTTTATGAAGATGTTTATTATGACCCTCATTATGGCCCTGCCAATGCTAAATTCTGGATCATCCATACTACCCCTCACAGGAATATCCAGATTTATATGCCCCTGTCTGTCCTTGAGAAGGGCAATAGCCAACTTTACAGGCAGACTCACTGCATCCTTGCTCTCCACAGAGTGGCCAAAGTCGAACTGGTCCAGGAAGACCTTGTCGTCCACCTTGATCTGATCCCCCTGGACAACAAGATGCACCTTTGATGTAAGCTTGCCCTTGTCGATTACATACCCGAGAAACTTGGCGGTATAAGGGCTGAATCTCGTCATCCCTATACCACCTGCCCTGAGCCATACATCCACGAACAAAGGCCTTGCAAGGGGATTGATGAGGCCTTTTAACTCCATGTTGGCACTGTTGTCGGCAAGTGCTCTCAGATCTATCTGTGCCCGCATGTCTGGACGGCTGGAAAGAGACTTGATCTGGCCGTTCAACCTGCTTATGGACCTGACAAATGGAGGGCTTACACTGAAGTCCTTGATCTCGAGGGCACAATCCTTGAACGCCACGAGCTTTATACTTATGTCGGGATTGGCATTGACACCCTTTGACTTTCGAGATGCAGGGACCTCAGCCGAGATGTTCTTACCCTTTTGGGTCGGCTCTTTCTTTTTAAGGGCAAGAAGGTTCAGCCTCCCCTCTTTGTCAAAGAATACATCTGCAGCCACCCTATCCAAGATCACCTTTTTTATGTGGAGCTTGAATGGCTCATTTTCAAACAGAAAATCCCTTGCCTCTATGTTTTTCCATTGAAATACCGAACGTTTGGTCACAGGATCAAGGATGGATACCCCAGTAAGAGAACTGCTACCACGTGCAGACACCTTTAGACCTCTATCCCCAGAGGAGACAAGCTTTAGCTCGGCCTTTGCATAGAGTCTGCCCTTGTAGAGAATGGCATTTGAAAACCTGGACACATAGCCCTGAAACTGTCTCACTCCGAGTCTGTCAATACTGACAGATGCCTCTAAGTCCTTGATTTCAAAATCGGTACTGCCAATTACCTTCAGCCTGCCTTTCCTGCCGACGGTGGACGAGATGTCAAAAGAGGCCCTCTTCCCCGGGCTATTTACCAAATGGGCGATACTGGCATCCATGCCAGATATGAGTAATTCGACAGGCTGGCCCCCAGAGAAATCTTTGAAGAAACACTTGGCCCCCTTCAAGGCAAACTTGTCCAGGGCGAAATGGAAGGAGCCTCCTGTTTCATCTTTTACATCATCCTTTTCAGATGGTCGATCCACTTCCTTGACCATCTTGGAAAGGTTCACCTGTCCATGCCTATCAATGACTACTTGTGTCTCCAGGCCTTCTACCAAAATGGAGGAAATATGGACATCCTTTTGGGACAGATCCACCTCTGCGCCAGTCAACACAATCTTTGGGATGTTGATCAAAGGAGGAGTCTTTACTGACTTGTCCCCAAGAGTCAACTTGGACACCTCTACGGCGAGATCGGAAATAGTCACAAAAGGGCCTGTGGGCTCAGTGGAATCGAGATGCAGACTCAGAGAGACATTGGCAACACCGTCTTTAACGTCGCCATTTATAAGACCGCCGTAATAGGGCCTATAACTTGGAATGAAAAGCCTATCGAGTTTTAGAGCCAGATCGACACCAATGGGATTGAAATCAACCTCCCCCTTTGCCAAAAATCTCTCCCCGCGTGCTGTAGACAGTGCAAGCTCAAGCCTGGCAGGTTCCTTGTCAAGGGTTCCAAGATCCTTTATGAGAAGATCTATTGGCTCCAAGGTGGCCTCATAGGTGCCATTTCCTGCTGCAAGATCCCTGAAATGTATCCTTCCAGCCTTGACCCTGGCCCTTTCTACCCTGAGGTCAAGGGGCAGGGTCTTGTCCCGGCCCTTGGAAGGGGTAGAACCATCGTTTGCCGCCTCCCTGCTGGTCTTTACAAGGTGTTCCAGGTTCAAAGAACCATTTTTGTGTCTTACCACCTCAAGTTGAGGTCTTTCCACCAAGATATCTGAAAACAGGATCTCTTTCTTGAAAAGATTGGATGGTCTCAACTTAAATCCCAAGGCCTTTACCCTGAAAAACGGCCTGCCAGCCTGGGACAGGGCCAATGAAGCTACTGTCATGTTCCCATCTAACTTTATGGATTGGGATCCATCTTCTGTTACATCAAAGGCCAAGTCCAGATCGGTGGCAAGACTACCAGAATCTATCTTGAAGTTGATGAATTCGGTAAGATAGGCCAGATAATGGGCCAGGCTTACATCTGTCAGCTTTATACGAAGCCTCGTAGAATGATCCTTGGCAAAGGGCCTTGTCTCTGCCTTGAATTCCACGGCAGAACCGTTGATCACGGCAGAAAAATAAGGTTTTGTATATATCCTTATCTTGGTCTTGAGATTAGAGATAAAGGGGATACCTATCTTGATATCTTCCATCTTATGACTAACCCCTTTGAGTCTGTCCTCAAAGAATACAGACCCGTTGACTATCTCTATGTTATTCAGGGAAAAGAGAAACCGTCCTTCATCTCCTGCCTCTTTCTTTTTCTCATTCCCACTGTTTAGAATATCCTGGAAATTGAACCTGCCCTTTTTATCGAGACTGATATAGATCTGTGGTCTTACGACCCTTATGGTGGACATTACCAAGGCCTGCTTTATGACAGATATGGCCTGGAGATTAACCTCCAGCTCTTTCGTAGTGACAAACTGTCTTGGACTGCCCTGTTTCCCAATGGCAAGCCCCTCCAACCTCATGTCCAGCGTAAATGGATTGAAATAGACCTTTTGGACCACGACCTGTCTATGCAATATAGAAGGCAACTTGGCCTGCAATAGATACCTTGTAAGGGCAGGAACTGCCAAGAAACCGACGAGGGAATAAAAGGCCAAGGCTATAACGAACCAAAGACCTATTCTCACAATAGGTGGCAATTGTCCATACCTGGAAGGCATTTTCATGATTTTCCTCCATCCACCCAATGATTTCAGCCATTTTAACCCAGATTATGCAGCTCGCAAGTTTGCTGAAGAGGCCAGAGACATCAAGGGTGCATGGATACTTGGATATTCCAATGCCTTGAGCACACAGCGGATTCAGTGAAAACGAAAGCCCCCTCGCGGCTTTTCAAGCTACTATATATCTCTGACAGCTTACAGGAACATCTTTTAGCTGCTCAGGAGGGGAAGAGGTAGCCATATAAGTGCAATCAGGCCAAAGGGAGCAAATAGACGAGGAGAAATGATCAAAAGAATTGCCTGGAGAAAAAGGGGTCCTCAGTGGGTTATCCTTGTAAGCCGCGTCAACAGGATATCCAGTTCCTTGTCTCCCCTTTTGAAGTGCCTTTTCTGCATGGCTATCCGGAATTGATCTTCACACATCCTGAAAAAGGGCAGGAGGGTCTCCCTATCTGCCTCGTGTGACATATAAATCACACCTCCTGGCGCCAGATACTCATTCAACACATCCAACAAGGGCTGGAAAAACCTCTTGTGAAAAAGCACCTCAGAGGCCAATATGATATCGAATTTTCCAAGATCAGAGGGTTCAAACCAATCCAATGGAGAACACTTAAGATCAGGACAATTGTTGATAATGGCAGATGCCCTGGCAAAATCAAGGATTTCATCCTCGTAATCGGTCACAGTGACATCGTGCCCGAATGAACTGGCAACCATGCCTGGCACTGCTAAACCTGCCCCCACCTCAAGTAATCTCTTGGTTGGATCTGGAGGCATCTTGGCCACAAATTCTGCCAACACCAAGGATGCCTCCCATATCTTTACCCAAAAGGGGAAGTCTGGGGCATTCTTAAACACATCTCCTGTCAGCAGAGGGGTTAGATCCGACACATGAAGGAAATAAAACGTCCTACCCAAGACATTTACACATTCAAAATCAAGCTGATACTTGGCCATGAGCCTTTTCACTATTGGCATGGCCTCTTGGGGCACCTCTAATTTCCTGGCTCTGCCCTGGACATCAGCCCTGCCCCGTTCAGTGGATAGCTTTAGTTTTAACATCAGACAGCCTGCCTTTCCATGCGCCTTTTTTCCTTCTGTTCATAGAATACCCGACCTGTACCAGCAGGGATCAGACGTCCCATTATCACATTTTCTTTCAGGCCCCTTAGATAATCCACCTTACCCGCTATGGAGGCATCTGTCAGTACC
Organism: Deltaproteobacteria bacterium; assembly: GCA_026986785.1. GTDB lineage: Bacteria > Desulfobacterota > Dissulfuribacteria > Dissulfuribacterales > QOAL01 > QOAL01. The sequence continues at coordinate 11,918 of JALSNW010000035.1, read as the reverse complement.
TTGGTCGTCTCCTGGAAGGACGCAGCCGAGATGAAGCTATCCGTAGTAAGAGAAGCACGGGTTATCCCCAGAAGCATGGGCTCAGCAGTTGCAGGCTCCCCACCCTTGGCGAGGATACGTTCGTTCTCCTCCTCGAACCGATGCCTTTCCACCTGTTCGCCCAGCATGAAATTGCTGTCTCCTACACCTGTTATCTTGACCCGCTTGAGCATCTGGCGAACAATGATCTCTATATGCTTGTCATTGATCTTTACTCCTTGAAGCCTGTAGACCTCCTGGATCTCGTTGACAAGATAACGGGCCAACTCCTTCTCACCCTTGACCCGCAAGAGGTCATGGGGATTGATCACACCATCCATAAGGGGCTCACCTGCACGCACATAATCGCCCTCATGTACGTTTATATGTTTACCCCTGGGGACAAGATACTCTCGAGGCTCGCCGAATTCAGGGGTGATAACGATCCTGCGCTTATTCTTTATGTCCTTTCCAAAGGAGACAACCCCGTCGATCTCTGAAATTATCGCATATTCCTTGGGCTTTCTCACTTCAAAAAGTTCTGCCACCCTTGGCAGACCACCTGTTATGTCCTTGGTCTTGGTGGTCTCCCTGGGTATCTTTGCCAGCACCTGACCTGGCTGCACCATATCTCCCTCGTTCACCGTGATGATGGCCCCCACTGGAAGCAGATAACGTGCATCCCCTTTGGTCTTGATGAGTTTTTTGGTCCGGCCACGATCATCCTTTATAGAGATCCTCGGCCTGTATTCTGCAGCCTTGTATTGGATGACCACCTTGCTGGACTTTCCAGTTACAGGATCTACCTTTTCCTGTATGGTCACACCTTCTATGATGTCTCCAAATTTCACCTTCCCATCTACCTCCGTTAGTATTGGGATAGTGAAAGGATCCCATTGGGCCAACTTGGTACCAGGTTCCACTTTCTGGCCCTCTTTCACCAGCAGTTCTGCACCATAGATGACAGGATATCGCTCTCTTTCCCGGCCATCAGGCTCGGTTATGACAATCTCGCCGTTTCGGTTGAGCACCACTTCCCTGCCCTCGCTATTCACCACGGAGACGATTCTTTCAAATTTCACAGTCCCCGTGCCATGACACCTGATCTCTGCCTGCTCTACCTTACCACTTGCGGTTCCACCGATGTGAAAGGTACGCATGGTAAGCTGTGTACCTGGCTCTCCAATGGACTCGGCAGCTATTATCCCAACTGCCTCACCAGGGGCTACCATCCGACCACGGGCAAGATCTCGGCCATAGCATTTTGCACAGACACCAAAGGGGGCTCGACAGGCCAACACCGAACGGATCTCGACCTTGGAGATACCGGCATCTTCCAACTTTTTGACCTTTTCTTCATCTATCTCCTGGTTGGCCTCTACCAACACCTCTCCAGTGACAGGATCGACTATGTCCATGAGGGCAACCCTACCCAAGACCCTTTCCCCTACGCGCTGGATGATCTCACCACCTTCCATGAGGTGCTCTATCTCTATCCCGTCAATGGTTCCACAATCAGATTGAGTGATAGTCGAATCTTGGGCCACGTCCACGAGCCTGCGGGTCAGGTATCCGGAATTGGCCGTCTTCAGGGCAGTATCGGCAAGTCCCTTCCTGGCCCCATGGGTGGAGATGAAATATTCCAGCACACTGAGGCCTTCCCGAAAGTTCGCCATAATGGGCGTCTCGATAATCTCTCCAGAAGGTTTTGCCATGAGCCCGCGCATTCCAGCAAGCTGCCTTATCTGGTCCTTGCTGCCCCTGGCCCCTGAATCAGCCATAACGAAGATGGGGTTGAAAGATGGGATCTCAAGCTTCTTTCCATCTTTCGTCTCATAGATTTCCGTGGAGATGTCATTCATCATCTCCTTGGCCACCTCGTCAGTGGCCCTGGTCCAGATATCGATGACCTTGTTATAGCGCTCTCCATCGGTTATCAAACCTTCTGCATACTGGCGCTGTACCTCTGCCACCTCTTCTCGTGCCTTGTCAAGGATCTCCTGTTTCCTGGCAGGGATGTTCATGTCATTGATAGAGATTGAGATACCTGCCAGGGTAGCATGATGATAACCAAGATTCTTTAGGCGATCTGCCATGATACAGGTCTTTTTGGCACCCGCAAGCCTGTATGCCTTGTCGATGAGACTGGCCAAGTCTTTTTTTCTCATGACCTTGTTCACTAGGGAAAAGGGTACTTCTTCAGGCACGATATCGTAGAGCAGAACACGGCCAGCCGTGGTCTCCACCAGTTCACCATCCATCATCACCTTTATCTTGGCCTGTACGTCTACGATTCCCTGTTCATAGGCCATGATCACCTCGTCCAAGGAACTGAAAGACTTTCCCTCTCCCTTTGCATTCACCCTGTCCCTGGTCATGTAGTAGACACCGAGGACCACATCTTGGGTAGCAGTGATTATTGGACCACCATGGGCAGGAGACAAGATATTGTTGGTGGACATCATGAGAACCCTGGCCTCGGACTGGGCCTCTACGGAAAGGGGTACGTGGACGGCCATCTGGTCCCCATCAAAGTCAGCGTTGTAGGCCGAACAAACAAGGGGATGAAGCATTATGGCCTTGCCTTCCACGAGTACTGGCTCAAAGGCCTGGATACCGAGTCGGTGGAGAGTTGGGGCACGGTTCAAGAGGACAGGATGTTCCCTGACTACTTCATCCAAGGCATCCCAGACCTCGGGAAGTTCCTTTTCCACCATCCTTTTTGCACTCTTGATGGTGGAGACGAGCCCCTTCTCCTCCAACTTGTTGTAAATGAATGGTTTGAAGAGCTCTATGGCCATCCTCTTTGGAAGGCCACACTCATGAAGTTTGAGTTCAGGACCGACCACGATGACAGAGCGGCCTGAATAATCCACACGTTTCCCCAGAAGATTCTGACGGAAACGGCCCTGTTTCCCCTTGAGCATATCCGACAGGGACTTTAAAGGCCTCTTGTTTGGACCAGTAACAACCCTGCCCCTCCTGCCATTGTCAAACAGGACATCGACTGCCTCCTGAAGCATGCGTTTTTCATTGCGTATGATAATATCTGGAGCATCCAGATCCTTGAGCCTTCTCAATCTGTTGTTCCTGTTTATCACCCTGCGGTACAAATCGTTGAGATCAGAGGTGGCAAACCGACCACCATCAAGGGGCACAAGGGGCCTCAGATCAGGCGGAAGGACAGGGATGACATTTAGTATCATCCATTCCGGCTTGTTGCCAGAGCCACGAAAGGCCTCCACCACACGTAGCCTCTTACCAAGCTTTTTCCTCTTGGCCTCAGACCTTGTCTTTTGCATCTCCTCCCTGAGTTCCACCGAGATGGCATCGAGATCCAGATGACTGAGGAGATAATGAACAGCCTCTGCCCCTATGCCTACCTGAAATTTATCCCCAAATTGCTCGTAGTTCTTCTGATAGGTCTCATCCGACATGAGCATGCCCACAGGGATCTCTGGGAGTTGAGACTCTATTACGATATGGGATTCGAAATATAGGACCCTTTCCAGTTCCTTCAGGCTCAAATCAAGGAGAGAGCCTATCTTGCTGGGTAAACTCTTCAAAAACCATATATGGGCTACCGGGGCTGCAAGGGATATGTGGGCCATACGTTGACGCCTCACCTTTGATTGAATGACCTCGACACCACATTTTTCACAGACTACACCCCGGTGTTTCATCCTTTTGTATTTGCCACAAAGACATTCATAGTCCTTTACAGGGCCAAATATCTTTGCACAGAACAAACCATCCCGCTCAGGCTTGAATGTCCTATAGTTAATGGTCTCTGGCTGCTTGACTTCTCCGTGAGATCGTTTCAAGATGGTCTCAGGAGAAGAGATGGATATACGTACTGCCTTGAAATTGAGCGGATCTTTTGGCTTAGTAAATAGAGAAAGAAGATCGTCCATAAATAGACCTCATATAAGTATTAAAAGATTATCACGCGCGTCTTTATAAGAGCCCTGAATGATGCGTTTAAATGGCCTTTTGGCGTCCCATTCCTATTCCAGGAGATCAATATCCATACAGAGCCCCTGGAGCTCCTTGACCAAGACATTGAAGGACTCAGGAAGCCCGGCCTCCAAAAAGTTGTTTCCCTTCACTATCTTTTCGTACATCCTGGAACGTCCAGTCACGTCATCTGACTTCACGGTTAGGAATTCCTGTAGGGAATATGCCGCCCCGTAGGCCTCCATAGCCCAGACCTCCATCTCTCCCAGGCGCTGTCCTCCAAACTGGGCCTTTCCTCCAAGGGGTTGTTGTGTGACCAAGGAATATGGCCCGGTAGAGCGGGCATGGATCTTGTCTGAGACGAGATGATGAAGCTTTAGCATGTACATAACACCAACAGTGATCTTTTCTTTGAAAGGCTCGCCAGTAAGGCCATTATATAGGGTTACCTGCCCCACCTCAGGCTGACCGGAGGACTTCAAAAGCCGTTTGATGGTCTTTTCATCAGTCCCGTCAAATACAGGAGTGGCCACTGGCACGCCCTTCTCCAGATGCATGGCCAATTCCCTGATCTCTTCATCAGTCAACCCTGCAATGAGGGCATCCAGTTCCGACTTGGAATAGATCTCCGACATCTTTGCCTTTACGGCTTCGATATCTGCCTTCCTGGCAAGTTCAGCGATCTGCTCTCCCAGCTTTCGTGCCCCCCATCCCAGATGGATCTCCAAGATCTGTCCCACATTCATACGAGAGGGCACACCTAATGGGTTAAGTATGATATCCACAGGGGTACCATCCTCAAAATATGGCATATCTTCCACAGGCACTATCCTTGAAACCACGCCCTTGTTCCCATGACGGCCTGCCATCTTATCACCTACTTCCAGTTTACGCTTCATGGCCACATAGACCCTGACCATCTTGATGACACCAGGTGGCAGATCATCACCTTTCTTGAGACGTTCTATCTTCCCCTCGAAGTGTTCCTTTATCCTATCTATCTCTGATTCATACCAGTCAAGGATCTCTGTGACATAGGGATCAACCGAGCTCCTGCCTTCAAGGATAAGGTCACGAAGCCTGTGGAGAGGAACCCTTTTCAGTGCATCTGACGTAATCTCCCTTTCTGCCTCCAAAAGCAGCCTGTGTCTCGCGTCTTTTATGACCATGGCCGGCTTCTTGCCAACGAGATATTGCTCCAGCTTCTTGAAGGTCGTCCGCCTTATTACATTGATCTCATCTTCCTGATCTTGCATGATGGCTGCGATCTCGAGATCCTCTATCTTTCTCGCCCTCTCATCCTTGGCAATCCCCTTTCGGGAAAAGACCCTTGCATCCACTACTACCCCCTGGACCCCCGGAGGGACCCTCAAAGAAGTATCCTTGACATCCCCGGCCTTTTCCCCAAAGATCGCCCTTAAAAGCTTCTCTTCAGGCGACAACTGGGTCTCACCCTTGGGTGTAACCTTGCCAACCAAGATATCACCTGCCTTGACCTCAGCCCCTACCCTTACGATACCCGACTCATCCAGGTTCCTGAGGGCCTCTTCGCCCACATTCGGGATATCTTTGGTTATCTCTTCCCTGCCTAACTTGGTATCCCTGGCCTCAACCTCGAATTCTTCTATGTGCACAGAGGTGTAGACATCGTCCTGGATAAGACGTTCGCTTACGATGATAGCATCTTCAAAATTGTACCCTCGCCACGGCATAAAGGCCACGACCACATTTTTTCCAAGGGCCAACTCTCCCATATGAGTGGAGGCCCCATCCACCAAGACTTGGCCTTTCTTTACCTTTTGACCTGGTTTCACAATGGGGATCTGGTTCATGGTGGTGGTCTGATTGGACTTCTGGTATTTGATCAGTTTGAATATCTCTACCTCAACTGGCTTACCTGATTCCTTGTCCTCTTCATATGCGACCACGAGACGATTTGCATCAACGTCTTCTATCCATCCATCCCTCTTGGCAATGATGGTCACTCCTGAGTCCCTGGCCACAGGCCTCTCTATACCTGTACCTACAATCGGGGACTCACACTTCAGCAGTGGCACTGCCTGACGCTGCATGTTCGAACCCATCAGGGATCTATTTGCATCATCGTTTTCGAGAAATGGAATAAGGCCAGAGGACACACTTACAAGCTGGTTGGGTGCCACATCGATGGCAGTGACCTCTTCGGCCGGGGCCATGATGAACTCACCCTGTTTCCTCACACCAACAAAATCCTCTACAATTCGACCAGACTCATCCAATTCTATGGTTGATTGAGAGATTACCTCTCCCTCTTCCTGGGAGGCTGTCATATAGACAATCTCATCAGTAACTTTTCGGTCCTTGACCCTCCTGAATGGGGTCTCGATAAAACCATATTCGTTTACCCGTCCAAATGTGGCCAATGAAACTATAAGGCCGATATTCGGCCCCTCAGGTGTCTCGATGGGACAGATCCTGCCATAGTGTGTTGGATGTACGTCTCGCACCTCAAAGCCTGCCCTCTCTCTGGAAAGGCCCCCTGGCCCTAGGGCTGAAAGACGCCTCTTGTGGGTGATTTCAGACAGGGGATTCGTCTGATCCATAAACTGAGACAACTGACTAGAGCCGAAGAACTCTTTTATAACCGACGTGACGGGCTTTGGATTGACCAAGTCGTTGGGCATCAACGCCTCGATCTCCTGAAGGGTCATTCTCTCCTTGATGGCCCTTTCCATCCTTACCAGGCCAATACGATACTGATTTTCAATCAGCTCGCCTACTGAACGTACCCTCCTGTTGCCCAGATGGTCGATATCGTCCACAGGCCCCTGGGTATCCTTGAGATGGATCAGTTCCTTCACTATGGAGACGATATCAGAAGGGATGAGCACCCTCTGGCTGAGAGGCACATCAAGACCCAACCTTTGATTTATCTTGTACCTGCCGACCTCAGAAAGATCATAGGTATCTGGATTGAAGAAAAGAGACTGAAAGAACTTCTCGGCTACCTCTGCTATGAGAGGGCTGGATGGCCTGAGCCTCCTATATATCTCAAGAACTGCATCTTCTGAATTGTCTACCTTGTCATTCAAAAGGGTATCCCGGATGGATGAACTCACTCTGATTCCATCTATGAAAAGTGTCTGGACCTCGGTTATCCCATTGTCACGCATGAGGGGTAGATCATCTTCCGAAATCCTGGTGTTTTTGGGAATAAGGATCTCTCCTGTAGCTGGGTCCACTACATCTGTAGCAGTGATCTTCCCGATCAGATCATCCTCTGAAACAGGTATCCGCTCAATACCAAACTCGGCAAACCGCCTCAGCATGGTCTTTGAAAACTTCCTACCCCTTTTCAGTAGTACCTCACCGCTTTCAGGATGCATAACGTCCATAGAGGCCCTCTGGCCCTTCAAGAGCTCTGGAATCACTTTCCTATATATCAGCTTCCCCTCGAGATAATAGGTGTCCCAGTCATAGAATTCCCTGAGGATGTCGTCAGAGGAAAAACCTATTGCCTTGAGTAAAATGGTAGCAGGGAATTTCCTTCGTCTGTCTATTCTCACGTGTAGGATGTCCTTGGGATCGAATTCGAAATCCAACCAGGAACCCCGGACAGGGATCACCCTACAGGAATAGAGCAGCTTTCCACTCGAATGGGTCTTACCTTTATCGTGATCAAAAAAGACACCAGGGGACCGTTGAAGCTGACTAACCACGACCCGCTCGGTTCCATTTATGATAAAGGTCCCTGTGCGGGTCATAAGGGGAATGGTGCCAAAATAGATCTCCTGTTCCTTGATGTCCCTTATGCTCTGAACACCCGTCTCCTTGTCCACATCGTAGGACAGGAGTCTTATGACGATCTTTACTGGGGCTTCGTAGGTACTACCCCTGGCCAGGCACTCCTCTTGAGAGTACTTTGGCTCTCCGATGGAATATTGAACAAACTCCAGAGAGGAGGCCCCAGTAAAATCGTTTATGGGGAAAACATTCTTGAATACCGCCTGGAGTCCCAGATTCTTTCTGGCCTCTGGAGCAATATCCCTTTGAAGAAATTTTTCATACGGTTTTTGTTGAACCTCGATAAGATGGGGGATTTCAACCGCCCTTTTGACCTTGCCAAAATCTTTTCTCAAAGGAAAATTCTGAATACTTAACATAGATGATGCCTCAAGGTGGCCTGGATGTTGATGCTGACTATTGGTGACTGTGAAAAATTAAAAGGCAGGAGGCCCCTGTTACAAAACAGGTCCTCCTGTTACAAAACAAAACGACTGGTTTATTTGATCTCTACCTTTGCGCCTACTGCCTCGATCTGTTCCTTTATCTTTTCTGCCTCTTCCTTGGATACCCCCTCCTTTATCGGCTTGGGAGCACTTTCCACGAGGTCCTTTGCTTCCTTGAGGCCCAGACCTGTTACCGCCCTGACCTCCTTTATAACCTTGATCTTCTGGCTGCCAAAATCGGTCAAGATTACGTCGAACTCTGTCTTTTCTTCCTCAGCACCACCAGCCTCACCTGCTGGGGCTGCCCCTGCTGCGGCAACAGCTACCGGGGCTGCAGCAGATACACCAAATTTGTCTTCCAATTCCTTGATGAACTCTGATAGCTCGAGCACGGTCATATTTGATATGAATTCTATTACTTCTTCTTTTGTTACAGCCATTTTTATAATGATCCTCCTGAATATTAAAAACTTTTTGTTGAAATAATCTCAGTGACGCTATTACTCCATTGAGCAAAAATGAATAATGCCTATTGTTTCTTCTCCTTAATGGCACTCAGGGCATAGAGCAACTTCCTGGGGATTCCAGACAACACCTGTACGAGATTGGTTGGTGTTGCAACCAGAACCGACAACATCTGGGCGAGAAGAACCTCCCTGCTCGGTAGCTTGGACAGCGCCTCGATCCCGGAAGCATCCATCATTTTCCCATTCAGGATGCCATTTTTGATCTTGAGGACCTCATTGTCCTTGGCGAAATCCATTAGCACCTTGGCTACCTGTACAGGATCTTCATAGGCAAAAACTGCTGCATTGGGTCCCTGAAACGAATCGACCAGGGGCTCGGACTCCGTTCCCTTGATCGCTATCCTGAACAAGGTGTTCTTGGAAACCTTGATCTCTCCCTGGACTTCCCTGAGTTTGGCCCTCAATTCATTGGCCTGGGAAACAGTGAGACCTGGAAAATCTACCAAGGTTACTGATACCGCCCTGGAGAACTTATCCTTCAATTGTTCAACCAGTGCTTCCTTCTGACTCCTATTAAGTGGCAACTTTATCCCCCCTTTCTGCCATAGACAGTTTATTTACTGCCAAAGCAGAGGCCACTTCGGCCTCGGTAGGCGAGACGCCTATAGAATCGTCTCATTAAACACCAAGTACCTACTGTCTTTGACTGTTGGACGTCCAAAGGGACGCATATTTACGATTGATTTGAATCCTTCACCTATAATTGAAATCAGGCTGCCGCACTCTTAAGTTCTGCCGGGTCCAGCTTCACTCCAGGGCCCATGGTGGTGGACAGTGCTGCTCCCTTGACATATGTCCCCTTTGCAGATGCGGGCTTCATCCTGAGAATAGTCTCAGCCACTGCTGAAAAATTTTCCTTGACCTTTTCAGGGCCAAATGATACCCGCCCGATGGGCATGTGGACTACTCCAGCCCTGTCTACTCGGAAGTCGACCTTTCCACCCTTGATATCCTTTACGGCCTTCGCCACATCAAAGGTCACGGTGCCTGTCTTGGCATTTGGCATAAGACCTCTCGGGCCCAATATCCTCCCGAGCTTTCCAACAACAGCCATCATATCTGGCGTGGCCACGACCTTGTCGAAATCAAGCCATCCTTCTTTCTGAATCTTTTCTGCAAGCTCTTCTCCCCCAACGTAATCGGCCCCTGCCTCTTCTGCCTCTTTGGCCTTTTCGCCCTTGGCAAACACCAATACTCTGACTGTGCGTCCGGTTCCGTGGGGAAGAACAACAGATCCCCTTATGTTTTGATCGGCCTTACGGGGATCCACACCAAGATTGATTGCAACATCTACGCTCTCGTCAAAATTGGCAAAATGGGTCTCCAATACCTTCTGGATGGCCTCATCTAACGAATACTTCTTGTTGGGATCTATTAGCTCCCTGACCTTTTGATATCTTTTGCCTCTTTTACCCATGGCTCATTCACCTGCTCGATTAATCGATAACTTCAATTCCCATACTGCGGGCAGTACCTTCGATGGTCCTTACTGCGGCTGCCAGATCGGCTGCCGTCAGATCCGGCATCTTCGTCTTGGCTATCTCCTCACATTGGGCCCTGGTCACAGTGCCCACCTTCTCTCTATTAGGGACACCTGAACCTTTTTCAATCCCTGCCGCCTTTTTCAACAGAACCGATGCCGGCGGGGTCTTGAGGATGAAACTGAAAGACCTGTCTGAATAGACGGTAATCACAACAGGGATGATCATACCGGCCTGATCGGCTGTCTTGGCATTAAATGCCTTGACAAATTCCATTATATTGACACCTTGCTGTCCCAAGGCAGGACCTACTGGTGGAGAAGGACTCGCCTGCCCCGCAGGTATCTGCAATTTTATATAACCAGCTACTTTTTTAGCCATAACGAACGCTCCTTAATATCTGCAAAAACTTAAACAGCCTCTTAACTTGCCTTCTGGATATGAGCAAACTCCAACTCAACCGGCGTAGATCGACCAAAAATAGACACTAAGACCCGCACCTTGCCCTTTTCGGGCTTCACCTCTTCTACCACGCCAGTAAAGTTGGCAAATGGCCCCTCGGTCACTATGACCTTGTCTCCGGGCTCGTAATCGTATTTTGGCCTTGGATTTAGTGACCGTTCCTCCATCTGCCTAATGATCTTTTCGGCCTCATGATCCGGCAAGGGCACAGGGTTGTGCTGTCCCCCGACAAAGCCTGTGACCTTGGGTGTATCCTGCACCAGGTGCCATGTCTCTTTATCAAAGTCCATCTTTATCAGTATATAACCTGGATAAACCTTTCTGGCAGAGGTACGCCTTTCCCCCTTTACAACTTCCACAACCTTTTCTGTCGGCACTACTATGGCAGAAAACTTGTCTTCCATCCCATACTGTCTGATACGCTCTTCCAAAGAAGATTTTACCTTGTTTTCAAAACCTGAATAGGTATGAACAATGTACCACTTGTGTGCCATTTAATTGCCTTTGACTTGCGTTATTTGATCAGGGTACCTACTAACTTGGAAAGTGCGATATCCACCAACCCGAGGTATGCAGAAAAGAATATGGTAATTGCGAGGACTGCTATGGTAAGTGATGTCGTTTCCTTTCTGTTGGCCCAGGTGATCTTATCGAGCTCTGCCCTTACATCGGATAGAAACTGTTTTATGGCTGCTATCTTCCCCACAGGCTCTGCTTTGGTCTCAAGCCTTTTAACAGACGCCTGCGCACTTCCAGGGCTGGCCTTGGCATCTTTGGCAGTTGGTTTCTCTGCCGGCTTTATTGGTTCCCCAGGTCTGGCAGCCTTGATCTTTCTAACTTTTTTCTTTGTCACCTTGTCACCCTGTACAGACCTCAAAAAATGGTGGCAGGCCAGGAGGGACTCGAACCCCCAACACCCGGATTTGGAGTCCGGTGCTCTACCATTAGAGCTACTGGCCTGCGGATTTTGTTACTTCATCTTTATTTCTTTATGAATGGTATGCTTTCTGTCAAAAGGGCAATATTTTTTCAGTTCCAACTTATCAGGCGTAGTACGCCTGTTCTTGGTGGTCGTATAATTGCGCCTTTTGCACTCGGTACACCTAAGAATTATCTTGTCACGCATATCCAAGATCCCTATTCTATAATCTTACTTACGACACCGGCCCCCACTGTACGGCCGCCTTCCCTTATGGCAAACCTGAGACCTTCTTCCATGGCGATGGGCTGGATCAACTCTGCCTTTATCTTCACGTTGTCCCCTG
>JALSNW010000034.1 GCA_026986785.1 Deltaproteobacteria bacterium | reverse complement strand
TACGTCTCTGGGGCCTGCATGTGGGTACCGCGAGACATCTGGGGGGAAACAGGAGGCTTCCCGGAATTTTTTGGCTCCGTTGGGGAAGATCTCTATCTGTGCCTTGCAGCAAGGTTGCTTGGTTACCGGGTTGACATGGCCTTTTCCTCTAAATTTTTCCACCATGTAGGCCAATCACTGGGAGGAGGCAACATTGATAGCAACCGAAGACTCTCTACCACCTATCGGAGACGATTTTTGAGCGAGAGAAACAGGCTTTATGTCATGTTTCTCACATACCCTTTGCCAGCCCTCTTTTTCACACTGCCCTGTCTGATGATGATCGACATTGTAGAAGGGGCCCTTTTGGCCATATTGAAGGTAGATCCAAGTCCTTTCACCAAGATATATCTAAGGGCGCTCAGGCATTTTATCTCATCCCTCCCCATCCTTTATGAGAAAAGGCTTGGACTCCAAAAAAAGAAAAGGATAGGCCTTCGGACATTCTTCAAGGGCTTTATTCCCTGCTACTATAAGATCGTGTTGTTTCTACGACATGGCCTTCCAAGGATAAATTGAACAGGATCCACCAAGGGCACACTCAAGACCTGTTGAGAAGCTGCCCTATCCTGTCTGCTACCTGGTCTGGGCCTATTGTCCTCAGACATTCGGGTATGCCCTTGCATCTTATCCTGGCTCGACTCGATTTTAGTGGGTAGGCCAGACAAGGGGCACATCGCATGTCAGGGGCCAGAAAATTGGCGTGTCTGCCCCGAGGTGCGGTACGATGCCAATCTGTTGGACCGAAGATGCCAAGAACCGGTGTAGCCACTGCTGCTGCAACATGCATCAGCCCGGAATCATTACTCAACATGAACTCACAAACAGAAATGAGGGCCGCTGTCAGGAGAAAAGGCGCATCCACTGACACAGCCCTTTCAGGGCCAATCATCTCGACCAAGGCCCCTTTCAAAGAGGCTTCCTCTGGCCCACCAAAGACCAGTACATGCGAAAACAGCCCTCTTTTCAGCAATATTCGGGCAGATGCCGCGAAATACTCCAATGGCCACCTCTTCCCCGCTATAGGCCCGGAGCCAGGGTGAATGCCAAGGAGGCCATGCCCTGAAAGTCCAGCCTTTTTCATATAGTCCGAGACATCGTGTTCAAGATGATCGGGTAGGGAAACAAGGGGCGAGGGCAGCTCTACATTGGTCTCTATCCCCATGCACTTTAACAGATTTAGGTTCTGTTCCACATCGTGCAGGCCAGATTTTGCATCTATCTTCCTATTCGACAGGATTGCAAATGGAGACCTACTATCTGGATAACTGTGTATCACCCTTTTCCTTGCACCGATAATAAAGGGTAGCAAATGAAACTCTGGCCTGTTTGAAGGATAACAGGCCACTGTCCATGAGTATTTCTCCTTCCTCAAGGCCTTTACCAAGTGAGCCTTTGCCATGAATCCTCCAGGGAGCACAAAGCGACGCCTTATGTCTTTTGCCATGGTGAGCAAAGCGGCCATCTCCTTGCTTCCAAACAGTACATCAACCAGAAACTCCCCCTGTTGCTTAGCCACAGATTTGATAAGGGGGAGTTGCAAGATGGTATTGCCTATGCCAGAAACAGAGATGAGAAGAACCTTTTCCAATCGACCACGCCTTTTCCTAACTACTTACAGTAAGGGTTATTCATCGGGTATGGAGCCTTCCACCCTGTCGAACCTCATCTGGGTGATCTGCTCGGATATGAGGCCCATGAGAAAGATCATGATCCCGGTACTCATCAATAAGGCAGACATATTGGTGAACCTATGGGAGGTATAAAAGGTATAGCCGTAGTATAGGGAACCCACCAGAAGAAAGAAAAGACTCAGGGGTAGAAAGATCCTCAAGGGAGAAAACAGGGTGGCAATGCGTATTATGATCAATAGAAAACGGCTTCCATCCTGTATTATCCTGATCTTGCTTTTGCCAACCCGCTTGTGAGCCACCACAGGGACGTAATGAATAGTGAGCCCACTTCTGAGATATGCCAAGGTGCTTGTGGTGGGATAGGAAAAGGTATTGGGGAAAAGATAGAGATAATTGAGCACAGTCTTTCGCCTGAATACCCTGAAGCCGGATGTCAAATCCTTGATAGGGAACTTGCCAACATATGAAGCCAGCCTGTTGTAGAGCCAATTTGCAAGTCTTCTGCCCAGGGATGCCTGGCTCTCACTGCTTCTGGCCCCCACCACAAGATCGTACTTCCCCGATTTGGAAAGCAGTCTTGCTATGTCTGCGGGATCATGCTGTCCATCCCCATCCATCACCACCACCAACTCACCAGAGGCCTTCCGAATACCTGTTTTGACTGCAGCCCCATTGCCGATGTTGTATGGGTGACGTATCACCTTGGCCCCTGCCTGTTCTGCCACCTCGGCAGTCCTGTCCGTGCTGCCATCATCTACCACTATCACCTCAAAATCTGGATAGAGTTCCTGTATCTTTGACACAGTGGCACCAATACCCAGCTCCTCGTTGTACGCAGGGATGACAACGGATACGTCCATAGCCTTCATCAATCTTGCAGACAAGGCGGTATTGGTGCATTCGACAGAGTTGGCCAAGGAGCAGTTCAAGACAGCCTGAGTATTTCGTATCTTATAAAATCCAGGAAGGGAGATTCGGGCTTGAGATCAAGATATTTCCCGTAGGCATCGAGCGCATCCTTCTTCTTGCCTTCTTCAACGAGAATCCTGGCCTTGTCCAACAATGCCACAGCCTCGAACCCACTATTGCCACTGCCAACCTTCTCAAAATCAGCCAATGCCTGGGCCAGGTCTTTTAGTTCCTCTGAGGCATATCCATGGCCCATAGTTGCTGAATCAGCCAAAACCCCCTTGAAATCCGATACACAGTCCTGGTAGGCCTGTCTGGCATTTGTCCAGTCTCCATTCTCCATGTAGGCCTGGGCCAAGAGCAGCTTGGCAAGCCTTGCAGCATCGGTATGAGAAAATCTGGACATCAGATCCTTCAATTCCTTTATCCTGTCGTTGACATCCGTCTTGGACATGGCTATGCCCAGATGATAGGAAGCAGCTTGTGCCTGCCTGATCCTGTAGTAGGAATAGCCACTCCAGAGGGAAACTGCCAGGATAACCAATACCAGGGAGACAAGGATCTGTTTCCAATTCTCCTTGAGCGGTCCCCTCAGCCATTCGGGGACATCTGCCAGGAGTTCATCGAGCCTGTCCGGCTGGCTGGTTTCATCCTGTTGGCCCTGTTCTGGCCCAGCGGCCACCTTTTTTTTCTCTTCATTCATCTTTCTCATTTCCCTTTTTGCTTTTTACCAAAGAAATCATCCCACCTGAAAATCAATGGTTTGACCTCAGATAGCAGTTCACCTGAATCCACAACCTCTCCAACAAATATCTCATGGTCGCCTGCAGGGAAGATATCCTTGAGTTCACACTCGAGATAAGCAAAGGCATCCTTGAGAACTGGCGAGCCATGCAAGGCGTTTTCATATCTTATCCCCTTGAACTTATCTGTCTTTCTACCGCTTTTGAAGCCAAAGTGCTTTGCCAGATCCATCGCATCCTCTGGCAAGGCATTGATACAGAAAAAACCAGATTCCTTTATGAGACCATATGTAAATCTCGGAGGCGCGATTGAAACAGCAACGAGTCTTGGTTTGAAAGACACCTGGGTAGCCCAGGCAACAGTCATCCCGTTTATCCTTTCACCAGCTCTGACAGTCACGATACACACCCCTGTGGGCACTGCACGAGTGATAAGACTCTGCATCTGGACACCCCTTTCATCAAAAAATAAATTCAATCAATAATTAGCAGGATACAGACCTAAATTCAACCGTGGCCAGAGATACGCCACATATTCCAACTGCCTTTTAGCCTTCATCAATCGGAATCTACCAGGTAATTGCTGAAAAATTCAACCATATTTAATAGAAATATCATAGCGTTATGCATATTGACCATGCAGGCCTTCAGAAAGTATTGCCTTGCCAGACGCTTGAAGTGCATGAATCTGGACTTATAACCTGGACCAATACGCAGGCACACTAAGGCCATGTCTCCAGGGGACGGAAAGACTGGCTAAATCATTATTTATACCCCCAGATTACCAATATTGGTCTTGACACGCGGGCCAAAATAGTTAATAGGTAGCTTGCCACGGGGCGGTGTAGCTCAGCTGGTCAGAGCATGCGGCTCATATCCGCAGCGTCCGGGGTTCAAGTCCCTGCACCGCCACCAGTCTTTCTTTTCCCACCTACATGTCCTCTTTTCCTTAAAAAACAATGGAATCTGGAGTAACAAAGCAATGAAACTCTTCCTGACAGTCATAGGCACCATGATGATCATAGAAGGCATACCATATTTTGCATTTCCAGAAAGGATGAAATCCATCCTGAAACAGATACAGGAAATGGAGCCAGGAGCCCTCAGGCTCATGGGTTTTATCGCCATGATCCTTGGCCTTTTTATATGTTACCTTGCCCAGAGAACGAGCCTCTTTTCATGACAAACGAATTCCACTTGAGCAACTACGATTACCGTCTCCCCCCTGAGCAGATTGCACAATATCCTGTAGAGGTGAGAGATGCCTCAAGGCTCATGGTCCTGGATCGTGAGACAGGCTCCCTCACCCATACCAGATTTAGTGAAATCTGGAGATTTCTCAGGGAGGGTGACTGTCTTGTCCTAAACAATAGCAAGGTATTCCCTGCCCGCATAAATGGACGTAAACCCACTGGGGGGAAAGTAGAATTCTTCCTGCTGCACTACCCTGAAAAGATGGAAGAAGAAGGCCACAGCAGGGTCCTTGCCCTGTATAGGAGTTCCAAGCCTGTGCGGACAGGAGCGATGATGGCCTTTGGGCCCCACCTACGGATATGCCCACTCGAAAACCAGGGAGATGGACAGCTCCTGCTGGACCTTTTCTATGACAAAGACCTGGATACTGTATTACAGGAGGCAGGGCAGATGCCTTTGCCTCCTTATATCAGACGCAAGAGCGAGACCTCTGACACCAAACGCTATCAGACCGTCTATGCATCCACTACAGGTTCGGTGGCCGCACCTACAGCAGGACTCCATTTTACAGAATCCCTGTTGTCGAAGATCAAACAGATTGGTGTGGATATGGCTACAATTACCCTCCATGTGGGATATGGAACCTTTGCACCAGTACGCTGCCACGACATCAGACAGCACAAGATCCATTCCGAATGGGTAGAGGTAAAAAAGGATGCTGCAAAGACCCTGCTCAAGACCAAGAACAGGGGTGGACGCATAATTGCCGTAGGCACCACCTCGGTAAGGACCCTTGAATTCGTCCATAAGACCTTTGGGTGTATCAGACAGTATACTGGACCATGCGATCTGTATATCCTACCTGGCTACAGATTCAGATTGGTGGATGCCATTGTCACCAACTTTCACCTTCCAAAATCCTCTCTCCTCATCCTTGTATGCGCCTTTGCAGGCAGAAAACGCATACTTTCGGCATACAGACAGGCTATAGAAAAAGGCTACCGCTTCTATAGCTATGGAGATGCAATGCTCATTACATGACAGAGAATCAGTGGAGCCCATGCCTGATGGGGAAAGCTGACAAGAAAAGGCCTAAGTGGAAAAATCCACCAGTAGCAGTTGCATTAAGGTGGGTTTGTGATAATTTTGGACATTGAACAACAATTCATTTGATCCATCTTCATCAAGGTCCTTTTTATCGCTGTCTTCAAAGGAGGACATAATCATGAGCCAGAAAATCGTAATAGTAGGTGCAGTAGCAGCAGGACCAAAAGCTGCATGCCGGGCAAGACGACTCCTGCCAGATGCTGAAATCACCTTACTCGACCAGGATGATCTCATCTCATATGGAGGTTGTGGCATCCCTTATTTCGTATCGGGGGATGTGGCAGACGAAAAGGAGTTGAGATCCACCAGTTTCCACATGGTGCGAGATGCCCGGTTCTTCCAGGAGGCCAAGGGTATCGACGTCATGACACTGACCCGTGCCGTCTCTATCGACCGCAAGGAAAAGGTAGTGCATGTTGAAAATGTAAAGACTGGACAAAAGGACCAGCTTGCCTACGACAAGTTAGTGCTCGCCACGGGAAGTAGGCCCAATATACTCCCTATCCCTGGCAATGATCTCAAGGGGGTGTTTACCATAAGCAGCCTCCACAAGGCCATTGCAATAAAAGATCTCCTTGCCCAAGGCAAGGTGGGAAAGGCAGTGGTGATCGGCGGTGGGGCCATTGGCATAGAGATGGCAGAATCCCTCGCTGACCTCTGGGGTGTAGAGACAACGATTGTGGAATTCATGCCCCAGGTCTTGCCCAGAATCGTTGATCCCACCATTGCATCAATGGTCCAGCAACATCTCAAAGAAAATGGTGTCGATGTCTTTACCAGCGAAGCTGCCCAGAGATTCGAATCGAATGACGAAGGCTGGGTCTCAAGGGTGGTCACAAACAAAAGAGAGCTGGAATGTGATCTCGTAATAGTGGCAGCAGGGGTTAGACCCAGGGGAGAACTCGCCAAGGAGGCTGGGCTCGAGGTATCCCCAATGGGTGCCATAGTCGTCAACCAACGGATGCAGACCTCCGATCCCTCCATCTATGCTGCAGGAGACTGTGTGGAGACATTTAACTTAGTCACTGGCAAAAAGGCCTATGCCCCCTTGGGCTCCATTGCCAATCGCCAGGGTAGGGTCGTGGCTGACAATCTTGCAGGGATCCCAAGCAGATTCGACGGGGTCGTCGGCAGTTTTATCATGAAGGTCTTCGATATATGTGTCGGCTCTACTGGCATAAGCACTGAGGTTGCCAAGGCCGAGGGTTACAGGGTAGTAAATGCATTGGTGGTGCAATCCGATCGGGCACACTTCTTTCCGACCCAGGCCCTGATGTTCAACAACATCATAGTGGACTCCTCGGACAAGAGGGTCCTCGGCCTTCAGGGTTTTGCCAGTATGGGTGACGGTCTACTGGCACGCATCAATGCCGCTGCCGGCATGATAGCCCAAGGAGCAAAAATTTCTGATTTCAGCAATCTTGAACTGGCCTATGCCCCTCCCTTCTCCACAGCAGTAGATGTCTTGAATGCAGCGGCCAATGCAGCAGACAACCTTGTAGAAGGACGCCTCAGGATCATACCTACCGAGGACTTCGTGGACTGGATGGATGGTAGGGCCGACCACCCGGACTGGATGGTGGTGGATCTAAGACATCCCAAAGAGGCAGAGCCATGGACAAAGGCCTTTCCTGAAAGATGGATGGCACTCGTATACGATCAGGTACGGGCAAACTATGAAAGTCTGCCCAAAGATAAGACCCTTATCCTGATATGCAATGCAGGGACGAGATCCTATGAGATCCAGGTCTTTCTACGATCTAAGGGTATTGAAAACACCTTCGTCCTCCCAGGGGGATTAAACGTGATCAGAAGACTTGGTGTAAGCTGGTGGCACTAATCTCATCCATGTGGTAGTTTAGCCAAAAAATTTTCAGGAGCATATTTATGAATAAACTCTCAAACACCTTTTGTCTTCTTTTTCTCCTTGCATTGGTATTCATGTACATCTTCTCTCTATCTGAGGCCTTTGCAGCTACTTGTCCTCCAAAGGACAAGGTTCAGGAGGCGATCAAAAAAACCTTTCGAAGGCCCATCGACGTAGTGAATATAAAGCCAAGCCAAATGCCTGGGCTGTGCCAGGTACAGATACAATTCCACAAACAAAATCGCCTCATATATACGGATTCCAAGGGTGACTTTCTCATAGCGGGCCAGCTCTTCAGCACTAAAGATGCCAGGAATCTCACCAGGGACACCATGATGGAGATCAACCGTTTATCCAAGAAAGAGGTGAAAAAACTGGACAAGCTGGCTGCTTTCACCGTTGGCAAGAAAGGGCCTGTGGTCTATTTTGTGACAGATCCCCAGTGTCCTTATTGTAAGAAGGCAGAGAGCCTGATCGAACCCTTGGCCAACCAAGGCAAGGTTCGGGTAAAGTATCTTCTGTTCCCGTTGAAATTTCACAAGGGAGCAAAGGAAGAGAGCATATCCATCATCTGTGACAAAAAAGGGCTTGAAGGCCTGAAAAACAGATACAGGTCCGAGAATCAATGTGCTGAGGGCAAGAAGAAGGTCGAAGAGACCATCAACTTCCTCATGGGGAAGGGGATAACCGGCACGCCAACCTATATCTTTCCCGATGGCAGATTCCATTCTGGAGTAATGGATCAGAAAGGTCTTGAAAAAAAATTAGCTGAATTCAAATAGGAGTATCACCATGGCCGACATGAAAGAAATGTACAAAAAGATCATAGGAGACCATTTCCCATCGGAGATCAAGATCTCCTTTGGGGACCAGGAACTGGTTTACAAGAAAAGGACATGGACAATAAAGAATGAAAGCACCGGTGAGTTGGAGGAAAGGGGCCTGAGATATGGAGAAAATCCAGACCAAGAGGCTGCCCTCTATCAACTCGTAAACGGGAATCTGGTCTTGGGAGACTGTGCATTCATAGAACCAGGAAATGGGCTCGTAAGCGCCATTTCTGAGCAGGACATGATCCAGGCAGGCAAACATCCGGGCAAGATCAATCTCACAGATGTGGACAACTCCCTCAATATCCTCAAATTCCTCATGAAAACACCAGCCTGTGTGATCGTCAAACACAATAATCCCTGTGGCGTAGCAAAGGCTGAAAGCATGGAAGAGGCATTCATGAAGGCCCTTCGTGCCGACAGGGTTGCAGCATTCGGGGGCTGTGTTGCCCTTAACCGACCGGTAGACAAGGCTACGGCAGAGGCCATAAGCAAACAATACGTGGAGGTCGTGGCAGCGCCAGAATATGAAGAAGGGAGCGTGGATATACTGGCGGCCAGAAAAAATCTACGAATCATCCGGATACGCAGGATAGAACAGCTGGAAACCTACTGGGACAAAAGGTTCGTGGATTTCAAAAGCCTCATAGACGGAGGTATAATCGTCCAGCAATCCCCTGTGAACAAGATCAGGACGAAAGAAGATCTCAAGCCAGCAGAATGTGAGTACAAGGGCAAGGTATACAAGATAAAGAGGCTGCCGACAGAAGCCGAATATGAGGATATAATATTTGGTTGGGCAGTTGAGCAAGGTGTTACATCGAACTCTGTGATATATGTAAAAAACGGGGTAACCGTGGGGATAGGCACAGGCGAGCAAGATCGGGTTGGAGTCGCTGAAATAGCTGTCTACAAGGCATATACAAAATATGCCGACATATTGTGTTTCGATAGATACGGCATCTCTTATAAAGAACTGGAACTTGCTGTGGAAAAAGGAGAAAGGGATGCTGCCCAAAAAGAGGAAATAGACAATCAGGTCAAACATGACAAGGGCAATATTCCTGGTTCTACCATGGTCTCGGATGCCTTCTTCCCCTTCAGGGATGGCGTGGATGTTGGCATACGTCAGGGGGTTACTGCCATCGTCCATCCCGGCGGCTCAATACGCGATTGGGAGGCGATAGAGGCCTGCAACGAAGCCGATCCCCCTGTCACCATGGTATTTACAGGTCAAAGGGCATTCAAACATTAATGGCTGATCCTCATTTGACACAAAAAAACCATGCTGAAGGAACCAGTAATGTTTGAGACAGTAGAGTTGGAAAATGGCCTCAGGGTCGAGTTCTATGACTATTCCAGAAAACTGGCAGGAGACAGGTGGCTCGTAGGCCTGCTGGTAAAGATACCAATGAGGGTCACCAGAAAGGACTTTGATGGTTTTGGTGACCCTGATGAACTTTTTGAAAAATTTGTGCAAAAACATGGGCAAGAAGTCTGTTTTCAACTAAAGAAGGAAAGGAATTTTATTGACGAAAGGGAAAAGGATGAGGTCTTTTCAAGACTCCTATCCAATCTAAAAAAACATGCCCTTTCTTATATGGGACACAGGGATTTTTCAAAAGGATTCAAGAAAAAGAAGATAAAGGAATTCCAGGAAAGGTTGACATGGTGGCAGTGACTCCGCTTGAAGAACTTGACACACCACAGATCCGGGATTCCCTGTTTGGCACCCTTGATCTCTCTGGCAAAGAACCAACCAGGAAGCAGGCCTGTCTTCTCCTGGAGATACCTACCAGAGACAATGTCTTGCTGACTGCAAGGATATTTGAAGGAAAGCCGGAAGACCCCCATATCCTGTACTTCCCAGCAGAATACGAAAATCTCGAAAGCCTCGCCTTGTTAGGAGAAGGGTTCAAGAGCCGCGGATTCACGTTTTGCAGCCTTGATTATCGAGGATGTGGTCTAAGTACAGGGGCCCTTTCTATGCCCAAGCTTTTCCCTGATGCAGAGACCTTTTTTGACGGGATCAAGAATTGGATGAAGGGATCTGAAAGGCCAGGTGACTTGGTCCTGATGGGCAGATCCATCGGCTCTGCCATAGCCCTTGACCTTGCAGCCAAAAAAGAACAAGAGCTGCTCTGTCTCATATTGGAAAGTGCCTTTAATCGGGGCAGAGACTATCTGGTCAGAAAGGGGATTGATGAAGAACTCATACCCAAAGGCCCATTGTTCGACAACAGGAAGAAAATGGCTTCTTTCAAAAAACCTGTGCTCTTTATCCATAGCCCCAGGGACCTGATCCAATCTCTCTCAGAAGTGGAATGGCTCGTAGTTGAGAGCCGATCCAAGGCAACCCAGTTCCAGATAGCACCGAGTGGTACAAGGGAGGAATTGGCCATGCATGTAGGAGAGGTCTATCTGGACTTTGTCCACCAGTATGTAAACCTCAGAAGGGGGATCAGGCCCAAACTCAAACCAAGACGCCAGAGAAGAAGGTAGAGATTACAGTCCACATGTCACCAGCACGGCTGCCCTACCCTTTCCTTCTCCTCATTTCCATATACCTTCTATCAACTCTCCACATTTTGGACACTTGCCGTCCTTTAACCTGTTTTCCAGAATGCTGAATCCATACCTTGAAATGATTTCCTGACCACATGAAGGACAGTAGGTATTTTCTCCCCCTTCTCCAGGTATGTTACCTTCATATACGAAACGAAGCCCTTGCTCCAGGCCGATCTGTCTGGCCTTTCTGAGGATGGACACAGGAGTTGGGGCCCTGTCGAGCATCTTGTAGGTGGGATGAAATGCTGTTACATGCCAAGGTATTGAAGGCGAAACCCCTTTTATAAACCTTGCGATCTCTGTCAATTCCTCTTCAGAATCATTCCAACCAGGGATTATAAGGGTGGTCACCTCAACCCAGATGCCAATTTCATGCATCAGCTCTATGGAATCAAGTACAGGCTGTAGCCTTGCCTTGCATACCTCCTTGTAGAACTTGTCTGAAAAGGCCTTTAGATCGATATTGATGGCATCCAGGAAGTCGACGCTGTGCTTGACAGTATCAGGACTCATATAGCCATTGCTGACAAAGCAGTTCTTTAGACCTCTTGACCTGGCAATTGTCCCGGTCTCATAGGCCATTTCATAGAATATGGTGGGCTCGACATATGTATAGCTTATACTCCTTGCACCCTGAAGTAGGGCATCCTGTACCACCTCCTGGGGTGTTACCTCATCCCCTATGATCTCCCCATTGTTGAGCCTTGGATATTGGGAAATCTGCCAATTTTGACAATGTAGGCAGCGAAAATTACACCCGACCGTGGCAATAGAATAGGATTTGCTGCCTGGCAGGAAGTGGAAAAGGGGTTTTTTCTCAATCGGATCGTTGTTCCTCGAAATCAGCCTTCCATATACCAGACTGACCAAGGTGCCATCTTGATTCTCCCTTACGGCACACACTCCCCTTTTGCCTGGTTTTATCTTGCAATGGTGCATACACAAGTTACACCTGACCATACTGTCATCCAATTTCTCGTATAGATATGCCTCTTTCATGCCAGACCTCCCATTGTCACCAGATGTTTTCTCAGAAAAATATAAGTATGAAATACCGGCTTGTCTTCAACCATGTGAAAAATTCCATCCCCTCTTTTTTCATAAACATCCCGATATGCGTTTTACATTTTTTGCCGTATGACCGATAGAATACTTAGGAGCTGAAGCAATTGGACCAATATGTGTCCATCTATCTTCACTCGTAATAAACGGAGGTTGCAGTTGTTTCCATGGAACAAATTCTGGTTAAAAAGGGAAAGACCGTTGTCTCAGACAAAAAAGGAGCAAGGCTTTTTACTGTGTCTCTGGGCTCTGCCCTTGCAATAGCTGCATCAGACCCAGTGGCCCATGTTTCAGGTATGGCCGTATGCGTATTACCCAAGAAGGTAGACAAGACATCTGCTGTCCCTGGTGTTCTCGAACAGCTGAGAGAACTCTTCAAAGAAATGATCTCCAAGGGCGCCAAGCCCCAAAATCTCAAAATATTTCTTGCTGGGGCAGCTGGTTTCCTGTCTGAACCTGATGAGTTGGCCATTGGTAAAAAACTCTATAAGGCCGTCTTGGTAACACTCAAGAAAAATGGGCTGAAGACAAAAGGAGAGCATGTTGGCGGTCCGTTGAATAGAACCGCCTCTCTCCACGTAGGAGGGGAAAACATGACCATCACTATGCTGGACGAAAAGGAGATCCAGTTATGATTGCGGTCTCTACTCCAAATTTTACACTGGATGCTGTCTTCGAATCCATGGCAGACCTGCCAGTGTTCCCCAAGGTGGTCCACAAGGCCCTCCAGGTACTCGATGATCCCAAGAAAAAGATCTCGGATGTGTCTGAAATAATAAAATTCGACCAAGGCCTTGTGGCCAATATCCTCAAACTCACCAACTCGGCCATCTTTGGCTTGAGACAACAAGTGACAGATCTTGATACGGCCCTTGCCCTACTCGGCAATCAAAAAATCAGGGAGGTCCTGGTGGCAGGTGCTGCCATGCCATATCTGAGCCGACCATTGTCCGGCTATGAAATGGCCCCAGAAGACCTGTGGTTGCATTCGATGAGCTGTGCCGTGGTCTCTGGTGTAATCAGTAAACGTATAGGCTTCACTGACAGTTCTACACTCTTCACCACTGCGATCCTGCACGATATTGGAAAGATCGTTTTGGACATTTACGTAGGGCCAAGGCTTGGAGAGGTACTGATGATCTCCAAACAACGTGGAAACAGCTTTTCAGAGGCCGAGTGGAGCGTGCTCGGGACCGATCATGCCGTAGCTGGTGCTGCAATCCTCACCAATTGGGATTTCCCACCAGATATCTGTAGGGCTGTCAGAAATCATCATGACCCTGATCTATACATCCAAGATAGACTGTCAGCCTGTTTAGCGCTCAGCAACATCATGAGCATACAGCTCGGCTTTGGAGTAGGTACAGATGGCTTCAGGTATCACATAAGTCCAGCACTATTGAAAGCAGCCGGATGTGGACAAGAAGACTATTATTGGTGCATGGACCATGCAATAACAAGCTTCTATGAGGCTGAAAAGCTGTTGAATATGATAATGGACTGAGAGTATGAATAAATATCTCAGGTAGCCCTGATGGGACATTGGTCACATTTTGGCTTTCTGGCTTTACAAAAGCTCTTGCCAGCCATGACTATGAGGGCATGAAATTCATTGAATAGACAGACATCAATTGGCAGATTGTCCATAAAAAAGCCCCTCAACATTTCATAATCCCAAGACGAATCTATCATGTCGTGTCTTTGAAGGATTCTGAAGGTATAGGCGTCTACCACGAATGATGGTTTCTCGAGGGCATAGAGCATAATACTGTCTGCGGTCTCTGGCCCAATGCCTTTTATCTCCAACAGGCGTCGTCTTATCAGGCCATCCTCGACCTGGGCCATTTGCCCCATATCGCCGCCGAAATCCTCAAGCAAGACCTTTACAAAATTCTTCAGCCTGCCCGTCTTGATGTTATAATAACCCGCCGGCCTCAAGAGCTCGGCAAGCTCGTAATCGGCCATCTCCAAGATGGCAAATGGAGATAGACACCTGTGAGACTTGAGGTTGGCTATAGCCTTTTCCACATTTTTCCATGTGGTATTCTGGGTGAGGATAGCCCCCACTGCCACCTCGAAAGGGGTCTGGCCCGGCCACCAGTACTGAGGTCCAAAGCTGTCATACAAAAGCCAAAACAGGGAAAAAAGATACTCTGTATGCCGAGTTCCTGGGTGGAGACCTTCCAATTTTCTTAGATATGCCCTGTCACACCCTTTTTGCTGCTGCTTCAATCAGTGCCTCCGTCTGTCGAAGATCACGCTTCAATTCCTTGGTGAGCAGCTTATTTATGGAACCTGGTTTGTCAAGCCCTATAAACTCCAAGGCATCTTGAGATATATTGAATCCACAGGGGGATTCATCCCAATAGTTGGTCTTTTTCGCAAGGAAATCACTCAAGGCCACAAAGGCCACTGTCTTTCTGGCATGTCTCGGGACTTCATGCCAATTGCCAAAGGAGGGATGATGGTGATAGCCTATGGTTGTACATATGAGTTCTGGGAGTTTCCAGTAGGTTGAAAGCAGATATCCCATCCTACAATGATCGAGACCATAGACCTGTTCCTCTTCAAGCACTGAAAAGGTCTCACATGGCTGTTCCTTGTCCATGTGTTCCTGACCTCCTCCAAGCCCTTTCAACAAAAACTTTCCAACGTCATGGAGCAAGGAACAGGTAAAGACTGTAGGACCAATTTGGCTGGTGGTCATCCCTGTGAAAAATAGCAAATGCCTTGCACACACCGAGGCAGCAGCCGCATGACGCCAAAGTGCCTTGATCTCCTGCTGATCCAGTTCCGCAAAGGGCTTGACTGCGGAAGAGGTCAGCATTTGGGTCACCAAGAGCCACACATTATTGAATCCAAGGAGCACCACGGCCTGTTGAAGAGAAGTCACCCTTAATTGGCCATAGGCGGCAGAATTGACTACCCTCAACACCTTTGCCGACAATACGGGATCAGTACTTATCAACTCCACAACCCTTCTGATGTTAGCTTCAGGATCCCTAAGCATTTGGGATAGCTCCATGATTGCACTTGGCAATTCTGGGGATTGACGAATTATGTCTATTAGTGCTGCATCCTCATCTGTTATGGGTCTTTCTGGACTCGGCCTTTCCAGGTGAGATACGTCTATGAAAACCACCTCCTCTGCCTCAGGCTCATGGGGTGAAGAAGAGACCGTGGTTGGCAAAAAGGCCTGTTCCTCCAAGGGCCCCTCTTCATCTGAAAAGGCACTGGCTTGGCCGTTGGAAGAGCCTGTACTCTCCTTTTTGCCCAGGAAAAAAAATAATATGACCCCAAGAGCCAAAACAGCTACCACACATAGGATCAGAAGCCAGAACATGGACAAATCCATCGATGAAGACACCAGTTAATCAGACCGTAGAAGGAACATGTAGATCCAAAATCCCAAAACACTTACGAAGACACTGCCAAAGACTGCTATATCCCTCAACTCCAGCTTCCCGTTCTTGGGCAATATATAGAAACAGGCTGACCAAAGGATCACTGCCCCCACAAGAAAGGACAAGACCTTTCGAAATTTCAAAAAGTAAAGGACAATACAAATCAAGAGGGCTGACACCCAAAAACGGGGATCTCCCAAGATGGCCATAGGATCGGTCGTGGAGAAATATTTTATGAGATTTTCTGTCCTTAGGGCCTCGGCAATGGCATCCCAGTCTATATCTACAAACATTTCTATCCTCCTTGGTAACTTATCGACACAAATAACGGACTGGTGAAGTATATGCCGGGCTATTTCCTAATTGAGCTTTTTTATTGACTTTTTGAATAGAAACTTCTCATTGCCGGTGATAGAATCAGGCCTATGCCTTACGGATTGATACTTGAAATAATGATAGCCCTAATACTGGTGAGCAGTGCGCCAGAAAGGCCCACTGGACAACTTGTCCCCGCAGTTGAATTGTTGTTGTGGATATTAAAGGCTGGCGGCTGGTATCTACTTTGCCTTATGGCCTTTAAAAAAGGGGAAAAAGGGGGCAGGGGCAGGTTCAGCAGCATAGGGCTGTGGGAATGGGCTGCCCTTTTCCCTTTTATAATCGATATCTATTTCTTGGATGCCAACCTACTGTTTTTCAAGATATCCTCGTTCTTTGGATTAGAATCCTTGAAAGAGATACTGGCACTCCTTCTCTTCCTATTCTATCTGACCGTGGTGTGGTCGACCGGCCTCAAGGAGCAAGGGGAAAGGCCATTATTAAACAATACTGTGTATTCAAGGCTCAGGCTGTTGTTGCCAGTGGTATTCCCATATTTCGTCCTGATAGTTCTCATCGATCTGCTGGAGAAGCTACCCTTCCCATTTTTGAGACAATGGCTTCATTCCGACTATGCCCCAGCCGTCTTTCTCTTGCTTTTTCTGTTGTTTTTCCTCTTTGTTCTGCCACCCTTGATAATGAAACTCTGGAGATGCACCCCCCTTCCAAACTCGGATCTGCGCCAGAGGATAGAACATATACTGAAAAGACAGAAAATGTCCTTCTCAGGCATCATGGTCTGGCATACCGGGGAGACCATGGCCTGCACTGCTGCTGTAATGGGGTTAGTGCCAGGCTTCCGATATATCCTTCTCACTCCCTGCCTTATAAGATATCTGCAGCCAGAAGAGATAGAGGCAGTCATCGCCCATGAAATCGAGCATGTAAGAAGGAAACACATACTCTGGTATGTGATATTCCTACTTAGCTATTCTGCGATAATATACAGACTTGGAGATCCATTCATTACGTGGCTATTGTCCACCCCTGCCATATTGAAGATACTCCTGGTTGCTGATGAATTCCCAGACTCTCTTGTCTCGCTCTTAACCGCCCTTCCCGTTGGCATCTTGATCATAGTCTATTTCAGATTCCTCATGGGTTATTTCATGAGGAATTTTGAAAGGCAGGCCGATATGGCCGCCTTTGAGATCCATGGACATCCCTTCTTTTTGATAAATGCCCTGAAAAAGGTCGCCCTACTTTCTGGTATAGACCCTCAAAAACCCAACTGGCATCACTACAGTATCTCGGAAAGGATAGACTTTCTAAGACGTGCCTACCTTGAACCAAAACTCTTGGCTGAGCATAGCCACAAGCTGAATGTGTCAAGGGGGATCTTTATTACCCTGACGTGTATACTGTTGATATTGCCCTCCAGCCTCCCCACGAAGACCTGGAAGAAAAAGGCCCACTCCAACGTCCTTCAACTCTACTATGAAAAACTCGTCCAGAAAGGCGATAGAGACCCAAGATTCTACCTCTTGCTTGGAGAAATAGCCTTTGAACAAAAAAAGTACAAAGCGGCTGAACTCGCATATAAAAAGGTCTTGAATATGGAGCCAAATAGTGCAGAGGCCCTCAACAATCTGGCATGGCTCTATGTAAAATCCGACGATCCTGCATTCATACATCCCCAAAAGGCCCTTCTCCTTGCCATGAAAGCGGCAAAGCTCAGACCTGAACCCTTCATCTTGGATACCCTAGCCGAATGCTTCTTTGCAAATGGTTATGTGGCACGGGCAATCGAAGTAGAACAAGATGCGTTTCGTAAGGCGCATGAAAACCGGGATTACTACAAAAGCCAGGTGGAAAGATTCAAAAAGGCATTGAAGGAGCCAGGGGGAACAAAACAGATCAATTGATCTTGGACTGCTTCTCGATGATACGGCTTACTGCCCCAAAGAGTTCTTTCATCTTGAATGGTTTTCTGAGATAAGGGAGATTGTTTCTCTGAAGAAATTCCTGGGTCTCAAGATCTGAAACGATACCAGTAGTAAAAACAATCTTACCCTCGTACTCCGGGTATTCTTTCAACAGTCTCTTGTACATCTCTATACCATTGAGCTCTGGCATCTTTAGATCGGAGACTATCACGTCGAAATGGTGTTGTTTTATTCGATCCAAGGCCTCAAGACCATTCGAGGCCGAAACGGCGTGAAATGTATCTGAAAATACCTCCAGGATCAATTCAGAGATCTCGTACTCATCGTCCACTACCAACACCCGGGGCCGACTCTCAAATTTCACATCGACCGCACTCGAATCCGTTGCCTGTACAAAGCTTTCGTTCATGGACTCGATGGCAGGGAGTATCAAGGTGAAGGTTGTCTTGCCACTTCGAGAAGAGACTTTAATATCTCCACCATGTTCCTTGATTATTCCATGACAGATACTTAGGCCAAGTCCTGTACCGTTTTTGTCCTGTTTGGTGCTAAAGAAGGGATCAAATATATTCTTTATTATCTCTGGCGGAATCCCAGGACCATTGTCCATGACCGTTATGACCACGTTTCTGTTGTCGAAGGAAGTGTTTATGCGGATCAATCCACCCTTGGCCTCCAAGGCATCCACAGAATTCTTCAGAAGGTTCGTTATCACCTGCTCCAACTGATGGGGATCTGCCATGACGGCTGAGAGAGAATCATTCAGATCGAGATCTATCTCTATCTTAGAGGTTCCTATCCAGGTCCTCACCATGTTACATGCATTTTTGACGATATCGTTAACGTTGCACCTGATCTTTGCAGGCTTTTCCCTCCTGGAAAATAGCAGGAGGGAATTTACTATCTTCTGGGCACTGAGGGAAGCGCTACGTATCCCCTCGATCCCCTTTTCAAGCTGTTCCTTGGCAAGATCCGCACTGAGTATCTCTGAGTATCCAAGTATTGGAGTGAGCTTGTTATTGAGTTCATGAGCAACAGCAGCCATCATCTCCCCCATTGTTGCAAGACGCTCTGCCCTCACCAACCTATTCCACAATACGTCGCGTTCCGTGATTTCCCGACATATGAGAATTACACCACTGTCCAGATGTTCCCCTATGGTATTGGTCATTCTCAATTCTGCCGGCACAGTATTGCCCTTGCAGTCCCTCAAGACCACCTCTTCCAAGAAAAAGGCCCCAGGCGAATTTTCGAGAATCTTCATCTTCTCTCTCAATACCTGCTGATGGCCATAATCCACGAAACTTAGTACAGGCCTTTGAAGAAGTTCATCCAATCTACAGTTGAGGATATCTGCCATTTTTGTATTGGCATAATGGATATAACCCTCCTTGATTATCATATAGCCTTCATTCAAATCCTCTATAAGGGCCCTATATCTCTCTTTTGCCAGGGCTATCTCATCCATCATGCGAATATGTTCAAGGGCACGTTGAAGGGAATGGTAAAGGAGATCGAAATCAAAGGGTTTAATCACATAATCGAAGGCGCCAAGCCTCAATGCCTGAACCGCAGTCTCAAGGGAGGCATATCCTGTCATTACGATCACCCTGGTCTTGGGACAATAGTCTCTGCAATATTCCATAATGTCAGAACCCGTCCCGTCAGGCAGGAAGAAATCGGTGATCACCACATCATAAAAATTGTTACTCAGAAGATTCAGTCCCTCTCCCACACTTGCTGCGGTAGTGGCAATAAAGCCAGCATGGGTCAATAGCACACTTAGGCTATTTCTCATCTCTTGTTCATCATCTATTACCAATACCGTTGCGGAAGCCAAAGACATGCCTCTATCCCTTTCCCTTTAACCCAATGCTATTGGAAGCCTGATTCTTACTACAGTATTAAACCCCTCCTCCTGACTAAGGATTATTTCTCCGCCACAGGCATTGACAAGCCCATAGCACACCGATAGACCAAGTCCTGCATTGTCAGCCCCTTTGGTAGTGGTGAAGGGATCAAAGACCTTTTCGCGAATCTGCTTGGGGATCCCCGGCCCAGTATCTGCTACCTCTAACAGGACGTATTTGGAATCACCGTCTTGTTGAAATGCTCTGACAAGAATCCTTCCAGGACCTTCCAAGGCCTCATCGGCATTTTTTATCAGGTTGACAAGGACCTGTTTCAGGTTATCTGGCGACATCTTTACTGAAGGAAGGCCCTTTTCGATCTCTGTCTCAAGGCTGACCCCTTTCTCCGCCAATGTCTTCTTCATGAGGAGCTCCAATTCTCGCACGACAGAATCAATAGATGCAGAGCCAGACATATCTTGTCCATGCTGAGCACTGGCAAAATTGCCAAGCTGCCTCAAGAGACGAGCCACCCTATCTATCTCTGAGCTTATTGCATCGATGGTCTTGTCATCTATTTCACCGGTTTCCTTTTGTATTTTCAAAATCTTTAAAAAATTCTTTATTATCCCAAGGGGATTATTGACTTCATGCACCACTTTTCTTGCCAATTGGCTGGTGGCACCCAACCGCTCGGCCTGAATCAGTTTCTCCTGTGCCTTTCGTAGCTCCTCTGTCTTTTTGGTAAGCTCTTTCTCCAACCAGATTGCCCTATTCTTCCTCTCCAAATCCAAGGCAACCTCGGCTGTTACATCCCTTATCAAAAATAGCAATCGATCGAGCCCAGAGATCGAGACAGGTGCCACCTCTACTTCAAGCCATACAGGCCTATTATCTTGAACATCTATCCTGAATCTGCCAAGATTCTGACTCTTTCCTGGAGTCACCTCTCCCAGCAAGGAATTGGTGTTCTTGTCATCGAGCCCCAGGAAATCAAAAATATTCAAGTCCCTGAAGCCAGTCCCATTTATACCCAAAAAGGCACGTGCAGAAGGATTACACGATATTGTCTCACCAGAATAAGTGGTCAAGACAATACCGACAGAACTCTTTTTTACAATTATATCATTTATCAGGTGTTCTTTTTCCCACAGCCTACGATATCTCAATCCCTCGTAGACATGCCCAATCTGCCGTGCCAGCAGCATCAACAGTTCCTTTCCTGGCTCGAGTTCAACCCAGGAATCCCAAGACATGGACAGCACCAAGGCCCCCTCTGCCCTGCCCCAGGCAAATACAGGCACCACGAGGAAGTCCCCACCTACATAATCCCTGATCTGTTCATCGATGATCCTCATCTTATGTCTCTTGAAAAAGAGATGGGAATGAATGGGCAAGGCGGTACGAAAGGCCTCCTCCCAGATGGAATCGTCCAGGCCCAAGATGTGAATCTGATTTACCAGGCTGTCATCCCTCGTACCCTTTGCATAAAGACCTACAAGAGATTGTTTCTTCTTAAGGAAAAAAATGGCTGTTTGAGAATCAGTCAGGATACCTATAGAGGAAAAAATCTGGCTCTTCAATTGATCCTGGCTGGACACTGCCAACAGAGAATCAAGTGTGCCTGTCAGGACAGCCAGGTCAAGGGCCTTGTCTGCCAAAAGTACCTGATCTTCTTTAGCCCTTGCATCGATTCTGGGAATCTTTGCCTCGGCCTTGCTGGTTGCCACATTGAGACCTAATTCATTGCTGGCCGTCTTTATCTCAGAACGCGCCCTCTTTAAAAGCCCTTCCAAACCTTCAGGGCCAGCCTTGAGGGCAAATTGATCAAGCATTTGATAGAATTGTTGTATATCAAGACTGGAACCACCACTACCAAAATGGCTAAAGAGATCTGCAAGAAAAACTATGCGAACAACCTCGGAAGACAATGCTATCTCCTTGGCGTCTCGATGATGATATCTTACACAGTCCAGGATATTCTGATGAATACCCCAGTCCTTCAACAACCTATAGCCTTCTTGGGCATGATCCAGCCCCCAGGCCTGTCTCTCCGATTCAAGAATGGTCTGTCCAGTGTGGGGATTTTGGACGATTTTTTCAAACTTGTCAGGATCTCTGACAACCAAGGCGAGTTGTCCGATGTCGTGGAGAAGGCCTGCGACAAAGGCCTCCTCGGGGGCAGTATCCATAGAGTGTTCAGCAAGTAGTTTGGCGATGATCGCGCAGGAAAGGCTATGATTCCAAAACGCAGAGATGGAAAAATTACCAGGCACCTCCAACCTGGCAAATGACTGACACACCGCCACTGTAATTGCCAGATTGCGAATTGTTGAAGTCCCAAGATTGAGAGCAGCCTGGGATAGAGACCTAACCGGCCTTCCCGTATTCATCAAAGGGGAATTGGCAAGTTTTAGAATCTGAGAAGAAAGGACTGGATCCTTACCCGCTAGCTCAGCAAGGTTTATCAGAGATCTCGTTTCGTCTTCTGTAACCTTGATCAACCTGAAAACCACCACAGGAAGTGATGGTAAAACTCTCCTACGTGAAGTTTTTAGACAGGTCTTGACCATTAATTTTAGTTTAAGTTTTAGTTGTTAATCTTTTTTTCTAACTTTTTTTTAAAATAATTTCAAGTAATTTCAAAGAAATTTGAAGTTTTTAACAACTTTTTAACAGCTCAAAATAGGGCCTGAAGACAAATCATCAAAAAAATCTCAATCCCAAAAATTTTATCTTTTCCCAGGGCTGTTCATGGGCTATATTTGGTTACATGTCTTTATGTTCTCAATGCAGCTTTTTGGTTTTTAACAATCGCCACAACCTTGACCTTCAGACCAATATCCTTATCGGGACAAAAGTCCCTCAAATAAACTCTTCAGGTGTTGACTCATGGGCAAGACACCTTTGTTAGAAATCGTTACTGGCAATAGGACAGAATTTGTAGACATAACGTCTCAAGTTCAGCAAAAGTTGGATGAAATGGACCTGAAATCAGGGCTTCTCTGTATATACTGCCCTCATACCACCGGTGCAGTGACCATAAATGAAGGAGCTGATCCTGCAGTTAGGAGAGACATTGTAAAGGTCCTCAATACGATCATCCCGTGGAACTTTGACTATAAACACATGGAAGGGAATTCACCAGCACATATAAAGGCCTCCATTGTGGGGGAAAGTGTGATAGTCATTGTTGAAGATGGTCGTCTATGCCTCGGCACATGGCAACGCATCTTTTTCTGTGAATTTGATGGTCCCAGAAGGAGAAAACTCTGGCTCAAACCTGTCAGGGCATGAGACCTTCTTGACAAATCATTGGATGTTTACATCTATTTCCTATTTTTTAAATCTATTCCCTATCAAAGGAGATTTGGCCCAAAATATGCTAAGTTTTCCATAGGATAGCACATGGGACTGGATCTTATGATTTTGGATGGCCCTGGGAGAGGAGAAGACATTGTCTAACCAAGAAGAACACCCCTTAACCCTGATCGATATCTTTTTGCCTATTGCAGGTATCTTGTCCATAGCCTGTCTTTTTTTCCAGGCTTGTGCCCTTATGCAACAGGCAGAAACGGATTTTTTCCCTATAACCCAGGATAATGGAGCTGATCCTGCCAGAGAGCTCTTCGTATTTGAAGAACCTTACTTGCCAGAGACATTCGAGCTTCTTAGCATGGATCCCGACACCTTATTAGAACCCCTCCAAGACCCCTTGGGACTGGAAAAACCAGAGCCAGACCTGAACCTTCTCGTGGATCTCAAAAGCGAGAAAGACCATTTGAGAAAGGGAGAAAACCCTGATGCTGCTTTAAAACGTCATCATATTGACCGCATGACCCGGCACAAGGTCCTCGAAGAGCTGAAAAAGGCCGTGGACCTGAGGAGGTGCAGAGAAGGGGAGCAATTCGAATTGTATTTTGACTCTGCAGGTAGTTTCAGATCCCTTGTCTGGCATCGGGGTGCCTTCGAGGTCTATGAAGTCCGTTCTGATTACTTGAAACCAGATGTCTTTGTCCTTGCCAAGAAACCGGTTGTCCTTGAGAAGAAAATAATAAAGGCCACAGGGGTAATCTCTGGTGGCCTCATTGACTCGTTTTCAGATTTTGGTCTCGATCCCAAATTGGCCAGGAAGTTTTCAGAACTATTTGCATCGAGGATAGACTTCAATACAGAAGCACATCTTGGAGACAGCTTCAGTCTCATTTTCGAAAAATATTACAAGCACGACGTGGCAGTGGGCTATGGCAGGATCTTGGCGGCCAGGTACTGCTCCCAAAGTGGACGTTGCCTCGAGGCCTATTATTTCAATGGTAAAGGGACCTCTTCAGGGGGATATTTCTCCCCGGAGGGCAAGGCCCTGGGAACCTCTTTTCTCAGATCTCCACTAAAGGTTTATCGCATTACCTCGAGATTCACTTCACGCAGATTTCACCCCATTCTCAAGGTGAACAGACCTCATTATGGAGTGGATCTTGCCGCTCCCATAGGCACCCCGATAATGGCTGTGGCAGACGGGATCGTAAATTTCACTGGCTGGCAACGCGGATATGGAAGGATCGTGATCATTTCCCACAAGGGTGGATACAAGACATATTACGGGCATCTATCACGCTTTGCCAAAGGCATCAGGAAAGGGGTAAGGGTTACAAGAAAACAGGTAATAGGATATGTAGGAAGAAGCGGCTATGCTACTGGCCCACATCTTGACTACCGGGTCAAAAAAAACGGCCACTTTGTAAATCCTCTCAAGATTCATTTCCCTTCAGCGCAGGATCTGCCAAAGGGTGCTCTTGGCTCCTACTTAGCCATTGTCAAAAGATTTCATCCCTTGTTGACAGAACCTGATACCCCTAAAATAATCTCTGTTGAGACAGAAAAGATAACAACTGCACCGGATGGATGGACAGGTTAAGATGACAAGATCAATCCCAGCCAAGATGGTTTTCCCGGCTATTTCCGCAATCTTTCTATCTCTTTTCTTCTTTGGCCATCAAGTCGCAGCCCAGGATGGGACAGCCTTTCAAAAGATACCTACCGTATTTCAAGGATTGGCAAGGCAGTTGGTAGCAGATGGATTTGAGGAGTCAAAGATCATTGCCCTGTTCACAAACGATGAGTTGAAATTTGATAACAGGATAATGCCCAGAAAGATTACCCACGACGAAACCAAATTACATTATGACATTTTTTTACAAAAAAGGAGGATCAAAAGGGCAAAGCAATATATCCAGAATAATAGACAACTGCTGAATGCCATAGAAAAACAATATGGTATACCAAAAGAGGTAAAGGTTGCCATCCTATTAGTTGAAACCGATCTTGGTAGATATCTCGGCTCAGGCTTGGCCTTCAATACCCTTGCCAGCATGGCAGTGGCAGATGACTTTGAACGCATAAAGGCCTATCTTCCATCAAGTTATCAAAACATGTCGAAAAAGGAACGAAAGAGGATAGAAAAGAGGATGAAAAACAAGGCCACCTGGGCATACTCTGAGCTGAAAAGCCTTATCATATATTCATCCCTTAACAACATAGATATATTTTCCATCAGGGGCTCTATTTTTGGCGCCATTGGCCTGTGTCAATTCATGCCATCAAATGCATTGAGATTCGGCGTAGATTACGACAAAGATGGCAAGGTCGATCTCTTTTCACCAGGAGATGCCCTTGCCAGTATGGCCAATTATCTCCAGTTTTATGGCTGGAAGCCAAATCTTCGCAAAAAGAACCAGATAAAGGTCATCAAGCATTATAACCATAGCACCCCCTATGCCAAAACAGTCCTCGAAGTCGCACGCAAAGTAAAACAGATATAAGTGATGAAACAACTCATCCCTAACAGGATAAAGGCACTCCAGACAAAGATGATTGAAGAGGACATCGATATAGTCCTGTTGCGCCAAAATGCAGATCTCTTTTATTTCACGCATACGGTACAGGACGCACACCTTTTGATACCAGCCAAGGCCCCTCCTCACCTTCTGGTATGGCGTGTCTACGAAAGGGCGCTCAGAGAAAGCCCTCTGGAGCAAATAGAGCCACTCAAAGGCCTCAGCCATTTCAAGGAGATAGTCAGAGAACTTGGCTTCCATGAGGCAAAAACCATAGGCCTCGAGATGGATGTATTACCAGCCAACCTATTTCTCTTTTACAGCCAGAACGTCTGGCCCAATTCACAATTCAAGGACATCTCGACGACGATAAGACAGATAAAAAGTATAAAGGATATCTACGAGATAGAATGTATTAAAGTGGCGGCAAACCAGGCCCACGAGGTATTAAAAAGGGTACCTGAGATGATAAACAAGGCTGAGACAGAGTTAGAGCTTGCCGCCCTGGTAGAAGCAGAGCTTAGGAAGAGGGGACATTGTGGGCTGATACGTATGCGGCTGTGGAACCAGGAGATGGGAATGGACCAAGTGATATCAGGGACAAGTGCCACGATCCCGGCCTGGACGCTTACCCCAGTTGGCGGAGAAGGCCCCCATCCAGCCTTTGGGCAGGGTGCCTCTTTCAAGAAGTTGAGAAAAAACGAGATCATAAGTGTAGATATTGGAGGATGGTACGAGGGATATTGTTGCGACATCACCAGGCCGTTCTTCTGGGGCAGCCCTCCGGTTGTTGTATTGGAACACTTTGAAAAGATAAAAAGAATATTGTCTGAATTGGAATCTCTATTGAGACCAGGAAATATTGCAGGAGATATATACGAACGGGCAATGGCCTTGGCAGACCAAGAGGGCATTAGCGATGTCTTCATGGGCATTGGCAACAGCCGTGTGCCATTTGTCGGACATGGCCTGGGCATTGAGCTGGATGAATTTCCTTTCATCTCTAAAAAAAACAAGATGCGCCTCGAATCAGGGATGGTATTGGCCCTCGAGCCAAAGATAATCCTGGAAAGATATGGCGTGATTGGTCTGGAGGACACGTATCTCATAGAGAATGATGGTTGTATCCGCTTGACACTGGACAAACAGGAACTAACAATAATCTAAAAAATATTATAAATGTCATTTCATCATTCTTGACAAAGTTTTTCCATTATGATAACCATTGCCACCTGCTGCAACAAAACGGGCCCGGTTGAAAAGGGCCGTTAACTCAGTCGGTAGAGTATCTGCCTTTTAAGCAGAGAGTCGCTGGTTCGAGTCCAGCACGGCCCACCAGCGTCCCCGTCGTCTAGCCCGGTCCAGGACACCGGCCTTTCACGCCGGCAACACCGGTTCAAATCCGGTCGGGGACGCCATTTAGAGTATAATATGGGGAATCAGGTTGCCATGCCTGATTTCCTTTTTTTGTTTTGTGGCATGGCCACAAGCCCTCTCTACAAGCTATCTTCAATAATAGTCTTACAGACCAAGATACTGTGCTTCAAAAGCGATCTACGAGCTGTGTGATCTGATATGTACGCTGGAGTGATGGCTTTTTTCAGAGATTTTCCAGCCCCATATCGTTGCTAAACATCCATGAGAGTCTTATTCTTTCTTCCTATACCGAAGATTCTGGAGGGGTAGATGGCAGAAAAAAGGATCGGTTTGTGGGAGGCAGTTTCTATTGGCATAGGTGGCATGATAGGGGGTGGCATATTTGCAGTCCTGGGCCTGACAGTTCTCCTTGCAAAAGGGGCAGCCCCTTTTGCATTTTTGGTGGCCGGGCTGATCGCACTGTTGACGGCCTATTCATATGCAAAGCTTTCCGTTCGTTTCCCAAGTGAGGGAGGTACCATAGAGTTTATCGTAAGGGCGTTTGGACCTGGAGTAATACCTGCATGGCTCAATACCCTGCTTTTGGCAAGCTACATCATAATGCTTTCCCTTTATTCCTATGCCTTTGGCAGCTATGGAGCAGTATTGATATCTGGATCGGAAAATCTCCTAATGAAAAAGGTATTCATCGTCTTCGTAATCTGCCTTTTTACCCTGCTGAACCTCTTGGGTGCATATATAGTGGGCAAGGCCGAAGACTACATGGTAGCCTTCAAAGTTTTGATATTGCTGTTTTTTTCTGTTCTTGGTTTTTTGACCATAGATCCTTCCAGACTTTCTCCAAACCACTACCCTCACATTCTCCATGTCTTTGCTGGCGGTCTTATCATCTTTCTGGCCTATGAAGGTTTTGAGTTAATTGCCAATACGGCAGCAGATGTGAAAGACCCTGACAAGACACTTCCAAGGGCCTTTTACACAGCGGTTTTGGCAGTGATCTTTATCTATATGCTCGTGGCCTTGGTAGCTGTTGGCAACCTGGACTACAAGGAGGTAGCAAAGGCCCAAGACTATGTGCTTGCGGAAGCCGCCCGTCCCTTCTTGGGGAAGGCCGGTTTCATCCTGATCTCCATAGCCGCACTTGTATCAACTGCCTCGGCAATCAACGCAACCCTTTACGGAACGGCAAGGATAAGTTACATGGTGGCCAAATTTGGAGAGCTTCCCAAGATCTTTGCCAAAAGGATTTGGAAAGGGGCCTATGAAGGCCTTGTGATACTGGCCGTACTCACAGTAATCGCTGCCTTGATCTTTAACCTGGAAAACATCTCTGTGGCAGGAAGCCTTGGTTTCCTGCTGGTGTTTGGAGCGGTCAATCTGGCCAACTTCAAACTGGCAGAACATACGAAGGCAAACCGGTTCTTGGCCGGTAGTGGTGCTGTGGCCTGCCTCGTTTCTGCACTGGTCTTGATCGGGCACAATATGAAAACAGCACCGGATTCCTTGATATCCTCCTTGGTGGTGGTCTTGTCTACCTTGGTCTTCGAGATCATTTACCGCATTGTAACCAAGAGGAGGCTGTCTGCCTTTATCGACTGGCGTCTAAAAGAGAAGGAGGATTTTCTGGACAATTTCGAAAAATATATCGAACCCATCCTAAAGGCAGTTGAAGTCCACTTCAAAGGGGCTGAAGTCTATATTCTCGATGAGCTTGCAAGGGGTGAAAGAAAGGCGGCCAACAAGCTCCATATCGGTATTACAACCCAAAGAAGCATGTCGGCAGAGGAAAAAGAGCAAAAAGAGCAAGACATAAGGGATAAAGCGGGTCTCAAGCCATACCATCCGCTAAAGGTCTCTTTTGTCAACATTGAAGAAAAGGACAAGATCCTTAAACAAAAACCAAGGAAGATATCGAGTTGAGATATACATTTCAAGGGGCAAGTTTAATTGCGGATGTCTGTAGCAGGGGCGACTCTATTTTTTTCTTTCACTGTGAGAACTGAAAAAAGTACCTTCTTATCTATCTTGACTGGGGCCTGAGTCAACTACCTTGACCGGTATATTTAGAACTTGCTCCCCGCTTCACGACAGACAGGGACAAGGTGTTTTGGAATACATTTTTGACTTGAATTTTTTTTTGCTTTATTATTGACAATATATTTATTGGGTAAACTGGGCCATTGTTTGTGATCTTACCAAAGAGCGCTATAATGCCCAGTGGTCAATGGTCCAG
The DNA here is from genome assembly GCA_026986785.1 of Deltaproteobacteria bacterium. Lineage (GTDB taxonomy): Bacteria > Desulfobacterota > Dissulfuribacteria > Dissulfuribacterales > QOAL01 > QOAL01. Next base: position 3,869 of record JALSNW010000034.1, on the reverse strand, counting down.
ATGCCCATATAGAGATTTCTGTAATAACCAAGTGATCCCAGATTATGCAGTGAAGAGGCATGAAAAAGATAATTCATTTGAATAATCACATGATTAACACACCTCTGGTCCAAGGAAGTACAGTCCAACTCTAATGATGGGTCTTTGGACATTTGAGGCTAACAAGGGGCTATCAAGTCAGCCGAATCTGCTTTGTTGTCGGTCACTTGAAATGCCAAGATATGACTAAAGTACCCTTCTTCTCATATCTTCGGCAGACTATGAGCTGCATAATCCGGGATACCTCCAAGGACTGCCCTTAGAGGCCTGGTTTTTATGGTCAAAACAAGATATCTCTATTGTTTGACATGGATGTATGCGGATTGGAATATGTAGAGAACTGAAATGAAAATAAACTTGTTTTCTCCAGATGGGATGATGATGAAAGCAATATACAAGTATCTGTTCTTTGTTTTTATCTTATTGATAGGTAGTAATAGCGAGTTGTTCGCTGCAATTGCCACGAGTGACAACTGGGACGACATGAGGCTCCACGGTTGGAAAGGCAATACGGCTTGGACACAAGTATCAGTGGTGACTTCTGGTGGGAATCCTGGAGGCTATCTTTCATCGACCAGTAAGCCTACTGGTAATCCAGCCAATATCATAGGTGCCCTAACAGATGAAGATAGATATACAGGTAATTATACGGCAGCAGGCGTCAATCAGGTCTCTTTCGATCTCATGTTGGTTTCTGGACAGGCCAACCGAGTGGTATTCCGTGCCAGGTATCATGATGCCCACTATAATGGTTGGTATTATCGCTTGACATATACAGGGCAACCCTTACGCGTTTCTCTGCTTCCCATAAGTAGTTGGGTACATTTTGACGTACCGTTCAATCCTCGATGGAGCGATGCCGAGGCAAAGGCAGCAGGCTGGGAACAAGAACCTTCCTGTCCGTCCTTTAGTGAGACCATGTCGGATGTCTACACAATAGAAGTTCGTCTATATTCAAATGATCCAGGAAATACAACCCTTGCTATAGACAATTTTGTTGTCTACGCTGCCAGACCTGGGCCCATTACTAAAAGGCTGCCTCCAGACTTTCAGGAGCACTTTACAGGCCTGTGGTTCGAGAAAAGCAAACCAGGAAACGGTGTTGCTTTAGAGATCCAGGGACGGAAGGCATTTCTCGTGTGGTTCAGTTTTAATAAAGACGATGGCTACGGCGATGAAACCAATGCCACGATCTGGGTAACGTGCAGCGGCAATGTGACAGAAGATAATTGGTTGTCTTGCAGAGCACAAAAATGGAGGGGATGGCAATGGGGCCAAGCATACGAAGAACCCACTATATCGGAGTCGGTTTGTAGAATCGATGTAAAATTTCATTACGGTAATCTTGTCCACGATGACTCTATGGATTTTTACGTATATAATAAGTTTTCCCTTGCCTTGCCGTTTACAACCAAGAATCTTGTGTCTTTCATGGAAAACTTTGCGCATGGCGCCCCAGATTCACGTAATCTTACTGGATGGTGGTACGATCCTGCCTACAATGGTATGGGACTTTTCATAGAGGCAAGGGGCGAAAAGATGGCTCTCGTTTGGTATAACTATGGAGAAAACGGTGAGCCCCGGTGGTGGACATCTATCGGCAATTTTCCAGATGGAGCCCCAACCTATACAGGGGTCTTGGATGGGTGGCGAAACGGCCAGTGTTATTTTTGCTACCGCTACAAAAAACCCAAGATGATACCCGGCGAGGCAGGAGATATTACAATAGACTTCATTGATTCATCCCACGCAACTATGAACATAAATGGCACTATTCTAAATATAGAAAGATTCACTATTCCTTAAAGCTGTGGGTCAGGCACTGTGAGATAGGTTAAGCCTCACAGCTTCAGCAGCCTTACGAATTGCATAATCTGGGTCTATTTACAAAAAAGCATCAAGAGCCTTGCCCCATAGGCGATCAAGAGTCCCAAAAGAAAACTCATCAGTGTACCAATGATGATATATTCTGCCTCCATTCGGTGTGCACCGTCCTTAATATCGCCAAAACGAAGGATGGATTTTGCAGCAATGAGAAAACCTATGGCACTGGGCTGCCCTGCCATGACAAAGAGAAATATCAAGGCCCTCTCTAATTGACCAATGAATCTACCACCATTTTTGAGCCCCTTTGGGTGATTTGAAGGGGCATCTTTCAACTGGATGAGAAATGGCCTTACTGCCATTTCCATGGCCATGGCCCCCGCCCTTACCGTTAGGATGAATCCACCTATGAATATCACGATCCTCAAATACCACATACCAAAGATCTTGACCCACCATATGTCCTGGACAAGAGGTGAATAGAGGGCAATAAGGACATTGACGATCAGAGCCAGGATAAAGATATGGGCCACTTGATCTACAAGGAAGATATGGATCTGTCTCTCTTCAATATTCCTGTTCAACTTCACCTTCATATAGTCTATGAAAAAATGGCTCACAAACACGGCAAGAGCCAAGGGCCACATCTTCCAGATACCACAGAATATATAGGACATGGCCCCTGTGATTGCAGAATGTTTGGATAGCACAGAAGGCCTATATTTGTTTTTTACGTCATCTGATGTCTGAAGGAGAAAATCCCCCACAATATGGGCAAATAACAGGCATATAAAGAGTTCTATATAAGGGTTTTTCACAACGAATCAGTCCTATGTTCCTGGCATATTGGCTTTATAATATTGTCATTTAAAGCGGTAGAGGTTGTAATCGCGAGAGTACATTTCTTGCGTATTCTAGGCCCTTTGACAGGTTATACCACCCAGCCTTTGTCAAATGCTGGGCAACTGCCTGTTGGGAAATAGGTCCTGTGGGCCAGTTGGCTGCAATCTCTTCCTGCCTAACCCCTTTGAGAACCCATTTAACTGCCTCTGCTTGCTTTGGCGTCCACCTTACAAAAAGGGCGTCAATCAAGAGCACCAAGGCCCTTATTGCCCTTAACCCTTCATCTTCAAGCCTTGATGGAAAGGAAAATATCATCCTTTGATGGCCTTTCAAACCTTCGAGCCCTCTACCTGAAAGCCTGTATGCCTCACCATCACCTTGAGAGACCCGGTCTCCAGGCATGAGATCAACATCACCTATGGCTATGGAAAGCCTGGTATCTATCCTCAAAGGGCTCATACCCGCCCTGATTAGACACCTGTAATAAAGGGCTACATCCAGGCAATCTCTGGGTTGAGTGATCAGAAGCTGCCAACTGTCCCCCCTGAAGACATCTACTTCAAAAGGTACAGAACGGCCAAAGGCAATTCTAACATCCTTTGAACCTGCCTTCATCACCTGGAGAAGACGCCTCCTGGCCTTGCCAGAAAGCCTTGTTGAGCCAATAATATCCCCTGTCACAACGACAAACAGGGACTCATCTCTTTTGGTTAACATAATATCCCCAATGACAGAGCCAAAACTCCCATAAAAACAAGCTAAAACACTTTAAATATACTATTACAAGCTATTCAACTTGTAAACAACGCAAAAAAATAAACATCCCAACCGCATACTCTTTATTGTGCAAACTGTGCATTACTTTGAAGGTAAATTATTTTTTAGGATATAATTTCCCATTGATTTATCATTGGTTTCCGTCTATAATATCAATATTGATAAAAAAACTGGAAGAGATGCACAATTTGCACAACAAAAACGAACACAAAATTGCTGTCTTTGGATGTGGCAATATCCTTTTTGGAGATGATGGGGCGGGACCAGCTGTCATAGATGCCCTTGAGAGGCTTGAGATACCCGAAGACGTATTCATCCAGGATGTTGGTACAGGCATAAGGGATGTCTTGTTCGACTATCTCCTGGAGCCTGCCATGAGACCGGAA
>JALSNW010000033.1 GCA_026986785.1 Deltaproteobacteria bacterium | reverse complement strand
TTCTTTCGAAGTCTTTTTCAAGCTGTCTCCAGCCCTAAGGGCAAGGAGGAAGTCCTGCTGCGTGGAGACAAGCTCGGGCGAATAGATGGTCGCCAGGAGCTGCCCCTTTTTTATGAAATCCCCCTGCCGGGTCACCAGGACCCTTTCGAGCCAGCCCGCGAAACGGGGATGGATGGAAAAGATCCGGGTCTGGTCGTATTCCACCCGTGCGTACGTCCTGACCCGGTGGCTCATCTTTCTCACCCTGGCAATACCTGTTCGAACACCCATGTTCTGTTCCACCACGGGGTCTATTCTGACGGTTCCCGGGGCTTGTCCGGGCATACCTCCCTCCTGGTAAACCGGCACGTAATCCATGCCCATTTCATCCTTTTTGGGCACTGGAGACGTTACAGCCGGATTCATGGGGTTTCTGTAAAAGAGTATCTTCTTCTTTTTATACGGGTTGTCAGTAGCTCGGGTCTTAGAAAATGTCCCGGTACTGCTTTCATGGTTCTGGACCATCCCGGCAGGCCCGCTGCCTCCCGGAAGGAGTGAGGCGATCCTGTCCTTCAGGAGGTAACCGGCACCTATCCCAATGAGTATGCATGTCACGGCAGTGAAGGGGATCTTTAAGAAGTTCATCTGGTCACATCTCCTGATTGTGCTGTATCTGATTGAGGCGGGGTGCAGGGGCTGGAAAGAGGATGGCGGGGCGTTCCTGTTCCTGCAGTGCCGGGCTCTTTTACCCCATGGATGGCGGATACCGCGACCTTTTTACAGGCAATCGGAAGGCTCCCCTCGGCGGCACGCAGCCTGGCCTCTGCCTTCTTTGCATCTGTAATCGCTCGCCAGTATCTCTTTTCATAGCCGAGGATGGCAAGCCGTGCCCTGATGACGTTCAGGAAATCCACCCGGTTTACCTGGTAGGCACTCAGCATCGATGAGAACGTGAGCCTTGCCTGGGGAATGACCGCATCACGGTAGAAGAAGGCCTGTTTCCTGAGACTTCTGAGGTCAGCCAGGGCAGAGGCGATCTCCTGGAAAACCTGTTGTTTCGAGCTCCGGTAAAGCTCCTTCTGCCCCTGGAGTTCCCGGTCTCGCCTGGCGATCTCCCTGGACTGCTTCCTACCTGCCCAGATGGGTATGTTCATGGAGATCATGAATGATGCGAAATTCGGTCGGTCCATGCCCTGGGGACTGTCCTGTCTGAAACCATAGGCTGCTCCCAGGGTGAAATCAGGAAAGTAACCCTTTTGGGAGAGCTTGAGCCTTGCCTGTGCGGCCCCTATTTTTTTGCCTGCTGCCTTGAGAGCAGGCCGTTTGGCCAGGGCGGTACGGAAGATTTCCCTTTCAGGGCCGATATCTTCCATGGTTACCGAAGTGTCCACTGCTATCCTGTGGGAGATCATTTCATCCCTTCCTGCAAGCCTTGCAAGCTTTGCCATGCCGCCTGCTATCCTGCCCTGGAGGTCTACCTCGGCATTCAGGAGTTCTGAAAGCTCGACCTGCGCCAGGAGTACGTCCTGCTGCATGCCTCTGCCCACCTCGTACTTTGCCCTGGCGGTGTCAATAATTTCCTGGATCAGTATCCTGTTCTGCCTCACTATTTCCAGGGCCTTTTCCAGGTAGAAAACATCCCACCAGAGGGTTTCCACCCGGGAGACTACCTTAAGTTTCAGCTCATCTACCTGGAATTTCAATGCCTCGGCTTCCCTCCCGGCCGCGGTCTCCTTCATGGACAGCTTCCCCGGAAAGGGTATGGTCTGGGTCAGCTTGACCTGCATCTGGGTCATGGGTTCCTGGTCAAGGGAGAAGGTGTCCGTGGGAAGATTCAGCGCATTGAAGCTGAGGACAGGGTCCGGAAGGCTTCCAGCCTGTGGAGCGATGTTGACAGCAGCCATGTACCTGGCATCCAGGGCCCTTATGTCCGGGTTGTTGTCCAGGGCGGTCAATACTGCCTCACAGAGGGTGAGCCGGACAGTCGTAACATTTCCAGGGCTGTTTTCCGCACTGACTGTCGGCTCGCCTGCCAGAAAAATCTGTGCCCATACAAGGAAAAAGGTAGCAAGGTGGAAAATCATGGCTGCAACCCTTGAAATCTTCATGATATTTTTCTGGCATGGCCTGTGGCCTGTGACAGGGCGATGCAAAAGGGGCCTGTTCCAGTGACCGCACCTGGAAACTGTACAGCTATGCCGTGCCATGGCATCAGCTCCGGGCATTGCCGCCTGCTTCATGACTGGAGATGCGGTCTTCTATCCATCTTGTAAGCTCTATAATCCTGGCCATGGATCTGTCTGCATTTTCCACGCATTCCAGGTAGTCATTTTCCTGCATGAGCTTCAGGACCTCTTCGTTCTTCTTGGCCTGCTGTTCGATTCCCTTCAGTGTCTCTTCAAAGTCAGCGGGAAGGTTCATGCCTTTCACCTTGCTGCGAAGGCGCCTGGTGCTCGAGGCAATTACCATGGTTGAATTCAGTATGAAGTGGGAAAGCACGGAGAGAAGCTTCTGAAGGGAGCCCATTACCGCCTCCTGTCTCTGGACGGCAAATTGCATGCGGGCAAGCTTTCGGTTTCTCTCAACGAGGAGGCTGGATAGGAAACCGATCACACCGCAGAAAAAGGACAGGGCCAGGGTCATGGGGAGCATCGAGGAAGAGAAGGCATAGGCTAATGCCGTGAATACCGATCCACCTCCGGGTACGTGGCCCCTGTCTGGTGAGGTAAAATAGTAGACCAGCATGATATAGGGGTGTGCCACCAGCACCCCGAATATCAATCCAGCCAGTGTGAAAACGATCTTTAAGCTGTATTTTTTCATAAGGTGTAGGTGGCATAAAAAGACATCATTGATAGACTCTATTTGAGAAGTAACCAAAAGTCCAGTTTTTCTATTAGATGTCTAAAGAAATATGAAGAGCCCTCATTTAATACCTTGGTGTTTTCAAATGCCTGAAGAAGATTTTTTAATATTGAATAGTTAACATACACGTCTTCCCATTTATATTTGTTCCTGATACAAATGATGCGATCTGCATACGGGTTTCATGCTGTTCAATGATCTGGTGAACTGACCAAAATTTAAAGAAATACTGGTACAGCTATTTGACTCTTTGTAATTAGATGGTAATGCATTGAGATATCTTGAGTACCTTGAAGGAAAAAGCTACATGAAGAAATGCGGTTTCTTGATACTATCCCTCTTTGTGTTGTCTTTTGTCCCTGCGTGGGGGCAGGTGTTCACACCATACCGAGTTGATAAGATCCCAGGTGCCTACTATTTCACACCAGCGGCCTTTTCAGGGGGATTTGCCGTCTTTGGATACATGAGTAAGATTACTCCTGAGCCAGCTGAGCTGGAGGCTGAGAAAAGACGCATCAGCGCCATAATAGATGATAGTGTCAGGAAAAATTATGGTAGCTGGCAAGATATGGATAGGGCCATGAAAGAGGTAGGGCAAAAGGCCTCCAGAGAAATGGAGGCGAGGTCCCCTGGCTGGTCAAAAGGACTTCTTCCTCCTTCATTCTTAAGGCAGGCCCTACCGTTTTTCCTAAAGGGTGCCCTTTTCTACGCCAAGACATATCCGGAGGCCATGAGGGAGCCTGTTGGGAATGTTGGTGAAACCGGCATTTTGGTTGTGGACCAATGGGGCACGGTCACAAAGGTTCCTCTTGGCATAAATGCCCCGGTTAGATCCATCTCCATCTCTGAAGACGGACGAGTGGCCGCTGTCTTGACAGACATGAGTTTTGAGGATGAAAATGGCAATCTCTGCCCCATTGGCGAGATATCCCTCATAGATCTCATGGCAAGGAAACGAACCCGCTCCTGGATATTTGCAAACCTTGCAGAAACTGTCACCTTTACCCCTCTATCCAACGTGATTGCCTTTGATTGCTACACAGACATGCAAAGGTTCAGCAAGAGGCAGCTAAGGTTCATGGACCTGAAAAAAGGAGCTGTCTTAAAGTATAGGTTTACCTTTTGTACACCTGGATCTGGGAAGATCTTGGGAAAGAATGTCCGTTTCAAAGGGTTTCTTTTCCATGAGAAGGAGCCTTTGGTTGCCTTATATAAAGGAGGGGCAAAATATGAAATCAGGCAGATCCTTACCAATCGTCAGATCTTTCTTATACGAAGCGGGCAACCCTTTGTTTTTGCTAGGATGCATCCATGGGTATTTACAAGCCTTGGTGAGCTCTGGGATATCAAGGGTAGCAGGCTTCTTGATACAATACGCCTTCGTGGGGGAAACAGTTTTTTGTATCAGGCCACCTTTTCCTCGACGGACCAGCAGCTCTTTTGTTACAAGTCTGGTCGCCTATTGCGCATAGAACTGGATGTGAAAACCGGTGGGGTAAAGAGGATGAGAACATCCAGAAAAAGGGGTGGCCTGTTCTTCCTCGTGCCTGGGGATGAATACCTGGTATCCTTTGTCCCTGGAAGAGGGCTTGTCTCTTATAAAGGACGCTATCTCAGACGGCAGCGGCTTTGTCTTAGAATCTTCAAGGGCAAAGACCTTGAGATGGCCCAGGACATATGCATGGATAAAGATTCTACAGTAATTGATGCTGCAATGGCAGGAAACAGCCTGGTTGTTTCGGATTTTGATAGCCTGCACATATTTACTGGACCCTTCGTTCGTACATCCGAGGATCAGTCAAATATCCCAGGCCCAAAGGAGTCCATGCTTGCAAGAATAGATGCAAATCCTCACTGGTTTGCAGGAAGGGTGGTAGAGCTTGACGGATGGGCATGGGGCTGGATGGTTAAGCCTCCCAAAGAAGTTGCCAGGCTGAAGCTTGCCTTTGCCCGCCACAACTACGGAAGCAAAATGGATGGTACCTTTACAGACGGTACCATCAGGATCCTATATCCTGTTCCTGTTACATTTTCAGGCCCACTTCACATAAAGGCAATGGTGAAGATAACACCTTCTGGATGGCAGCTCGTTCCTGTACGCTAAATCCAGTAGTTGAAGCCGCAAACTTGCGAGCTGCATAATCCGGGTTCATGTCCCCGGGGTTTGGAGCAATATCCTACTACAAGCCCCTGCCAGCAATGGGTATCACCTTACTAAGATCGGGTACTTTTATGCCAAATCAATGCGCATTTGATCTTCCTCTGCGGGTTGACTCATGGGAATAGATGCCAGTAATATGGCAAGGGTTTGGCTTGTGGGTCTTGTGATTGACCTTGTTTCCCGTTCATGGGCCTGGGTACTGTCTCCTGGCCATGTGTGTTGTAGCTATCGGGATTCATTCAAGGGCCTTAGTGGTATTCATGTAAAGGTTTTTTACAGATGAGGTAGGTTTTGGTGAAGTTTTATTTTAGGTGCATTTGTACAATCGTTTGCGCCAGTCTTGTCCTGGCTTTTTATGCTGGGCCGGTTCTTGCCCGGAAGAATAGTAAGAGATTCAATCCATTGTCCTCGGTTGTTTTCCTTACAAGTAAAAGGATAAGCCCAGATGAGGCGTTGTCTCCAGTGGCCTTCAAGGGGGTAGGCCCTGGTTTTGTAATCGACAGGAAGGGGGACATTGCAGTCCAGGTCTCTGTCATCTCCGATATCCATTCCATCGAGTGCTCCATACCGTCACTTGGCTACTGGCCAGCGGTCCTCATTGGCCAAGACAAAGAGACCGGTATAGGGGTAGTAAGGATGAAGGCCCCTGAAAATGTGCTCAAGAAACTCCAGCCCGTAAGGTTCAGCAAGTCATCAAGACCGAGCCTAGGCCAGGAGATCATAGCCGGAGGGGTTGGTCCTGATGGACGTATTCAGGTGTTAAGAGGTATCTGTTCGGCCCCGCGGAGGTCCCTTCGTTTTGGTAACAATGTCATGTACGATCTGATCCAAACTGATATCTATGTACACGAGGGTTTGAATGGAGCGCCATTTTTCGATAAGGGTGGCAGGCTCTTGGGCATGGGTATCCTAAATAGCAGGCACCTTCCACCAGATATTGGCTTTTTGTTGCCATCAGGCCAAGTCAGGTGGATAGTGAATCAACTTGTAGAAAATGGCGAGGTGAAGCGTGCCTGGTTTGGGGCGAGTTTTATCACTGTTGACCCTAATCTGGCAGCCCTTTTGGATCTGCCTGCACAAAAGGGTGTGCTGCTGGTAAAGGTGGCACAAGGCAGCCCTGCCCAGCGGGCTGGATTCAGGGGTAGTGACAGGACGCTCAGGCTTGGAAACAGGATATATCCCCTTGATGGAGATTTTATCGTTGCTGTGGATCGTACGCCCATCATATCCGATTCGAGTTTTGTGGATGTCCTCAACAAAAAGGGTGCTGGCTCCGAGGTGCTCGTCTCTTTTTACAGGGAACACAGGTTGAGAAGACTCAAGGTAAGGCTTGGTGAGAAGGCCTATTGAGCCTGCTTGTATTTTGGCCATGTCTGTTGAATGAGGCACTTGATAAGGCCTGACTCAATCAGAAAATGAAGCGTCTTATGTGGAATATCTTGCCATTCCAGAACATGGTGGCTGTAGTGTCTGATGTGAATTGAACGAGCAGATCCCCAACCTCTACTGCCACTGGCAATTTATAAGAGCACCCAAAACATTGACCGTCTCTCCATTCAGTAAGTTTTGAATAAAAGGAGTCATCGGTTGTCCTAAAGGTCTCGGATGCGGTCCACCACCGAGGCTTCCCAAATGGGTCGTAGTTGTACCAGGCCATGAACATCTTTTCTCCTTCTGACTCCATGTAAAGTCCCATGCCGTCATAGTCGGGGTCAAACCACCATCCATTCAAGTTCCTTGGGTCCCTAACGCCTGGAGACAAGGTATCCATGAATTTCACCAAGGAGCAATTTCCATCTATCCCCTTGTAACTCCAGGACATGGTCGTTGTATTATCGCTGGTGAAATCCAGCAATATGGTCCCTGCTTCAGAGGCGGTGGGGGCAAAATATTGGCCTAAAAGGTTCCATCCCTTCCATTCGTATAAGGTCCCATTGAAATCGCCTGTGTCTGTAAGATTGCCATAAGAGGTGAGCCACACAGGATTGCCTTTTTCGTCATACGAGTACCAGGCAAGAAAGAGTTTATCGTTTTGTATCTCTATGGAAAGCCCTGTGCCAATGGCCTTTGAGTCATACCACCAGCCATTTTTGGCACTGCCACGTCTGCGGGTCAGGGAGATCTTGTAGTTCCAGGTACAAGAAACACCATTTGAAAAGTTGTATACGGATGCACCGGTACCGTATGCAGTAGAATTCGATGACCAAGTAATGGCCAAGGTATTGGTGGCATAGCCACCGTTTTGGTCTATTATGCTGTTGGAGACCACGATACTGATGGGGTCCTGGCTTGTTCCCCTGTACATACAGCTTTCAGAGGGATTACATGTTATCCCGTTGAGGAATTGGAGTACTGCTGTTTTTGTGGCATTGGTATCACTGAATATGGAAAGGGTCCCTGATGCCGGGTTCCCTGCAGGACATGTTCCTGTTACCGTGTAATCGGAGGTATGAAAATCCCATAGGCCAGTCATGGTAAGATAGGACGATTCTGCCTGGGTACCTATGGCAATTCCTTCCGCCATGACGTCTGAGGAAAACAACATAATTGAAAAATATATACAGAAAGCAAGTTTTCGCGCCATCTCTTGACTCCTGGGTTTTATTTTTTCATCGGCTTATTCGCAAATGAGCAAGAGTTGGGCCAGAACGAGACCTCGAGTATATGTTTTTCCCTTTCAAATTGTCTCTTAGTTAAGTAAATCTATTCTGTGATAGCCAAGGAGGCTCAAGCACGATCGAGGACTTGGCTGCAAAGAAGCCTATGTGCAAAAAAATTATCCAAAGGGCGGAAGTTCATGAATAGATATATTCCTCTTATCCTCTTGGGCGTGTTTTTGAATGCAGCAGCCCAACTGGTATTGAAAAAGGGCATGACGGATATAGGTCATTTCTCCTTCACAATCGAGAACCTGATCCCTATTGGTTTGAAGGTAGCTGTCAACCCTTTTGTGATTCTTGGCGTGGCGTTTTATGTTATCAGTCTTGCCGTATGGCTCATGGTGCTTTCGAGGGTGGATGTGAGTTATGCCTATCCAATGCTAAGTGTTGGATATATAGTAGCGGCCCTGGCAGGGAGATATTTCTTTCACGAACCTTTGAGTCCAATTCGCTGGATAGGTATAATCGTGATCTGTTTAGGGGTCTTTCTCATTACAAGGAGTGCGTAATAGATGTATAAAATGGATATCAGACGCGAGTTCCTCCCATTTTGTCGTCCCACAATAGGGCAGGATGAGATCGATGAGGTGGTGGACAGTCTGAAGAGTGGCTGGATCACCACAGGGCCCAAGGTGGCAAGGCTCGAGTCAGATTTTGAGAGTTGGAGTGGAGGCCAGGAGGCCATTGCCGTCAATTCAGCCACGGCAGGGTTGCATCTATGCCTTGCCTGTCTGGATCTTGAACCAGGGGACGAAGTGATCACTACCCCAATAACATGGCCTTCTACTGTCAACAATATTGAGATCTGTGGGGGAAAGAGTGTATTCGCCGACGTGGAAAAGGATACACTTCAGATCTTGCCCCAGGAGATAGAGGCCCGGATCACCAGCAGGACCAGGGCGGTAATACCTGTACATTTTGCTGGGGCTCCAAGTGACCTGGAGCCCTTAAGGCAAGTCTGCAAAAAATATCATCTGGCCCTCATAGAGGATGCTGCTCATGCCGTAGGCACTTGGTACAAGGGTGAGCTTGTCGGCTCAAGGAGCGAGATGGCGGTTTTCAGCTTTCATCCCATAAAAAACATGACCACTGGTGAAGGGGGCATGATTCTTTGTAGAGATCCAGGACGCGCCGATCGCATGAGAAGACTAAGGTTTCACGGCATCTCCAGGGACGCCTGGAGGAGATATGCAAAAGGGGGACTACCACAATATGAAACCATAGAGCCAGGTTACAAGTACAACATGTTGGACATTCAGGCTGCCATAGGTATTCATCAACTGAAAAAGCTTACACACTTTAACAAAAGGCGCACAGAACTTGCAGAAAATTATCTTGATCTTTTGAAGGACATCCCTGAGATCATGCCTCTTAAGTCTCCTGATTATAGCCATATTCATGCCTGGCACCTTTTCGTAGTGCGTTTGGATATCGATAGCCTGAGCGTGGACAGGGACGAGTTCATCCTCCATCTCCAGGAGGAAAATATTGGCATAGGGCTTCATTTTCCAGCCCTTCACCTGCAGAGATACTATAGAGAGAAATACGGCTTTAGTCGCGGGATGTTGCCTGCTGCCGAATGGAACAGCGACAGGCTTTTTTCACTGCCCCTTTATCCCCTTTTGACCGAGGATGATCAGGTGGATGTGGTCTCGGCTCTCAAAAGGCTTGTAGAGAGGTTTTCGCGCAAAGGGTGAGAGATTTGGACAAGTTGTGTCTCAAGATAGATGTTGATACCCATGATGGAATGAGGGATGGAGTGCCAGCACTCTTGGAGGATCTGGCTCATTTTGGGATAAAGGCCACCTTTTGTCTCTCCTTTGGTCCTGATAATGCGGGTAAAGCCATCTTCAGGCTTTTTACTGACCCGGCCTTTTTGAAAAAGATGCTCTTTACTGGAGCCCCAAGGCTATATGGGCTAAGGACAGTGTTATCAGGTACAATTCTGCCTGCAAGACCAATTGCCACGTCGTTTCCAGGGTTGTGCAGAGATATTGTTTCTCAAGGGCACGAGGTAATAGTCCATGCCTGGGATCACAGAAAGTGGCAAGATAGGTTGGCTGATATGACACTGCATGATATCAGGGCCGAATATGAGAATGCCTTTGAGGCCTTTATGGAGATATTTTCTGTGAGGCCAAAGGCCGTAGCAGCGCCAGGTTGGCAAGTAACAGCCTCTAGCCTTGCTGTGGAGGACGAGTTCGATCTCCTCTATGCCAGTGACCTTAGGGGGCCTTCTCCTTGTTTTTTGAGAACTGATGCCAGGCATTTTTCAACCCTGCAGATTCCAACAATAGGTCCTTGTATCGAAGAACTCCTTGCTGTGGGCGTCAGGGATGAAGATGAGATGGCTGCCAGGCTCCTTGAGCCATTGAAGAGGGCCGATCTGCCTGTATTGGCAGTGCACGCCGAGGTAGAAGGGGGGATGTATCGGCCGTTTTTCAGACGTTTCTTGGTCACTCTTCTCAGGGAATTTCAGGGGTTTTCCACAATGGAAGAGGCTGCCCTTGAGCTGTTTAAACAAAAGGATATTCCTGTGCTTTATCTTTCCTCGATTCGTATTCCTGGCAGGGCAGGAAAGGTGTCTTCTGCTGAAAAGAGTTTGGGCATGAGGCCATGAAGATCACCATAGTGCGAAGGCGGTGTGGGCTGAACTTGGGTGGGGCAGAAGGGTATTGTGCCAATGTGGCCTTCCGGTTCAAGGAGCGTGGACATGATGTGAGAATCGTAGCAGATGCATCCTCTGTAAATGGTGTCTCATTCGTCAGGGCCAGGGTGGCTGGCAGGGGAAGTATTCTCAAGAACTTGAGTTTCTTCATGGAGAGCCAACTGGCCCTTAACAGGCTCGCTCCTTCCTGTGTCTATGGCCTGTCCCGCATAAGAGGAGCAGATTTTCTCCGCATTTCGGATCCCCTTCATGCAGCTTGGCTGGAGCTGGGTTACAGGGACAATCTCATTCTTGCCATTCTCAGGCGTTTCTCTCTGCGTCATAGCCTACTCTTGTGGCAGGAACGCCAGGCCATACGTTCCTGTGGGTATCTGATAACAAATTCCAGACTGGTGAAAAGACAACTTAAACATTATTACAATGTGCGGCCAGAGTATGTTTTTGTTGTCTATACCGGGGTAGACCATGATAGGTTCAGGCCTTGTTCCAAAAGGCAAATACAGCGCATTAGGAGGGCCCTTGAGATAGGGCAGCAGGATGTTGTCATCCTTTTTGCTGGCCTGGATTACCGGAGAAAGGGCCTGACATGTCTTTTGGAGGCTGTGTCCAAGCTGGGCAAAAATGTCAAGATAATAGTGGCTGGTATTGATAAGACGAAAGAGTTGGAGTTGCTTGGTAGTAAGCTTGGCATATTGGAAAGGATACGATGGATTGGGTTTAGACACGATATGGAGAGGGTGTATGCGGCAGCGGATATATTCTGCCTACCAACCAGTTATGATCCTTTTGCCAACTCAGTACTCGAGGCCATGGCATGTGGAACCCCCGTGGTCACCACAAGGTTAAATGGCGCAGCAGAGGCTGTCGGCCCAGTGGATGAAAGTCTCCTGATAGACAGACCTGATCCAGGAAAATTGGCCAATGCTCTGAGATACTTTTTGGATTTGGCACCAGGGGAGAAAGAAGGCCTCAGGGAGGCGATGGTAGAGCATTCCAGAAATTTTTCATGGGACAGCCATGTGGAACAGTTGGAAGGACTCTTTCAAAAACACTATAAAAGGCCCTGAATGTCATGTCCTCAGACCAATGCAATCCTTCTTTATTATCTTAACCCGGATCACGGGACAGCTTCAGTGAAATTGTCATCCCCTCGTTGTCCTTGGACTTCAAACGCCTGAGGACTTATCACGAATTGGACTTCATCTTTCGTGGGAAAATAGAATTGAAACCCTGTAATAATACAGAGGAATTATCTTCTATAAATGTTTGAAGTCTATAATCCGGGTTCACAACCGTCATATCGAGAAAGGTTAGATTGTGAGAGCGAGTGAGCGAGCGAGCCACAATCTGAACCGTTTGTTGAACAAGCCCGGCACTCTTTAGAAAATATTTTTTTGCCGCTGGAGGTACTGTTTAGAGGGATGACCTAAAAAGTTCTGATTTTGTTTTAATACCGCTCTTTGAAAAAGGTTTTGCATATTTTGGGGTCATATAAAGACAAAATTCTATGTATTTTGGGCGCAGGAGTTTCTTAACGGACGATGAACAACAGCAAAGGGATCTGCTCGAGAAGATACTCTCATCTCTTGGCTATAAGGTAGAGACGGTCTGTTCAGGGGAAGAGGCAGTGGAATATCTGATGGAGAAAGAGGTTGATCTTGTTCTGCTCGATATGATACTGGGACCAGGTATGGGTGGACGCCAGACCTATGAAAAGATAATCGAGATAAGGCCAGGCCAAAGGGCGCTCATAGTAAGCGGGTACTGTGAGGATCATGAAGTCAAGACTATTTTGGCCTTGGGCGCCCTGGGATTTGTGCGGAAACCATACACGCTTTTCAATATAGGCCTTGCTGTAAGACAGGCCCTGGCCAAATAAGACAGATATAATGTATACTGAAGCAAAGTTTTTTTAGATAAGACCCTGTTTCATTGGGGTATTTTAGTTGGATATTTCCAGCAAGGGCTTGACATTTTGTGGGCGGCAAGCTTAATTTCTTAAAAATATTGCAATATTGTCCAGAATAATTAATGGCCTCATCAAATGAAAATAAATCCAGGCTTCAAGGAGGGGGTACAGATTCCTCATTGCTGCCTGAAGCCCTTGATAAACATCTTTGTCTGACAGCACAAGAGTTGTTCGAAGACATTGTGCATTTGGCCAGTGAGCTCATAGATCAAGGGGAAGCAAGGCCTGGATTAAGTGTCGAAGAGCAGGTAGAAAATCGGCTCCTCTTGGTACAAGAGCTTCTTGTCTATTGCCTGTTTTATGCCAGGAATCATTCCTTTGTATTTGGTCCAGCCCATAGTCAGGCAATGGAGCAGAGGCTTTTGGATCTTTTCAGTATCTATTTTGGTAGGCAGTTTTTCCCAGCTCAGGGGCAAGAGGCCTCTACGGAGTATTTCAAAAAGATCTTTACCAATGAATATCTGGCATTTGTCAGAAGAATGGAGATGCAGAGGATGGTCTCTGCCAATCCAGATGAATTATTCAAAAGATGTATAGACCAGTTGATGGAATCAACTGCCATTGGAAAGATATCAGAGACCTTCCCTCACCAGTATCTAAGAGAGCGGATTTCCCAGTTTCTCGAGAAAAAGGCATTTTTTAAGATTTCAAGGCTTTTTCTCTCTTCCTGAACAAACTACATGATTCTTGAAAAGGCTTTTTATTCATTGAAAAAGGCCCTTGAGAAAGGGGTCCGAACGATCGGACTGGAGTCCCAGTCTCCTTCGTGTACAGCTCTTTTTCTCTCCGAATACCTTTCTGGTTCAGAACGGCCAGTTGTGTGGATATGCCCAGACGGGGAAAGGGCCACCGAACGTGCCAAAGAACTCGGACTCTATCTACCTGGCCTGGTATATGAATTCCCCTCTTATGAGCATCTGATCTTCCTGCCCCTGATACCTGCGCCAGTCAATGCCGCTGGTAGGATAGCTGCCCTTTACAACCTTGTTGAAAAGAAAGGGGCCATTGTTGTGGCCAGGGCCTCGGCCGTTATGGAAAGGTTCATTCCCCAAGATCAACTCCTCAAGAATGCAGAGATCGTAATAACAGAAGAAGAGGTGGACAGACAGGCACTTATAGGGTGGCTCGTGGATACTGGTTATGAACACATGACACGGGTGGAACGGGTAGGGGAGTTTTCCGTGAGGGGGGAGATCTTGGACATCTTTCCTCCTGATCACACGAGGCCAGTGCGGTTGGTTTTTTTCGACAACCTCATAGAAGAGATCAGGGTCTTTGATCCGGAAACCCAACGTACCAAGGCATTTTTGAATGAGGTCATCCTTCTGCCATGCAGAGAATTGGTCTACACTGACCAAAATGTCTCTGGTGCCATAGAGAGGATTATTGAAAGGGCAAAAGGCATGGACCTGGCTGCATCAGAGGTCAATGCCCTCATCCAGAATCTGGAGGCGAAAAGGGACAGTGAAAACAGCCTATCCATTCTACCTTTGCTATATGACAAGCTTGAAGACCTGGTTACCCTTGCTCCAAGGGATGCCATCTTTGTAATAGAAGACCCCATTCTTTGTGAAAAGGCTGTGGAGGAATTTCATGTCAGGGTTTCAGGGTCCTATCATGCCCAGTTAGGTAAGCATCGACTACTTGCAGACATGAATGAGTATTATTTGCCTCCTGGGCAGATAGGCGAAAGGCTTGGTTCCCGGGTCAACCTGCTCCTCCAGCCAGGACAGTTTATTGCCAAAGATGTGGATACAAACCAGGTGTTTATAAAGACTCCAGAGGCTGATATCCGCCTCGATTGTGATTTGACAGGGGTGAATACAGTTGCAGGGGGGGCATTTACAAAGGGGCCCGGCCCTTTTTCAAGGGTGGCAGAAAGGCTAAACAAGTGGATAGACGATGCCTATAGGGTAGTTGTTTATTATCAGGCTGAGGCCAGTTTGAGGCGGTTGTCTGGTCTCTTGGGGCATTATGACATCCCTTATGAAGACCTGGGCTCTATTGGTGAAGAGAAGAGACAAGGGGGCTTTGCCCTTTTCCATGGTCTTGAACCTGGATTGTATCTGGCCAAGGGGTTCGTTGCCCAAGGATTTTCCCTACCTTTAGAGAAGCTGGTTGCAATTTGTGACCATGAGCTTTTTGCCTTCAAGACCACAAGACGTAAAAAGAACAAGAAGATTGCCCCTGTTTCCATTTCTGAGATCAGGGAAGGCGATCTGGTCGTGCATCGCGATCATGGCATTGGCAGATACATGGGTCTTCTGACCATGTCTGCAAATGGGGTCCCTGGTGAATTCATGAGCTTGGAGTACAGAGGTGGTGATAGACTGTATTTGCCAGTTGACCGTCTGGGGCTTTTACAGCGTTATGTCGGTGTAGAGGGCCGTCAACCCAGATTAGATAAGCTTGGAGCAAGGGCCTGGTCTACCAGAAAGCAAAAGGTCAGAAAGGCCATCCAGGAAATCGCCCATGAACTCGTGGAGCTATATGCAGCCAGGAAGGTAAGCCGTGGTATCGCCTTTTCCTCTCCGGATGAGATGTATCAACAGTTCGAGTCAGCATTTCCATATCAGGAGACACAGGATCAGCTTGAGGCTATAAGGGATATATTATCCGATCTGACAGCAGAATATCCCATGGACAGGCTTCTTTGTGGAGATGTTGGCTTCGGCAAGACAGAGGTAGCAATGAGGGCTGCCTTCAAGGCTGTTCAGGATGGCTATCAGGTGGCGGTCTTGGTGCCTACTACCCTTCTTGCAGAGCAACATGAGAGGACATTCAAGCGCAGGTTCCAGAGATTTCCAGTAATCATTGAATCCATCAGCAGGTTCAAGTCGAGCTCACAACAACGTCAGGCCGTAGAGGGAGTAAGGGCAGGTTCAGTTGACATACTCATAGGGACCCACCGGCTTCTCCAGAAGGACATAGCCTTCAAACGTCTTGGGCTTGTTATAATAGATGAAGAACACAGGTTTGGGGTACGGCACAAGGAAAGGCTCAAGCTTTTGGCCAGAAACGTCAACTGTCTTACTCTGACCGCGACTCCCATACCGAGGACCTTGCAGTTGTCTCTTCTCGGAATAAGGGATCTGTCCGTACTGGAGACTGCCCCTGAAGGCAGGCTGTCCATCAAGACCTTTGTGGCAGAATATGATGATGCAATTGTCAGAGAGGCCATAAGGAGGGAGTTAGACAGGCAAGGGCAGGTATTTTTTGTCCACAATAGGGTCAAGGGGATCCATCGGATAGCCGAACATGTTCAAAGATGTGCCCCTGAAGCAGTAGTAGAGGTTGCCCACGGTCAGATGGCTGCTTCAGAACTCGAAGACATCATGGTCCGTTTTGTCAGAGGAGATATAGATTGTCTGGTCTGCACTACAATTATCGAGTCAGGACTGGATATACCTTCAGCCAACACTCTCATTGTAAACCGTGCAGACAGACTCGGCATGGCCGATCTTTACCAACTAAGGGGCAGGGTAGGCCGTGGCAGCAAGCAGGCCTATGCATATTTGTTGGTGCCCAGGCTGGAAAGTCTCGGTAAGGACGCTGCTGCAAGGCTCAGGGCAGTGATGGAGACGAGCCATCTGGGTTCAGGAATGAGTCTTGCAATGCATGATCTCAAGATAAGAGGTGCCGGTAATATCCTGGGGATTGCCCAGGCAGGGCAGATCGCAGAGGTTGGTTATGATCTGTATCTTGACCTATTGAAAGAGGCTATAGATGAAATCAAGGGCGGTGCGCAACCTGAGCGAATAGAGCCAGAGGTCAATCTCCAGGTGCCTGCTTTCATACCAGCAGATTATGTGGACGACGTTCACGAGAGGCTCGAGTTGTACAGGCATCTTGGTAGTATAGAGGATGAAACAGACGAAGAGGCCCAGGCCCTTGACATGGAAGATCGCTTTGGACCTTTGCCACAGGAGGTGATAAATCTCTTGAGGATCATGAGGATAAAGGAGGTGTGCAGGAGGTTAAACTGTACCAGGTTGGATGGTATCTTTTCTGGAAAATCCATGTTAATATTGACTTTTGGATCATCTGGGCCAACTGATCCAGATGCCTTGCTGAACGAGCTTAAGAGAAGTAGCAACTATCACCTGCTTTCAGGGCAAAGGCTAGGGATAGATATGAAGGGAGATTTCTCAGATCATGGGACGATCTTGAATGAGACCCTGAGAATGTTGAATAGCATCTTGGAACTGGACAAGAGTAAGAAATAAATATTATTTACCAATGCAATCGCAGAAGAATAAGGGTGCCATGAACAGATACTCCGGGCCATATGGTTCATATCCATTGATATTCATCTTTTTTTTGCTGTGGTCAGTGCTTTTGTCGTCCCTTTTCATGCCAGGGGCAGATGCAGTGATCGTGGACAGGATAGTAGCTATAGTGAATAGTCACGTAATTACACTCTCCCAGCTCGAAAAAAGGGCCAGGCCATTTCTCCGCCAGTATATCAAGGAAGATATGAGTCCCGAGGAGAAGGCCCAGATCAAGCAGACCATATATGCCAAGATATTGCCCCAGATGATAGATGATTATCTCGTGGAGCAAGAGATAGAGAGACTGGGGATAACCGTGTCGGATGCAGAGGTAGAACATGCCATCGACAATATCTGTAAGAATAATGGGATCACAAGGCAGGAATTGGCAGAAAAGCTCAAGCAGGATGGCTCGAGTCTGAAGAAATACAAAAAACAGGTTGCCGATCAGATAGAGAGGGCAAGGCTCATAAATGCCCAGGTTCAGTCAAAGATTGTCATTACTGACGAGCAAGTGAGATCATACTTGAAGGGGGATAGTGAGTCTTCTGATTATGGTGGTCCATATTATATACTTGATCATATCTGTGTGGTCCCAGAAGATGACACCCCTTCTGCAAAAGAGGCTGCCAGAAAGAGGGCGGAAGAGGCCTTGAATGCCCTGGAAAGTGGCCAGGATTTTGAGGAAGTGGCTCGGCGTTATTCCAGCCGCTTGCCCATAGCCTCTGAGGTCAGGCTCGGAGTATTCAGCCTGGATGAGATGTCTCCTGCAATAAAGAAGGCAGTGGAAAGGATGAAACCTGGTTCCTACTCGGAGGTGATAGAAACCCCCATGGGGTTCCAGATTCTGAAGCTGGTTGGCATCTCAAATTCCAAGGAAGAAGATATTGATCCCACCCTCATGGAAGAGACCAGGCAGAAGCTTTACAACCAGGAAATCAATCAGAGGTTTCAGGACTGGCTCAATGAACTACGATCCAAATCAGCCATAAGGATACTTCTATAGAGGGGGTACTGATTTGTGGCTAAAGAAATGGCTATCATATGACACAAGAATCTGTAGGTGAATTTCTTAAGAGAGAAAGGGAGCTGAGGCAGATTACCCTTGAAGAGGTGGCTGAGGGTACCAAGATTTCCATAAGAAGGCTCAGGTCCATTGAGGCCGATCAATTCGACGACCTGCCAGCCGAGGTATTTGTTAAGGGTTTCATAAAGGCGTATGCAGAATATATAGGCATAGATCCTACAGATGCCCTCTTGCGCCTGGAAGAAAATATGCCCCAGGACGAGCTTGATATAAAAAACGTCAGGAGGCTGTCTTCTCCTTCTACAGACATCAGGAGGTCAAAGTCTCCTGTCCTTCTAATTGTGGCAATAGTAGCCGCCACCCTTGTTGCTGTTGCTGCATGGTTTTTCTTCTTTCAGGGGCATCAATTGACTATTCAGCCCCTGACAGGCAGGATGGTTGGTACTACCGAAGGAAATTCTTCGTCTTTCAAGCCTGACTCCAATGCTGGTATAACGGTCGGACCACAGATCTTGCTGGAGCAGGAGGCAGAAGGCCCTACGGCTGTCTCTGGAAATAGTGACGAGGCCTTGAAAGAGGGATCCAAGCAAAGCCCACCACCCCAAAAACCATAATAAGGGCAGTAGGTGCCTTGGAGATGGCCCCTGTCAGTCTGTCTACAAAAGCTTTCATAATCTCCTCCATACCCATGGGAGAATCCGATTTGTTGGTCACATTTCTTACTCCCGAGGCGGGTAAGCTCCGGGCCGTGGCGAAGGGGGCCAAAAAGAGCACCAAGAGGTTCATGAATGCCCTGGAGCCTTTCACTCAGGTTTCAGCCTGTCTCATCAGAAGCCGACCCTCTGGATTGTGGCGTCTCGATTCTGCCACTATTCTCCATATCTATGAAACGATTAGCTCGGATTATCAACGCTTTGTTTATGCAAGTCTCTGCATGGAATTGACAGAGCTGTGGCAAAGGGAAGGGGTTGGAGACAGTGATGTCTTTGGTCTGGTGAACTGGTATCTTTCCAAGATCTCCAGGGGAAGCTGCCCAGTTACATGCAGCCTCATTTTCAAGATAAGGCTGCTCAAGTCAGTAGGCCTGCTTCCCCGTTTGGATGTGTGCAGTGTTTGCGGAAAGAGGCCTATGGGTAGATTGATAGCTTTTGACAGGATCACGGGTGAGATCATCTGTGCTTCGTGTGTGGGGAGAAAAGACAGCATGAATCTATGCCTTGGGACAGCGAGATCCATTGATTTTATAGGCACATCCTCTCTGGAAAGGGTTGGTCGGTTAAAACTTACCTATAGCCAGAGTCTAGAGGGCTGGTCCTATATGAAGGAACTACACTGCCGGCATTTGCACAAGGAACCTTCCTCGTATAAGTTTATCGATGTGTCAAAAGACCTAAAAGGATGTGGATATGATTCATAAGAATAATGATGACATAGAAGGTCGTTTTG
This sequence comes from Deltaproteobacteria bacterium, assembly GCA_026986785.1. Taxonomy (GTDB): domain Bacteria; phylum Desulfobacterota; class Dissulfuribacteria; order Dissulfuribacterales; family QOAL01; genus QOAL01. Next base: position 13,739 of record JALSNW010000033.1, on the reverse strand, counting down.
TAGTTGATCAATTAAATGTACAGGAGAGCTGGCGACTGTTCAGGATCTTGGCAGAATTTGTTGACGGCTTCGAAGAGATGGCAAAGACATATCCTGGCATAGCAGTGTTTGGCTCTGCCAGGGTGAAGCCGGAGGACCCCTATTACCAATTGGCAGAGGAGATTTCTAAAGGGCTTGCCAAGGAGGGCTATTCCATAATAACAGGTGGAGGTCCTGGAGTCATGGAGGCGGCAAACAAGGGTGCCTGGGAACAGGGCGCCATATCTGCAGGATTGAATATCAAGCTGCCACATGAGCAACATCCAAATCCATATGCCAATATCAGTCTTGATTTCAGGTACTTTTTCGTGAGAAAGGTCATGTTGGTCAAATATGCCGTGGCCTTTGTATGTCTACCAGGAGGTTATGGCACCCTGGACGAATTTTCAGAGGCAATAACCCTTATCCAGACCCAAAAGATAAAGCCTTTCCCTGTAATACTCGTTGGAAGCGATTACTGGAAAGGGTTTATAAAGTGGCTGGAATCAACCGTACTCCCCAATGGTATGATCGCACCAGAAGATCTCGAGCTTTTCCATATCCTTGACGACCCACGACAAGTCATTGAGACAATCAAGGAATTGGTGCCAGTGGCAGAGAATCAACTCTACTGAGCATTTGAGCCCAGATATGCATTTATGGCCATAAAAACCTTTGTCCCCATTTTACGCTTACCAAGCTGTATAATTTGGACTGAAAGCACTGTTTGAGAAAAATTTTTTAGTTGACCTTTTCTGATAAATTAAATAAGTTTGGTCTTATTAATGTTGTTCGGAAAAGGAGAAGAAAAAATGAAAAATGGCGTGGTGATTGTGGTTTCTGTAATCTTTGGACTGGTTTTGGCCATATCAGCCCCGGTCTTTTCAGCTGATTCCAGCCTCATGTCCGGCATGAAGGGTATTGCCAAGGAGCATGCAAAGGGCATGGTGAACGAAGAGGTGCAGAAGGCAGGGGGAACGGTCAACAAAAAGATTGACGAATTGGCAGGAAATGTGACCAAGCCTCAAAGCGATGGACTTGACAAGGCCATGAAGGCAAAGCAAGAGGCTGGAGAGGTAAAGGACAAGGCCACTCATGGGATGAAGGAAATGAAGGACAGTGCCGAAGGGCACATGAAGGCCATGGAAGAAATGAAGCATGTTGGTGAGGGTGCAGTGCACGGGGCCACAGGTAAATAAATGGATAAGGGTTGATTCTTTCAATTCTTTATCCCTAAAGGGCGGGTAAAACCGCCCTTTTTATTTTCAGGGCCTTGGAGGGGGCATCTGCCCAGTAAAAACGAGAAATGCCTCGTGTAATAGTTCACTAAGGGCAAATATTGCAGCCAGGGCCACTGCCCATCGTACTATCTGGACCTTGGTCGGATTGTATTTGAACGTCTTTTTGGTCATGCCAATAAAAAGGAACACGATTCCAAAGCCATATACAAAGGCAGAAAGCATCTGTCTGAGTGAGGCCAATAAGCAGCCAGGGAATTCACCACCTCTCAAGCTAAAGCCAATGGCTACGACGCTCATGGCAGCAATGAATTTTTTGTCTTCCCACCTGAAGACCGCCTCTTTTTTTTGATCATTGCCTTGCTGCTTAGTTGAGTCTTGAGCTCTTCTATCTTCTTCCACTTTTTTCACCAGCTTGTTGTCACATAAAGTTTTGGGGGTCAACATCGATTTCTACCCTTACGGTAGTGGGTACCAGAGCGTCTATACTATTGTCAATCTTGGAGCAGAGTATTCTAAGGTTTTTCATCTCACCCTTCAACAGGAATTGATATCTGAAACGAGACTTTATTCGGCTCTTGGGGCTCTGTACAGGTCCCAGGACCATAGTGGATGCCATCTTACCAGCCAGGTTTATTGCAAGATCTGAAAGTCTCTTGGCAGCCTCCTCCACCTTGGCCTTCCTGGTGCCCGATAGGCGAATGTTGATGATCCTGCCAAAGGGGGGATAGCCTAATTGCTGCCTCAACTTTATCTCCTTGTTGTAAAATCCCTGAAAGTCGTGCTGGGTTGCACACAAGATGCTGTAGTGATCTGGCATGAAAGTCTGTATTATTACCTTGCCTGCCACTTTGCTTCTGCCAGCCCTTCCTGCAACCTGGGAAATTAGTTGAAAGGTCCTCTCTGCTGCAAAATATTCAGGGACGTTTAGGGCAAGATCAGCTCTTAACACACCAACCAGGGCCAGTCCTGGAAAGTCATGTCCCTTGGTGATCATTTGGGTGCCGACGAGACAGTCTATTGTACCACGCCTGAAGTCCCTGAGGATTTTGTCTATTTCCTTCTTTCTGCCAATGGTGTCTCTGTCGATTCTGGCCACATTGGTGCCGGGAAACTGCTCGACAAATTCTTGGGCTACCTTTTCTGTGCCAAAGCCAGATGCACGAACGGCCTGTCCGCCGCATTTTGGACATGTGGGAAGGGCAGGAAATGTCTCACCACAATAATGACAACACAGTAGTCCTGGCCCTCTGTATTGAGTCAGGTCTTTTGCCTTGACAAGGGCTGTGTTTTTACGATGCCAGGCTAAGATCACATCACAGGAGCCACATTTGAACACGTGGCCACATTCGGGGCAGAAGACATAGGTTGCAAACCCTCGTCGATTGAGAAAGAGGAGTACCTGATGGCCCCTATCAAGGGCCTGAGAGATCTCATCCTTCAATCGTTCAGAGAGCCATTCTGGTCTTGCTGAGTCGTGGGTGGCATTGGCTTTTTTGTCAATCTTCCTGGTCCTGAGGTCAACTATCTCCACTGAGGGGAGATGGGCTTGACCAACTCTATGCATCATCTTGAGCAACTGGTATTTACCCTGGAGGGCATTATAAAAGCTGGCAACTGATGGGGTCCCTGAGCCCAAGACCACTGTAGCCCCTTCCATTCTCCCCCGTACTAAAGCGAGATCCCTGGCATTGTATCTGAATTTTTCATCCTGTTTGTAGGAACTGTCATGTTCTTCATCGACTATTATGAGCCCGATATTGGACAACGGAGCGAATATTGCCGAGCGAGCCCCTACTACTATTCTGGACCTGCCTGTCCTTATATTCCACCACTGGTCCCGCCTTTGTTCCCTGGTGAGACCACTGTGAAGAAGACTCAGTCCTTGTTTGAACCGTGATATGAACCACCCTGCCAACTGTCCAGTCATGGATATCTCTGGTACCAGTATGAGAGCTGTCCTGCCTATCTCAAGGCACTGTTGCACAGCCCTCAAGTAGACCTCGGTCTTTCCACTCCCTGTGATGCCATAAAGGAGTATTGGATTGAATTTCGACGTGTTGATGGCCTGCGAGATGTCTTGAATGGCCTGTTCCTGCTCAAGGCTGAGTTTTACGATCTCTGTCCCCTGCCAACTATGGATATCGAATCGGGAACGTCCAGGTCCTATGCCTTTTTTGAAAACCCGCTCTGTTGCCTTTTTGGTAGGAGAGAAGAACCCTTGGGGCAGGGCCTCTGAAATGGCAGGGCCCAGGGGATAGTAATAATATGAGGCCGCCCATTTGATGAAATTCATAAGCCCCTCTGGAATGAGGGGCTCTTTTTCCATGACCTGGAGGACATCCTTGAGCTGTTTGTTTCCAGGAGGGGGATTGGCCTGGCCCCAATATATGCCGACTATACGTCTCCTGCCAAGGGGCAGAAGGAGCCTCGTCCCCAAGGCTGGTAGCCTTGATCCAAAGGGCCAGCGATATGTAAGTGGCCCCTTGATGTGCAGGGGAACGATACAGCTTACAAGGGGATGAGTCTGCCGTGATAGAGCAGGAGTGTTAGGTTTGACCATGTTTAACCGAGTGTCCCATTCAGAGACGGGCTACAATTTCCTTTAAGTATTTTTTAAAGGCGTGTCCCAGATCGGGATGATCCAGGGCAAGATGAACCGTGGCCTGGAGATAGCCGAGCTTGTCTCCTGCATCGAACCGTTTACCCTTGAACTTGTACGCATAAAGGCTTCGTTCGGTCCTCAGGGTGTCGAGGGCGTCTGTGAGCTGGATTTCACCGCCTATGCCAGGCAGGGTTCGTTTTAGACAGTCGTAGATCTCTGGCCTCAGTATGTATCTTCCTATGACTGCGAGTCGGGATTTCGTCATGCCTGGTTCAGGCTTTTCAATAATGCGTTCCACTTGGTATACGCCAGGTTCCACCTCTTTGCCCTCGGCTATACCATAACGCCTCACATCTTCTTCAGCCACCTCTTGCACTGCAACTACGGCCTCCTGGTATTTTTCGAAGACCTTTAGCATCTGATAGACACAGGGCTCCTCAGATTCCACTAGGTCATCACCAAGGCATACTACAAAGGGCTGGTCTCCAATGACCTGTTCTGTAACCTGGACCGCATGTCCCAGCCCCAGAGGCTCTTTTTGCCTGACAGAGACCACTTCAATCAACCTTGAGATGTGGCGGACTTCATTGAGGAGGTCGAGCTTTCCCTTTTGGGCGAGAAATGTCTCCAGTTCAAAGGAATAGTCAAAGTGGTCCTCTATTGCAGACTTGCCAGATGCAGTAACGAGGACTACTTCCTTTATACCAGATGCCACTACCTCCTCCACAATATATTGGATAGTAGGTCTGTCCACTATTGTGAGCATCTCTTTGGGGATCACTTTGGTTGCAGGCAGGAACCTTGTACCAAGCCCTGCTACTGGAATGACTGCTTTTGTGGGAAGCATGCTCGATCCTCCTGTCTCGTGGTGTTGTTTAGTCTTCCAGTGTAGATGTATCTCCAAGCTCGAGGCCTAACTCCTGGGCCTTTAACAGCCTCCTCATGATCTTTCCAGACCGGGTCTTGGGGAGTTTGTCCGTGAATTCTACTTCCTTGGGTGTGGCAATTGGGCCGAGTTCATGGCGAACATGGCGAATAATGGCCTTCCTGAGGCCTTCGGAAGGCTCTTTCCCTGCCCTGAGCACCACGAAGACCTTGATGTTTTCTCCCTTGATTGGGTCTGGCAGGCCAATGGCTGCTGCCTCTGCTACTGCAGAATGACTGACCAAGGCATTTTCTACATCGGCTGTTCCTATCCTGTGGCCTGCAATATTCAGGACATCGTCCGAGCGTCCGAGTACGGAAAAATAACCGTCCTCATCGCATACGGCAACATCACCTGTGAAATAGCATCCTGGTATTATGTTCCACACCTCTTCATATCTTTGGGGATCACCATAGATGGTTCGCATCATATATGGAAGAGGCTGGCGCAGTACCAGATTTCCTCCTTGACCAGCAGGTACTGGGCGGCCTTTCTCGTCCACGACATCCGCCACCACACCTGGCATGGGTTTGCCACATCGGCCAGGTTTGTTGGCCATGGCAGGCATTGTGCCAAGTATGGGCGAGGCTACTTCGGTCTGCCAGAAATTATCTATGCAGTGGCCATTATTTTCAAGTATCACTTCCTGGGCAAAATGCCATGCCTCTGGGTTCAAAGGTTCTCCTGCACAGGCAATGATACGCAGTGTCGAACGATCGAATTTTTCTATGTGTGCCTTGCCAAATCTCATGAACATCCTTAGGGCAGTAGGTGCGGTGAACATGGTTGATACCCCATATTTTTGTACCTTTTCCCAGACCACTCCCGGATGCGGATAGTCAGGCGCCCCCTCTCTCATCAGCACTGTGGCACCAGCTACAAGTGGGCCATATACTATGTACGAATGTCCAACGATCCAGCCTATGTCAGACGTAGACCAGTAAACATCCTTGTCCTTGACATCGAAAAAGGCCTTGGTGAGGTAATAGGTGCCCACCATGAAACCGCCATGTACGTGGACTACTCCCTTTGGTTTCCCTGTTGTGCCAGATGTGTAGAGGATGAATAGGGGGTCTTCCGAGTCCATGACCTCGGCCGCACAGTGATGGCTCTGGCTATTCAGTAGGTCCCAGTAGTCGTCCTCCCATTCGTTCAGCTCTATCTTGGGTTCTTGGCGTCTCAGCACTATCACGCTGTCAACATAGTCCAGGTCGTGAAGGGCGTCATCTACTACAGCCTTCAGCCTGACTACCTTTCCTCTCCTGTAACCCACGTCTGCGCAGATTATCGCCTTGGCCCTTGAATCCTCGATCCTGGAGCGAAGGGCACCAGAGCCCATGCCCGCATAGACCACCGAGTGAATGGCACCTATGCGTGCACAGGCCAACATGGCTATGGCCCCTTCAATGGTGAGGGGCATGTATATTATCACCCTGTCTCCCTTTTTTATGCCCTTTGATTTCAGGCCATTTGCAAATTGATTGACCCTGTCCCGAAGCTGACCATAGGTGGCCGTCAGCTCTTCTCCCTCTTCAGAGAGCCAGATGAATGCTACCTTGTTCCTGCGCCATGAATCCGCATGCCTATCGAGGGCGTTCAGGGTGATGTTGGTCTTGCCCTCTACAAACCATCGGTGATTTGGAAGCTCTATTTCTCTTACCTTGGTCCAAGGTGCAAACCAGTCGAGTTCCTGGGCGATCTGCCCCCAAAATCCTTCTGGATCACGGATCGAATAGGCATATACGGACTCATAATCCTTGATGAATGCCTCATCTTTCACCCTTTGAGGTGGATCGATCTTTTCTGTTATCTGTGTTAGTGCCTGAATCTGGGAATCAAAATTACCTGCCACCTGAATCTGCCTCCTCTCAAATGGAATTTGGTTATTTATTCCGCAATTTATACGCAAGGAACCCAAAGGTAAAGGTTGAAGCAGTCGTTTTTCTTTTCTTGACATTTTGGTCATTTGGAACTTTATATGCACCAGTGAATCTTTTCCGCTCAAGCTGAAGAGTCTATTTGCAAGATCATCTTTTATTCAGGAGAGACAGAAATGGCCGACGATAAACAGGAAAATAAGAAGAATAAATGTAGTAGTTGCACAATCTCTGATTGTAAATCCAGAGGATCTGGAGACAAGGCCTGTCTGGATCATATAAAGAACAAACTTGTGATCCTTTCGGGCAAGGGGGGGGTTGGAAAGAGTACAGTGGCGGCAAACCTCGCCATAGCCCTTGCAGAAAAAGGAAAAAGCGTGGGGCTCCTGGATGTTGACGTACACGGACCAAGTATACCACGAATAATGGGCCTAAGGGGTAAGAGGGCAAAGATCAAGGAGCCCTGGCTCATCCCTGTGAAATGGACAGACAACCTCAAGGTCATTTCCCTGGGTTTTCTTCTGCCTGATGACAACGAGGCAGTCATCTGGAGAGGGCCAGTGAAGGGTAGCCTCATCAAACAGTTTATAGAAGAGGTGGCATGGGGTAACCTGGATTATCTCGTGGTGGATTGTCCTCCAGGTACTGGAGACGAACCCCTTTCTGTGCTCCAGATACTTGGTAACGATGCCAGGGCCGTAATCGTTACCACTCCTCAGGCTGTTTCCATTGACGATGTGAGGCGTTCCATCACATTTTGTGAGAAGGTGGGCAATCCCGTGGCAGGCATAATAGAGAACATGAGCGGCTTTGTCTGCCCAACATGTGGGGATACAGTCGATATATTTGGCAGTGGAAACGGTGAGGCTCTCGCCAAGGAGACAGGAATCAAATATCTTGGGGCAATACCACTGGACAGGGAAATTGCCCAGGCAGGAGATGCAGGAAAGGCCCTTACCCAGTTGTCTTCCGACCACCCAGTCAGGAAGGCCCTCGACGAGATAGTAGACAGAATCTAATCTAATTTTAAGGGTACAAGGCCCTGTTGGATGCAACAGGTGCCTTGAGCCCAACAAGGTTACGAAGTCAAAGGGGTTGCACTTTCCTTGCCTTTCATGGACCTGTCTTTGCGCAATCCCCCATGCACTCCCCCTCTCCTTTTTTCTCTCTCTTGTTCCTTATCTCAGATAGCTTGATGGGCCTTGTCCTGATTGTCCGCCTTCTATCTCCGGGTAGGGATATCCTCACCACTGTGCCCTGATTGAGTTTTGAGCTCACCTCCACGTGACCCTCGAGTTCTTCTATTATCCTTTTGGTAAAGGTCAATCCCATGCCCAAGTGGCCTGTCTTGGTGCTGAAGAATGGATGAAATATCCTTGGGAGTAGGGGAGGCCGTATTCCATGGCCTAAATCAGAGACCTCAACCATCATGCCACCCGACTCGGTTGCCGGTACGGTAAACCTGAGTGTGACGACCGGTCTTCTGTCTGAATCAAGAAATGCCTCACAGGCATTTATCAGTACCGGCTCCAAGGCCTGTCTGAAAAGGTTGTTGTCTGTAACAACGATGGTTTCGAGGTCCTTGCACGACTCTTCGATCCTTAGATCCACGTCGAATTGTCCTGCAATCTGGCTGCTGTAGCCATTGATGGATTTTTTGACGGCCCGATATGTTGTGACAGAGAATCTTGGCTTGGGGATCCTGATGAAATCGGTAAGTACATCGAGAAGCATCTCCAGGCGTCTGGATTCTTCCAGGATTATCTTGGCATATTCAGGCCGTTCGAGTTTCGTCTTTAGAAGTCGTCTCGAGAATCCACCTATTGCAAGGACGGGATTTCTTATCTGATGGCTGATATCGTCCAACATTCGCCCAAGATAGACCATATGTTCCGATCTCTTCAGGATCTTTTCTATGCCTTTGAGCCTTGAGATATCATTGAAGCTTATAATGTAAAAGGATTCCCCTTCTTGTCTCCAATAGTAGGCGGAAAAAAAGGCCATGAACGATTCCATGCCCCCTCTTTGGAGCATGAACTCTCCTTCAAACTCGCCATCTTGCCTTACTATCTCAAGGATGTTAGGTACCAGGATCTCCCTGTCATCCTGGAGGAAAAGCCTGGACAAATGCCTCCCTTTCATAATGGCAGGATCAATCCTTAGTAGCTGTTGGGCCTTGGAATTTAGAAAGACAATCCTTTCTTCCTGGTCCAGGATTACGATGCCGCTGTTTACCGCATCCAATATGCAGCTCAACATTTCCGTATCGGTCCCGTGGAGTTTGGAGATGGTTTTGAGGTTGATAAGGCGGTCAGGATTCATTTTTTTTTGCCAGAAGATGACCAGAAATCCAGTTTGTTTTCCATCCTTCAGGGATCAAGATGGTGGTAAAGTCGTCGATGATCAAGGCAGGCCCTGAGAGACATCCTTTTTCTCTGGCCCATTTTTTGTATATCACAGACAGTTGTTTTATTCCATCCTCAAAAAGGATTTCAGCCTTTTGTTCCTCCCTGGCGTTTGGGGCACTGGGCAGGGCTTCAGTGATATTGACACTCGATATGGCCCTGGGCTGAACACTTCTTCTGAGCCTGAGCCTGGATCTTATGGCCGTGATCTCAATGGTCAGCTCTGGCATGCAGTAGCCATACAGTCTTTCGTGTATCAGGTGGAAGTCTCGTTCCCATCCATTTCCGAAGGGTACGGTGATCTCAAAAGACTGACCCTGATATCTTGCATCCATGAATCTTTCGATTGTAGGTCCCTGACCTGTTGGAGTGACAGGGGCCGATACCCTTAGTTTGGATTCTATCTCGAAAAAATATCTTTCGAGCACGTCTCTTATATCTTCGCCCGTGGTGAGGAAGAGGCTTGATGAAGCCTCCAAGATCAGATCGGCACCTGCCATGCCGGTGGCGGAAAATACGCCAGCCATGTCGGGGACGAGAACAGTGTCTATGCCCAATTCCCCTGCAAGTTCCAGGCAGTGGAGGCCTGCTGCACCACCAAAACCAACGAGTACGAATTCCCGGGGGTCAAAACCTCTTTCCAGGGATACCGACCTTATGGCCTGGATCATATTGGCATTTACTATTTTGACTATACCAAGGGCAGCTTCTTCAGGGCTCATACCTGCACGCTTGGCAAATCTTTCCATGCACTCGAGTACCCGGTCTTTGTAGAGTCTCATCCTTCCACCGAGAAATGCCTCTGGCCGGAGCCTTCCAAGGAAGAGATTCGCATCTGTCACAGTGAGCCTGTCGCCCTTTCCATAACATACAGGCCCGGGATCGGCTCCAGCGCTTTCAGGTCCAACTCTCAGGAATCCGCCCTTGTCTATCCAGGCTATCGACCCACCTCCAGCCCCTACTGTATGGATGTCTATCATTGGCAGCCCTACGGGGAAGCCTTCTATCTTGTACTCCCTGGTATAAGAGAAGTCTTGGGCACAGAGAGACACATCGGTGGAGGTTCCTCCCATGTCAAAGGTTATGATGTTGTCAAAGCCCAGGGAACGGCCAAGGTGGAAAGAGGCTGCAACCCCACCTGCTGGACCAGATAGCAATGTGGTTACGGCATAACGCCCAATTCCTGTGGCAGGCCTGCAGCCACCGTTTGATTGCTGTATGTATATCCTTGAGCCAGGAAGGGCCTCCTGGAGATGGTTTACATAGTCGCCTACAACAGGGCCTAAGTAGGCATTTATGACCGTGGTGCTGGTGCGTTCGAATTCTCTGAACTCGGGCAGTATCTCTGAGGAAGGATATGGACGGAATCCATTTTTTTCAAGGATGGCAGAGAGTTTGTTCTCGTTTTCTGGATTTGCATAGGCATGGAGCAGGCATATGGCCACGCTTTCTGCCCCATTCCTCCTGCAAAAGTCCACGACCTTTTCCAGTTCTTCTATAGAGGGTTTTTCCTGGATCTGTCCATTGTGCAAGGTACGTTCTAAAACCCCGTAGATCTGCTGTCTGTCAATTATCGGAGCAGGTTTTTCTACCATGAAATCATAGAGAGAAGGCCTGTTCTGGCGTCCTATGAATATGACATCCTCAAAACCTCTCGTTGTGATAAGACAGGTCTTGGCCCCTTTCCTTTCCAAAAAGGCATTTGTGCCAACAGTTGTGCCATGGACTATTTCAAGCTCATCCGGCCTAAAGCTCCCCAACAGCTCTTGCAGACCACGAAGTATTGCCAAGGATGGGTCTTTTGGAGTGGAAAGAAGCTTCCATCGTCTCATATTCCCCGACGAGTCCATGCAGACCAGATCGGTAAAGGTGCCGCCGGTATCTATGCCAAGGATGAAGGTATGCTTTTGCGCTTTTGTCGCTCGTTTGCCTTCATCCATCCAAGAAGACATGCTCCACCTCTAAGGTGTCTGTATCGATTAGGGCCCAACTTGCCCTTTCTTTGTTTCCGAGGATGGCGCCAGGATTCAACAAGATACAGTCATGGAGCCTTTCGACGTGCCAAAGATGGGTATGTCCAAAACATACTATGGAGTAGTCACCAGACCTGGCAAGCTTTTTGGCAAGCCTTGGATCATGTATGAAACATACATTGGTCCCATCATAGCTCAATTCCCCCATCCAGCCGTGAAACGTGACCTTGTCTTTTCTCTCCTGGATCCTCATGTTCAGGAGTTCTGGATCCCCCATATTGTTTCCATAGATCAGATGGATGGCCCCGGGATACCTGTCGAATTCTTCCATGAGAAAGGGAGAGACCAGGTCTCCACAGTGTATTATCTCTTGGGCCTGTTTGTCCATGGCCTGTTCTACTGCACGCCTCAGATTCCATACATGGTCATGACTGTCACTAAAAATTGCGATCTTCATAGTCGGTACTCCTCGTATTGTATTCGAAATCTATGAGTTTTTGTTTGATTTCAATACCACAGGAAAAACCAGTCAATCTTCCATTCTTACCGATCACCCTGTGGCAGGGTACAATAATGGGCAAAGGATTTGATTTTAGGGCCTGGCCTACAGCCCTGGCAGATTTGCATCCAATTACTCTGCCGATATCCTGGTAAGATTTCAGGCAACCATGGGGTATCTTGCAGGTCTCTGTCCATACAGCCTGCTGAAAGGCTGTGCCCGATATCGTGAATTTGAGTCCCGTCCTGGCATTGTCCCTGCCCATCAGGATCTGTTTCAATAGATTGGCCGTGGAGGGCCTTGAATGTCTGCCCTCGGGTTTCTCAGTAGAGAGTCTAATGCGTCTGATCGTCCCCGCCTCAATGGTAAGTATTATCCAGAGTTGTGCTATGTCGTTGAGATAAAGGGGTTCTATTCTTTTGTTGTCGCTTCCCTTTTCAATGTTCATAGCCCTTGAAGGAGATGTCTATTCGTTTCAGACCAGTGTCCAAATAACAGCCTTTCCCTTTTTCCATCCTTCCAAGGAGGAAGGGTTTGATACCCAGCACCTCGGTAGCTACTTGTTCGGCAATCTTGGCCAATTTCGGACTGATTGTCCATATGAGCTCGAAATCTTCACCTCCAAATAGTACATATTCCAAGGGGAGATTTTGTAAAAAATCGCCTTTTTTCATGCAGTATGCGCGGCAGAAAGCCCTTACAGCCCTTGAAACAGGAAGTATGTCTTGAAACACTATGGCCCGTAGACCACTTTCTTCAGCTATATGGGCCAGGTCAGAGGCTATGCCGTCAGAGGTGTCTATTAAGCTGTTGACCCCCACCTTGGAAAGGGCGGTACCAAGGCTGATTCGGGGTAGGGGATCCAGATGTTTCAGGCAGAGTCTCTTGCGTACAGGCCCTGGGATGAACCGCATCAGTTCCGGGTTCTCCAAGAGGGTTAGACCGCATGCTGCCTCTCCTGTATAGCCAGAGCAATAAATCAGATCTCCCGGCTTGGCACCTGAGCGATAACAGGCCATGCCCGTTTTGATCTCCCCAATGAGGCTCAGGCTTAGGCTCAAGCGATCCGATGGCGCAGATACCGTGTCTCCTCCGATGAGTATTGCCCCAAATTGGCACAGACGTTGGCAAAGTCCTTTGAAAAAGACCTGCCAGAAAGAAGAGTCTGCCTTATCAAGGTCAGGGGGTACCTCCATATTGAGTAGAGCCCACCTGGGTTGTCCTCCCATGGCGGCAATATCACTCAGATTGACAGAGGCCAGTTTCCGTCCCAAAAAAAGCGGTGAAAAATAAGAAAGCCGAAAGTGAATGCCTTCACAGATTGTGTCAGTGGTGATGAGCAAGTCATTGCCAGGGTTGGGGATGACAACGGCACAATCATCCCCAATGCCTTTTGGAGGCCTGGTGAGGCTATGGCAAGGTGCCAGGGCCAGAGCCTTTCTCCTGATCTGTTTGATGAGTTCAAGTTCCAAGTGAAGCTCCCATGGGCGGGACGATTCAGCCACTAATTTCCAATTCGCTGAAGAAGTATCTGATCTCTTCTGCTGCTGTCTCAGGGGCATCCGAGCCATGTACCACATTTTTTTCTATATCTGTGGCAAAATCGGCACGAATGGTCCCTGGTTCGGCCTCCTCGTAGTTTGTGGCGCCCATGAGGCCCCTGTACCGTGAAATCACATCTTCGCCCTTTAAGACCATGACCACTATGGGGCCAGAAGACATGAAGTCGGTGAGACTTTCGAAAAAGGGCTTTTCCCTGTGAACAGCATAAAAACCCTCAGCCTCTTTCTTGGTCAGATGGAGCATCTTCATGGCTGCGATTTTTATTTCAGCATTCTCCAGGCGTTTTATCACCTCACCTATCAGCCCCCTTTTTACACCATCTGGCTTGATTATTGAGAGAGTCCTTTCCATTTCAACCTCCTCTATTTTTAGAAGATAATAATTTTTTTTTATCATTGCCGCTCATTACCTAACATAGCCTTGGGCCACTGTCATGTAAATCTGTGGGGACCCGATAACATAGATAGTATCCATGTGGAATATCCAAAGTAACCTTATGAAAATAAAAAAAATATTTTACTATCGATAATCTATATAGAATAAATGGCTTTGTAGCTGGGATATGATGACAAGGTATTAAAGGCCCGGATATGAATTTGTGGTATTTGTGACAACAGCTGCCCAATTGGTGATTTG
>JALSNW010000032.1 GCA_026986785.1 Deltaproteobacteria bacterium | reverse complement strand
GAACATTTGCTCATACTATTTTCTTCTACATGAGAATCGCCATTCCCCCAAAACTGCCTACTGGCTATCTCGCATATCTCTGTGCCTATAAGTTCGTCTTTAGTATATCCAAGTAGGCCAGTCACAGTCTTGTTCACTGCCTCTATTATTCCTTGCTCGTCTATCACAAAGACCATGGACCCCATGGTATCAAGGACGGTGCTCAGGTAGGCTGACAGATCGGAGAGGCTATCATAACTCTTCTTCAACCGTGAAGTCATCCAGTTGAATGTCTCTGCCAGGAGGGCAAACTCGTTACGACAACTCATCTCCACCCTGAATGACAAATCACCTCTACCCACTGCCTCTGCACCTTTTTTCAAGGCGTCCACCGGCTCCATGAGTTTGTATGAGAAATAGAGGGCATAAATCGTGGCCATGGTCAGGATGCAAACCAGCATCACTGCCCAGAATAGGAATAGGTGTTTCAAGACATAGATGGCCCCAGAGCCGGCAAGATTGTAATCGGAAATTATTGCCCCAGCATACTTTCCAGCACCATCAAAGAATGGAACTATAAGTAACCTCTTTGCTGGACCGAAGGCGGCACTACAGACAAAGGCAGGAACATTGTTTTTGCCCCCTGCATTGTGTTCACGAAAGGCCCGGACCTTATCCCATATGTTCAGGGGGTACTTTCTACCAGGTTGCTCCGAGTTTGAAGACGCTATTATGACGTCTTTCTTATCCACTATTGTTACTTTTTTACTACACCTTTTCCATATCTCCTTAGTGAGGTTTTTCATATATCCATAGTCATAACCAGCCGTTCTGTCTTTCAAGCTCTCCATTACCAACAAGGCCATGAGCTTACTTTGTTCTTCCAGGTCCTGCTGGGCATGTTTACGCATCATCAACCATGTGGAAGTAGTCAGGAAGATAAAGATAAGAGCTGTGGGCAGAAATGACACCAGGAGAAAAGCCCGGATTATCTCGCCCCTTAGACCCTCTTTCAAGGCACGCCTCCTATTGCAAGGACCGGCTCAACAGGGGTAGATAAGAACGCCATAAAAGATACATACTTACGAGTATGAACAACCCTCCTATAACAAAAAACTCCGAGCATTCTTCCACGTTACACCAGTAGCAGGTGAAGATGTGATAGGCAGCTATCAGTTGGACAAGGCCTGTGACTATGAATTGTATGCAGACTCCCTCAAGAGCCTTGTTACCTGTCTGACGGTATCTCAAGACATATACGATGCCGGCTACCATGGAAAAAATCGATACGGACAAGAATACGATTCCCTGGGGATTTATCCTTGCCGACTTATAGGGTATGGGTTCTGGTAATTGCATGTAAAAAAGGCTTACCAACATCACAGCTATGATGGCAGCAAGGGCTATTATCAATGCCCTCCAGAGTTTTTTAAGGGCCCTGCCAACGTCCTTGATTGCTGACTCAGACAACACATAGATGGAGGTAGATATATAGATGGCAATAATGGTGATTATATCTGGATAATTATGGGCTGTACCACAAAAGCCGAGATCACTGCATACCTTGCAATAACTGTTGTGAAAACCTATGGGAATCATCCCCAGGCTAAAAACCAACAATGCTGCAGGAACCAGCCTGAATGTCTCCAGCCGGGTGAACTTATAGATAGATGCAGTGGCACCGGCCAGAAGAACGGACAGAATAATGGTGGCTAGACTTATCCAGGCCTGAAAATATAGATGATTGTGGATCTGTGAAAATGTGAAATCCCCTATGTCGTATCCCCAGAAAAAGGAGCCAACAGACGCTACCAACAGGACCGCAAACAATAGATCCATCTTCTTCATGACAGGGTTCTCCCTGAAAAAACATGCCCAAGGGCATTGTCAAACCAGCAATTTCATGTACCCAACCCCACGATTATATCCAGAAGCTCATCCAAATACAGATTCTTACCTGCAAGATGCGTACCTATAATCAGCCCCCTGGATATTATGCAACAATCAATAACACCCTGGATTATTTTATCAACAGAAATAATAAAAGAACAAACAGACTTAACTTTAAGAAAGGACAAAAAACAAGGGGTTATTTCAGGAATACTTACACAATTTCGAAATAGACATGGAAAATCGGCATAAAAACCATAAGGGTATTGCTCTTGGCATTTTCTTCAGGGCAGAACCCTGAACCAGGACTATACACTTCAAACGCCTGGGAAAAGCGATCCCTTATCTCCTCTTCGACAAGCTTGGAATGTATAATCCGGGTTCAAGAGATATTGGTCCTGAACTCCATGGCCTTTTTGAGGGTCAACTGGTCAGCATATTTGAGATCTGTGCCCATGGGAATCCCACAGGCTATCCTGGAGGCCTTGACACCTGCCTCTGAAATGACCTGTGAAAGATAACTTGCAGTAGCCTCACCGGATGCAGTACTGCTGGTTGCAATAATCACCTCATCTATCTCCTCTGTTTCCAGCCTTTTTAGAAGTTCTTTGATCTTCAGCTGTTCAGGACCAATACCATCCATTGGCGCAAGCACCCCTTGGAGCACATGGTAAATGCCATTAAAGCAACCGGCCTTTTCCATGGCAAGGACATCACCTGGCTCTTCCACCACACAGATGACAGAGGAATCTCTTTTGGGATCACTGCAAACCGAACAAGGATCTTTCTCCGAAAACGTAAAACACCTGGAACAAAGGCCTATGCAATCGTGGAGCATTGCTATGGAATCGGCCAATTCCCTGGCCTGGGCCGATGGCCATCTGAGTATCTGAAGGGCCAATCTTGTGGCGCTCTTTTCTCCAATCCCAGGCAAACGCATCAGATTATTGACCAGCCTTTCAAGGGCTGGAGGCATTGATTTTGACATATCCTGTCAAAAAAGCCCTGGCATTTTGAGCCCGCCCGTTATCTTGGACATCTCTGATTCAACCATCTCCTTGGAACGGGAGAGGGCCTCATTGACTGCAGCTACAACAAGATCCTGTAACATCTCCACATCTTCAGGATCAACCACTTCCTTTTCTATGGCAAGGGAGACGATCTCGGGCTTACCGTTTGCGACTGCCTTGACCATACCTCCCCCTACACTGACCTCCACTGTCCTCTTGGCAAGCTCCTCCTGGGTCTTGGCAATCCTGTTCTGTAGGATCTGGGCCTGCCTCATCATCTCTTTCATATTGGGATTCATATCTAATCTCCTGTCTTCGTCTTCTTATATTTTCTTCTATTATAAAAAGTAACATTGCTGATCCTGGCCTGAAAGAGGTTTATGGTCTCTTGCACCAAGGGCGAATTAATTAATTGGAGCCGCCGGCCATTGTTTCCGTTGGACCTGCATACACCCTTGTTGCCATGACCATTTCTCTCCCCGCCTTTTTCCATCCTAAAAAAAATATTTACAGGCCTATTGAAAAATTCCTCAGCCATACGATTTATGCGAGCTGCATTTTCCCTGTCACAAAGCATCTCTCCTGTCACATCTGGTGGGCACGATAACTCCACGGATGAATCATCCCGTGCCTTTAATCCTGAACAGGCCTCCAGGACATTTCCAATACCAGGCCTTTCCCTCTTTACAATCTCAACAAAATCCTCCCATCTCTCCTCAATCCCTATGGTGCCCTTATCTGGCTGCTGATTACTCCCCTGTTCGACTTTGTTGGCAAAGGTCATGGAAAGAGATCCGTCCTCCCTTTCCCCCTGATAGACATGCCCTTGTTCTACACATCCCTGCCCTTCGGGCCTTGCCCCCCCATCCAGGTTACCATATTCCTGATAGGCCCTTAGAAGAGCTTCCACCTGCTGGATGAGTTCATCTATGCTGGAAAACTCCTTTAGGGTACAAAGACGCATGAGGAGTACCTCCAGGCTCATCCGAGGATCACTACTCCTGTAAAGGTCCTCCATGGAAGAAGAAATGATCTGCATTGCCTGGAGTATCTGATGAAAAGAACAGTTTCGAAAGCGCTGTCTGATCAGATCGCGCCTTTTGTGGTCCATCTCGATCAATGACGAACAGTTTTCCCTGTGGAGCCTCTTGATGATTGCAAGGTCCCTGAAAAATTTCAGAAGATCCCCTGCCAACCTCTGGAGATCTGAGCCAAGCCTATAGGCCATATCCACCATAGAAAGCACTGATGCCATATCCGACCCCAATATGGAGAATGCCAGTTCCTCTATGGTTTCAACACCGATCACCCCAAGGGCCTCGCATACCTCCTCATAGCTCGAGGCACCATAGGCTGCCACCTGATCCAGAAGACTCAAACCATCTCTAACGCTTCCTTCTGCCTCCCTGGCCAATAGAAGGGTTGCCTGCCTTGGCAGGTGCAGCCCTTCCTTCTGGACGATCTTGTCCAAATGGTCTGCCAAGTCATCTTCTGGCAAACGCCTGAATTCAAAATGTTGACATCTGGAATGTATTGTGGCTGGTATCTTTCTTGGCTCGGTTGTGGCAAATACAAAATAGGCATGGGCTGGAGGCTCTTCCAATGTCTTCAGCAAGGCGTTAAAGGCCTCCTTGGTAAGCATGTGGACTTCGTCTATGATATATATCCTGAAACGGCACTGGACTGGCTGAAACCGGATCTCCTCCCTGAGCTGTCTTATTTCATCGATTCCACGATTTGATGCCCCGTCTATCTCGTTGACGTCCACGTTGTTACCAGCAGTTATCTGCCTACAGATGGAACATTCATTACATGGAACCGGGCTGGGACCTCTTTCACAATTCAGGGCCTTTGAAAGAATGCGGGCCACAGAGGTCTTCCCGACCCCCCTGGGCCCGCTGAAAAGGAGGGCGTGGGCAACGCGGTCGTTTTTGAGAGCATTCTGGAGAGTCCTGGTAACATGCCCCTGACCGATGACCTCTTCAAAGGTCTGGGGTCTCCATTTTCTTGCCAGTACTAAATAAGACATCTTCCCTGCTGCGGATAATCTAAAAGAAAAAAGATGATAGCCAGGCACCCCTGCGGCACACGAAGGGTCCCACTACCGTTGCTTCCTTCCGGACCTGGCGGGGTTCGCGGGATTTCGTTGCGCAGGACCCGGCTATCAAAAAGGTCTCTGGCAAATGGCGGAGAGGGTGGGATTCGAACCCACGGTGCGCTGTTAACGCACACACGATTTCCAATCGTGCCCCTTCGGCCGCTCGGGCACCTCTCCTGGATATTATGAAACAGGGTTAATCTTATACCCTTATTACCTCTTTTCAGTCAATACAAAAGAATCAATAATGGCGGAGAGGGTGGGATTCGAACCCACGGTACGCCTATCGAGCGTACAGACGATTTCGAGTCGCCCCCGTTATGACCGCTTCGGTACCTCTCCACAATTCCAGACCAAAAATCTTGGTCTCGTTTTTTCCCTTTTTGAGGCAAAATCAGCCTTCTTTATCTTAGGGATTGAGGATATCAAAATTATAGTATCAAGGCAAGAAGGAGTGATCTCGCCCCATGATGAACACCTGGACATGGAATTGTCCTCAAGTGGCTAATATCCTTGGCCCGAACGAGATCGAGGCCAGAACCGAGACTATCCATCTTTGGTTCATCCCAAGACGATCCCCCTATGGATCAGCTATCTTTTCTTCTCTTTCTGAAAAAATCTCCCAGGAGTTGAGAGCACTCGCTGGCAAGCACCCCCTCCTTCACATCCATCCTGTGATTCAGGCCTGGAAGCTGATTTATATCCAATACAGAGCCAAAGGCTCCGCTCTTGGGATCCCTCACCCCGAAGACGACACCCTTCAACCTTGCCCACACCATAGCGCCTGCACACATCACACAGGGCTCCAAGGTGACGAACAACCAAGCATTGTTAAGGCGATAATTGCCAACCTTGACCCCTGCCTTTCTTATTGCCAGGATCTCAGCATGGGCAGTGGGGTCGTCCATTGAAATGGGACAGTTGTGAGCCGATGACAATATCTGGCCTGAGGAAGAAACCACTACTGCCCCTACAGGGACCTCCCCTTTTTTCCACCCCCTTATGGCCTCCAAAATGGCCTGTTTCATAAAATTGTCCAGTTGCTCATCATGAAATCCGCACATCGCCTTGCCTCCTGTCCGCTTCAAGTATCCCATGTTCAGCAAAACTGTAATAACTGGATGGCCCTCCAATCAAAATGTGATCCAGCACCTTGACCCCAACGACATCTCCGGCATGAACGAGTTGTCTTGTCATATTCATATCCGCTGCTGAAGGATTCAATGAGCCCGAAGGGTGATTATGTGCAAATATAAGGGCTGTCGCATTCTTTAAAAGGGCCTTTCTCATCACCTCTCTCGGATATACAGCAGTAACATGTGCAGTACCTACGAAAAGTTCTTCCAGGTCTATAATACCATTTTGAGAATCCAAAAATACTGTGACAAAGACCTCTCTGTCTCTGAACGAGAGGGCATGGCACAGATAATCCGTAATGTCAGCAGCGGATCGAATCTGCCGCCTTTCCTGGAGCTGCTGCCTCAGAAATCTCCTTGCCACTTCGTGGATGAATTTTAGGGCGAAGATATTTTTGGGGCCTATTCCCTTTACTTCCTGTAACTTCTCGGAAGAGGCCTCGAGGATCAAGGCAAGACCGCCAAAACGCTTACAGAGCTCCCGGGCTTGTACCTTGCAATCCTTCCTTGGTGTGCCCAGGGCAAGCAGTGTCTCGACTACCTCTTCATCGGTAAAGGAATCCAGGCCATAACGAAGAAATCTCTCCCGCAGCCTCTGTCGGTGACCATGCGCCATTTCATACAGATCTCTCTCTGTTTATTCCATATTTTTTCATCTTGTACCTAAGCACCCTTTCGCTGATCCCCAGAAGTTCAGCCGCCCTTGTCTGGACCCAGCCCTTGGCCCTCAACGCCTTGAGGATCTCCTCCCTTTCCACTTGCCTCAAGCGTGACTCGAGATCCTGGCCGAGTTCGTCGGATGACTGGAAATCCCCAGGTATATCCGAGGCCCTTATTACATTTCCTCGGCAAAGAGTCACCAGCCGTTGAATTATGTGTTCCAGTTCCCTCACGTTCCCGGGCCAGTTGTATTTCAATAGCCTATCCATGGCCTCCGAAGAGATACGCACCGGCTTTGTACTGTATTTCCCCAGAAAGAGCTCCACCAGCTCAGGGATGTCCTCCTTTCGTTCCCTCAAGGGAGGCAGATGGATCTCGAATACATTCAACCTAAAATATAGATCCTGCCTGAACAGTCCCTGTTCGATCAAGGCCTTTAGATCCCTGTTGGTGGCTGCCACGACCCTGACATCCACCGTAATTGGTTGGACCACACCCAAAGGCGTCATCTTCTTCTCCTGTAAAACCCGCAAGAGCTTGGCCTGGAGATGCTCTGGCAGTTCCCCTATCTCGTCGAGGAATATGGTCCCACGCTGGGCAAACTCAAAGAGTCCCTTCTTGTCTCTGGCTGCACCTGTGAATGCGCCTTTTTTGTGACCGAACAACTCGCTTTCAAAGAGATTTTCTGGAATGGCCGCACAATTCACCTCTACGAATTGATAGTCCTTTCTCGGACTCAATTCATGTACAAGCCTTGCCATGAGTTCCTTCCCCGTACCTGTCTCTCCATAGATCAGCACTGGCCAAGGAGTGGCTGCCACCCGCCTGGCTGTAGAAACTGCCTCCTTCATGGCATGGCTGCTGCCTATGAATGTCAAGGGTATCTGGCTGTCTTCGATCTCCTTGCTGACCTCCTTGAGATCTTCCTCCGTTTCTATTCTGCTTACAGCCGCATCAACTTTTTCGAGAAGAAGCTCCAGATCCACCGGCTTTTCAAGAAAATCACAGGCCCCGAGCTTCATCACCCTAACTGCCGTATCTACAGCTCCATATGCTGTTATCATTATGACCTTGACCATCGGGTTTATCTTCATGAGCTCCTCGAGGACATCGTCTCCGTTCATGTCTGGCATCCTGTGATCCAGTAATACCACAGGGATGAACTCCTTCTTGAAGAGGTAGATGGCCTTGCGACCGTCCTCAGCCTCGACTGCCTGAAAGCCCTTTTCCTCTAAAAATTGCCTCAAGATGCTCCTCTGGAGAGGCTCGTCGTCAACTATGAGTACCTTCATAACAACACCCCGATCATGCCCCATGCCTTAAAGGAAAAGCCACTTCGATGATGAACAGCCCATCCTGAAGATAGGCATGTATAAATCCTTTGTGGGCGGTAACGATTCGCTTACAGATCGCCAGCCCCAGACCAGTCCCCCTGGTATTCAGGGTAAAGTAGGGCTCAAATATCTGGCCTATCTTTTCTGCTGGTGGGAGCTTGCCCCTGTTGGATACCCTTACCACCTGAAAGCCATCTTTCACAAAGAATTCCATAGTGATATTCCCTCCTTGGGGTTGGGCATCCACAGCATTGGAAAGAAGGTTTTGAAACAGCTGATGTACCAGATGAGGATCTGCATCCACCTCCATTTCCTCTTTTATCCTCAAATCTATGTCTATCTCCTTGGAACCCTGCATAGACTCCATGCTCAAAAGGGCCTTTCGCAGCTCTTTCGACAAAAGCAAGGATATCTTGTCTGGCTTTAGCTTTCTGGCATATGACAACAAGCCTGAAATTATCCGCTCCGTCCTCACCAGTTCTTCTTGGAGCAACCTCAACAGCGAAGAGTGCTGCTGGGACAGGCCTTGCCTGTCCATGAGGATCTTTTGTATGCCCATTGATACACTGTTGAGGGGATTTCTTATCTCATGAGCCAAGGTAGCGGCAGAACGTCCAAGGCTTGCCTCATGGCGTTTTTGGAAGAGACGCTCCTCATATTCCCTCATCTTCTCCACATAGGCTGCCTGGTGTCTGTAAAGCAACCAGGTGACTATGCCACCAGTCACCACCAATACGGCAGAGAAAATGAACAAAAGCATCCAGATATTCCGTTGTCTTTGCCTTAATGAAGATGCATCCATGCCCAGGACGAGGACATCCTCGTCAAAATCAAACTGTACCCTGACCACAGGGCCTGAAGGGGTATCGATATATTCCACATCACCCTTTCGATCACAGGTCTTGGGACACCCCCATCCATTTCTCTCTCGACATGCACTTTCTCTATCCATTACCCTCACAAATTTCACCCCTGCCAGATGGGAGATTTCCTTCAAAGTACTTTCGAGACTTATTCTCTGCTGAATCTCAAGGACATTTGTGGCATCTATACCAGTGATGACACAGGTATCTGTCTTCCCATCAAAGGGACTATTCAAGACAAAGATCTTGTCCTGGTCAAATAGCCTGAGCCTTGAACTACCTCTACATAGGGAAACTACGTCTCTGCCCAACCAGTTCGTCTTACTCTCTATGACCTTGGAGCTACCTTTTTCTATGATGCTTATCCCCTTAAGGCCAGCTTCCCTTGAAAAGGCGGCAAGCTCTTGGGGCATAAAGGGTTCTATCTCGTTCAGATACCGTATGAATTTGATTTGGCTCCTCAGAAAGGAGGATATGATCTGTCTGGTGATCTTACCGGCTTCTATGGCATTTTGGGCATTGAGTTTTATGATTTCAGCAGCCAATGTGGCATGATCCCTGGCCTCGTCTAGAAATACCCTGTCGAGATACCTGGTCTGCCAGATGGCCACAGAGACGGCCACGCCCAATATCACCAGAAAGGCGGCGAGATTGGCCTTCCACAGGCTGGGGGAAGGGGTACCTGCCTCCATCCTATCTTTCTGTCTCTCTGTCATCATCAAAGGCGGTCATCTGCCATGACCATGCCCACGGCCTCCTCTGCCCCTATGACCATGAAAACCCTTTCCCCTCAAACCTATGGCCTTTCTGAGCCTCTTCTTGATCCCGGTCATATCATGAGGATGCCGAGCACTGATCCTGTTGGCCCGCATCCCCCCATCTGCCTGACTGGACATCCAGATTCTAATATGGGAACCAGGGCCTATGGCGGCTACATCCTTGGCAGAATCGATGGATACAACCCTGTCCTGTCCAGTTTCACTATCCCGGACGGTTATACGCTTCCCCGGCTTATCTATACTTATCACCCAGCCATCCAACAATTCGGAGGCCATCGCCAGAGAACTTAGAGATAGGAAACTCATGGCTACCACCATCAACGACAGCCACAAAACAATATTTTTCCCCCAGGTCAATCTAATCATTTGGATCTATGAGACATCCTCATCTTCACTATAGCAGTAATTGAGTACATTCTAAATATTGTTGGATAAACCT
This sequence comes from Deltaproteobacteria bacterium, assembly GCA_026986785.1. Classification (GTDB taxonomy): domain Bacteria; phylum Desulfobacterota; class Dissulfuribacteria; order Dissulfuribacterales; family QOAL01; genus QOAL01. The sequence goes on along the minus strand of JALSNW010000032.1, from coordinate 23,317 downwards.
TTTACCGCAAAAAAGGTACCACAATCAAAACCATTTAAAATCATTAAAGATCTAAATCGAACAGACATGACACTCCTCATTTTACACCCACAGGATCGACAAAATTGTCGAGAGAAAGCATCCCCTTGTCGAATCCCGACATTTGCCATCCCCTGCATTAAGCATACAACTTATTGTTTTAATTAATAAAAATACAAAAACAAAATCTGGCACATTCCTTGAGTAGACAAGAATCAAATAACATGAAAAAAACCTTATAAAAAGGAGGATCAAAAATGAAATTGTTAACCCTTAAATCCATAATCATAGCAGCAGTATTGTCTATGTCCGTGGCTGTACTGGCTGCGGATTACAGCAACTACTCCCTTCAAGAGCTTGCCCAGATGCGAGGGACATTGATGAACAAATCCGTGGAGGAAAGAAATGCCTTCAGAGATGCCTGGCGAGAAAAGATGCGTAGCGCCACACCGCAAGAAAGGGCCCAATATGCAAGGGGCAATAGATACGGCCAAGGAAACACCAATGGCAATGGAACCTGCGATGGCACTGGCCACGGCAGAGGTCATGGCCATGGACGAAGGTAAGAAACCGATTAAGACTTATAACATAGGATCATTAAAGAGACAGGAGGACAACAAATGAAGACATTCAAAAGGAGTCAGATAATCGTGACAACAATTTGCATCATGTTTGGTGTGAACACGGCCTTGGCAGCAGGACCAGGCTTTGGCAACCATAGGGGTTCATCCGCCTGTTTGCCAGGTGCGATCGTCTCACAACTTCCCTACGAAGAGTTGAGCCAGCAAGAACAGGATGGACTGCTGAAGATGAGGGAAGAAGAAAAGCTGGCAAGGGATGTCTATATGTATCTAAATGACCTCTGGCAGGATGCAGTATTTTCTAACATATCCCAATCAGAGCAGAGACATATGGATGCAGTTGCCGCCCTCATCAGCAAATATAATCTCCAGGACCCTGTTGCAAACATGGGACCAGGCCAGTTCAATTCTGCTGAGATGCAGGATCTCTACAATAGCCTGACACAAAAAGGCACAGCAAGCCTGGAAGAGGCACTCATGGTAGGGGCCACCATAGAAGACCTGGACATAAAAGACCTTGAGGAACTCCTTGCAGCAACAGACAACCAGGATATCCAAACCGTCTATCAGAACCTCGTAAAGGGCTCCAGGAACCACTTGAGGGCTTTCACCGCCAGGCTTGCCGCCATGGGAGACACCTATACTGCCCAGTTTCTCACACAGGATCAGGTTGATACAATAATCAACAGTCCTTGGGAAAGGGGCCGTGTTGACAAAGACGGCAACACGGTAGCTGGCCCCGGCAGGTCAGGTGGAGGCCATGGAGCCATGGGCAGGGGGAACAGGGCCAACTTCATCGATATGAATGGAGATGGTATCTGCGACAATCGACAATAGGAAGCAAATGCCAGGGGGGCTTATAGGCCCTCCTGTATTTTTAACTCCTGTGCCAGGATAGCAGGCAATAGAGACCATCAGGAAGGAAGAAATCAACTACTGTTAGAGGGAGGATATGATGAACAAGGACTTTTCAATACTGATCCTTTTACTCATACTGTTGGTTCTCCTGGGATGCGCTGCCCAGTCGGGCTGGACACCCACTATTGATACATCTTCTAATGAATCCATAAAGACAGATGTGACAACAACAAGACCTATTCCCACCTATCATAAAGAAGTGACACATACCAAGAGACCAATCAGGACAGTAAGGGTAAAAAAAGTTTATCACAGGACGAAACCGAGGATCATTCAGGCTGTAAACACCTATCAATCCAGAAGGACATACGCCCAAGACCTTGCAGAGTGTAAGATGCTCGCCCAGCAGGCAGCTGGTTATATGCCAGAAGAAACCATCAAGGGTGGATTGATAGGTGGTGCAATTGGCGCTGCAGCAGGAGCTGCCATAGGTGCTGTGTTAGGCCATGCTGGAAAGGGAGCTGCCATAGGTGCTGCTGCGGGAGGCATTGGCGGAGGGGCATACAAGGGCCTATCAACTGATCAAAGATACAAACAGGCCTATATCAGATGCATGAGGAACAGAGGCTACAAGGTCTTGAACTAAGTGCCAAAACAGGTGGTCTAAAGACAGCGTCTACCCTACAAGGAGGCACTGTGATCTGGTACACGTGCATCAAGACAGTGGCGTACAGCCTTCAAGAGTCTGTCGGGGTTGAATGGTTTTTTTATAAGAAGAGGAAGTTGGCTCTGATGAAATTCCGATAGATCTGCCCTTGAACTGTAGCCACTGCAAAACAATATCTTGGCAGTTGGATCTGTCTTCAGGATCTCTCTTGATGCCTTTATCCCGTCCATTTCTGGCATAACGACATCCATCAAGACCAGGCTTATCTCCGGGAAGAGAGAACGATAGATGGAGACAGCCTCCCTTCCGTTCTTGGCCATTATAGTCCTGTAACCATAGGGTCGAAGGATCTCACAGGCCAGATCCCTCACCAGTTCCTCATCGTCTACGACCAAGATGGCCTCGCTGCCCGAGAGCTGAACCTCGGATTCCGTCTCCTTGGAGGCATATTCTCTTGGAAGTGCCACCCTGAAATAGAGGTGAAACGATGTCCCCATACCTGGACTTGTCTCAACATCTATCATCCCTCCCAGACTTTCGAGGATACCGTACACCATGGCTAATCCAAGACCTGAGCCTTTTCCCACTTCCTTGGTGGTAAAAAATGGATCGAAAATCCTGTCTATGATATCCTGGGGAATACCTGTGCCAGTATCTGCGACATCGAGCTTGACAAATGCGCTGTGGTCGGTCCTCCCCCTGAAAGAGGCAGGAAGATCCTCAATAGAACAAAGGCTGGTGGAGATCTTGAGAGTTCCACCATGGGGCATGGCATCCCTGGCATTGATACATAGATTCAGGACGATCTGCTGGAGCTGGGAAGGATCACAGAGGATCTGGGGAAGATCCTTGGTGAGGTAGAATTCCAATTTGATGTTTTTGGGGAAAGAACTCTTCAACAGCGTCAAAGATTCTTCGATCACCTCATTTATCCTGCATGTGGCATCATCCTGGGGCTTGGTCTCCCTGCTGAAGACCAACATCTTCTTTACGAGGGCTGCTGCACGTAGGCTTGAATTTTCTATGATCTCCACGAAGCGGGCCAGGTCTGGCCTATCTGTGACCTTCTCTTTCAAGATGGAGGTAAAACCCAGGATACCTGTGAGGATGTTGTTGAAATCGTGAGCGATTCCTCCGGCCATGGTACCAATGGACTCCATTTTCTGGGCCTGCAACAGCTTGCGCTCCAACTCCTTCTGGCTGGTGAGGTCTGTCACCAGGGCAAGGCAACCCAACATGCTGCCATCCTTTGTATCCTGGACAGGTACACTGCTCATAAGCGCAGGGATGGACTTGCCCTCCACAGATTGAAAAAGGATCTCCTCCTTTGCCTGAAGACCGGAATAGTTGGCCATCAGGAGGGAGAGTAACTTTCTTTTCTCATCACGATCTGGCACAAAATCATAAATCCTACAGCCCTTTAGATCCTTTTTACCAATAAGTGTATTCATCTTCCTGTTGGCAAATATGACAGAGCCCTCTTCATCGATGATCATGATACCTTCATTGATGTTTTCTACGATCTGCCTATGCTTCTTCTCCGATGTCTCTATCTGTCTGTAGAGATTTGCATTCTCTATGGCCATAGCTATGTGATTGGCAAAACTCGAGAGAAAGTCCCTGTCGATATCCTTGATGAAATCTTTGTCAGATGCGTTGTCCCCCACCATTATCCCCACTACCTGGCCCCTTACAGACATGGGTACAATCACAAAGGCCTTAGGCTGAAACGCCCTTAGCAACGGATTTTTCTTGTTGAGGGCAAGGGCCCCCACATCGTCCACCAATATAGGTCTTTGGGCCTGGGCAGCCCGGGCTATGATATTGTTCTTCTTGTCAATGGGGATATGATATTCCCTGAGTTTTTCCAAGGTCTCCCCATCTATTCCAGCCGCATGGATGAGACTCAGCTTCCTGCCTTCTCTGTCTACGAGGAATACCCCGGCCCTTTCTAACTTTGCGATATGCATCATTCGTTTTAGGACCTGATCAAGCAATTCGGACAGATCCAGGGTGGATAGAATGGCCGTACTGGTTTCGTACAATGCGGAAAGTTGATTGATCCTGTTTTCGAGTTCCTTGTTCAGGGCATAAATCTTTTCATATTTTTCCTGGAGAAGCTGTTTGTCCTTTTCCACTTCTCGGATGGATTCCCTGGCTATCTTCCAGGGTGCTACAACATGAAAAAACTTGCTTTTGAACCTGGACTGGGGCCTCCATGAAATATGGTATTCACAATAGGGCTGGCCTTTGAAGAAACACTGGGATTCTTCGACAGTACAGGCATCTCCTCCCCACACTGTAGGTATGGCAGAATATATCCCCTTGTTATACAAGCAAAAGTCTCTGCTCAAGGCCAATTCACTGTTCCAGTGAAGTTGCAGGACGGCATCCCGCTGACTGAGGCTCACCAAGGTAATAGTCTTGGTCCTATTGAAGTTGTCATTGACGCGCTGGGCATAGCTGAGGATATTCTTAGGATTGCCAAAGGCATAAATAAAAATCTTCTGAACATACCCAAAACGCTTCTGCATTATGGAATTGTATCCGATCTGATAGGCAATATTTTCATCCTTTAATATTTTTTTAGCATTGTCATAAAGTTTTATTATTACAGTTGAGGACACCCAGTTGTTAGGATCTGAGAGAAAAGCCTCTTTGTCTGGAATTCCATGCAGTTCTTCATCAAGGCCTTGAAAGAGCGCCTGTATTTTATCAGGTGCCTGTTCTTTGACATATTGAATAATTGCCAGGCAATTTAGACAGCTATTATGCTTTTCCATTTTTGTCTTTTATGGCCAAACTACCATTGCTCTTTTTGAAAGAAATTTTGTTTTTATTGAATTTTCATATAATTAAGATTAAGAAAAATCAAATTTCGGCTTTCAAAAAAATCATAGCTAATATATATAATATAAATAACCATTTTGGCACTTATCCTGCTAAGTTATTTGATAAGATTTGTTTAAGGAGGGACGAATTCTTGACCTATAGACCCACTTCCCCACATCTGCTTAACAACTAACTCCCTGAAAAACAAGGGAATAGCATAAGCAGCCTTAAGATGCGTCCCTCCAAAAGGTTCCAAAGGAGGAAGCCATGAAACATCCCCGTCTGTTCAAAAACATGGGCATCAGTCAATTTTTTCAGCTGCCATTCAATGTTTACTTAGCAAGGAAATTGCCACTATCCTTTCTCAGGACCTACCTTTACCTATGGGGCCTCATCTACATAATAATCAAAATCAGGATGTGCGCCAACATAGCAGTATGCCTTTCCATTATCAGGAATGCCAGGAACCTACCCATGCCCTTGGCAATAGCCCTTTGCAGGGCAGTATGTGGGGTTTTCGAACACTATCTGGAAAAGATGGTGATGGCCTATAGGCCCTTGGAGGAGACGAAACTCTATCTCCAGGAAAAACTAACCATCAGTAACAGGCAGATGCTCGATGTACTGGCAAGACAAGGTAAGGGAGCCTTACTCGTCACTGGCCATTTCGGGGCTGTCGAATACTTACCCTTGGCCCTGGCAATGAATGGTTACAAGATAGCCATGATCTGCCGATTCAAGACAAAAAGCCTGAAAAAGGCCCTTATACAAAAGGCGAAACGTTTTGGAGTACTCCTAATAGATGCAGATGAACCCAAGGTGGCCTTTAAGGCATTGAAGGCCATAAGAGATGGCAGATTTCTCATAACGGAATGTGATGAATTCTCAGAATGGCGTTTTCACAAACAGCAGAAGGTAGATGTATTTGGACGAACAATACCAAGGGACAGGACCCTCGACTTCTTCTTCAAAAAGGCAAAGGTACCTGCATTTTTGACACTCGTGCATAGGCAAGGAGACAGGTTTCGTCTCTCCGTAGATTTTCTGGCTGATGGACAGACATGCACCTCTGTCTCGTCCATTGCATGGAAAAAATTGGAAGACTATATTTCCAAATATCCATTTCAATGGTATCAGATAAAGGGAGCATCTAAATTCATCCTGGAGCACAGTATTGAGCCAGAGACAATTGACAATAAAGCGGATCAGGATATTCCGGGTACAGATACCGTTCTCGCTCCAAGTTTCACATAACCTCGCCAGCAGAAACGAGAGTCAGGGATTTGTAGTTGAAATCACGGATGCAGACGGGTATAGGGGATATGGAGAAGGTACCCCAAGAGACTATGTGACAGGTGAAACTGCAGCGGCATCTGAAAATGCCGCTGCACAATTGGGCAGTCTACTCCTGAAAAAGACCTTTCGAAATCTGGAGATATTAATCGAGTTCATAGAGGATACAGGTAGCACATCCCTGGCCACCAACCATCCATCTGCCTTTTGTGCCATGGAAATTGCCCTATTGGACCTGTTTGCCAGGAAACAAGGCCTGCCATTGTGGAGAGTATTTACTGAACAGCCATGCGTTGACCGCCTCACCTATTCTGCCGTACTGCCGTTACTCGACAAAGGGCAAAGGGCCAAGTTTCTTGCTCTCACCAAGAAACTTGGTCTATCCCATATAAAAGCCAAGGTCTCGGATCGCGGACAGGCCCTGCAACTTGCAATGGAGATCTTTGATCTTCTTGGTCCAAGCACAGACCTGAGACTGGATGCAAATGGCGCTTTCTCTTGGCAGGAGGCTGTTGATACCTTGGCAGCCCTACGTGATCGGGGGATCAGGATCTCTGCCTTTGAACAGCCTGTTTCCAAAGATGACCTGGAAGGCCTGAAAAAGGTTGAAGCCCACTCTGCTGTCCCTGTAATAGCTGACGAATCTGCCTGTTCCATGAGCGATATGGAGAGAATAATTTCTCAGGGCCTCTGTTCTGGGCTGAGTATAAGACTGTCGAAGTGTGGTGGGCTCCTTAAATGCATAAAGGCAGTAAATATGGCAAAGGTGTCAGGTCTATTTTGTCAGCTCGGCTGCCATGTAGGAGAGACCTCCATTCTGGCTGCGGCAGGCAGGCATCTTGCAGCTATTTGTGGACCTTTTAGATATACCGAGGGCAGCTATTCAAGATTCGTCCTGGAAAGGGACATAACCGAGACACCTTGTGAATTCTCTTTTCATGGCCAGGCAAGTATCCCAGACGGACCAGGTCTTGGTATTGATATTTCCATGCAACTACTTCATTCCTGTTCTGAGCTGATTTCAGACACAGGTGCCTGCTGACAGCATTTCCAACCTTAGCCACGTCCTTGATTCATCCCGGATTATGCACTTCAAACGCATGAAAAGAACAAGTCCTTTGCACTATTGCCGAATCTGCTTTGTTATGCCTAACATCTTTGGCAAGCTTGTAAGCTGCACGATCCGGGTTTATGTAATCAATTATTAGAGCATGGATATCCTCATTCTGCCTTTAATCCAAGTCATATTTGGCCTGCTTATCCTCATGGCCAGTGCTGAATGGCTCACCACCACATCTGTAAAACTGGCAACGGCCCTGGGTATAAAACCTGTGATCATAGGACTTACCATCATAGCCTTTGGCACCTCTGCCCCTGAACTTTTTGTGTCTCTCATGGCCGCCTTTGAAGGCCAGGCCGACATTGCAGTAGGCAATGTAGTCGGCAGCAACATTGCCAATATAGGCCTTATCTTAGGGATAGGTGCCTTGGTCTGCCCCTTTGCCATTCCATCGAGGATAGCCAGGATAGAACTGCCCTTTTTGATCTTCTCTCTATTCTGCTTCTTGGTCGCTTCGTTCAGAGGGTATATCGGCCGCTCAACCGCAACCTTATTTCTGGTGGTCTTTTCTGCCTATCTTTTTTTTCTTTGGCATTATAAAAGGGGACTTTTGGCAGATACTGAACCAGGGCCTGCTACCTTGGCCCTGAGGGAAAGGCCAAGGTACTTGCTCCGGGCCTTCCTAATCACTATCAGCATGATTGGACTCGTGGCCGGCTCCAAGTTCTTGATTGTTGGTTCTGTGAAGATAGCCCGTTTTTTACACTGCCCAGAGCTCATAATCGGCCTCACCCTTACGGCCATCGGTACGTCTCTGCCAGAACTGGCAAGCACATTGTCTGCTGCCAGGCGGAGACAAGGCGGGCTGATAATTGGAAACGTCCTTGGAAGCAACTTTGCCAACACCTGTGCAGTTCTCGGCATCACAGGGCTCATCAAACCACTACAGATAAACCATCAAATCCTCATTCGGGACCTCCCCGTCATGGTAGTGATGAGCCTGGCCCTCTTCCCCATCATGAAAAAAAAACATATCAAGAGGTTGGAAGGCCTTTTACTTCTTATTGCCTACCTGTTTTATATCATGTTACTTTATCTCAAAACTTGATACACAACAAAAATACAGGATTACCCAAAGTATAGTCCAGGATAAACACATAGGAAGGAAATAGTTTTTTTGAAAATGATGTGTTGACATGCCGCATATTGTGTTACTTTTTAACTACATGGCTTGAAATTTCAGACATATTTATTATAAGATCAAGCTGTTACAAATTTTTTGTCATCCTATATACTGCAAGGAGAAGGCTACAAGGCCATAACTTTTTATGCCTTGGTCGGCAGTTATGAAACAAGAACCCCATCTACCTTGCATCAGGTATCTGGCAAGATAAAAAAAATCGGTACTTTTGGTGAAAAGTGCCCGATGAGGACTTTGACTCACGGTGCATCCAGGGAAAATCTTGTCAGAAGGGAAAAGGGTCGATAAGGGATGTAGAAAAAATCAGGGAGGGAGCAATAAATGGCCAAAAAGACATTGGGATTAGTACTCTTTTTTTATTTGGGAATGATTCTTTTTACCTCGCAGGCCTACTGTGCTGGATTTCAACTTTTCAGCGAACTTTCTGCCCGGGGGACGGCTATGGGAGGTGCCCTTACTGCCCGAGATGACATTGCCGAGTCCGCTTGGTTCAATCCTGCAGCATCCTCCATGTTAGAGGGGTTAAAGATGTCCTTTGGCACAGCCCTTGTCATTCCTCAGATGAAACTTGAACACGATGGAACCCATGACGACATGAAAGACAAGGTCTATCCGGTTCCACACGTCTATGCTGCCATGCCGGTGGCTAACAAATTTGGCGTATCCATGTCTGTCAACGTACCCTATGGACTCACTACGGAATGGCAACACGATTGGCCAGGCAAATACTATGCTGTCTATACAGAGCTTCGTTGTCTCTACCTTTCTCCTGCCCTTTCATTCAAACCATACGATTGGATTGCCTTTGGGGTAGGTCCCAATTTCGTCTATGCGACCGCCGACATGAGAAGGGCCCTTACACCCCAAGTGCCTGGCCTGAAGACCAACATGAAAGGAAAAGATTGGGGTTATGGCTATACCCTATCCATGCTTTTAAAACCCTTCAAAAACTGGAATCTTGGACTCACCTATCATTCCCAGATCGATATAGACCTCTACGGAAAGGCCAGATATTCAATGGATCTGCCTTCATTCCCAGCCTCCAACATGTGGCTGGATGTCCGCCTGCCACGAACTGTCAGTATTGGTATATCCACTACAGCCCTCAAGAACTGGAATTTTACTGCTGACTTCGTCTGGACGGACTGGTCGTCTTATGACAAACTTGATTTCCAGTACGAGCAGGCACCAGGGACAGGTAAACCAGGTGTTATCAGTATACCGAGGAACTGGGAAGACGCATGGGCATTCAGGTTCGGTGCTGAATACACCCTCAATGATCAGTGGCTCTTGAGGGGAGGATTTATATACGACCAATCCCCAATTGACAACAAATGGAGGGAACCAACACTGCCTACCAACGACCGCTGGGCGTTTTCCGTGGGCACAGGCTGGAACTATAAACAATTTGGCGTGGATGCAGCTTACTGTTATGTCCTGGTTGAAAATGGTGGTACATCTCCCCTTACCCCTACACTGGACGGGACTTACAAGGGGCAGGCCCACGTGATAAATCTATCCTTTAGATGGAACTATTGAAAATCGTAAAAGGGCAAGGTTATCCCATGACCTTGCCACAGGTAATCGAAAGGTCTGCATCCCTATACCCAGAGAAGACTGCATTAAGGGCTAGGGGAAAAAGCGGGGACCGCTACATTACGTATAAGGAGCTCAAGGGCCAGATCGATCGATTGGCCGCAGGGCTGATCTCTCTGGGCCTAACGAAAGGAGACAGGGTATCCATTCTCGGCCCTAACTCTCCTGAATGGGCATTGGCCTATCTATCCACGGCCAGGTGCAGTGGGGTCAATATCCCCTTGGACTCTCTCCTCAGCAAAAACGAACTCAGCCAGCTCATTGCAAAGGCAAAGATCAAGATGGCCTTTGTAGCGCCCAGGTTTCTTGAAATAATCACTGATGCCAAGGACGCTTATCCAAGCCTGGAAAGGGTGATATGCCTTGACCCCAAGGCGGAAGACCTGCCTGAGGGGGTGATTACGATCAAGGAGGTAATGGAAACAGGCAGGCCGGGATATGAGCTTTTTCCCGAGGTGATGCCTGAGGACATGGCTGCCATAATATTCACATCTGGGACAACAGGGACCCCAAAAGGTGTCATGCTCACCCATTGGAATATAGTATCAGACTGTATTGCCTGTTACCATGCCATCGATATCAAAGACGAAAGCTTCCTGTCCGTGTTGCCCATGCATCATACCTTTGAATGCACGGCCGGTTTTATTCTCCCTCTCTTTTCAGGCTGTTCCATCACATTTGCCAGGAGCCTAAAGTCCAAGTCCATCATAGAGGATCTCAAGGCCTGCAAAGGCACTGTGATGCTCGGGGTGCCACTTCTCTACCAGAAGATGATGGAGGGTATCATAAGAACCGTAGAGAAGGCCCCCAGACCAAGACGTCTACTGTTCAAAAGTATCTGGAAGGCAGTGTGTGCAGCCGAAAGACTCGGCAATCCCCACCTGGGTAAGTTCCTTTTCAAGGGTTTGAGAAAAAAGGCAGGACTGGCTACCATTCGGTATTTCGTGGCAGGAGGTGCACCTCTGCCCCCATATATCCCTAAGTTTTTCAGGAAGTTGGGCATCGATATCCTCCAGGGATATGGCCTTACAGAGGCAAGCCCGGTCCTGACATTGAATCCCCCCGATGCACCAATTGATGAAAGTGCTGGCAAACCACTTCCAGGAGTCGAGATACGAATCATATCACCTAACAGAGAGGGAGTAGGAGAACTTGCCTTCAAAGGCCCCATGATTATGAAAGGATATCTTGACAATCCAGAGGCCACGAAAGAGGCCCTGGACGAACAGGGATGGCTTCACACTGGAGACCTTGGATTCATAAACCAGGATGGATATGTCTTTGTATGCGGCAGGGAGAAAAACCTCATTGTCACTGCTGCTGGGAAAAATGTATATCCAGAAGAGCTGGAGACAGAGCTCAACAGGAGTGAACTGATCCTGGAATCCATGGTCTACGGCCGAATTTCGAGTAGTACCATGGGGGAAGAGGTATATGCAATAATAGTTCCAGACTACGAATACCTGGCCAGGGAATATCCCAAGGAGCAGATGGAGGACGATAGACTTCATCAGTTGATCTCGGCGGAGATAAGGAGGATAAACAGGGAACTGGCATCTTATAAGCGAATCAAATCCTTCAAGATAATAAACGAAGAATTGCCCAAGACCTCCACCAAGAAGATCAAGAGACATCTTTTCAAATTTTCCTCCAGATAAAATTGATAGAGAATCCCCTGCTCAGAAATCTAAACAACCTCCAGAAGCAGGCAGTCATGGTCCAGGGAGCCAATATCCTGGTCAATGCAGGCCCTGGCACAGGAAAGACCAGGGTCCTGACTGCAAGGATTGCCTGGCTTCTGGAACAAGGCACGGATGCCCACGACCTATTGGCCATAACCTTCACCAACAAGGCGGCATCTGAAATGGCCGAGCGTATGAAGGTGGCCTGTCCTGAGGGAGGAGTAAAGATAACCACCTTTCATTCATGGGCGTATGATCTCCTGTGCAAAAAACGCCCCCTGGACAGAACACCAGTGGTCATCACCGAGGACGAACAAAAAAGGCTCTTCAGGGAGGCTGCACACAGCGTAGGGCTAAAGGGCGATACGAGGCCCTTATTTCAAAGGCTCCAGTTCCTCAAACAGTTCTTTCCAATAGACCTCCAGGACGAAGCTGAAGATCTCCGCCTTGCATGGCAACACTATCAAAACAGCCTTGCCGCACACAATCTCTATGACTTTGATGATCTCATCATCTCTGCCATTGCCATCTTGGAAGAAGAACGTGGGCGTGATTCTAATTTTCGACCATACCGCCATATTCTGATAGATGAGTTCCAAGATGTGAGCCCTGCCCAGTACAGGCTTTGCCAGCTCCTTGCAGGACCGGGATGCTGTATAATGGCTATCGGCGACCCCCACCAGTCCATCTATGGCTTCAGGGGCTCCAATCCTGCCCTAATGGAAAAATTTATGCAGGATTTCAGCCCTTGTACCAGGATAAGCCTCATTACTGCCTATAGGTGTGGACAGAATCTACTGGATGCTGCAAGGGTTGTCCTGAGAGAAAAAAGTGCCCCAAGATTGATATCTGCCAACACCATCCCTGGCTCAATCACCTTCAAACAATTCAAAGGCCCTTCTCAGGAAGCCACATGGATTGCAAAAACAATCGATCGCCTATCTGGTGGCGTGAGTTTCGAGAGCCTGAACCAGGGCTCTGCAACAGGGCAAGAACTCAGAAGCCTTTCAGATATCGCTATCCTCTTTCGAATAAATAGCCTCGGCGAGATCCTGGCAAAGGAGCTGGCAAAGATGGGCATCCCCTACCAGGTGTCCCCGAAATCACATCACTCCTCAGATGAAAACCTCAACAAGATATGGCATATCTTGGAACTTCTCGAAGGACATCATGTGGACTACCACAGTATCATGCTGAGCAAGGAGGAGAGAAAAATAGTACTGTCATTATCGGGACACAAGAAGCAAGCCCTACGGACACTGGAGCCAGTAAACCTTCTTGATACCCTGTCCGAGGCATTTGGACTACATCTTGAGTCGGTGGAAAAAGCGTTTTTGGAAAGGGCCATAGCATCTCACAGGCAAGGCAAGCCCTTGAGTCTTGCCCTCAAGACTGAGCAGGACTACCTGGATTTCCACGTAGAGGCAGTCTCCCTCCTCTCTCTCCACGCATCAAAAGGGTTAGAGTTCCCGATAGTGTTCATTGCAGGCTGTGAACAGGACATCATCCCCCTGAAGGATTGTGATCCCAGGGAAGAAAGGCGCCTTTTCTACGTAGGATTGACCAGGGCCTCCGAGCAGATATTCATTACATGTACCAGTGAAAGACAACTCTGGGGTGAAAGGATAACTGTTCGCCCCTCCCAATTTATCAAAGAGATAGATGGGTTTATTGAAAAAGAGGGGAAGAAACCCGGCGTTAAAAGGAGGAAAAAGGTACACCAAAAAAAACTTTTCTGAACATTTCTCGATTTTCCCCCTTTTGATATTGGAAAAGTTTTTTTATATAAGGAATACCATAGTGGTAAAATACCTCCCCAACTACGAATAACCAGTGGAGAAAATAACATGGCCAAGATAACTGTATCTGAGGTAGAACATGTAGCCCACCTGGCCCGTCTAACCTTTGACAGCCAGGAGATAGATGAGTTTACAAGGCAGCTCAATGATATCCTTGAATTCGTGGACAAGCTCGACGCCCTTGACACGTCTGACATAGAGCCCACTACTAGGGCAATAGAGGTCCTAAACGTATTCAGGAAAGACGAGATCAAACCATCTCTGCCAGTTGAAGAGGCCACGGCCAATGCACCAATGGCTGAAAATGGCGCCTTTGTGGTACCGAGGATAATATAGCCATAATTCGTCCCTTCACTATTCTTACAAAGCCCAGAGAATTAGGTTTAGACAAATGAAAAATCCGGTAGATTTGACCATATCAGAATTGAGACAGCTCCTCGATATGAAAGAGCTTTCTTCGGTAGAGGCAACCCAGGCCTATCTGGAACGCATCGAATCAACAGACAAGCGGGTTTGTGCATATATTAGCGTGACTGCAGAAGAGGCATTGTCCCAGGCCCAACAGGCCGATGAGACAATAGCCAAAGGAGAAGCAAAATCTCTGACAGGCATTCCTCTTGGCATAAAAGATGTCATTTGCACCAAGGGGATCAAAACAACCTGTGGATCAAAGATGCTCAAGGACTTCAGACCACCCTTCAATGCCGATGTAATGGAAAGGCTGCATGCCCAAGACGCGGTCATGTTAGGAAAGCTGAACATGGACGAATTCGCCATGGGTTCCTCCACCGAAAACTCCGCCTTTTTCCGCACCAAGAATCCCTGGGACCTTGAGAGGATCCCTGGTGGTTCGAGTGGAGGTAGTGCCGCCGCTGTTGGCGCACGCCTCTGCGCTGGTTCTCTGGGATCAGATACTGGGGGCTCCATACGCCAACCTGCCTCTCACTGTGGGGTAGTTGGCATGAAGCCCACCTATGGACGAGTGTCCAGATTTGGTCTCGTGGCCTTTGCCTCATCCTTGGACCAGATAGGCCCTCTTACACGCAGTGTGCGCGACTGTGCCCTTTTGCTCGAGGCCATCTCAGGCCACGATCCCAGAGATTCCACCTGCCTTTCGGTTCCAGTACCACCCTATTCTGAGGCGTGTACACCTGGTCTCAATGGATTCACCATAGGGATTCCGGAGGAATATTTTGTAAAGGGTCTGGAGCCAGAGGTGGAAACTGCCATCAAAGTGGCAATAGATGCCCTGTCCTCCCAGGGGGCGAAAATCGTAAATATCCGCCTACCCCATACAGAATATGCCGTTGCCACCTACTACATCATTGCTACAGCAGAGGCATCTTCCAATCTATCCCGCTACGACGGTGTAAAATATGGTTACAGGGCCAAGGAGTATTCCAACCTCATGGAGATGTATAAAAAGACCAGGGCCGAGGGGTTCGGCCCAGAGGTGAAACGCAGGATAATGCTTGGTACCTATTGTCTTTCTGCCGGATATTATGACGCATTTTACAAAAAGGCATCACAGGTACGGACATTGATCATCCAGGACTTCAAAAATGCCTTTGAAAAATGCGACTGCATTGCTGCCCCTGTAGCCCCTACTACTGCATTCAAGCTTGGGGAAAAGGTGAATGACCCCATACAGATGTATCTTTCGGACATCTTTACTATACCGGTAAATCTTGCAGGTATCCCAGGCATGTCTGTCCCCTGTGGGTTCGATTCCAAGGGTCTTCCAATTGGCATTCAACTCATGGCAAGCCACTTGCAAGAAGAAAAACTCATAAAAACGGCTTATAATCTGGAATCGGCCCTCAACTTGCAAGGAGAATGGCCGGAACCCTGATAAAGGAGTAATACACGGTTTGCAGAGAATTCCTATAAAACTCGCAAAGCCAGGCATGATCCTGGCCAAGGAAGCAATCACTCCAGAGGGACAGGTACTCTGCGGAGCAGGCACTGAACTCAGCCAAGAGGTCATAGCAAGGCTGATCAAACAAGAGGTCCTGACTGTAACCGTGGAGGGCCACCCAGTTCAACTTCCAGGTGAAAAGGGCCTTACAGAAAAACTCAAGGAACTTGATCACAGATTTGTAAAGGTGAAAAACGACCCTGTACTGCGGGCACTAAAGACCCTGATTGCGGAATTCTGGGTGGTCCAGGAAAAGGGTGAGGACTTTCTCCAAAAACTGAAAAAGACCAAAACCAGATAAGGAGCCTTTTCATGAACAAGGAGGAAATCCGCCAACGTCTAAAAGATGTTCAATCCCTTCCGACATTGCCTCCCATTGTTTCCAAGCTCAACCAGATGGTCTCTGACGAAGACGTCACTGCAGTCAAATTAGGTAGAATAATAGAAAAAGATCAGGTGCTTACCAGTAAGCTCCTGAAGATGGTGAACTCTTCCTTTTTTGGTTTTCCACAACGCATCAGCACCGTATCCAATGCCATAGTTCTACTTGGCTTCAATGTCATAAAGACACTCATAGTAACATCGTCCATATTCGAGGTCATGCAATCCTCTGACATAGGCCTTTTCGAGCACTCCCTTGGTTGTGCTACTGCAGCAGGCATCGTGGCCAAAAAATTGGGCATCAAAAACCCCGAAGAGGTATCCACTGCCGGACTGATCCACGACCTTGGCAAGATAGTACTAAGGGCAGAATTGCCTGAAGAATACGAACAGGTGGTAGAGACTGCCCGTGAGCAGGACAGATATATGCGTGAAGTGGAAAAAGAGGCCCTGGGGATAGGCCATGGAGAGATCGGGGGCATACTTGCAAGGCAATGGAACCTACCAGAACGATTGGTATATCCCATAGAATATCATCACAATCCCGAGGCTTCCCCAGATTACAAGGAGATTTCTGCCATCATCCATTTTTCCGATATATTAATAAGGGCATTAGGCTTTGGCTTTGGTGGCGACAAGTGGGTCCCCCCCCTGGATCACAATGCCTGGAATAGGATCAAGTTTGGCAAGAAAGACATGACACATATCCTTGAAGAAGTGGATGAAAAACTGGCAGAGCTGCAGGATTTCACCCTGGACATCCATAAAGACGAAGGGACAGAGTCTTAGGAAACAAAATGGCTCGAATAGCTCTGGTCACACCTGATCATTTCAAGAGGGCAGATGAAAAACTTTGCCTTGAGGCAAAAGGCCACACCATCGTAGCCAATCCAGATCTGGCTAGATCCCTTGAGGGGATACTCGCCGACCCACCGGATCTTCTCATTATCCAAAAAGGCCTCCATAGACACATGGA
Source organism: Deltaproteobacteria bacterium (assembly GCA_026986785.1). Taxonomy (GTDB): domain Bacteria; phylum Desulfobacterota; class Dissulfuribacteria; order Dissulfuribacterales; family QOAL01; genus QOAL01. The sequence continues at coordinate 6,455 of JALSNW010000032.1, read as the reverse complement.
CAAGGAGGTTATCCTGGCCCTCAAAAACAATCTTCAACTGGCACTTTTGCCCATAATACTACTGGTGTCCGAAAGGGATCTATCCGTGGGACTTGACTGGGGCCATTACCCTGTGGACGATCTGATCTCGGAACATGCCTCCATCGAGGAGATCATAACACGGATAGATCTTGCCCTTGCCAGGTCACGAAGGGTTGCAGACAACAACCCCCTTACCAAACTCCCAGGCAATTCGTCTATATTGAAAAGCATCCAAACCATGCTGGAGAAAAGAGAAGCCAGGGCAGTAGCATACGTGGATATAGACAACTTCAAACCCTATAATGACAAGTATGGTTTCTCAAGGGGTGATGAGGTGATTCGAATGGTCTCTCGAATACTCGTCAATGTCATACAGGACTATGCTGGCCATGAAGGTTTTGTAGGACACATAGGCGGAGACGATTTTGTATTCATGGTACCCCTTGAGAAGATAGAGACCATCTGCAAAGAGATACTGACAAATTTTTCTGCCCTAATACCACTCTTCTTGGATGAAGCCGATATCGAGGCAGGCCATTTTGTCTCAAAAGACCGCCAGGGCAATACCAAAACATTCCCTCTAACCAGCCTCTCCATAGCAGTGGTACCTTGTGAACCAGGACGTTATAGTCATTACGGTGAGGTTGCCTCCACTGCAGCAGCCCTAAAGAAAAAGGTGAAGGCCATGGAGGGCAACAATTTTCTCATAGACCAGCGTGCCCCTGGGGCACAGAAGATACATCAGTGAAATGCCTCTTGGTAAATCCGTGGATAACCGATTTTGCCGCCTATAATTTTTGGGTTCGCCCCCTGGGACTTTACCGACTGGCCCAATGGCTTGATGCAAGGGGTGCACGGTTCCATCTGATAGACTGTCTTTCTCCATTCAGGGCACCGGGTAAGTTCAGGAGACAAGAGATAGAATTCCCTGGAGATTTGCCCTTCAGATTCCGAAGGAGTTATGCCAGATATGGCATATGCCGCGAAGAATTCCGACAGAGAATTAAAGAGATGGGAGAATTCGACGCGGTTTTTCTCACATCCGTCATGTCCTATTGGTATCCTGGGATACAGCTTGCCATAGAGGAAATAAAAAAGGTTTCACCTGAGGCGCCCATAATCCTTGGCGGTATCTATGCCACCCTATGGCCAGAACACGCCAAACAGGCCTGCCAGCCAGATTTTCTTTGCACTGGTCCCATTGATGGTTGTGCCAAGACATTGGCCAACTTTTTGGGGCTGGATCCAGCCCCAAAACGAAGAGAAAGGCCATGGTATCTCCTTCCCGGGCTCTTTGACCAGACAGGCTATTGGGCTGTAAGGACAGCCACTGGCTGTCCTTTTTCATGTTCTTACTGTGCCTCCAGGATAGTATCCGGGGCATTTTTGCCTCGATCGCCTCAGGAGGTGATCTCAGAGATCTCGTTCCTCTATGCAAGGGGTATAAGGCAGATTGCCTTTTACGATGACGCCCTCCTCGTGGATTTCAAAAGCAGGCTTGGCCCCATCTTGAAGGGATTACTTCACAAAGATATCAGAATAGCCTTTCACACACCCAACGGCCTCCATGCAAGGCTCATCAATAAAGATGTTGCCAGACTATTGGTAAGGGCCAATTTCCAGAGTATACGCCTAAGCCTCGAAACGACAAACCCTGTTCGCCAAGAAGAAACTGGGGGAAAAGTCACCAGTAGAGACCTTGAAGAGGCGGTAAAGAACCTCCTTAGTGCAGGCATGCCCGCAAAGGCGATCGGGGTATATCTCCTTGTGGGGCTGCCTGATCAGAACCTCGATGAGATAGAAGAAGGCATCAAATATGTAAAAGGCCTTGGTGTCAGACCCTATCTTGCAGAATTTTCCCCCATCCCTGGTACTGTGGAGTGGAAACGCCTTGAAAAAAAGGGGATTGTCTCAACACGGATGGATCCCTTGATGACCAACAATACCCTCTATTTCCGCCTATATTCAGGCTATGACATGCAAAGGTTTCATGAGTTGAAAAGGCTTGCTGCTTTTTGAAGCGTCAAGCTATCATCCTATCCTCTGGATAGTGGTCAAGATTGATATATGGCAAACGCTCATCCATTTCATGCCTGCCTCTTTACAAAGTTGATTATGTCCCCCAGTTCCTTGATTGAATAAGGCTTCAACAAGGCTGCCTTGAAACCATATCTCTCAAAATCCGACATGACCGGATCGTTTGAATAGCCGCTTGCCACGACTGCCTTGACCTTGGAGTCTATCCTCAACAATTCATTTATTGCCTCTACCCCACCCATACCACCAGGTATGGTTAGATCCATTATCAACAGATCCACTCTCTTCCCTGCCTCAAGCCTTTGCCTGTAAATCTCTATGGCCTGTCTACCATCTTTTGCCTCAATGGCTTCGTGTCCCAATACTTTCAAGATCTGAATCGCAAGCCCTCTGACCATCTGATCATCATCCATCACAAGGACTAAGGAGCCATGTGACAACCTTTTCTTCTCCTCGTGGACAATATCTGATGCAGAGTGAGGGTTCTTTTCACATACAGGCAGAAAGATGGAAAATGTCGTACCTTCATCCCCTGTGGAGCTAACCCCAACCGCCCCTCCGTGTTTCGACACTATAGAGTGGACAATGGCAAGTCCAAGACCGCTTCCAGTATGCTTGGTAGAAAAATAGGGCTCGAATATCTTGTCTATGATTTCGTCAGGGATCCCGCTGCCTGTATCCGATATGTCCACTCTGACGAACTTGCCTGGTGGAAGGTTGAATTTTTCCAAGACAGATGGTTCTCTACAATTGGAACACGAGATGTTCAGCTCTCCCCCATTGGGCATGGCATGTATGCTGTTCAATACCAAATTTTGAACAACCTGCCCTATCTGGCCCTGATCTACATGCACCATCCAAAGATTCTCCTGGAACAAATAGGAACAGATCACCTTGCTGCCGTGCAGAACAAAATCGGCAGACTCCTTTATAAGGCGAGGGATAGGCGTACATTTCTTTATCGGGCGTCCCCCTTTGGAAAAGGTCAGTAGCTGAAGGGCAATCTCATGGGCCCTATGGCAGGCCTTTATTGCATTGTCAAGCTGCCGGTAAGATTCACTGGACGGCTCCATGGGATATTGTGCAAGCTCTATATTCCCCATTATGGCCGATATTATGTTATTGAAATCATGAGCGATACCTCCAGCCAGCACCCCTACTGTCTCAAGCTTTTTCATCTTCAAGAGCTCCTGCTGAGTTAGAAGCTCCTTGGTGATATCCCTAAAGACCACAACGGCACCGATTATCGATCCATCTCTGTCAAATATGGGGGCAGCACTGTCAGAAACATTGCATCTCGTGCCATCTTTTCTCACCAGGATGCATTCCTTGTCCAGACTGATTATTTCCCCGGTATCTATGGCTATTCTCACAGGGCTATCCACCGCCCTTCCCCTCCCCTGATCCAACAATTGCACCACCTGGAAAAAGGTCGTGCCCCTTGCCTCATCCTGGCTCCAGCCTGTGATCTCTTCGGCTACCGGGTTCATCAACACTATTTTCTGTTTGGTATCTGTAGTGATCACCCCGTCTCCAATAGAAGCCAATGTGACGGCAAGCCGTTCTTTCTCCGTGAAGATGGCCTTTTCTATCTCCTTTCTCCAGGTAATGTCAGTCGATATCTCTATACGCACGAGTCGACCGTCTGTCCAAGGAATGGCCCTGTCCCTACACTCGTACCACCTCTTACTTGCTTTATCTTCGTATTCCCAGATATGGACCCCTTTAGGGCGTCCATGCCTGTCTACGAGCACGTTGTTGGTACAGAATGTACATGGAGCCTCCTGCCCGGGGTGCAGGGCCAGGTAACATCTCTGGCCCACCACATCTCCTACCTCCTGCCTTATCCTGTCGTTTACAAAGAGGAGTTCGTAACTATCCATATCACCCACATAAACCCTGGCATCCATACTGTTGAGAATGGCCTTCAGTTGCTCAGCCGCCCTGCTCACCCTTGTATCCCTGGTATTTATGGCCTGAAGGATATGATCCAATTCCTTTATACCGCCGGCAAGTTGGGCATCAAGGGGAGCTTCCTCATGGATCTGGCGCCTCTCTACAGCCTCTACCAACTTCTTCACAGGGCGAGAAAAGAACCTATTAAGAGAAAACCACAACAGAAGAAATATGATACCAAATATCCCAAGCAGCATGGAAAGATGCAGCAGCAAAGGCATCTGCATATGCCTATGGATGACATCCATGGGAAGGGTATAGTAGATGCGCCACTGAGCTGGTACTGCAAAGGGCCTGGACATGGATAGATATTTTTTGTTCCCAGAACTGTATGTAATGAATCCATACCTATCTGGCCCCTGTTGGTCTCCCATCTCAAAGGCGAGATTTTCCCTGGTCCGTACGATCTTTTCATCTGGATGATAGATGGCCCTGCCTGTTGCCGACAATACGAATATCTCTTCCTGGGGAAGGATCCTATTGGTAGTGAAATATCGTATGGCAGGGATTATATCGACCAAATCCCTTTCCACCACAAGGGAAAAATTGCCATCAATGGGATAGAGCATACCTACCACTGAACGGCCAGTAAGGATAGATTGATAATGATGGGGACTATCCTTGAATCCGTTTGCAAAGACCTTGCTGAAATCTACCCCCAGGAAGGAATTATATTTTTGGGGTATGAGTACAACCTTACCCGAATCATCGAGTACATACCAAAGAATACACCTGGGATAATGACCTCCATCCTTCCTCAGATATACCCTTTTCCCCTTTTTGAAAAGGGCATCCACATCGTTTTTTTATATCATTTACTATGCAGTCACACAGAATCCGCGTCCTGACTAAGTCTGCAGCCACACCCAACCTGCCCCTGACAGCCCTGGCAATAGATTCCATCAAGGAATTGTATTCCATTACCCCGGCAAAAACCAACATAGCCAGCCCCGCAGGTATGGCAAACCACAAAAGTACTGATGTTAACCTTCTGTTTAGAGAATGGTTGTTCAACTATATCTTCCGTTCCAGCACAAACCTTCCTTTTTTTATGGTCACCTCATATACAGGCCTTATCACGTCACCATACTTGTCGAAAGATAACATACCCATCAATCCCTCATACCTTTCTGAGATGAGGGCGCTTGCAATTCCTGGTCCTGACATGGCCTTTGCCTTGTCCAAAGCGTGGGCAAGTATCATCATAAGCTCATAAAAGGCGGCAGAACGGGCGTTGGCCTCCTCATGAAAGGCTGAGCTCATCTTTTGTTTAAACATCTCGAACCTGGATGAATTGAGTTCAGGATTTATATAAGTGATGATAGACAGGTCTTCCCCAGCTTCTGATGCATATTGAAGCAATTCAGGCATCTGCGCCCATAGACTTGCAAGCCGCAACCCCTTGTAGCCTGCTGCCTTAAGTTTCTGCAGGGCAATACCCGTCATTGTTGCCTCTGTGAGAAGCATGACCGCATCTGGCTCATGGAGAAGCAAATCATGGATTATCTCGTCCCAGTCTACACCAGAACCCGATTTAAAATGGACTTGATAGACCTGTCCACTGAAATACCTTTGGACAGCAGAGGCATAATCGGTGACAAAACCAGGATTGGCCATATCCATAAGCAGTGCCAAAGTTGCCACCCCTTTTCCCTCGAGCAACTTGGAACTCTTTCTGCCATAGAGACCGCAATCCACACAAGTCCTGAAAAACAGGTCTTCTTTACCGCTAAGTCTCGTCGTAGCCGAACAGGCAGTAATAAGGAGGATGTCCCTGGAGGTTATTATTGGATAGGCAGCAAGGGTTGTGGACGACCGATTGTGTCCGATGATCACAGGTACACCCTGGGCAATAAGTTCCATATCTGCCTTGATTGCCCCTTGGATAGTGCCTTGGTCATCTCTCACCAAGAGCTCCACAGGTCTGCCCCGGATACCACCTGCCTCATTTATCTCCTTTATTGCCAGGAGTACACCGTTTCGGCAATGCTCTCCTCCTGCCCCTCCAATCCCACTTAGATTCACTACCATGCCTATCTTCAGGGCTGGCCTCTGCCTGTGACAAGAATACAATAGCAGACAACACAAAAGGGCACAAAAGGCCAATGTGGTTTTTTTGAAGAACATGAAAAATTCCCCCGTTCACACCATTCATAATAAGGGCAGAGAGTACAGAAAACAGCCACCAAAGGGGACGAGGATCTTCAACATCTTGACCCAGCTCATATCCCTCACATGCCTGAAGAAAACTTTCCTATAAAAATCTGGGATGGTTATCAGACAAATCGTCCCATCATGTCTACACCCAAAAGTGCAAATGCATCGAGAAGAGATCTTCAGGCACTCAAAGCCACAAAGGGCTCACAAAGGTTGCCAAAGCTCCTTGGTTATCTGGTACGTGAAGCACAGAAGTATGTCTCTAAGTGCCCTCCAGCTCGCAT
>JALSNW010000031.1 GCA_026986785.1 Deltaproteobacteria bacterium | reverse complement strand
ACCTGCCGCATCGTTCGTATGTAGGGTGGAAAAAACCAGGTGGCCTGTGAGGGAGGCCTGTACTGCATATCTCGCAGTTTCTGGGTCACGGATCTCGCCTATCATCACTATATCGGGATCCTGCCTCAATATGTTTCTCAAAATGCTTGAAAAAGTGACGTCGATCCCTGGTTGCACGGCAATCTGATTAAATTCCTCATATACCATTTCTATGGGGTCTTCCACTGTGACTATATTCACCTCAGGGCTGCTCAGATGCCTGAGAGTGGAATATAATGTAGTGGATTTACCACTGCCTGTTGGCCCGGTCATGAGTATCATCCCATAGGTATTTTGCAAAAAGGATTTATAGACCTCGAGGTCCCTTTTGGAAAAACCGAGTTCATCCAGATCGCTCATTAGTATATCCGCGCTCTGGAGCCTGAGTACCACCTTTTCTCCAAAGGCAACAGGTACTGTAGAGACCCTTACCTCAGCGTCTTCTCCCTTCCACGAGACCTTTATCCGACCATCCTGGGGTCTTCTCTTTTCGGCTATATCCAACCTGGAAAGGGCCTTGATCCTTGTACAGAGGGCCTCGTGCACCACCCTTGGAAGCCTATGTATGGTGTGAAGGACACCATCTATTCTGAAACGGACGACAGATTCTCTCCGTTTGGGTTCGATATGTATATCACTCGCCCTTTCGTTCAGGGCATACTGAAATAGATGATCAACAGCCTTGTTTATGTGTTTGTCGCTTTTTGCCCCACCCTCCCTGGATGACAGCTTTACATATTGCTCCAGATTGGAGATATCCACCTCTGGTGCACCAAGAACATCCTGTGCTGCCGCAATGGAACGCCTGAAATCAAAGAATTCTGCAATGACCCTCTCGATGTCTCCTTTGGGTGCTATTGTAAACTCTATCTCTGCCTGGCATGCCCTTTGGATATCTTCTTTCAACTCTTCGTCGTCTGGATAATAACAGCATACCTCGAGGACATCTCCATGCCATTGTATGGGCAAGACAAGCCTGGTCTTTGCAAAGGATACAGGGAAGGTCTTGGTTACAATATTTATATCCAGTTTGAGGGGGTCCAGCCTCTTGAACTTCCATCCCTTTTCCTTGCAGACGGCCTCGAGAATTTGCGCCTCTGAAAGTGGTTGATCCTTTGATCCATTCCTGGATAACTGCAAAGAGGCGATCCACTGAATGAGGTCAATACCCTTTCTCTTGGCTATATGTATCTTTTTCTTCAATTGGCTGATCTTTTCCGGCGGAAGAAGATCGTAACGGGTCAAGATTGGTAAAATAAAATCTGGTTGATGGTAAATCATATTCATGTCTTGTAGGCCCATGTCAATCTGGTATCATGCAGTGAGCAAAGAGGTAGAGAAATGTATCTTGAAATCTGCACATTGACTATTGAAATTATCGGAAACCTCCTATCTGATGATTAGTGAATCCACCAATAAGGCCCAGAAGAGATTTTGGATAGAGCTCCGGGTCGAAACCCCACCAGAGCTATCTGACGCAATAATAGCCTTTCTTGTGTCAGAACTACATCGTGGCGTAATCGTTGAAGAAATCCAAGGCGACAACAACCAACAATCCGAAAAGCTACTCATCAAGGCCTATCTAAATGAAGAAGACATCGACTCAGGGGCCATGAAGGGCATAGATACCTATTTCTATGAACTTATCGAGCTACATTCTGAATATCCACAGATCAGATGGGACATACAGCACATCGTAGAAGAAGATTGGGCCCAGGGCTGGAAAAAATATTTCAAGCCGATCAAGATCGGCAACAGTCTCGTGATCAAACCCAGCTGGGAAACATATGTCCCTGGAGAAGACGAGATAGTCATAGAGATAGATCCAGGACAGGCATTTGGCGTGGGCACCCATGCATCCACGAGGGTCATCCTGGAGATGCTGGAAGAGATAGCTCGAGACAAGGAGCTCAAGGACTCTTCGGTACTGGACATAGGCACTGGCACAGGCATACTCGCCATATCAGCAGCAAAGCTTGGTGCCCTGGATGTCACTGCCATAGATATAGATCAAGATGCTGTGGAAGCAGCCAGGAAAAATGTACACCTGAACAATGTTCACAGTGCTGTCTCTGTCAGCAACACCCCGCTCTGGGAGGTAGAAGGCCCATTTGACCTGGTACTGGCAAATCTCGACAGGGACACACTCCTTTTTTTTTCAAGAGAAATCTCAAGACTTGTGGCACCAGGAGGGATACTTCTTGCCGCTGGCATAATCCAAGGCCAGGAGCATGATGTGATCAAATCATTCTCTGAAAATGGCCTGTGTTTCTTGGCAATAAAGCAGGACGAGATAGAACCTGAATGGCTGGTTATCAAGCTTTCGAAAAACAACTGAGGCCTCCTGCATTCGTTGTTGATACAGAATTACTGAAAAGTGAGAAACACATTCACCTAAGTCCTGGTGAACAATTTCATATGGTGCATGTCAAACGCCTTGGGCCAGGTAGCGTGGTCAGTCTTGTCGATGGCCTTGGCAATATAGCCCCTGCAAGGGTCTTACAGATGGATACCAAGGAGGTGATTCTTGAAAGAACCGGACCGATTAAGTGGCAGGACGACCTCTTACCCATGAAGCTGATCCTTGCCATGATCAAAGGAGAGAGGATGGATCTGGCCATATCTAAACTTTCTGAGATAGGCGTGGGCCAAATACAGCCAGTCATCACGTCTCGAACTGTTACACGCCTTTCAGGGGAAAGGCTGAAAAAGAAATGGCAAAGATGGCAGGCGTTGAGCCTTCATAGCCTAAAGCAATGCCGAGGTGCCATGGCCACCAAGGTCCTCAAGCCGTTACAATTGGGACAGGCACTTTTAAAGACAGATACCCCTGGATCACGAATTGTCCTCTTGGAAGATCAAGGCAAGAGCAGACTACTGGAAACACTGCAAAAGACCTCGATGCCCTTTCCCCTGACAATTGCCATTGGCCCCGAAGGGGGATTCAGCCCAGAAGAGAAAAGGCTCCTCGTCCACGAAGGGTTTCAGCCAGCCAGCCTTGGCACCAGGATACTGAGGAGTGAAACTGCAGCAATCTTTTCCGCATCCATCGTTTCTGAATTCTATACTTCTGGAGATACGGTATGAAAGACAATTTCCACGCCCTTATCCTTGCAGGAGGAATAGGCACCAGGCTCTGGCCCAAGAGCCGAAGGCACCGCCCCAAACAGTTCCTCAAGATACAGGATGAAGTGACCCTTCTTGTAAGGACTGTTGAGAGGGCAGAGGCCATCTTTGATGTCCAAAACATCTGGATCTTGTGCAAGCCCTATCATCTGGAGGAGGTTATAACGCAGCTTCCAGATATCCCGCGAACAAACATCATTGTGGAACCATCCCCAAAGGGGACAGCAGCAGCAGTCATCTATGGATGCCTCCTAATAGAGGAACACTCTCCAGGCTCCACAGTGACAGTCTTTCCGTCTGACCATATAATCAGGCCCTTGGATGAATTCAAGAAGACCATAGAGGCTGGAATGAGTTGGGCCTCCAAGAACCCGGCAATGGTCATCTATGGCATAAAACCCAAGAGGCCTGAGACATCTTATGGGTATATCGAGGCGGGTAGCACCATAGACCAATGCAAAGGTCATCAATGCATGGATGTGACGGCCTTCCACGAAAAACCTGATAGAAAGACCGCCCTGGCATATATTGCTTCAAAACGATTTCTATGGAATAGCGGCATGCTCTCCTTTGCTACGTGGATATTCAAAAAGGCCCTGGAGATGGACGCCTTTTCCATCTGGAGTCCACTTCTCGGCTTAGCAGAAAAAAAAGACCTCATGGCAAAGGCTGAATTGACAAAGGATATCTACTCCGGGCTGCCGGAAGATCCATTCGATACGGCTGTCCTGGAAAAGATGGCCAGATGTCAGCCACCCAGCGGTATTGACGCCCCCATTAAGCTCGTGGTTTTCCCCTGCACCTTCGACTGGCACGACATGGGGGTCTGGGAGAGCTATTATGAGCTGTCGCAAAAGGACCAGCATGGTAACGCCCTCTTGGGTACTGCGTTCGAAATGGATTGCAACGGGATGCTCATAATGTCGGAAGGCCCTAATTTGGTGGCAGCCATCGGTCTTTCCGATATAGTAATAGTATTTGAAGGAGACGCTGTGTTAGTATGCCCGAGAAACCAACTGGACAAGGTCAGAGACCTGGTGGAAGAACTCAAGAACAAGGGATATGAAAAATATATTTGAGATATGTTCACCTTCATGACTCCACCTCTATTCACCAAGGAATGAAGAATGATTGTAGGTTTTGATACAACTGTTTTCCCAAGACTCGACTATAAGGATCCGGAAAAATTCTGGGGCACTATAAGCTATCTCCAGGACTTCTTTTCTGTTCACCGAGACAGACTTCATACCGTTTTCGAAAAGGCACAGGAGATGAAGAGGTGTTTCGACCACTTCGATCCTTTCATCCAGAGCTACACTGCTAAGATCTGCCCCTATTGTGGCACGGTATGTTGTGCAAACAAATTTGGCTTCCCCGAATTTGCAGACATCGTCTCGTTTCTCTCATTGGGCCTATCCATCCCTGATTATGACCTTGATGTTGACGAAGAGGCCATTTGCCAGTTTATTGGTAAAAAAGGCTGTATTCTCCCTAGGATTCAGAGACCTTACAGGTGTACCTGGTATTTCTGTGATCCTCTAATGGTGCAGATAGATATAGGGCCTGCAAAACAGTACAGGAAATTCATCCAGGACGTCCAGGATCTCAGCCGTACGAGAGGAGACCTCATGAGGGAATTTTTCCCCATATGGGAGGAACATGGCAACCTAATAGAATGAAAATCAATGCAAATCAGATCACTGCACTAAGAATAGTCCTGCTCCCTCTGCCACTTTTCCTTATCTACGGAGGCACTACGTCGAGATGTATTGCCCTGATAATACTCATATTCCTTGGGTTGACCGATTATCTCGATGGCCTCATGGCCCGAAGATATGGGGTCACGACCCTTGGCAAACTGTTGGATCCCATTGCAGACAAGATATTCGTTGCAGTCACTCTGGTGCCCCTTGCCGACCTCCACATACTGCCAATGTGGATCGTCTGGCCCATATTCTTGAGGGAGTTTCTGGTTACTGAAATGCGCAGATTCATGACCCCAGGTACCAAGGGCCTCAAGGTTACCGAGCTGGCCAAGATCAAGACCACCCTCCAAATGGTTGGCGTAGGCCTCATCCTCTTGACAGCAACCTTCCCTGACAAGCTGATCACCATATCCTTCTTGTCTGGTCTTTTTGTCGCCACCTTGTTTCTTGGCGTAGCCATCTACTTCAAGACAAGTCGATTGAGCAGTAGGTTAAAGGCTGCCCTCTTTTTTGAAATACTTGGATTGGCGATTGCCATACTCTTTACCCCTACAATGATCAATCTCCTCTACGGCATAATAGTATTGGGGATAACCCTGGCCTCGGGATTCCAATATGTAAAGGCCTGCCTACCCTATGCATTTGAGGCAGGCTGGAAGGCATTTTTCCATCTCGTCTCCTCTCTTCTGCTTCCCCTGTTTGTATTGGGCCTCTTGCCAGTGGCCCCCAAGAGTACCCATCTCCTGGTGGTCCTTATATTGGCCATAGAATTTGCCGTACAAGGAATAGATATGTGGGCGGCCCAGGAAAAAAGAAGAGACATCTCTGCCATTAAAAAGAGATACCTATTCCCTTTTCTGGTGCTGGTCTCTACTGTGCTTTTTCTCTCTGGCGTTGAATTGGTGAGTGTGGTCCTCTGGTTTCTGGCCCTGGCCTCAGCTGCATCTCTTTTTTATCTGGCAGCAGATATATGGCTTCACAGAGAACTTTTTTCCAATGGGGAATTTTTTTAGGGTCCCCAGGGCCTATAACTTGCTTAGGAGATTTGTACAAGTTATAACAAACTAACATGTATATCGACTCTGGACTAAAACAAAAGGTAAAGATACTTACCGTCAGGGAAGAGATCGAGCTGAGGGAAAGAGAGATACTAAGCCCTCATGCCTGCCTAAGCAGTGAAACAAAGGGAAGGCGTTTCAAGTCTACCCCCTGCAATATAAGGACAGCCTTTCAACGAGACAGAGATCGCATAGTATATTGCAAGGCATTCAGAAGACTGAAACACAAGACCCAGGTCTTTCTTTCCCCCATGGGGGATCACTACCGAACCAGACTCACCCATACCCTGGAGGTCGCAGAGATTGCCAGGACAATAGCAAGGGCCCTCAAACTCAATGAAGACCTGACAGAGGCCATTGCCTTGGGTCATGACCTTGGCCACACACCTTTTGGACATGCGGGTGAAACAATACTAAACGAGATTGTTCCAGGTGGATTCAGCCATTGCAGACATAGTCTCAGGGTGGTGGACGTGCTGGAGAATGGAGGACTGGGGCTCAACCTGACATACGAGGTGAGAGATGGTATCCTGAAGCATTCCAAGGGATTCGGCAATATCATACCCAAAATGCCTGGGGAGTGTGCCCAGACCATTGAAGGACGAGTGGTTAGGATAGCCGATGTGATCGCCTACCTGAGTCACGACCTGGACGATTCCATAAGAAGTGGGGTGATAAAGGCATCCCTGGTACCAGACGATGTGACAAAGGTACTGGGAGACACACATGGAAGCCGGATATCGTCCATGATCAAGGATGTGATTGCTAGCACCGTGGTGACTGACCAGGCAATGGAGCTCAATATCAGCCCGGTCATGCTGGAAACCATGCTCGAACTCAGGGCCTTTCTCTATGACAATGTATACAGGGCCCCTCAAGTACACAATGAGTTTGAAAAGGCCAGGAAGATACTCCTGGAACTCTATGAATATTTCCTCAAACACAAGGATGCATTCATCAGGGAACGATCCAGACTCTTTGAGGAGGAAAGATGCGTCAGGAAAAATGACACACCCTATGAACGGGACGTGTGTGACTTTATCGCTGGGATGACAGACCGCTATGCCCAAAATCTCTACAACAAGATATTCATGCCCTCGTCCGTAGTGTGACAATGTACCCGAACAGGTCTTTCCACATCCCAGCCCTACTGTACTTCATTCTCGTATCCATTTTCATCTCCTACCTCTTTTTCGATGCATTGCCATGCCTGGCCACCAAAACAGCCAAACAACCCTGGGACATCAAGGCAGACAGGATCATCTTTTTCCATCAGTCCAAGGTCTTTATTGCCCAAGGCCGTGTCCAGATCATAAAGGACAAGCTCAAGGTATATGCCGACAAGGTCCTATACGACAAGACCGGAGAAAAGATAGAGGCATGGGGGCATGTGGTGATACACATGGACCAGGATGTACTAAAGGGCTCCAGAGGAGAGATAGATCTCAAGACATCCACCGGCAAGATGGAAAGTGCCTTCCTGTATCTTCGAAGGAACAATATCCACCTCATGGCCAAACGCCTTGAAAAGGTAGGGCCGGAACAATACCACGCCATCGATGCCACCATCAGCACATGCCCACTACCCAAACAGGCCTGGAAGTTCAAGTGCAAGGACCTCTCTCTCACAGTAAACGGAGAGGCCAAGGCCACAAACAGCTTCTTTGAGATCCGGGATATACCGGTATTTTTCACACCCTGGCTGTATGTACCAATAAATCGATATAGAAAGACTGGCTTTCTCATACCAGAATACACCTCTTCTAAAAGGAACGGGGTGGGCATTGACATACCCTTCTTTCTAACCCTGAACGACAGCATGGATCTGACCTTTTATCAACATCCCATGTTTAGCCGGGGATGGATGGAGGGTATAGAATACAGGCATGTCTTTTCTCCCATGGACAAGGCCGTGGTCCGCTACAACTTCCTCAACGACAAGAAAGACGACTCTGATTTCAACGGGGATGGACAGACGAGGGGTAATGATTTCAGATGGTGGATAAGGGGCAAAATGAACCAGCAGCTCCCCTTCGATTTCATGGCCAAGTTAGACGTGGATCTCATGAGCGATATGGACTATCTCCAGGAATTCGACAATGGCCTCATGGGTTTCGATGCCAGTAATGAGACATTCAAGAAATATTTCCATCGCTCCCTGGCAGACGATGCAGATGAAATTCGCCCCTCCACTGCCCAGATAACCAGGGAAACTGAGGATAGCTTTCTCGCCCTACACGGCAGGTATAATGACAATCACTATTTTGGAGAAAGAGCCTACACTGTCCAAACCCTTCCAAGTGTCTTTCTCCATACGTTCAAGACCAGACTATTACACACCCCAGTATATTATCAGATGGATTTCGATTATACCGACTATTGGAGAGAACAGGGAACAAAGGAACACAGGATAAAGATGTCACCAGGGCTCAGCCTGCCTGCCAACCTATTTGGCTGGGGAGACCTGGTCCTCACAGGCAATCTGGAAGATACCATCTACGTGGCATATGGCGAAGAAACCACAGGAGACAGACCCAAGGATACTGCAAGTAAGTTCCGGTACCAGTTACAAGCAGACCTCAGCAAGACATTTAGTAGAAATTACCAGATATCTGGCCACTCACTATGGCGCCACAGTATAACCCCAAGGCTCCAGTATCTCTATACCCCCCACAAGAAGGACGACGATATTCCACAGATAGACCGACAGGATCACTATGACAAGATCAATAGACTCAGGTTTTCTCTCCTAACCTTCTTGAGCAACAAGGGAGAGCTCGGGGGTGGACATTTCTCATATTCGGATCTGTTGCGTCTAAAGCTCCAGCAAGACTATAACTTCAAGGAGGTCCCGACCCTTAACATCATCCACGACATGCCTGATAGGCATCTATCGGATCTCTATGGAGAGCTGGAGATAAGGCCTGTGGGAAATTTCTATATGCGATATGATACAACCTACAATTTTTATGGTGATGGATTCAGGACACACAATGTACGCTGGCACTACACGGGCTATCTGGGAAGCACCCTTGATCTCGACTATAGATACCACAAGGTGACAGACATCAATGAACTCAACTGTGACCTGAGGGCTGTCCTGACCCGGGCTTGGTCATTCAGGTTTCATATCAAACAGAACTTCAAGGATAACCGCCAGATTGAATCCCGTTATGCCCTCCGGTATCAATCAAGTTGCTGGGCAGTGGAGGGAAAGATCAAGACAGATTCTGACGACACCTCGTTCCTTGTAAATGTAGAACTTCTTGGTATAGGTGGCTGGGGGACAGGAGGGCTCAAATAGATACTCAACGCCCCCTTGCTCCGCCTAAACTGTTATGTAAACCCCTACTGAGGCATGAAAAAATTTCTCGCCCAGGGCACAGTAGAGCCTCGATGCATTTTTCAGCCCGGTGCAATGAGATGCCCCCAAGCGCTTGATATCAAAATCTTCCAAGGCATCGAGGGTCTTGTCAAACTGTTCCTTCTCTGCGAACCCAAGATGCGTGCCACCTATTACAGTATGAAAAGGCCTACCTGGCAGGTTCTGGGCACACCACTTTAGGATATTCACTATTCCAGCATGGGCACATCCGAGGATCACTACAAGACCAGATGGTGTATCTATAACCATGGAAAGATCGTCCCTGAGGGGATCTTGGGCCATATGTGCCCCGGTGCCGGCAGGAATTTTCATGTTTGGATCAGGTGGTTCGAAATCCGTCACCCTGGGGACCTCGCCAGTAACGTAGATCCCTGGAAAAATCTGTGTGAAACCAGGGGTGAACTGGAAACGACAGCCAAGGGACTCCAGATATGCCCTGTTGAAACGAATGCCTATATGCCTACTGACCTCACCCCTTGACCAATACCTGTCCAGGAAGATATCAGGATGGGCAAAAACCGGTACTTCACCCCTGATCTGTAGGACCTGAGGCAGCCCACTTGTATGGTCGTAATGGCCGTGGCTGAGGACTATCGCATCTATCTGGCCAAGATCCACGCCCAATATGAGGCTGTTGTTGATTATGCCTTGACCCTGTCCAGTATCAAAAAGCAGCCTGAGGCCGTCTGTCTCAACAAAGACAGCCCAGCCATGTTCACCAAGTAAGCCAAAAGGCCCGGCCACACTATTTTCACATAGTATGGTTATCTCACACTCATTAACCATCGTTTCCCCTTCTTTCATCGGTTTCCACGCCTTTTTCTGTCCTTATCTTGCTATTTCTCTTTTCTTCTTGTTCAAGAAAATAAATCAGACACGCCTGCCTGTGCTGGCAAAAATCATTGGGGTGCCTGCACCCTTTACTTATGTCTGCCTGGCGATTATCTTTTTCGCAATAATATTCCATTTTCTCTTGAAAACACCCTCATACACACATTGATTTATGAAAGCATATAGACATTAGCCAATAACCTTGTCAAGGAGAATCAAGTGAAACCAAAGGAACGAATGGCAATACCGCGCCACAAGCCAAAAGAGCTACCCCCAGAAGTACGAATCCATAATTTCGATGAGATTGTTGCAGGTTATGACCATGAAACAGCCAAGATGGAGGCAGAAAGGTGTCTACAGTGCAAGAAACCCGGGTGTCGCAAAGGCTGTCCTTTGCACAATGACATCCCAGCGTTTATAAGACTCTTACGAGAAGGTGAGATAGAAGACGCATACTGGACCATAAGAAAGACGAGCTCCATGCCTGCCATATGTTCCAGGGTCTGTCCCCATGAATTCCAATGCGAAGGTCATTGTATCAGGGCCAAGAAGGGAGAGGCTGTTGCCATTGGAATGCTGGAGCGTTTCATTGTCGACTGGATGGTGGAACATGACAAAAACCTCATGGAGCCCTGTGCCTTGCCTACTGGCAAGAAGGTGGCGATCATTGGCTCAGGTCCAGCAGGGATGACCGTGGCCTACAACCTTGCCCACAAAGGGGTAAAATGTACCATATTCGATTCTCTCCCTGTCCTTGGCGGCATGCTAACAGTAGGTATCCCCCCATTCCGGCTACCCCGCTCCATAATAAAGGCCGAATTCGATGCGCTCAAAAGCTGCGGAGTAGACATATACAGCAATGTGACAATAGGACGGGACAAGACGATAGAAGACCTCATGAAACAAGGCTACGATGCGATCTTCATTGGCATTGGTGCCCACAAGAGCAGAAAACTGGGCATTCCTGGTGAGGACCTAAAGGGTGTCATGCATGGGGTGGATTATCTGAGAGATGTAAATCTTGGTGAAAAGATAGACCTGGGCAGACGAGTAGTAATAGTCGGTGGTGGTAACGTAGCCATTGACGTTGCACGCACCACACTTCGTATGGGTTCAGAAGATGTATTGATACTATACAGGCGCACGAAACAGGAAATGCCAGCTTCCCAAGCTGAAATCCACCACATGGAAGAAGAAGGCGTAAAGATGGAGTTTCTCGCCGCACCTGTTGCCATACACGGACGAGATGGCAAACTTGAACGCATAGAATGTATAAGGATGAAGCTGGGCGAACCCGATGAGTCCGGGAGGCGTAGGCCCGTGCCAATAGAGGGATCAAACTTCACCATGGAGGCAGATACCATCATTGCGGCCATAAGCCAGAATGTCGATCCAACTGCTGTAAAGGGCATGGAGATCAAGACAACCCCCTGGGGTACCTTTGAGGTGGATCCTGAAACGCTCCAGACATCCATTCCCTGGATTTTTGCAGGAGGAGACGATGTCTTGGGCCCACAAACAGTGGCCAAGGCTGCATATCATGGCAGAATAGCAGCCGAATCCATCATGAATTTCATGGAAGGCAGGCCTTAACCCACGTTATATACTTCAGGGGGCGGGATGCCCAAAAGGAGCCTGGCCCCTTGATGCATTGCATCTTCGGCAGGAGAGATATCTTAAGCTTCATCTCTGTGGAGACAACCCCTCCATGTGGCAAGTGCAACCAAGCCGATAAAGAGGAGCATCGAGGCCTCAGGTATGGGAACCGGCGTTGCATCTACACTCAGACCAGCAGCTTCAAGCCTTATGTCATTTGTCCGACAGCAGACTGCAGGGGCAAGCACTATGGTATCGAACAGGCCGTCTTGCAAATAATCGAGCAGGCCCTCGTCCTCTAAGTCTACCTGGAGTGTCACATATTTTTCAGGGAACCAGGGCCCGCCCAGGTTATAGATCTTCCTCTTTATGAGCCTGTCCCCATCATAATATCCTGCCGATATCTCTACTGTATCAGAATCCCCGTCATCATCGAAAAAGGTGAACTCCAGGACCCCGCCAGTCATCCTCATGGTAGCTGGATCGTAACCGTATTCATCAGTAGTTGGAAACGGATGGAGGACAGGATCATTGGTATCATTCAGATCGAAATGGAGGACCACCTGCTGTCCTTCAAGCAAAGACAAGAAGTCGTCGTCATGGCCAGTGCCAAAAAAATTTTCATAAAGGTGGATCGTGTCTGCAAAACCGACCTGTGCCCAAGATGGAAAAAACACAGCCAGCGTCAAGATCAGGATAGATCTATTCATACCCCCTCCTCGTCTCGGCTCCTATTCAGGCACCTTCTAGGGCACCTCTTCCTTATAATATGTCATGCATTTTTTGTACCGTAATTATACTTCTCGCAATAATACAACGATCTCTTTCCCCTTTGGTATATTTGGGAAATAACTTAGCCAACAAGTCTTTTAAAAGAGCAGGATTATTGACGGACAATGCGTGAAAAATGACGCTATCTATTACTGGCTTCCTACCCGTCTACCGGGAAAACAAGACTCCAGCCTCGTATACCATCAGCATAGGGAAGAAGAGCAGTATCTGGGAGAATAGGTCTGTTGGCACCAAAACGGCGGAAAATATGAACAGCGCTATGTAGGCGATCTTCCTGTGTTTTTTGAAATAATCCCGGGGTATGAGCCCTGCCCTGGAGATCCCGGCCATCACAAATGGCACCTCAAAGATCATGCCGAAAACGAATATACTCTTTAATGTGAATACGAGATAATTTTGTAACCTTGGAAGGGCCTGAAGGCTATCGCTGGCATATCCCAGAGAGAGAGAAAGGATAAGGGGGATAATGACCCAGTAGCCAAATACACCTCCAGCAAGGAATAGGGCCCCGCCCCAGCAGATAACCCTTTTAAGCACCTTCTTTTCGTTTTCGTAGAGGGCAGGGAGCAAAAATTTCCATGCCTGATAGATTATCACAGGGGCTGTAAGCACGACAGCTGCCCAAAAAGCCACCTTCAAATAGGCCATGAAGCCCTCCAGCAAGGCGGTGAACACCATGGTGCTCCCCTTGGGCAGAGCCTGTTTCACAGGATAAAACAGAAAGGAAACCATTGGACCAGACAGGGCATAACAGACACCAAAGGCAATGACAAAAAAGATACCGCAGTTTATGAGCCTTTTCCTTAGCTCTTCAAGATGCCCTTTGAGTGTATATCTATCTTCCTGCATTATAGGGATCTGGCCCTTCAGCCGATTTTTCTCCAGACTGTTCCTCCACATCTGGAGATTCGCTTCGTTGCTCAACGTGGGAGCTGGCCTGTCTGTCTCGCCCTTTTGCCTCTTTCCATTCAGGCCCCAGGCCTCCAGGGCCTGTGCCATCACTGCTACCCCTTAGAAAGTCCGGCTCTATAAGATTTTTTTTCTTCACCAGCTCTGACAGATCTTCTCCAAGGACCTTGTCCAGCTTGATAGGCCTTCGGATGTCGTCCAACTTGTCAAGCTCAAGCTCTTTTTTGAATTCATCCGAGGCCTTTTTAAGCTCGTTTATGAACCTTGCAGCCTGTCTCGCCACCTGAGGCAATTTTTCAGGCCCCAGCACGATAAGGGCCAGGGCCAAGATAACTATGAGTTCAGGAAGTCCTATTCCAAACATGTCTCTATGTTATTCCTCTGTAATGATGCCTCTGGATAATAAATCCGGCCAAAATCATGATGCCCTATCTCAATATAACCCTCTTATTCAACTTGCCAAGGAGACACAGTAGTTCATAACTGATGGTACCAGCCTTTTGGGCAAGCTCACATATATGGATCTCATCCTGCCCGCTGCTGCCGAGCAGTATGACCTCCTGTCCCTCGTAAAGATCCTGCCCGCCAGTCAGATCCACCAAGAAGGCCTTCATACATATATTCCCTACCACTGGATATCTCTTGCCACCAATGAGGACTGATGCCTTGTTGGAAAGCACCCTGGGATAACCATTGTCATATCCAACTGGCACAAGGCCTATAACACTGTCCTTGTCACAGGTGAAATGGTGGCCATAACTAAGGCTTGCCCCCACCTGGAATCTCCTTATCTGGATCAGTTTACTGAAAAAACCCATGGCAGGTCGAAGCTCCAATGAGCCTCCCTTCTCTGGACAAATGGCGCCATAAAGGGCAATTCCAGGACGTGCCAGATTGAATCTCGCCTCTGGCAAAAACATGATGGCCGAAGAGTTGGCCATGTGGATGAACTCTGGGTGCCAACCAGAGCCCCTGACCGCACCAAGGACATGGACAAATATCTCGATCTGCCTCTTATTATATGGATCTTCGGGTGTATCTGCAGCTGACAAATGGGTATAGAGGCCTTCAAAATAGAGATTGGGCCACCTTTTCCGTTTTCTTGAGATCTCGATGACCTCTCCAGGATCAAGGCCAAAACGGCCCATGCCCGTATCCACCTTGAGATGCACAGGGATCTTCTTCCCGTTGGCCCTGCCAACTTGATCGAGAGAAAAAAGCTCTCCTGTCTTTACCACACCTACCGTAAGACCGAGTTCGAGTACAGTCTCTGGCTGGTCTTGCAGGAGACCTGAAAGTAGAAACAGTGGATTTTCTATACCACTATCCCTGAGCAACCTGGCCTCTGAACATTCATATATGCCAAAACCCCAAACGGGCTTGTCCTTTAGCTCATGGGCAACCCACTTTATCCCGTGGCCGTAGGCATCCGACTTTATTACAGGCATAAGCCTGCCGTTACCCGGCCTCATGAGCCCATAAAGCCTTGAAAAATTATTGGATATGGATGAAAGGTCTATCTTAACAACCCCTCTGTCGCTTGGTAAAAAGGACACTTCTTTATCCAAACTCCTTCAAATCCCGAAAAATATGGGTTAATTTGCTTTCAATCCATAACAATCCTTTGAAACAGATAAAAAACTTACAACAAAAAACGACATGAGGACACAAGTAGTTTCAAAAAACCCTGGCCACCACTTGCAAGACAAGCACGTGCGTATCTTCTTGGAGTTTTTGATTCCCCTCATCCTCATAGCCCTAATGCTCTCCTCCTGTGCCACTGTACCTGTTACAGGCAGGAAACAGCTCACACTTGTCCCAGAAAGCCAACTGTTGGCCATGAGCGCCCAAGAATACAGACAATTCTTGAAAAAACACAGGTTGTGCACCAACCCTGACCAGGTGAATATGGTACGACGTGTTGGCAATAGGATAAGGGCTGCAGTGGAACGGTTCATGTATGAGACGGGGCAGGCATCACGTCTCAGGGGCTACCACTGGGAATTCAATCTCATTTGTGACAAACAGATCAATGCCTGGTGTATGCCAGGAGGTAAGGTAGTGGTATATTCAGGTCTGCTTCCTATTGCCAAGAATGATACAGGCCTTGCAGTGGTTCTCGGCCACGAGATAGCCCATGCGGTGGCAAACCACGGGGCCGAACGACTGAGCCAGCAACTGTTGCTGCAGATGGGAGGAGAGGCCCTTTCTGCATTTACAGGCTCCTACAATCCTGCAACAAGGAGGTTGCTTTTCGAGCTCTATGGCCTTGGGGCAAACGTGGGTTTTCTCTTGCCCTATAGCAGGACCCAGGAGTATGAAGCAGATCACCTGGGGCTTATTTTCATGGCTATGGCCGGTTATGATCCAAGGGCTGCCCTGGATTTCTGGAAAAGGATGATGACGGCAGCAAAGGGCAGACCCAGGCCCCCTGAATTCCTGAGTACCCATCCCTCGGACAAGGCCCGGCTTGAACGGTTAAAGGCCCTCATCCCTGAGGCAATGAGATATTACCAGAGATATCTTTACGAACATTCACATCAGAACCAAGGAAAAGGAGCTGTCAATCAATGGCGATATCCAAGAAAAAATTATCGATAGTAGGTGCTGGTGCAGTTGGTACCGCGGCTGCACAGTGGGCAGTGAGCAGAAATGCTGCCGATGAGATAGTACTTGTCGACGTGATAGAAGGAGTACCCCAGGGGAAGGCCCTGGATCTTTCTCAGGCTGCGCCCCTTTGCGGTTTTACCGGGAAGATCACTGGCACCAACGACTATTCCGACACCAAGGACTCGGACGTCGTGATCATAACAGCTGGATTGGCCCGGAAACCAGGCATGAGTAGGGATGATCTCCTGGCAAAAAACGTGGAAATAATAAAGGACGTTACTGAAAATATATGCCGCAACAGCCCACAGGCTGTGATCGTAGTTGTAACAAACCCCATCGATGCCATGGTATATACGGTCTTCAAGGTATCAGGATTCCCCAAGAACAGAGTCGTAGGCATGGCTGGCGTCCTCGATTCTGCCAGATACCGCACCTTTCTCGCCCAGGCCATAGGAGTTGCCCCAAAAGACGTCACAGCCCTTGTAATGGGCATACATGGGGATAATATGCTGCCCCTGACCAGGCTTGCAAGCGTGGCAGGTGTACCAATAGAAGATCTTCTTTCCAAGGAAGAGATCCACCGAATTGTAAAACGCACGCAACAAGGCGGGGGAGAGATAGTAAAATACCTGAAGACTGGAAGCGCATTTTCAACCCCAGGCCTTGCAGCCATGGAGATGGCCCAATCCATCCTGGAGGATCAAAAAAGGATCCTTCCATGTGCAGCATACCTCGAAGGCGAATTTGGCATAAGTGGGGTCTTCCTCGGTGTGCCAGTAATACTCGGGCGAAGAGGTGTGGAAAAGGTCCTGGAATTTCCCCTCACAGACGATGAGAAAAAGGCCATTGCCCTCTCGGTAGAAGCAGTGAAGAAACAAGTAGCGGCCACTGGTCTGTGATACCCTGGCCACTGAACAAGACTTGAAGAGCATTATTGCCCCTCTTTTCATATTCTTAGGGCTCGTTGGCATAGGCCTTTTATTTTTTTTATCCCAAAAGGCCAACAAGGGGCCAAGGCTTAAAAGACTTTCCTGGGACGAGGTTACGATTGGACAGATACACCAGGACAGGGCATTGGTCTTGTCTGGCATATTCAAGAGTATCCAGATACTTGACGGCAAGGGGGAACAAGACACCTTCCAGCTCGCCGATGCATATGTCTCCAGAAAGGCCCTTCTTGCAAGCCTGAAAAGGCTCCAGGACCTGTTTGCCGACAGCTCCAGCCAAGAAGGGCTCCTCCAGAGCCTAAGGGATGAATTTATCCCCTATGAGATCCAGGACAACAGCGGGGATACGGGGTCCATGCTCGTTACAGGGTATTTTCAGCCAAGACTAAAGGCATCGACCAATGAAACAGGACAATTTGCCTATCCTGTTTACGGCTGGCCGCCAGACTTGATAAAGGTGCATCTTACCCGTTTTGATCCCGCCCTCCCTGCCAAGACCATCTGGGGCAGGGTGGTGGGGCGCCAGCTCGTACCCTATTATTCCAGAAAGGATATAGAAGAAAAACACCCCTTCCCCAAGGGGTTGGCACTGTGTTGGCTTTCCTCTCCTGTAGACCTGCTGGAACTCCAGATCCAGGGCTCTGCTATCATAGACTTGGATAAAGGCCCTACCCGCTTCATACACTATGCTGCCAGCAATGGTCTGGAGTACAAGAGCATTGGCAAGATATTAATCAAAAAGGGCATCCTGCAACCAGGCCAACTCGATTGGCCCTCCATAAGACAGTGGGCACAGACCCATAAAAAACAGTTCGGGGAACTTGTCTATGAAAATCCACGCTACATATTTTTTCAGTGGGAAGAAAAAGGCCCCATAGGGTGCTATGGCAAGGTACTGGTACCAGGGACCTCGGTTGCCTTGGACGATACTGTCTTTCCTCCGGCCATGCCGGCTCTTCTCGTCATGAAGTGGCCTGACATCAAAAAAGGACCCAAGTGGTTCAGGAAGGCCCAAGGCCCCCTCCTTGTCTTTCACCATGACAAAGGAAGCGCCATAAAAGGTCCTTTCAGGCTGGATCTTTACTGTGGCAGTGGGAATGAGGCAGGGCTTCTGGCAGGAAGACTAAAAAATCGGGCAAGGCTTCTCATATTGCTTCACAGATCTGTAAGATTACGAGAACAGAGTTGACATTCTGGGTCGCATCAGGCTGTTCATGAAGATTACAGGCCATGGCCTGGTAGCGAATCCTTACCCAATCCGAATGTTCCTTAATGGAAACAAGGTCGTCCCGTTCCATTTTGACATGAAGATATATTATTGTTCGTTCCTCGACAACTGGTTCAATATTGTGACCCGGCACCCTGGAAAACTGCGGCCAACTGTAGTAGTATCCACGCTGTTTTTTTAGATATCAATAAATCTGGATTATGCACAGCTCACAAGCGTGCCGAAGATGCGAGGAAGATGACATGCAGACGTATTTTGGTACTTAAACTACCCGACAACAAAGCAGATTCGGCACGCTTGTGAGTCCCTTGTGGCTTCAACTGCCTGAAATACTAATGAGATCAGATGTATACTGACCATACAATCATTCAAAGAGATTACTCCCAGGCGTTTAGAGTACACAATCTGGGATAAAGAAAGACCTCCTAAGGAGAAATTTTGACCTATGGGACTCAATGTTACCGAGAAGATAATCTCCTCTCACCTCGTTGAAGGAGAGATGACCACAGGGCTTCCCATTGCCCTCAGGATCGACCAAACCCTCACCCAAGACGCCACAGGCACCATGGCCTATCTTGAATTCGAGGCCATTGGGATAGACAGGGTTAAGACAGAACTTTCTGTAAGCTACGTAGATCACAACCTACTGCAATCCGATTTTAGAAATGCGGATGATCACAGGTTTCTACAGTCTATTGCTGCAAAATACGGTATCTTTTTTTCCAGGCCTGGAAATGGCATATGCCATCAGGTACACCTGGAGCGTTTTGCAGCACCTGGCAAGACACTTCTTGGCTCTGACAGTCACACCCCAACGGCTGGAGGCTGTGGTATGTTGGCAATGGGTGCTGGAGGCCTGGATGTTGCCATGGCCATGGCTGGAGAGCCATTTCATCTCAATATGCCCGAGGTGGTAGGTATAAGACTCACAGGCCAACTCCAACCATGGATATCGGCCAAGGATGTAATACTTGAACTCCTGAGAAGACTTTCTGTCAAAGGAGGAGTAGGCAAGGTAATGGAATATTTCGGCCCTGGGGTGGAGACCCTTTCTGTGACCGACAGGGGCGCAATCGCCAACCTGGGCACAGAACTTGGGGCCACGGCAACAGTATTCCCTTCAGATGAAGTGACAAGGAAATTTCTCCAAGGCCAAGAAAGGGCTGAGCTATGGCAACCCATTCATGCTGATGAAGATGCAGCCTTCGCCCAGGTGATCGAGATAGACCTGTCAGCCATTGAACCAATGACTGCATGTCCATCGTCTCCAGACAATGTGGTAAAGGTCAAAGAGGTCCAGGGACGGCCTGTGGCCCAGGTGATCATCGGCTCCTGTGCCAATTCCTCCTACAGGGATATTGTAATGGCTGCCAAGGTGCTCGAAAATAGGAAAATAAACACCAATGTGAGCTTCGAAATCAACCCGGGTAGCAGACAAGTACTTGAAAACGCAGACATAGATGGTGCACTCAAAAACCTCATCCATGCAGGGGCCAGGATACACCAGTGCGGGTGTCTCGGGTGCATTGGCATGGGCCAGGCACCTGCAACTGACACTATCTCACTGAGGACATTTACAAGGAACTTCCCTGGCAGGAGTGGGACCAAAAACGACCAGGTCTACCTATGCAGCCCAGAGACCGCAGTTGCATCTGCCATTACTGGGGTCATTACAGACCCGAGAGATCTCGGTGAAGCCCCTAAAATCACCCTGCCTGAAAAATATATTGTCAATGACAATGGAATCATCGCCCCCCCGGACGACCCCTCTTCCATTGAGATAATAAGGGGGCCCAATATCAAACCCCTGCCCGAATTCGAACCACTACCAGATGATCTGGATCTGACAGTGGGATTAAAGGTGGACGACAATATCACCACAGATCATATCATGCCTGCTGGAAGCAAGATATTGCCACTGAGAAGCAATGTGCCTGCCATCAGCCAATATGTCTTTTCGGCCATAGACCCGGATTTCCCTGAACGTGCCAAAAAGCTTGGTTCTGTGATCATCGTAGGCGGAGAAAACTATGGCCAAGGCTCTTCACGGGAACATGCTGCCCTTGCCCCGAGATACCTTGGGGTGAAGGCCAAGCTGGTAAAGAGCTTTGCCCGTATCCACAAGGCGAATCTCATAAATTTTGGTATATTGCCAATGACCTTTGAAAATGCCGACGACTATGACTTCATCTCTCAAGACGATGAATTGGTTATACCGGGCATAAGAAGGGCCCTGTTGTCTGGTTCAGACACCGTAACTATAAAAAGCTCTTCAGGGGCCACCTTCCAGGCCAGGCTCGACCTATCTCAACGTGATAGATTCATTCTGGCAGCAGGTAGCCTCTTGAATTGGGTGAAGGCCAAGATTGCAGGAAAGGAAGGATAAAGGCAGTGCTGGGCATTGATGCCTACACAAGTCTATACGGTATAATAGGAAGGCCTGTCAGACATAGTCTGAGCCCTGCCATGCACAATGCTGCATTTGAACATGAAGGGATAAACGCTGTCTATCTCGCCTTTGAAACCGATTCTCCCAGGCGCGCCATGGATGCAGTGCGGACCCTGAACATCAAAGGGCTTTCTGTAACCGTCCCCCACAAGGAGACTGTAATGGAGTTTCTCGATGAGACAGACGACACAGCAAAAAGAATAGGGGCGGTAAACACGATCAAAAACCTCGAAGGCCATCTAAAAGGTATCAATACAGACTGGATCGGTGCATTGAAGGCCCTAAGGGCAGTCACTGCCATCAAAGACCGCCTTGTTGTGGTACTCGGGGCAGGTGGTTCTGCCAGGGCAGTGGTATATGGACTTGTCAAAGAAGGGGCCAAGGTTCATATAGCAAATAGGACAGAGGAAAAGGCAAGAAGCCTTGCCGAAGAGTTCTCATGTGCCTTTTCCGGGTTGGACAATGTATCTGAAATAGAGGGAGAGATACTTATCAACACTACTTCTGTGGGCATGGGGCCATTGGCTGGCATCTGCCCTGTACCTGCCAGTATGCTTGGGAAATTCTCGGTTGTCATGGACATAGTATATGGCAAAGGCGGGACAAGGCTTCTCCAAGAGGCAAGGTCGAAAGGATGTACTACGATTCCAGGAATCGAGATGCTCCTTTACCAGGCAGCAGCCCAGTTTGAGTTCTGGACTGGCCATACTGCTCCCTTGGACGTGATGAGACAGGCCCTTTCCAGCCCACAGGCAGACAGGAAACAGAGAGCATGACAGTAGAAATCACAGTCCCAGGTTCCAAGAGCATAACCCAGAGGGCCCTTGTCATCGCTGCCCTCGCCAAGGGGGAATCCACCCTTTCATCCGCCCTCGACAGCGATGACACAAAGCTTCTCAGGAATGGATTGAGACAATTTGGAGTGGAGATTCTCGACTCGACGCAGACCTGGACAATCCAGGGCACCGAGGGCAAGCTCAGACCACCAGTGGATGAAATCTATATGGGGAACAATGGCACAGGGATAAGATTCCTCATATCGATGGCAGCACTTGCAAACGGCACGACCATCCTCACTGGAAGCAAGCGCATGGAAGAAAGGCCCGCTGCCCCCCTGCTGAATGCCCTGGTAGAACTCGGGGTAACGGCCTTCAGTATCCAAGAGACTGGCTGTCCCCCTGTGAGGATAACATCGAGTGGACTGCGGGGAGGGCCGGTACACCTGTCGGCCTCGATCAGCAGTCAATTTCTCTCCTCACTGCTGCTTACAGCACCTTATGCATCTGGGCCAGTATCTATTTTCCTCGATGGACCATTGGTCTCGAGGCCGTATGTCGATATCACCATAAAGGTGATGGAGGCCTTTGGAGTAAGGGTCGATGAATCCAGCAACTCTTTCACCGTACCCAATGTTTCCTACATAGGCCGTCACTTCGAGATCGAGGCAGATGCGTCGAGTGCCTCTTATTTTTTGGCAGCAGCAGCCGTGACCGGCAAGGCTGTAAGGATAAAAAATCTGCCTCCAAACCCAATACAGGGAGATGCATATTTTGCAGATATACTGGCCAAGATGGGTTGCTCAGTGGAAAGGGGAGACAATGGCACCTTGGTGCAAGGGCCAGAGGGAGGGCGTCTGAAGGCCTTGGATATAGACATGGGCAAATGGCCTGATATAGTACCAACGCTGGCAGTAGTCGCAGCCTTTGCAGAGGGTGAGACAAAGATTACAAATGTGGCCCACCTCAGGGTCAAGGAGACCGACAGGATAAAGGCTGTTGTCACAGAGCTGAACAGGATCGGCGTTCAGGCCAGAGAACTTGAAGACGGTCTCGTTGTCAAAGGGCCCAATCAGCCCCTGAAACCAATTGTCATCAATACATATGACGATCATAGGATAGCCATGTCATTTGCAGTAGCAGGCCTTAGGATGGATGGACTGAATTTTGACGACAAGTCGGTTGTGACAAAATCTTTCCCAGATTTCTGGCAGCGGTGGGAAAGACTTCAAAAGGCACTGAAACAGGACAAAAGCAGATGACCAAAAAGCGAGGCAAGATATTTCTCATAGGTTACAGAGCCACAGGGAAAAGCTCAGTGGGTAGAGAGCTTGCAAGGAGGCTCGGGTGTGCCTTCATCGATCTCGACGACCAGATCGAGGCCTCAGCAGGCGCCACCATTTCTCAGATAGTGGAAAGACATGGCTGGGCAGAGTTCAGAAAGATGGAACGTCAGGCCCTGGAGGATGTACTCGGCAACCCGAAAAAAAGTGTGGTAGCATGTGGGGGAGGTATTGTGCTTCATCCTGATCTCATGGAACAGGTGGCAAAGACCTCTATAGTGATATGGCTCACTGCCCCCCTGGAAATAATGAAAAAAAGGATTGCATCCGACAGCAGAAGTGCCACCAGGAGACCATCCCTTTCTGGTGATAATATAGAGGAGGAAATCTCCAAGGTATTGAAAGAGAGGGAACCTCTCTACAAAAAATTTTCCCATTTCGAGATAGACACCTTTGAAAAAGGGCCTTTTCAACTGGCCCTGGAAATCAGCGAGGCGATAAAATATGCCAGGTAACAGCTTTGGTCAAGCCTTCAGGGTTACTACTTGGGGGGAGTCCCACGGCCCTGCCCTTGGGGCAGTGATTGACGGCTGCCCTGCCCGCCTACCTCTGACAGAGGCACACATCCAGGCTGCATTGGACAAGAGACGACCCGGAAAGGGGGGGGCTGCTGAAACTACGAGAAAAGAGCCAGACAGGGTGGAGATACTCTCTGGCGTATTTCAAGGTATGACTACTGGCACACCCATAAGCCTCATGATCAGAAATCAGGATGCCAAAAGCAGGTCTTATGACCATCTCAAGGACCTTTTTCGACCTGGCCATGGTGACTACACCTACCTGAAACGCTTTGGTATTAGGGACTATCGAGGGGGCGGCAGGTCCTCGGGCAGAGAAACCGTAGCCAGGGTTGCAGCCGGTGCTGTTGCCCAATTGGTATTGGACCTTGCAGGTATCGAGATATATGCCTATACGGCAGGCCTTGGCCGTGTATACGTGGAGACGAAGAACCTGGAGGTCATAGAAGACAACCGCCTCTTCTGTCCAGACATGGATGCGGCAAAGCTCATGGAGGAACAGGTCCTTGCTGCCAAAAAGGCGGGAGACTCCCTTGGCGGCATTGTAGAGGTCGTTGCCACAGGTGTTCCTGCTGGACTTGGAGACCCGGTATTTGACAAATTGGACGGAGAGATTGCCAAAGCCCTCATGTCCGTTGGGGCTGTCAAAGGAGTGGAGATAGGCTCTGGTTTCAAGGCCGCAGACATGACTGGCTCTGAAAACAATGACCCCATTTCTCCAAAGGGTTTTTTGAGTAACAACGCAGGGGGCATACTGGCTGGCATCTCCAATGGAGATGAAATAATAGCCAGGGCGGCAATAAAACCCATCCCTTCCATTGGCATTGAACAAGACACCATTGACATAACTGGCAAACCGGTGAAACTCTCGGTAAAAGGAAGGCATGACGTATCTGCCATCCCCAGGATAGTTCCTGTGATCAAGGCCATGATGCAGCTTGTGCTGGCAGATCATCTACTCAGGAGATTCAGCCTTGAGATTACTGACAACTGTAACCTCATAAAAGATGAACAGAATGGACGCCTCATTTAGACCGAGAATTGGCATAATTGGTGGTAGGGGCAGGATGGGCCGATGGTTCGAAAGATTCTTTCAAGATACGGGCTTCAAGGTACTCATCTCCGACCTGGATACTGAGCTCACCTCAAGGGACCTGGCCGAAAAGTGCCAGATGGTCATACTTGCCGTCCCCATGGACTGTTTTGACAGCGTGGTACGGGAAGTCGCCCCAATGATCCCAGAAGAAAACTTCCTGACGGACATGTGCTCCTTGAAAGAACGCCAGGTGGAAACAATGCTAAGATACAGCAAATGCCAGGTCTGCGGAACACACCCCCTCTTTGGTCCTGGTGAAAGCGATATCATTGGCAAAAGGGTAGCCCTTTGCCCAGCTCGGGGTACAAAGTGGTTCTATTGGTGGAAGGCATTTCTCGATTCCACAGGGGCATTAACTGCTATCTTCACCCCCCAGGAGCACGACCGCACCATGGCATGGGTACAGGCATTGAATCATTTTATCATACTATGTCTGGGCAAATCCCTTGAAGAAGACGGCATAGACTTCAAACACATCCTCGAACTTGCAACCCCCAGTTTTGAAAGACAGCTAAACATTGTGGCACGTCTGTGCCTCCAAGACCCAGAATTATACGCCACCATTCAGCTTGGAAATCCCTATACGAATACCGCCTTGGACACATTTGGGAAGTATAGCAGGCAACTAAGGACCATTATCAAAGAGGGGGACAGGGCTGGCTTCATCAAGATGTTCAAAGAGGTACAGAAGCTCGGCCCCTCTCTGTTGAAGCACTGTAGAAAGACCCCGGATTGAACATCTGCATGAAAACACCCCCTCCTTTCCTCCAAAAAGCCAGGCAAGGTACCCTTATCAGGGTTCATGTCCAACCAAGGGCATCCAAGGAGCGTATATCAGGTACCTACGGAGAAAGGCTAAAGGTACTCGTACAGGCCCCACCAGTTGACAACAAGGCCAACAAAGCATGTCAGAAACTGTTGGCAAGGGCATTGAAGGTCCCAAGATCGGATCTGGTTCTGAAAAGTGGGGCCACCTCCAGACAAAAGACATTCCTGGTCGAAGACCTGGAGATAGAGACAGTGTCTTCAAGACTGAAATTCTGAAGAAGCTTCAGGATCTTCCACCTGTTTCCGATAAACAAAAAGAGCGCTGGTGTATTTTTTGCTGCTGTTCTTCAGCAATAGGCTGGAGACAAGACTTTTCTATGTGTACCAGGAATGGGATGGTGAAGGTGCGAAGCATATCCATGAGGAACGAACAACAAAGGCTTGCTCTAAGATAGGGGTGGCCTAAACTCTTCTGCTTGGCCAACGGCTACATGGCAGAAATTTTTTTATTGTACGTTTTTAAAATTATTTAAAGGACAGAACAAGGAGTTAAAGAAAATGCCTGTTTATGTCTGGGTAGGTACGGACGCATCTGGGAAACATGCAAAAGGTGAGATAGAGGCACAGGATGAGCGCACGGCACGCCTACTACTTTCCAGGAAAAAGATCCGTCTCACCAAACTCAAACCCAAACCCAAAGATCTATTGGCCAATGTCAGCTTCCTGCAACCCAAGGTAAAGACAAAGGATATTGTCATCTTTACCAGACAGCTCAGCACCATGATCGATGCTGGCCTGCCCTTGGTGCAAGGGCTCGACATATTGGGGAACCAGCAAGAGAATCCTACATTCAAGAAGATGCTGCTCGATATAAAAAACGAGGTGGAAAGTGGCTCTACTTTTGCCGACGCCCTGAAAAAATATCCAAAACACTTTGACAGGCTGTATAGAAACATGGTGGCAGCAGGAGAAATAGGCGGTATCTTGGATGAAGTCCTCCGGAGGCTTTCGGATTACATGGAAAAGGCCCAGGCACTAAAGGCCAAGGTCAAGAGCGCCATGACCTATCCTGCAATCGTCCTGGCCATATCTGGCGTAGTGCTCGGGATAATACTCATATTTGTCATACCCGTTTTTGCAAAGATGTTTTCTGAATTTGGAGCAGCCCTTCCAGCACCCACGCAGATTGTCATCAATATAAGTAATTTTATCAAATCCTATATATTGGCAATCTTGGGAGGAGCGGCAATTTTGGTAATTGCCTTCAAAAAATTTTACAGCACCCCCAAGGGTAAACTGATCGTTGACAGGGCTGTACTTCGTGCCCCGGTTTTTGGCCCACTCATCAAGAAGGTTGCTGTGGCCAAGTTCACCCGCACCCTTGGAACTTTGATCAACAGTGGTGTGCCCATTATCGAGGCATTGAACGTGGCTGCAGGTACTGCAGGCAACAAGGTGGTGGAAAACGCCATCCGGGCAGTGAAGGCAAGTATCAGCGAAGGCCGCTCCATTGCCCAACCGCTCATGGAAAGCGGTGTCTTTCCGAGCATGGTCGTACAGATGATATCCGTAGGAGAAACTACAGGTGCCCTCGATGCAATGCTCAACAAGATCGCCGATTTCTACGACCAAGAAGTCGATACGGCCGTGGATGGGCTGACCAGTATGATAGAACCCTTTATGATCGTATTCCTGGGGGGGACCATTGGCTCCATCATAATCGCCATGTATCTACCAATATTCAAGATGGCAAGTGTAGTTGGCAAATAACAGCGGTATGGTAAGAACCAAAAAAGGCCCCTGATTCCTTACCAGAAACAGGGGCCTTACCCAGATTGTGCACTCGTGATCCCTTGTCCTAATCAAATGCGTAATCCAGGGGAGAAAAGATTTCACATATTGACTATTTTTTCATAAGGCCATGCCACGATTCCCCCATCGAGTATCCTGATCTTTTCTGGGTCGAATCCGGCGCCTTCCAGCATCCTTGCAGCCTCGTAGCCCCTCAGGGATATCTTGCACATACATACTATTTCCTTGTCTTTTGGTAGATCCTGTGCCTTTTTCCTGATCATACCCAGGGGTATGTGTACCACATTTTCATAGGGGAGTTTCATCTGTTCCAATTCCTTGGGGGTCCTTACATCAAGGATTACGAAATCTTCTCCCTTGTCTAATTTTTCCTTAACCTCTTTGGGACTATAGCTATTTATAATCCCGTCCATCTTATTTTGGATCACATTTGCAGCAACGATCAGGTTGTCTATGGCAGGTGAAAATGGGGGTGCATAGGCCATATCGGTCTCGAATATATCATCCACACTACCTCTGGCCTTCAGGATTGCAGCAGCAGTGTCGATCCTGCTCAACACCTCACCAGGCCCTAATATCTGTACCCCCAACAGCCTTCCGGTATATCCCTCGGCCACCATTTTCATGTGGATTAGCTTGCTGCCCTTCATGTAATGGGGCTTGTCAGGGGCAGGACAAAGGCTTATTACAGTCTCCAGACCCTGAGCCTTGGCATCACGCTCCGTAAGCCCTGTACGAGCCACATTAAAGCCCAGGATGCTACAGACACCCGTTCCACACACACCAGGGAACGTACTCTCCCAACCAGCAAGATTATTACCTATTACCCGGCCATGTTTGTTTGCAGTTGAACCCATAGGGGCGTACATGTAGCTGCCAGAAACTATATTGAAAGAGGCTACACAATCACCGCCTGCGTAAATATCTGGATCAGAGGTCCTCATGTGGGCATCGGTTACTATACCCATTCGCCCTACCTCCAGACCAGCATCTTGGGCCAACTGGGTATTGGGCCTGAATCCTATGGCAAGGAGCACGAGATCTGCGTCTATCTCCGTCTGTTCGGTTATCACCTTTGACACCCTGCCCTTGCCGTCGTCTTTAAAACTTTCAACACCATCTCCGCAATGAAGGATCACTCCCTTGGAGGTTATATGTTTCATCAGTGGTACAGCCATTTCTTCATCGAGGAGGGCAGGAAGGACGAATGGCAGTTTTTCAACTACATGACATGTGAATCCAGCTTTCAAAAGGGGCTCGAGACATTCCATGCCGATAAGACCCGCACCTATTATCACGGCGTTTTTCCCAGGTGCGCTTTCCATGGCCTGTTTCAACCTTGCCCCATCCTCCATGGTCTTGAGACAATGGATCCCCTCCAAGTCTATCCCTGGGATAGGGGGTTTGACCGGGCTGCTACCTGTGGCTATGACGAGCTGATCGTACGCCAACTCCTCCTGGGTACCATCTTTGACGTTTTTCACCCTGACCTTCTTGCTTTTTCTGTCTATTGCTATTGCCTCTGTATTCAGCCTTACATCCACTCCCTTTACCGCCTTGAAAAAATTCACATCTCTCGGAACGCCTACCGGTGTGGTAGTAAGCTCGGTGAGATCCTCCACCTGACCCTCCAAATAGAAAGGCAGGCCGCATGCCCCATAAGAGATCTCTTCACCCTTTTCTACTATCGTAACCTCAACTGATGGATCAAGCCTCTTGACTCGACAGGCAGCCTTTGGCCCACAAGCCACTCCGCCGATTACCAGAATCTTCTTACCCATTTTCAGAACCTCCTGATTGGATTTTGCCCTACTATGTCTTCTTGTAGCACAATATGGGGAAAAAATGAATGGGCAGAGAAAAATTTTAATCGTGTGCTCAAAAAAAATATTGACATCCACCCCTCGGCTACATAACTTGTTTCCGAAACATGGGAAGGGCAAATAGACCCTTTCTTCCTTCAAGGGTTATCTTTTTTACTTCCTGGACCTAAATAGAATCACGGCCCGGGGTGCAGCCCGATGAAAGATGCTGCACTAAAGAAATCAGATTGCAGGAGAAAAAGATGAAGATTGCAGTCAGTTCCAGTGGAACAAACCTGAATTCACCTATTGACCCAAGATTTGGCAGGGCCAGCTATTTCGTGATTATCGACTCGGACACGAGACAGATTGCCAATGTCATAGATAACAGGACCGCTCAGGACGCAGCCCATGGAGCAGGGATAAATGCAGCCACAATGGTGGCGGGTTCCGGGGCCCAGGTGGTTCTCACGGGCCGGGTTGGCCCAAAGGCCTTTGCCGTATTGCAGGCAGGTGGAGTGGAAGTTGTCTCAGGGGCAGACGGCACTGTAGAAAATGCCCTCGATGCCTTTCTTTCAGGCAGGCTTCAGTCAGCCTCTGGCCCCAATGGATATGCCCATAGCGGACAACAGATGTTCCAAGGCAGTGGCGCAGGTGGTGGCAGAGGACAGGGCGGCTGTGGTGGTGGCAGTGGTCGAGGCATGGGAGGAAAGGGCCAAGGCAGAGGTGGCTGTGGCTGCAAGGCTTGAAAGCATGACAAGCACCATTAATGGCCCGGGATGAAGCTGGACCATCTAAAGCAAACAGAGAAAAGGATATGAAGATTGCTGTAGCCAGTGGAAAAGGCGGAACAGGCAAGACCACCATCTCGGTAAGTCTTGCCCTCGCGTCCAACAAACCTGTCACGTTCGTGGACTGTGATGTCGAAGAGCCGAACGCACACATATTTTTGAAACCCGATATTTCCGGCTCCGAAGAATTCTACCTGACGGTCCCAGAGGTTATCGAAGACAGGTGTAACTACTGTGCCAAATGTAGAGATCTTTGCCAGTTCAATGCCATAACAGTCTTTGGCCACACCATTATGGCCTTCCCCGACATGTGCCACTCTTGTGGAGGCTGTTTTCTCGTCTGTGACCAGAAGGCATTGAAGCAAGGCAAGAGACAGATCGGCAAGGTCGAATGGGGCACATCTGGACACATAAAGGTATTTCAGGCAGCCCTGAGGGTTGGAGAGGCAATGGCCTCTCCCCTCATCAAGGTAGTCAAAAAAAAGGCAGAAGAAAGGGAAATTGTCATATATGACGCCCCACCAGGCACCTCCTGTCCAGTCATAAACACCGTCAGGGATGCGGATTACGTGCTACTTGTTACTGAACCTACCCCTTTTGGACTTCATGACCTGAAATTGGCAGCGGCTGTGATGAAGGAGTTGAAACTGCCGTTTGGCGTCATCTTGAACAAGGCAGGGATCGGCTTCAGCAAGGTCAATAAATGGTGTGAAGAAAACGATATTCCTCTCCACATGGAGATAGAATTTGACAAAGATCTGGCCAGCGCCTACTCACGTGGCATCCCAATAGTCGAAGCAGTGGATGGATTGAAGAAACAGTTTGCAGATCTACTTAAGGAGCTTGAAAAGTGAAGGAACTCCTGGTCTTAAGTGGCAAGGGTGGAACAGGCAAGACCAGCATAACCGGCTCATTCGCCGTATTGTGTAAGAATGCCATGTTGGTGGACTGTGACGTGGATGCAAGTGATCTTCACCTGTTGCTTTCCCCTGAGGTCCAGGAAAGGCACGATTTTATCTCTGGAGTGACTGCCAAAGTCAATCCAGAAGCCTGCACTGGGTGCGGCACATGTTCCACAATCTGTCATTTCGAGGCCATTTCCATGACAGAGGACGAGATTGCCCTTGTAGACCCCCTTGCATGTGAAGGATGTGCTGTCTGCGCCCACTTCTGCCCGGACGATGCCATCGTACTCCATCCCAATCACTGTGGTTTTTGGTATTTCTCTGAAACCGACTATGGCCCCATGGTCCATGCCGAACTCAAACCAGGAGAAGAGAACTCTGGCAAGCTGGTTTCATTGGTAAAACAAAAGGCCCGCGAGCTGGCAGAGGAAATGGCCATAGATATCATGCTCGTAGATGGCCCACCAGGCATAGGCTGTCCTGTCATTGCCTCTGTATCCGGTGCCAATCTGATTCTCGTTATAACAGAGCCAACACAGTCTGGACTTCACGACCTGGAACGTGTACTCGGTCTTGCCCGTCATTTCAAGGTGGAGGCGTGCGTATGCATAAACAAGTGGGAACTCAACGAAGAGATGGCCGTCAGGATCGAGCAATTCTGCAAAGGCCAGTCTGTTCCTGTGGTCGGCAAGGTACCTTTCGACAAGACGGTCGTGGAAAGCCTGGTCCAAGGACAACCTGTTGTCAAATATAAAGATTGCAACGCATCAAAAAGTATAGCAAATATCTGGAGCGCAGTTTCAAAAATGTTGACTCAGGAGGAACAAAAGTGACAAAAGAGGCAAAAAAGCCGTCAAATCCAGTACTTGATGAGCAGGACAAAAAGATTAAGGACAAACTGTCCCAGATTGAGCACAAGATAATGGTCATGAGTGGGAAGGGTGGGGTTGGCAAGAGCACGGTTTCCATAAACCTGGCCATAGGCCTGTCCCTACAAAATTTCTATGTGGGCCTTCTCGATGTTGACCTTCATGGCCCGAACGTGCCAAAGATGCTTGGCCTGGAAGGAGGTGAACTCCAGAAAAGGCCGGACGGGACAGTTGGCCCTGTATATTATTCGCCAAACCTGAAATTTATGTCCGTAGAACCCTTGCTGCCCGACAAGGACTCAGCTGTCATGTGGCGAGGCCCGATGAAGATGTCTGCCATAAGGCAGTTCATCTATGACATAGAATGGGGAAAGCTTGATTACCTGGTGATCGATGCCCCCCCAGGCACAGGTGATGAACAGATGACAGTAGCCCAGATCATACCAGATGCCTATGCGGTCGTTGTCACAACCCCTCAAGAAGTGGCCTTGTTGGATGTGAAAAAATCCATCAATTTCTGTAAACATGTAGGCATGCCAATCATTGGGATAGTCGAAAACATGAGCGGCATGATATGCCCACACTGTGGCAAGGCCATAGATGTCTTCAAAAGGGGTGGAGGAGAAAAGCTGTCAGAGGAAACCGGTATCCCCTTTCTGGGCAAGATACCAGTGGATCCAAGGATAGTAACCACTGGTGATGCTGGGAAACCCATCATGGCCATGTACCCAAACAGCCATACGGCCGAGGCATTCGAAAAGGTAGTCCAGAATGTCATCAACGTCACCCAGACCCTTGCCCTTCAAAAGAAAGAAAAAGAGAAAGAATAAAAGGAGGCCGAAGAAAAATGATGAGAATTGCCCTTCCAATAGAAAATGGAATGCTCTGTAGCCATTTTGGACATGCACCCCAGTTCGGCTTGGTGGATGTACAAGATGGCAAGATCCTTGGAAGCAGATTGGATAGCCCGCCTCCCCATGAACCCGGTTCCCTGCCTGCCTGGCTCAAGGGACAGCAGGTGACCCATGTCCTTTGCGGAGGCATTGGCGCAAGGGCTGTGGAGCTGCTGAACCAGGCTGGGATAGAGGTGATTGCAGGGGTACCTGCTGGTGATCCTTCCAGGATCGTAGAAGAGTTCCTGGCCGGAAACCTAAAGGGAGCCTCTGGCCCGACATGTTCCGGCCACGAACACGGCCACGAGGGACACCATCACTGCGCCCACTGAGCTGGCATGGCATTACGCCCTGCGATTATACTCTTTGATGGCAGGGCGTAGACGCATATCTTTCCATCAAAAAATCTCGACAGAAAGGTGAAACAGCATATGCCCATCTATGAATACAGGTGCGAAGATTGTGGTCAAATCAGTGAAATGCTGATATTTTCAACAAACTCTGAACTCAACTGCCCCCACTGTGGGAGCAGTAACTTGACAAAACTCATGTCTGCAACCTCGAGTCTGACTGGTCAGACCCCCAAGGCCATGCCTGGCCCCTCAGATACTGCTTGCTGTGGTTCCCGGCCAGGCCAGGCCCCTGGATGTGCAGGCCCTGGCTCCTGCTGTGGCAAGGCATGAGCCTATTACCGCGGCCAACACCTGCGTCATGCATGAGGTAGGTAGCCTCCTGGAAGGACTCGAGGCACTTTACGAACGATACAACAAACCGGAATTCATACACCCTGACCCCCTGGAATTTCTCTTTCGCTTCCCCGATCCCGAAGAACGGGAGATCGTGGGCCTAATAGCCGCCTCTTTGGCATATGGAAGGGTCTGGCAAATACTCAAGAGTATAGACGAATGCCTCGAGATAACAGGCAGGAGCCCCAGAGGCTTCCTCATATATTCCTCGGTACAGGAACTGAGGAGGGCCTTCAAGGGTTTCAACTACAGGTTTATCAAGGGCGAAGAAATGGCCAGTTTCATGATTGGTATAAAGAGGGCCATTGAACGCCACGGAGGCCTTGAGCCACTGCTCTGCCTAAGCGACCATGGGCATTCAGGCCCTGACTCTACTGTCAAGAAGCTAAAGACAGCAGTAGACGAGTTGTTGGCCCTTTCAAACATGGAAAAATCCTATCTCCTTCCTGATCCTGGTAAGAAAAGCGCGTGTAAGAGGCTGTTCTTATATCTACGCTGGATGGTGCGCAAAGACCAAGTAGACCCTGGGGGCTGGCATGTCCTCTCCCCATCGGATCTTGTCATCCCCCTTGACACCCATATGCACCACATTGCACTAAATCTTGGCCTCACCGACAGGAAGCAGGCCAATCTAAAAACTGCTATCGAGATCACAAGGGCCTTTAGGAGGCTAACGCCCTGCGACCCGGTAAGATATGACTTTGTCCTTACCAGGTTTGGAATAAGGCCTGATCTGTCCCGAGATGAGATCCCAGCTATCCTGAAAAGGCCTTAGACAGGCTCGAATTTTCATCACAAGACAAAAGGCCCAAAGCCACCGTTTGCACAAGGGCCATCTACCCTCATGTTTCTTCCAACAAAAACCGATACCCTTACTGAGGATGAAAGACCTCCTCTACCCAAAAAGATACTGGAGAAGAAAACTGATGGTTAAAAATCTATCTATTCGTACAAAGATCGCCCTGGGCTTTGGAATGCTCATTGCTACCTTCCTCATTGCCTCACTCATAGCCATTTACCAGGTGAACCTCCTGAAAAATGGTGACGACGAAGTACAGAAACGATACAAACAGATGCTTGACATAAAAAACCTGGACTATTACAGCGCCATGATCACCCTCAACGGGATGGATATCATCATTGACAAGGATAACCCTGATATCTTGCCTGAATATGAAAAAAAGGACCAGGAAATAAAATCATGGATATCAGCCAATAGGCAGGAGATATTGACCATAGGAGAGACGGCCTTTGAAAAGCGCAGCCTGGACCAGGTCCTTTCCAACCTCCAAGCCGCCCTTTCCCTGATAGAGAAACAATTAATACCAGCAGTCAAGGAAAGACGGGATGATGGATCCTTCTTTGCCAAAATAGATGACGAGCTCGACGCCATTGGAGACAAAAACAGAGGGCTCATAAACAGAGTGATCCAGAGCATACAGAAAGAGATTGGCAAAAGTACTGTGGAGATGGCCAATGCAGAAAAACAGGCCAGGATCTTTCTCATGGGCATGCTGCTTGCCGGTATCTTGATCGGTATCGCAGTGACCCTTGTCATCACCAAGGGCCTCATGGATTCACTTGGTGCAGAGCCTACATATTTAGCTGATATTGCGAAAAAAATTTCAGAAGGTGACTTCTCAATAAAACTAAAGGGACATGAGGGGGGCAAAGGGATCTATGGCGCAGTGAAGATAATGGTCACCTCCCTTAGAAAGCTTATCTCTGGCATACAGGAGGCAGGCCATGGCCTGGCCAAGGAATCCGAAAGGCTCAC
This sequence comes from Deltaproteobacteria bacterium, assembly GCA_026986785.1. Taxonomy (GTDB): domain Bacteria; phylum Desulfobacterota; class Dissulfuribacteria; order Dissulfuribacterales; family QOAL01; genus QOAL01. The sequence continues at coordinate 60,428 of JALSNW010000031.1, read as the reverse complement.
CATCCAGTCTGAAGAACTCGCTTCTGCCGCCTCCCAGACGGATACCCATGCCAGGACCATGAACGACTATACCAAGGATGTATCGGTAAACGTGGAAAACGTGGCCTCTGCCATGGAAGAGCTAAGTGGCGCCGTGGGCGAGATAAGCCAGCACACCAACGATACCAAGTATTCTGCCCAAGAGGCCAGTAATGAGGCACAGAGGGCCAGCCTGGTGCTAAAGCGCCTGCTTGATGCCTCTTCGAAGATCGGGGATGTAAGCAACCTCATAGGCTCGATTGCAGAGCAGACCAATCTGCTCGCCTTGAATGCCACAATAGAGGCGGCAAGGGCAGGCGAGGCAGGCAAGGGCTTTGCAGTAGTTGCAAACGAGGTAAAGGAACTGGCCAAGCAGACCTCTGACTCTGTAAATGAGATAGATGAGATCGTTCGAAACATCCAAAACGGTGCAGACGAGGCAAACGACGCGGTGGAAAAGATCGTTGAGACCATCCAGAAGGTGGCAGATTTTTCAGACAGCGTGGCTGCAGCAGTGGAGGAACAAACAGCCACAACCTCTGAGATCAGCAGCAGTCTCCAGGATACAAGCCGCGAAGTGGGAGAGTTGAAAGAGATGAGTAACAACCTGGTAGAGGCTGGCAACAAGACAGCAGAGAGTGCCGAAAGGGTAGAACACTCTGCAGTACAATTGAAAAAGCTTGCCAAGGACCTAAAAGATGAGATAACAGGTTTCAGACTCTAATGCCAAATCAGTCCCCATGCCTGAATTGTACCGAATCAGCCCAAAGGATTCCCCCTTTTGTTCCAGGCTCCCCTGTCCTATACTAAAGGCAGGGGAGATCCTTGTAACAGCCCCAGTAGGGTTCAATATTTAGGACAATAATCCGACGACCTGGGGGATTCGCCCTTGAATAATCAAAAAAGATGTATAAATTTCATGTTGAGGCACATACATATTGGAACTCAGGGGGAACCTTGGCTTAAATTCTTCTCCTCTCACTAAATAAAAGCCCTCCCAAAAGGTTCCCCTATTTTTCCGGTTCATCCATGTCCCTTTATCTCAAAGGACGAGGATCTATCCTCTTGGCAGGCGTAAATCAAAAGGTGCTCTCGATATGTGCCAAAGCGCGATGTAATGCCAATAGCCTCGATCCGTCTGAGATTGGCCCTGAAAAGCCCTTCTGCCTTGGCAGGGTCCAAGGGGGTAGATGTATTGAAGATCAAATGCTTGGCCTTGAAGGGCTGGACCTTTAATTCCTCTATATCTGTGATCCCAAACGCCTCTGGATCATTATGGACACGACAGCCTTCGGTGAGCCTAAAAAGCCCCTTTGACAGTGCATGGATGGCAGGCCTATTCTTTTCCAAGAAATTTATGGTCTCCATGAATTCTGCTTCACTCTCGCCTGGGAAACCAAACATGACGAAAACGAGATTTTTTATGCCCTGTTTTGCCGAACTCTTCAATACCCTTTCCACCTCGGATATCTTCGTACCCTTGTTCATGAGATCCAGAACGGACTGACTGGCAGATTCCAGACCCCAAAGAATCAACCCACAGCCAGATTTACGAATAAGCCCCAAGGTCGAGTCGGTGAAGCCCCTGACTGGCTTTCCATAGGCCGAATAACAGATATCAAGATCCCCTTTTATCAATTCCTTCGCAAGTGCCCTGAACCGTCCCGGCGGGATCATCTCGTCATAGATATTAAATATCCTTACACCATAGCGCTCCCTTAGGTACTTGAAATCCCTTACAACATTGGGGATGGAGCGCTGTCTGTACCTCTTGTATGAACGATGATGCGTACAAAATGCACATCTTCCCCAAGGGCAACCCCGAGCAGTGAGCAGGGGTAAGATCTCTTCTGGACAAAGATATCTTTGTAGACTGAAATCGGAAAAATCTGGACATGGCAGCCTGTCCAGGTCGTCTATCACAGCAGGTTTGTTGTGAACTATTCGCTCGCCGTTGTTGAAGCTGAGATTTGGGGCCTGTTCCATCTGGAATCGATTCTTGGACCTCAAGATATGCAAGATGGCCACCTCGCCCTCTCCCGAGATGATGCCATCTATGAAATCAGCAGGCTGGCATCTATACTCTATGCCCCGCACCTTCTTGGTCACCGGCTCGCTTAAGAGCCTGTGGTAGCTTGGCTCAACACCAAATTTCGCCCCACCGAGAATCACCCAGGCACCAGTGGAATCCTTTACCTTTTTTGCCATGAGGAGGGCCAAGGGCATCTGTATATCGAACATGACAGAGATGCCTACCACATCTGCAGCAGACTCCAAGACAGTCGAACAAAGCCTGTGGAGAAAGGAAGATATACTGGCTGGCACTGGGGCACCAACGATAAAACGAATGGCCATCTCTGATATAAATGCATTGAAGATATTCTCAAAACTGAGAAAGACCGTGGCCTGCCTGTGGTATCCATCTATGTTTTCAGGCCTTGGAGCAGTAGTGCGGAGGAATTCAAAGGCCTTTTTCACCATTATGGCGGTCTTTTTGTCATCCCAGTCATAAAGGCGCAATTTTATCATACCACTTTCCAACCACTGAAGAGCCAAATAAAAATACTCCAGATTTAGATCTATGCATTTCACCTCTGCCATGGGTAACTCCTGGTGTAAAAAGGCCTTTAGGGATGCTGGCCCCAAAGGGGGAGACAATGGCCTCATGAAGGGAGGAGATACAAGTATCAGACTCCTGGTCCTTATGGATGCTTCTTCCATAAATTTATCCTTTCCCCCACACTACAACAGGACTGTTTTTTTGAAAAACCCAGTTCATCCATTGTCATGAAATAGGTCTGACAGCTCGACAGAGTCATAGGACCTGCCAAAACAACTCGTGATCTCATCCAACTGATCCGGCTTCCTTGGGCCAGGGATAACTACGTCCACCTCTTTATGACTCAAGATCCACGACAAGACCACAGTTACCGGGCTGAGTCCCCTCAGGCTACATCTGTGAAACAGCCCCTCAAGCCATTTTCTTATTCCCTTGTCATGGAAACAGGGATTTCTCCGCCTTATGTCTTTTTTCCCAAGTTCTTTGCTCAGATAGATGCCAGAGGCAAGAAGACCTTGCTCAAGGGGAGATACTATACAATTGAGGCACCTGAAATCCCTCCTGCCTGCCTGTAAGACCTGGAACGAAGACCTGTAAATTGGGTTGAAATGGACCTGATGAGGGGCCATCTCACCTGGCCCTATATATCCCAACACCTCGTGGGCAGAAAGATTTCCAACCCCCCAATAGCGGATGAGTCCTTCCTGCTTCAAGGCCTTGAGGGCCGAGATGGATTCATCAAGGGGGGTCTCTGGATCGGGCCAATGTAGCTGAAAAAGATCGACGTAGTCTGTTTTGAGACGATCGAGGCTTTGAAAGAGGGCCTGTCTCAAGGCCTCAGGCCTGGCATCATGCCAGACCTTGCGCCCCACCCTTTCAAGCCCCCCCTTCGTGGAGATGAAAACCTTGGGACGCACTCTGCCGAAAGCCTTTGCCAGGAGTACTTCAGAACGACCTTGGGCATAGAAGCCAGCAGTATCAAAGTGCCTGACCCCTTGTTCATAGGCCGTCTCCAAGGTCCTTAAAGAGAGTCCCAAATCATGAGGGCCAAAACCTTCCCCCCCCATACTCCAAGTACCAATCCAGAGATTAGGGAACAACACACCTTCTGGATCAATAGGAAGGGGTATTCCTGGCTGCTGTTTTAAAGGTTCCTGGCTCTGCTTGGGCATTCTCGGGGCCATTACTGCTTATGAGACATGTGTATATCCGTGGCTCTTGTTTTATCCCGAATTATACAGCTAACAAGTTTGCCAAAGATGTGAGACAGAGGACATGGATATATATTTTGGTACTTCAACTGTCCGACAACAAAGTGGATTTGGCACACTTGTGAGCCATTGCTGTAATACAAAAAGATGTTTTTTAGGCCCTTGAAGTGCATAATCCGGGTTTATAGATACTGTCTGCCGCCTTTAGGTAGAGATCCAGCTCAGGTTCTGGCAGGCCAAGGCTGGGGAATCGTTCGCTCAGGCTCCTTGCAAACATGAAATCGAGTTCTCCTATGGTCTCGGGAGGCCTTTTGAACAGGGAACGCCATACATTTATTCGCTCCATACAAAGATAGATGAGACACCTATCCGCACCTACGTCTTTGAGGCACCTTAGTAAGTGGCGATACATCCCGACACGCACATGTCTTACATAGCGAAATTTATTGTCATCTCCCAACACCATTTCTTGGGCAGTAATCCTGGAGCGGGGATAATTCAATTCGATCTTTTTTTTCATCTCTGGATTAAACCGCAGTGATCCCAGGGAGATCCAACAGACCTGTGATGTTCTGATACGAGAAAAGATCTCCTGGACAAGATCCTTGTAGGCATTCTTCCAACCATCAAAAAGCAGCATGGGATCAAAATGGAGACCTATCATATAACCTGCATCCGCTGCCTTGGCCATGGCCGTTATCCGTTTTTCAATACTGGCTGTGCCTATCTCCTCCATGGCAACCACCTGAGGTGGATTTACAGTCCATGATATGACAGTTCTCCCCTTGTGATCGGCATGGAGAAGGGGCTCGACAAGGGCCCCCTTTGTACGAAGCTTCAGCACTGCATTGCCCAGGGCTGAGAAGCCTTCCACAAGTCTTTTTGCGCTCATGCAAATGAATTCATTGCCCAGACTGTCACCCAACTCCCAGGTGCCCACCCTGAAAGTACGCCAGGGCTGTTGCCGGATCATCTGGCGTACCTCTTTGAGAATGGCATCCGTATCGGCCACAAGGGTCAATGTGGCATCGGTGAGATAGTTTTGCAGGAAACAGTAAGTGCATTCAAATGGGCAGTTACTGACATGGGCGACCACATGGGTGCTACAGCAAATATAACGAGGATCCAGTGAGGCACAGAGGTGAAACAGGTTTCCACGTTTGATATCGAGATGTAAATGTCTCTTACCTGCACGATAGTCCTTGATCTTGGGAAAGCTTGCCTTTTCTATGGCCACTGTACCAGTCAAAGGGAGCTCTATTCCGATCTCATGGCCCAGATCAGGCTCTATGCTTATGCCTGTCAGGCGCATGGAGGAGGTTTTCTGGATGGAGGTGACATTGGACATCTATGCCTTCAACCTCTCCAACATCTTGTTAATAGCGCTCAGACTTCTATCGCTCTGGAGATGCTCCATGACTGCCTCGAGTTGTGCCATATCGGTGATCCTGGCCCGTATCTCCACATGCTCATACTCCAAGCTCCTGTCCCAACCAATAGATAGGACCTGGTTACCTCCTTCCACTTGGCACCTCCATTTATCGAGATCTGCATTTATTGCTGTCAGGGTCGGTTGCCTCAAAAGCCTAAGCATGCCACGAAGGCGAGCGGTTTTTTCACTGGCTGAGAGGGCTTCATCTTTCAATATCTTTGAGATGTCCTGCGTGTCTTTCAGATCGTGAAATGACATTTCTTTCCTCCTCATGATCTCATCGAAGGCATCGAGGAGCTCCTGAAAGATGGTAGCTGTAAGATGCAGAGCATTCCTGTACCCCATGAGCCAAGCCAGGAGCTTACGATCATGATACGTCAGGTTTAGACATCTTTTGAACGACAGGGATTTTTCGTGGCAAAACGAGAGCACTTCTTGTGGAAGTGCCCCAATACGTCGATATTTGTCAAGGAGTGATCTTTGAGCAGGAAGCCCTATGGCAGGAAGGATGATCTCGATCAAGTCCTCGTTCTCCAGGCCAAGGCCAGAGCAGAAGGTGATAAACAACGCCTTTGCGGCAATGGTAGAAGAAATTATTCCTGCATGCTCATGGGCAAGATAGGTAGCTATCTTGAGATCAGGAAAGTCCTGGGCCAGGATCTTGACATCTATGCCTGAAAGTCCTTTTCGACAGGCCCATTGGTACCGTTTGAAGCCATCGATCAAATGTAGGTGTTGGCTGTTGTTTGGTGGAAGCTTTGCCAAGACCGGCATTAGCAAGCCCGCTTGATCCAGGTTCAAGGCAAGACCGCTTGAGACCTGCTCTACAAAAGGCTCAAACCTTCTGGATAGTGCATATCTGGAGCCCTGGGCCATGATACGATCAAGGGGGATCCTTTTTATCATTTGGTTTCTTATCATATGCATCTTTGTCCATACGGCAAGCCTACGTTTCGTTGTTCTTCTGACCACAGAGCAAAGTGATTTGATACAATCTGAATGAGGCTATCATGGATTGTACTATAACGGAAGAGATCAAATATAGCACTTACCCAGGCAAGGTCTGAAGCTTCAACTGCCCCACAACAAAACAGATTCGGTAAGGTTGTAAACCCCTTTTAACTCAAGTGCCTGGGGATTTATCACGGATTTGGACCTTCACTTTTGGGTCCAGACACAATGGGATCAGATACATGCCAATCATGCAATCATTCAAAAAAATTATTTTCTCCAGGATTCGAAAAACATGATCCGGGATAAAAAAACAAGGCAGGTTGTAGGCGTCTACAACCTGCCTTGGTCAGAGCGGAGGAAAGAAAAGGGATCAACCCTTGTGGAAGACTATATGATTGTTTTCATCGAGATCGACTATTATCTTGTCTCCCTCTTTGAAGACACCTTCAAGTATCTGGAGCGCAAGCGGGTCTTCCACATAGCGCTGTATTGCCCTTTTGAGCGGCCTTGCCCCATAATTTGGATCATATCCCACATCGGCCAGCCATTCTTTGGCCTTTTGGGTTACCTCGAGCTCGAAGTGGTTTTCCTTTAGCCTCTGGGCCAGATAGCCAATCTGGATGTCCACTATCTTGGTAAGCTGTTCCTTGGCCAGGGAGTGGAATATGATAATATCATCAACCCTGTTGAGGAACTCGGGTTTGAAGCTTGCCCTAAGGCTATCCATCACCCTGCGCTCCATCTCTTCCTGATCTGTGGCTTCCTGTATGAGGGAACTGCCCACGTTTGACGTCATGATGATGATGGTATTCCTGAAATCTACCGTCCTTCCCTTTCCATCCGTCAAGCGACCATCATCCAGGATCTGGAGCAAGATATTGAATACGTCTGGATGGGCCTTTTCTATCTCGTCGAAGAGGACCACGGAATAGGGCTTTCTCCTCACTGCCTCAGTGAGGTAGCCACCTTCCTCATAGCCCACATATCCTGGAGGTGCCCCGATGAGCCTTGCTACTGCATGTTTCTCCATGAACTCGCTCATGTCTATGCGGATCATGGCCTGTTCTGTATCGAAGAGAAATTCTGCCAAGGCCTTGGCAAGCTCGGTCTTTCCAACACCAGTCGGTCCGAGAAAGATGAAAGAGCCGATTGGTCTATTTGGTGCCTGTAGCCCTGCCCTCGCCCTTCGAACGGCATTGGACACGGCGATGATAGCGTTTTCCTGACCAATCACGCGCTTGCCGAGCTCTTCTTCCAAGTGAATGAGCTTTTCCTTTTCCCCCTGCATGAGCTTGCTCACAGGGATTCCCGTCCACTTGGAGATGATTGCCGCAATGTCCTCTGCGTCTACCTCTTCTTTTAACATACTCTTGCCGTTTTTCTGGAATTCATCCAGTCTCTTCTGTTCTTCCTCGAGCTCCTTTTCCAGCTTAGGAATCTCGCCGTAGAGGATCTCGGCAACCTTGTTCAGATCTCCCAGGCGTTGTTTCTGCTCTGCCTCTACCTTGAGCTTATCTATTTGCTCTTTTATATCCCTGATGCGCTGTATCATGCCCTTTTCCTCTTTCCAGCGGGCCTTGAGGGCATCACTTTCCTCGCGCAGATTTGCAAGCTCCTCCTCTATCTTGGAAAGCCTCTCCTGGGATGCAGGATCGCTTTCCTTCTTCAAGGCCTCTCTTTCTATCTCGAGCTGCATGATCTTTCGTTCTATCTCATCGATCTCAGTGGGGAGGGAATCGATCTCTATCCTGAGTTTTGCCGCAGCTTCGTCTATGAGATCAATGGCCTTGTCAGGTAAGAAGCGATCCGTGATATAGCGATGGGATAGCGTGGCAGCAGCTACAAGGGCAGAATCCTTGATCCTCACGCCATGATGGACTTCATATTTTTCCTTGAGGCCCCTGAGAATTGCTATGGTATCCTCAACAGATGGCTCTTCCACGAGTACTGGTTGAAAACGTCTCTCCAGGGCTGCATCCTTTTCTATATATTTCCTGTACTCATCGATGGTGGTAGCCCCTATACAGTGGAGCTCCCCTCTTGCCAGGGCAGGTTTCAGCATGTTGGAGGCATCCATAGCCCCCTCACTAGCCCCTGCCCCTACCAGGGTATGGATCTCATCTATAAAGAGGATGACCTCGCCCTGCTTTTCTGCAACCTCTTTCAAGACCGCCTTGAGTCTTTCCTCGAACTCACCTCTGTACTTGGCACCTGCTATCAAGGCACCCATGTCGAGGGCTGCTATACGTCTGTTCTTGAGGGTCTCAGGGACGTCGCCTGCCACTATCCTCTGGGCAAGGCCCTCCACTATGGCAGTCTTTCCAACGCCAGGTTCGCCGATAAGGACCGGGTTGTTCTTGGTGCGTCGGGAAAGGACCTGCATTACACGCCTGATCTCTTCATCCCTTCCGATCACGGGGTCCAGCTTTCCAGAGCGTGCCAAGTCAGTAAGATCCCGAGCATATTTTTCAAGGGCCTGATATTTTTCCTCAGGGTTTTGGTCTGTAATACGTTCAGTCCCCCTGATAGTCACGAGGGCCTTCAGGAAGGCATCCTTTGTAACACCGTGGGCAGCAAGAGACTGGGCAGCCTTTGAACCGCCTGTCTCTATCATGGCCAGGACCAGATGTTCTTGGCTCACGTACTCGTCTTTCATGTCAGATGCCACTGTAAAGGCCCTTTGGAGGACCTCATTGAGACTGGGAGACAGATAGATCTGTCCACCTGCACCAGTCACCTGAGGCAGGCCTTTGAGGGCCTCTTCCATCTCGGCTTCGATGGCCTTTACTGGAACCCCCATTTTTTTCAAGACGGCTGGCACTATACCGTCTTCCTGGGCAAGAAGGACCTTCAGAAGGTGTTCCACCTCTATCTGTTGATGATTCTGGCTCTGGGCCAGTCTTTGGGCCTCCTGTAGGGCCTCCTGAGATTTCATGGTAAATTTGTCGTATTGCATGGGATTTCTCCTCTCTTCATCTTTTTTGCCATATAACTACACTGGGGAAAGACATGATCTGCCTCTGCCTGAACACATTGGCACAGTAAATCATTCTGCCCAATCAGACGTATATTCAGGCTGTTACGAAAACAAAAAAATCTCTTTCCAGTGGATATGGTTAACGTGCTGATTTTCTTTATGGAAGCTAAGAACGGCCCTGTAGGGTGTCAAGACTGAGAAAGATATTTTGACCTTCAACCCGGAGTCAAGACTCATATATGTCTGAGCTATCCGTTCTGGTGCGGAATCGTCTGGCAGTTGAAGTACATAATCTGGGCTGAAAAGCCCTATCTTACTAATGGTTGTCCAAGACCCTCCTTACAGCTTTGGCCAACTGCCTTATAGAAAATGGCTTGGATATAAAATTCCTGTCCATTGTAAGAGAGATCACATCTGGTGCATAGCCAGACATGTAAAGGACTTCAAGGTCAGGAAGATATTCTTTGAGGCGCCTGTAGAGCTCTTTACCGTTCATCTCAGGCATTATCACATCTGTCAGGAGTAGATCGATACGAAGTGAACTATTTTTGTATTTTTCAAGGGCCTCTCCTGGAGTAGAGGCCTGTATCACATTGTAGCCACTTTGTTTGAGCATGCGGAAGACAAAATCTCTCACCTTTTCGTCATCTTCTATCAATAGAATAGTCTCATCTCCCCCAGGGATGTCAGTAGACTGCTCAACTACTGGGCCTGAAAAGTATCTTCTCTCACTCACAGGAAGATATACATCAAAGGTTGTACCAAGGCCTACTTCACTGGATACCCGTATATGTCCTCCATGTTGCCTTACTATACCATAAACCGTGGCCAACCCAAGACCCGTCCCTTTGTCCTTGGACTTGGTGGTGAAAAAAGGCTCAAAGATCTGCTTGAGGATCTGCTCATCCATGCCCTCACCATTGTCACTAAGGCTCATCATGACATAACTACCAGGTACTATTGGTTCCATCCCGGCCTGAAACTTGTCATCCAATTCCAGCAGGGCGGTCTTGATAGTGATCCTACCGCCATTTGGCATGGCATCCTGAGCATTCACTGCGAGATTGAGTATCACTTGGTCTATCTGACTACTGTCTGCCTCTATGACAGGGATGTCGGGTTCCAACTCCAACACGATCTCTATGTCTTCCCGAAGGGTGCGCCTCAGAAACTTTTCAAACCCTATTATTTCATCATTCAGATCTATGGGATTCTTTTCTATCACCTGCTTCCTACTAAAGGCGAGCAACTGACGTACTATGTCTCTGGCCCTTTCCCCAGCCTCAATTATCGGTTCTATGTAATCCCTGATCTTGTCATCCGGGGCTGTAATATTAAAAAGTAGCTCACTGTAACCCAATATGGGCACGAGGATGTTGTTGAAATCGTGGGCAATCCCACCTGCCAACCGCCCTATGGACTCTATCCTTTGCGCCTGCTGAAGTTGTGCCTGTAGCCTCTGCTTTTCTTCCTCCCCTTTCTTTCTGTCGGTTATATCCAACACAGATCCTTCAACACTTACGATTTTACCCTGTTTATCGAGTATTGCCCTTGCCGAGATAGATGCCCAGAAAATCTCTCCATTTCGCCTCATGAGCTGCACCTGTCTATCCCTTACCACTCCACTCTCCTTGAGTTCCCTTTCACAACAACGTTGATTCTGAAGATTAAAACAGAATCTTGCCACGTCTTGACCTACGAGTTCCTCACTTTTTTCATAATCGAGCATCTTGGCAAGGGCTTGATTGGCCATTATAAATTTGCCATTGGGCCCAGGGGTCCTCTGATATAGGCCTACAGGGAGACCTTCCACCAAGTCCCTGTATCTCTTTTCACTGGCCTGGAGAAGCCTGAGCATCTCCTTCCTCTTCAATACATTGGCATATATCTCGGATATCATCCTTATTAGGGATACATGATCGTCACTCCAGGTGGTTTTGGAACGGACCGAATCAAAACCTACAAACCCGAGACACACCCCTTCATACATCAGGGGCACTGTTATCAACGATTTAATGGACTGCATCTTCAATGCCTTCCTCAGCCTACCATCTGGAAGGTCATCAACCGATGGAATCTGTATGACCTCGCCCCTCATATGTGTATCCATCCAGTCCGGATAGTCGTCCATTGATATATTTTGAAGGTCATTGATATGCGGACCTATACCCTTGGCGCACCACTCGTGCGTGTTACTCATCACCCGAGCCTCGTGGTCATATTCAAAAAGATAGGCCCTGTCCATGGACAGAAAAGAACCTGCCATACCAAGGGTCCCATTGATATGCTCATCAAGGCTGTCTTCAGGGATGTTTATAAACCCGGTGGCCAGATCAAGAACCAGATCTTTCAACTTGGAGATCCTCTCAATGGCCTCCTGATTCTTCTTTTCTTCAGTGATATCTCTTCCCACTACGACCAATCCTTCCCTTTCCCCATCTTTGTCAAATACCGGCATCTTTATCATATCGAAGGTCCTACTTTGTCCATTGGATAAAGGAATGGTCACCTCCTGTCGAATAGCCTTTCCGCTCTGCCAAGCCATCTGGTCGGTCTCATTACAATTGTGGAACACCTGTCTGAAAAACGGTGCGTATTTGGCCAAGTCTGCCCCTTTCTTCTTTATGAAATCCACCCCCTCCAGTCCGAAGAGCTTGAGCATGGACCTATTGGCAGCAAGCCACCTGCCATCCTCGTCTTTGAAACAGACAAGATCAGGCAGGGCCTCCATGAGGATGTGTCTCTTCTTGATATCCTTGAGCCATTTTGCCTTATTGCGTCTCGATATGTCTGCACCAACAAACAGGGTCAATAGACCAAGAATCAGGATCAGGCCATGAATAAACGAAAAGGTCTTAACCTGTTGCTCTATGATCGACTCATAGCTTGCAAAAGGCAGGCTGATGCTTATCCCTCCTTTTATATCCCCGACCTGGTAACCTTGCGATTCATGGCACTTCATACACGTAGGGCCTATTACCAAGGCCTTCATGGCCCTGATATATTTTTCCCCATCAATGGTGACCATAGAGACCTTTTGCATCTGCCCCCTCTCAAACCCCTCTAAGGCGGCCCTTTCCCATGAATCAGGCCTGTAGTCGGGCTTTTCGGGACTCAGGCTGCTTATATGGCCCATTATGCCATAAAGCTCCTTGTTCAATTCAAAGGCCATTTTGGTCATGTATGCAGGATCTATGAGCACAAGACGCTCACCGGACGTGGTGAGGAGCTCTGCATCTTTTCTGGCAATGAGAAATCTATCAGGTGGGGCCTCGGAGGCCTTCACATACACCCCTCCCATCTGGGCAATCCAATAACGATAACATGTATCTTTATTAACCCTGGATATGGCCTCTCTCTCGGCCAGTTTTTGAATATCCCTCTTGATATCCCTAATGTGCCATAGAAAAGAGCCTGCGATCAGAAGAAACCAGACAATGGCCAGGGTGATAATGAGGTTTCTCTCAAAGGGTGGGCCAAAATGATCTTTTATTTGTCCAGGTATATAATTATCGTCCTTCATATTGGTAACTTTTTGTCAAAACAAGACTCCGTAAGATCTCAATCGTCACAAAGGGGGCTTTTGATTAAATATAGGGAAGAGATAATATATATGAAGTAGATCTATAGGCAGAAAGCATGGAAAGCATGGTGAATGAGACTAACAAAAATTTGAAGTTTAATTATAGTTTGATAAGACTTGATAGTCAAGTGCCTAAAAAGGCTAAAGAGATCGAATCTTAAAGATACAAATTAGATTAAAATGAGAAACTTTTGCCAAGATTTATATGAAATAATGTTCTAATTAATTTAGAATTGAAAAATAGATATATAATCTTACTATTTCATCTGGCTGCAAAAACATTTAATGCCATTTTATATATGGCCATTATAAAAAGAGTACGGATCATGGAATGGTTGCCTTATGGCAATGTAACCTTGGTTACATGTTGCTTGTCAGAATATCCTTTTACCATACTATCTTTGATAATCATTATCCGAGATTATGTACTTCAAAGGCCTGCATTGTATTTTCATCTAAATCCTATATATCCCTTATACGACAAAACGTACGCCTGGCAGAAGCGCCTAACACTGGAGATACCATCTATGAATTTGCACCAAAAAGCAATGGTGCCTATGATTATTGGTGTCTTACAAATGCCATAGATAGCTCAATCTACAAATCAACCCGCTGAAAGGGCAAACATTGCCTGGATTATTGTGAGAAAACCATTCTGAAGCGCAGCCTGGGAGCAGGAAGAGTCGGGTCTTGCCGAAAGGCAAAACCCATCCTTTCGTGAAGCCTCAACGATGCCCTATTGTTCACGTCTACATAAGACACCAAGCCATCTCCTTTGATTCTTTTTACCATTGCTATTGCCCTTGTAAGAAGGGCGCTGCCGACCCCTCTGCGCCTGTAGCTCCTGTCCACACCAATGCCGCGTACCACCCACTCGCCCTTCCTGGACCTGCGCTTCAAGAAGACGAAGCCACATATCTGCCCATGTCGACGAGCCAGATAGACTACTTGAGAATCCTGAAGGGACACCGCTTCGAGAAGCTCGGCCAGCCTATTGTGCCTGTGTCCAGAGAAGATCCTTTCCTGGAATTTGGCAAGCTCGGCAAGGAGTTCTACATCTGGGCATGTTATCCTGTGGATAGTGACGACAGATGAATCTGGGATCGCAAGCTTCTTGGCTTCGGACTGGGATATAGCCTCAATTTGCCCTTTAACGCCAGTGGTCATGACGGTGGCTATGGATGAGACCATTGTGGAGATGGCGGTGTTTGTGAATAAGATTGGCCTCTAAAAGAAGGCCTTGGTCTTCAAGGACTTGTCTGGCGCTTCCAGAGGCCAGAAGCCTATGATCCTGGCCAATGACATAACAAAGATCAGCAGCAACATAAGGGATTTCCAGATCATGTGTTGCAATTACCAAGGTGCGTCCCTTTTCCTTCAGGCCTATGATAAAATCTATGATCCAACTCTGGGTCTGAGGATCAAGACTGGCCGTGGGCTCGTCCATGAGCCAGACCTCGGGATCCAGGGTAACCACAGATGCTATGGCCACCTTCTTTTTCTCACCCGTGCTCAGACGGTAAGGCGGCCTGTCCAATAGCCTTTCAAGGCCCAGATCAGAGGCCGTACTCTCAACCATCTCTATTACATCTTTGTCCAAAAAACCTGCCTGCAATGGGGCAAAGGCTATCTCATCCCTTACAGTAGGCAGAAAGAGTTGCACGTCTGGATCTTGAAACACAAACCCCACCCTCTTCCTGAAATGCGAGTTGAACTGCTTATCTTCCATGAGTCGTGCGGTGATCTCCTGACCAAATGCCTTGAAGGTCCCAGACGAAGGCAGATACAGCCCATCGAGAAGTTTTAGTAGAGTGGATTTTCCAGAGCCATTTGCCCCCAATATGCATACGCACTGCCCCCTGCCAACCTCAAGATCAAGGCCGACAAGTGCTGGCTCGCTCTCTTGCCCTGGATAGGCAAAGGAGAGCTTCTCAAATTCAAAAACCGGGATCTGGACATCCATTATTGCACTTTCAGACAAGGACATTACAGGACAATGTAGGAAACTCAGTAGATTTTATCAAACAAAATCTCTGAGCTGAAAAGGATGAAGGCTACAGCCACCGAAACTGCATCCTTCGCCTTGAAATGAAATTGTTCCAGGCCTTTTGGAGTGCCAGACCAACCCCTTGACACCATGGCCAGATGCACCTCTGTGCTAAGGTGATAGGATTTGGCCACCAGGGCCCCCAATCGGGAGGAGATCCAGCCATGTTGGTCCTTCATTGCAGAAGGGGCGAATTGACGGCTCTTTCTTGCCAGAAGCATGTTTTCGAGATTCCTCAAGAAGAGATGAATATAACGATAGGTCATGGCTGTCACGAGGATCACTACCTGTGGAACCTTGAGTATGGACAATGCACGTAACAGGTCCATCCACCTGGTGGTCAGCACCAAAAGTATGGCGAGGGAAACAGATACAGCTACCCTTAGAATCAACATGGCTGCAGTAGTGAGGCCCTGCTGTGTAATGGCTAAGTATGCAGGAAACTCAAACGGCCCAAAGGAGATCGGACTGTTGAAGACCACCAGGGTCCAAATACTGTCTCCTGGGGTAACGATATTGAAAAGGGCTGGCAGGGCGATGAGTCCAGTAAAAAGCGGTATGAAAAGCCAGACCCTCTTTATGAAAAAACCAAGTGGTATCCGGGAGGCCATGGCCAGGGCTACAGTGAGTAAATAGGTCGAAAACATCATCCAAAGGCCCTTGGAAAACGCAGTAAGCAAAAGTAACAACAGGAAGCAAATTACTTTTGCCCTTGGATCAAGGCCTTGTAGGAAGCCGTCTTCCGAGGAAAGATCCAGCTGGAATACCGATTGCTCTATGGCCCTGGTGGTATCGAGAAGGGTTTTTCCAACAAAATCCATAGCCATGGCCCCTTGTCCTATCCCATCCGGTTTCGCAGAAAACGGTTCAGGGGCTCTATCACGGGCAAGTGTGGTTTCTGTCTCAATCCTGTGGCCCGTTTTTCCCTGAAAGACCCCTTGCCAAGAGCCATACCGCACCCATTATCAGACCTATGCCAGCTATGGCAGAAAGGATATAGCCCGTAACCTCTCCAAAACCTGGAATATTGTAATCCCTGAAAGGGGCATGCCAGGCCCCGGAATACTTCGCTATCCCCTCTGGCACGAATCCCAGTACCTTTTGGAAGAAATCCCTGCCCCACTCACCCCAGGCATCTCCACCAGCCATGAGCCCTGCAGGGGTGGCGAGACAAATGAAAAATACCCAGATCCACAGTCCTTTGATCTTCTTCATGCCACAGCCTCTATCTTGAGATCCACGATTATCTCAGGCATAGATCTCCTGAGAAAAAGCAATACCCCACCGGTTACAACTGCCTCGGCAATACCTCCTACCGTCAGATGAGCAAATAGCATTGCCGGAATCGTCTGGGCGAGGCCATAAGGGCAGTATAGGGGTGTGCCGTCAAGCGCCTTGAAAAACAGGGGTTGAACCCCAAGCTCTATGGCAGTCACAAATGCTGCGGCATTGATCCCCACGTAACCAGCAACAGCAGCGTTGAGGGCCTGTCTCACAGGTGTCTTTGGACGTGTGAGATTCAGGAACCGATAGACATAATAACCTGCAAAAGGCATCACAACTGCCATATTGAAGGCATTTGCGCCAAAACTCAGGATGCCCCCATCTCCAAAAAAAAGGGCCTGTATCAAAAGGGCTACAGAGATCCCAGTAACAGCAGCCCAAGGCCCCAACAAGATAGCCATGAGTACAGAACCTATGGCATGAGTCGTAGTACCACCTGGGACAGGGATATTGAACATCATGACCACAAAAGAAAAGGCAGAAAATATGCTCAATAGCGGCACCAGCCTGCTGTTCAGTTTCCTTCTCAGCCGTCTGCCAGACATAACCCAGAATGGGATGCAGGCTGTGTACATGATTACGCAGGTTTGGGGACTCAAATAGCCATCTGGTATGTGCATGATAAAGGCCTCTTTGTTACTTTTTCAAAAAAAGTAACACACAATACGGGATCTGACAAGAAAGAATTTCTCATGGAGAACTGCGCGCAAACACCCATTCTTCTATGAACTCCTCCTGTTGCCCAGTTTCTATGCTCCCTGGCCTGAGATTTCGTATGAAGAAGACGGCATCCAAGGGCTTCATGTCAAATTCCCTGGCGACTATACACGCCAGCACTGTACCGGTGCGCCCCCTTCCGGCCAAACAGTGGACAGCCATGGCTTCATGTCTGCCAAGGGCCTTGTAGCGATCCCAAATGGAATCCATCTGGTCCAATGACATCACACCAAAATCTACTACAGGATAATGATATATACCTATCTCCGAACCGACTGAGAGATTATAATCATATTCTGTAAGATTTATAAGTAGGCGGACACCTTTCTTGAATAAAAAGTCCACCCACAGATAATCCGGCTGAACAAGGCGAGGATGTGCCAGGCCTGCCAACTTTTTTTCTATTACAAAGGAAAAATTGAGGCGTTTTTCCAAGGTCGATTCAGAATTGGAGCTATATCCTTGGTTCATGGTTTCATCCACCAGCATGAAAAGGTATGGTACAAAAATCCTACTTGCCTGAAAAGACAAAGAGACCAAAATATCAGATCATGAAACTATACAGGCCTGCAAGATACCAACTGCCCCTTATTTTTGCATTGACCATGCTTTCTGCCTGTGTCGGATTCCACCCTGCACCAGAAAGAGCACCTGTAGACCTACCGGAAAACTTCTCCATAGCTGGTAAACAGCCTAACCCCGTGCTTTGGTGGCACTCCTTCAACGATAAGGAGCTCAATCAGTTGATTAAAAGGGCCTTGCGAGACAATATGGACCTGAAATCCGTTTGGGAACGGACCCTTGAGGCCAGGGCAGTGGCAAAACAGGCTGGGGCAGAGCTCTATCCCTGGCTCGATATCAGCGGAGGTGCATCCCACAACACAGGCAGAGACCAATCGAAATACTTCAACCAGGACACCCTTTCCCTCGAGGCCATGGCAAGTTATGAGGTTGACCTGTGGGGGAGGATCAGGAAACGAAAAGAGGCAGCGATGTTGGATCTGGCAGCTACCGAGGCAGATCTCGACACAGCCCGTATCACCATTTCGTCAGAGGTCGGCCTGACCTATTTTCAGATCCAGGCAATAGGCCAACAGCTTGATATCATAGCCAGACAGATAAAAGACAATCAGACGTCCCTTGACATAATCTCCTCCATGTATGAGTTTGGCCAGACCGATATCCTGGATACCCTTCAACAAAAACAGGCCTTGGAGTCAACAAGGGCCCAATGGATCAAAAAAAATATGGATATGAGGGTACTGAGGAATCAGCTTGCCGTCCTTCTTGGCATACCACCTCAAGATCTCAAGGTGGATATCAAAAAAAGGCTACCACCCATCCCCCCCTTGCCAGATACAGGCTTGCCCATAAAACTCATCAATAGACGTCCGGACTGCCGAAGCGCCTTTCTGAGACTCAGGGCAGCAAATGCCAGACTGGCCCAGGCCGTGGCAGAACAATATCCAAGGCTTTCTCTGACAGCATCAGCCGAGACAGATGCCTCCAGGGTGAACGACCTTTTCGAAAACTGGATAGCAACCATCGCTGCCAACCTGTTGACCCCTGTTTTCAGGGGTGGATCCCTCGAGGCAGAGGTAGAAAAGAGGGAGGCAGCTGCCAGGCAGGCCCTTTTCCACTATGGCAGTGTGGTTCTCAACGCCCTCAGGGAGGTCGAAGATGCCTTGGCCAAAGAGGCCCAACAGAGACGGCTTTTAAAAAACATGGAACAACGCCTCCAACTCTCCAAAAGCTCCCTTGAGCAGGTCAAGAACCAATATGAGGCTGGGACAGTGGAATTTCTTCGGTTCCTGGCCACAGAACTCAACAAGGACTCATTGGAGATAAAGATGATAGATGAAAAACTCAGGCTTATCGAATACAGGATAGCGCTTTATAGGGCATTGGCAGGCCATTTACCCAGGACAGGCATCTTCCCTTCCGCCATCGATGCGACTCAAGGCTATAAAAGATGAAAAAGAAAAGATATGTCATTATTGCAGTGGTGCTCATAGGCATTGCAGCCATAATATCAGGTGTTTTCATGCAGAGGGAAAGACAGAAGGCACGAAATGGCCCCTTTGAGATCTTTGTGGTAAAAAAGGGGACGATCCACGAATCCATCGAGGCCACTGGGGAAATAAAACCATGTACAGGCGCAGAAATAAGCCTTGGGGCCCGGGTTACCGGTATGGTTGTCAAAGAACCCATCAAGATAGGTGACAGGGTCAAGAAAGGGGATCTCATTGCTGTCATAGACAACAGGGAACTTCAGGTAGATGTGGAGAAGGCCAAGGCAGAGCTGCAAAAGGTAGAGGCCACCTATGACAATGCCATAAAGAAACAGGAAAAGGAACTGGAAAGACAAAAGGCACTAAAGATCAATGCTGAAAGAGAACTCGAAGCAACAAGGCAGGAGCTCTCATTTGCAAAATGGGACCTGAATAGCCAAAAGGCACTTTTTTCACGATCTACCCATTCCACTTCTGAAAAGGCCCTCAGGAAGGCCGAGGCTGCCTATGCCAGGAGCAAGGCCAACTTCCAAAAGGCCAAAGACAGTCTGAGGGCCTCAGAGCTTGCAGTGGAAAAGGCTACCTATGAATTGAAAAAACTAAAGGATGAATATCCCCAGGCCCTGGCTATCGCCCAGGCCAACCTGGAACGGGCAAGGATAAGGTTCTCATACTCCACCTTGAGGGCCCCTTTTTCCGGTGTGATATCATATGTGTCCACCCAAGAAGGCGAAACCGTGGTGGCTGGCCTGAACGCCCCACAATTTGTGAAGATCCTCGATGACACCAAGATCGAAAACCGCATATACATAGACGAAACCGAGATTGGCAAGGTTAGGGTGGGACAAAAAGTCAGATTCAAGGTAGATACCTATGTCAGGCATCAATACTCGGGGACAATAACCCAGATTTACCCAGCTCCAATCCTACAAAACAATGTGGTTTACTACATTGCTGTGGTTACAGAGTTCGACAACGAGCCAAGACTCAGGATCCAGATGACAACCCACAACGAGATCTTCACAAAGACGAGAAAGGACGTACTAATGGTACCCAACAGTGCTGTAAGATTCAAGGATGGACACTACGTGGTCATAGCCAGGATAAACGGCAAGAAGAAGACCGTTCCTGTCGAGATAGGAGCGAGCGATAGCAAATTCACAGAGATAAAGGCTGGCATAAAAGAAGGCCAGGAAATCTTATATCAAGAGTAGAACTTGGCACTGATACAACTCAGAGGTATCAATCGTATATTTCGTCAGGGTGAACTGGAAGTCCAGGTCCTCAAGGACATAACCCTTGATATCGAAGAAGGCGACTTTGTGGCCATAATGGGGGCGAGTGGAAGCGGGAAATCCACCCTTATGTATATAATAGGCTGCCTCGACAGCCCTACCTCGGGCAACTATTTCTTCAAGGGCAGAGACGTTGCCTTGCTCGACGACGATTCCCTTTCACAGATCAGAAACGAGAGTCTTGGTTTTATTTTCCAGTCCTTTTACCTAATCCCATATCTGAATGTCCTGGAGAACGTCCTGGTCCCAAGTCTCTATAGTTCAAAGGCTATGGATTTCAATAAACGCGCCCTGTCTCTCCTAAGGGAGGTGGGCATGGAAGAGCGAGTAAGATTTCTGCCATCTGAACTTTCTGGAGGCCAGAAACAGAGGGTAGCCATAGTCAGGAGCCTTATAAATGCCCCTGAGGTGGTGCTGGCAGATGAACCCACAGGCCAATTGGATTCCAAAAGCTCGAGACAGGTCATGGAGATACTTTCGAGGCTCAACAGCAGGGGGAAAACCATTATCCTTGTTACTCACGACCCAGAGACGGCCAGATATGCAAGAAGGATCATATACCTGAAGGATGGATGCATCACTTCTCACTAAGGATCTCTTCATCCTGACGGTCTTCAAGGTCCTCAGGCAGAACCTTGCCCGGACCCTCTTTGCATTGAGCGGCATAAGCCTTGGCATTGCATCCCTGGTCTTCATAGTGGCTGCCATTGAGGGCAGCAATCAAAATGCCCAGAACATAATCCAGCTCCTTGGACCAAATAGCATCTTCGTACGCTCGGGCTTCGGGGATAAAAATAGTGTAAGGAGGCTGACCTACCGCCTGAATGTCCAAGACTTCAGGGCCCTGAAACAGGTCTACGGGATCAGATCTGCCGCCTTCTTGATGTTGAAACAAAAAAGGATCTCTGTGGGCGCAGAAGCAAGAAATGCATACACTGTCTCTGCAATGAAGGACTTTCTAAATGTTTTCGACTACAGGCTCAAGACAGGCCGCTTTTTCAGGTTGGATGAATATTCATCGTTTCCCAAGATATGTATCATCGGTACTGAACTGTCCAGGTTCTTCTTTGGAGATACAGACCCGGTTGGCAAAACCATAAAGATATCCAAGACGAGTTTCAGGATAATCGGGGTCTTTGCCCCCAAGGGCAAATTGCCAAGTGGCAAGAGTCTGGACGATAGACTCATCATCCCCATAAATACCTATAGAAAATTTATTGAACCAGAATATAAAAGGCTATTTGCAATAAAACTCAAGCTGGCAAAAGACATGGATTACGACTATGTAGTTTCCCAGGTCAAAGAGGTCTTGTCACTAAGGCACAAAAAGGACGACTATGTGATAGTAACCCCTGAGACAGTGCGCAAGTTTCTCAATATCTTCAATATGACCCTTTCCCTGTATCTGGGCCTTGCAAGTCTTATAGCCCTGTTTATAAGTGGTTTTGTCATGTCGAATATATTTGCCATAAATGTCAGGGTCAGGGCCTGGGAAATAGGGATCAGAAGGGCCCTTGGTGCCACAAGAGATGCCATAATAGTCCAGTTCATGGCAGAGGCCTTGACCATCTCTCTAATGGGTGCTGTCCTGGGCAGCCTGCTTGGCTTTCTCGCTATCTGGTGGATCACCCCTCTTCTCAAGATACCCACGGTGTTTCCAATGAAATCCCTCTTCCTTGCTATATGTTTCTCCTCGGCAACAGGGCTCATCTCCGTATGGATGCCTGCAAGATCAGCAGCATATCTGAACATGGTTCACGCCTTGAAATCCAGGCTATAATCCCGGATCATGCACTTCAAACGTTGGTTCATATCCCGGCCCATGTCTTCAACATAAGAGAGGCAAAAAGAGATGAGAGCCCTTGTACTCAACGAACTCCTGGCCTATTTTCGCCATGAGAAGAAAAGGATACTGATCGCCATGCTTGGCATAGCCATTGGTGTCCTCTCCCTCGTCCTCATGGACAGCATCAGTGGTGCAATGAGTCGGAAGATAGAATCCGAGCTTGGTAGGATGGGGGGCAGCCTCATCATGCTCCTACCAGGCGAGATAAGGTCTATAGGACATAGGAGAATTCGCCTGTCAAAATATACGACCCTCAAGCCATCTGACATAGAGGCCATCAGAAAGATCTTATTGGTGAAAGATGTCAGCGCCTTCAAACAGAAAGGTGTTCCAGTGCAGACGGTCATAAATTCTTCAACCCTCGTGGTCAAAGGAGTAGAACCAGACTACAGTACCATTCTTGACTATAGTTTGAGCTCTGGACGCACCATTTTCCAAAGAGATCTGGAAACCTTTTCAAAGATCGCACTGATAGGTGCCAAGGTTGCCGATGAATTTTTCAGGGGCAATCCAGTGGGGCAAACAATCTATCTTTCTGGCATGCCCTTTCGAGTAGCTGGGGTGATGGCAAAAAGGGGCAGTTTTAGCAACGAAGACTTTGATGAAGTAATCCTTGTCCCCCTTACTACCCACATGAAGGTCTTGGAAAATGTAGATTACCTGGATGGTGCGGTAATAGTTGCCAGGGACCGAGGAGTCTTGCAAAAAACCATGGGCGATATCCAAAAACTACTACTGAAGAGGCATGGAAAGAAAGACTTTACTGTAAGCACTTACCAGGAACTTCAAAGTACCACCTCAAAGACACTCCACCTCTTTTCAGTTCTCAGCCGAGTGGTGGCATCCATAGCATTCAGTGTTGGCACACTGGGCATACTTGCCATAATGGCCCTGTCCATCTATGAAAGGATACTGGAAATAGCCATAAAAAGGGTGACAGGGGCCAGGAAGAAAGACATCTTCCTCCAGTTTTTGACTGAATCCATGATACTGAGCATAGTGGGCTCTGGAGCAGGAATCGTTATCTCTGTCTTATTGGCCCTTACAGTACAGTTCTTGGCAAGGTGGCCATTTTTCCTCCCCTGGAAAACGGCCTTTGTCTCCATACTACTTTCCATGTTGATTGGCATAGTATCTGGATTATATCCTGCCATGCAGGCCTTGGAATTTGAACCCAAGGCAATCCTTCACCTATTCGAAGAGGGCTGAGAACTTTGTATCACAAGATGTTCGACAACCCCCAAATACTCCCCCTTGGGTTATCAAGACCCCATGTCTTTGCCCTATTGTGTTCCATCCTCCTGATATTTTCAGCAAGCCTCTATCTCGCATCCACCAGGGGACTCACAGAGACCCTCGAGGCAGAGTCTGCCGAAATAGCAAGAGAATTCATCGAGGGGGCATCCATACTCATCAACCACCTAAATGGCCAGGAAGACCTGGACAAGCCTCCCCTTTTCTACTGGACCATTGCGCTCATCTCGCGGGTATGTCCTAACTGGGAGCTTGCAGCAAGGTTGCCCTCCCTGATCTCCGCCTGCCTCATCATCTATCTGTTCTTTAGACTCCCCTATCATGGAGAGTATTGGATGGCTGCTGCCCTGAGTGGTTTTATTTTCATCTCTGGCATAAAGGTATTCTGGATGTCTCAAATGGCCAGGATAGACATGAGCTTCACCGCTGCCTCTTTCTTTGGCCTGTGGGCAGCATACAAGGCCATCATGGACAGCCAAGGCGAAAGGACCGAGAATCCCCAAAAGATCCCTTGGGCATTTTTCATCTCAGCAGGGGTGGCAGTGATGCTAAAGGGGCCGGTAGGGGCAATCATTGTCTTCATACCGGTATTTCTTTACCTGGCCATTGAAAAGAGGTGGAGGCTAATCAGACATATCTTTTTGGGAAAAGGTATGCTCCTCTTTCTTCTCATGACCATACCTTGGTTCGTGACTGCAAGCATAGAGACGGATTTCAGGTTTTTCCACAGATTTATCCTTGAAGAAAACCTGTCACGCTTCACCAACCTCATCCCTGGCGGGACCTTCAAGGAATTCAACCACTCTCCGATATATTCGTACCCGATCTATTTTCTGACAGGATTTTTCCCCTGGAGCATTGCTGCCCCATTTTGGACCTATGAAATAATAAAAGATTGGAAGAACAAGGACGAGTTATCGAGACTGTCATTTATCTATCTTCTTTTTGTTTTTCTCTTTTTCTCCATGGCCTTATCGAAAAGAAGTGATTATATCCTTCCCGTCTATCCTGTCGCCTCATATCTCACAGTTAGATACTTTCTGGACAGCCGCGACAGGTTAAAGCCTCTAAAACTCATCATACTCCTCACGTTTACGATCCTGATTCTTACAGGGCTTTGCCTTTCGCTTTCTGCCTCGGTGGTTGTCTTCTTGGCGCCTACGACATGGAATACCTTCTTGAAGGATATACCCGTGTCCAATAGCATGTTGTTCTTCTTATATAGCCTACCCAAGTACCTGCCAGCCTTTCTGGCCCTTTTGATTATAGGGTTCTCAGGTCTATTTTTCTACATGAAGGGTAATGATGGCCATGAGGTGGAAAACATCGTCCTCCCCTACGCCTTGCACATGTGCTGTGTCTTTCTCCTATCAAGCCTTGTCCTCATCCCAGCGCTCTACAAGCACAAAGATGCCAGACCTTTTTGCCACAACGTAGCCAAGATAGTTGATTCCAATCCCCTATTCTATCTGGGCTTTTGGGATGAGGAATGCACCTTTTACCTCCACAGAAGGATCCCAAGGCTCCATCTGGCTGAATTTTTGGAAAAGACAGAGGCAGGGGAAAGACTCTTTTTGATCCTCAGGGAAAAGGATTTCACAAGGCTCCCCAAAAAAGGAATAAGCTTTCCCTTTGTGTACAGGCAAGATTCACCTTTATTGAGGCCCCTGGTCCTTGTCTCCAATCAGGCTATTCAACAGGACAACTGATCCTTCTCCAACTTTTTGAAAAATAATTAAAGACCTTCTCTTTTATCCGCCGATATAGATACAAGAGATGAGACCCAAATGGTAAAAACTATGGAAAATACCGTAATCGTAGAAGAGGCACAAGGCAAGATAGCGGAGTTGGAATATCTGCCTGCTCCAAGTCCTATCGTGGCCAGGCTCCTGGCATCGGTCACAGACAAAAACACTACCTTTACCGACATCAGTGCCACCATCAAATCGGATGCCGCCCTCACATCCCAGCTTCTGAAGATAGCAAATAGCGCCTATTATGGTTTCAGGAGGTCTATAGTGGACCTGGAGCGTGCCGTAATGGTCATTGGCATTAAGGAAGTGAGAAACCTTTGCCTGGCCATATGCCTGGTAAACCAATTCAAGCCAAAACTCCTGCCAAAGGGGTTTTCGTTCTATACGTTTTGGACCCACAACCTCCTGACCTCTTTTTGCTGCAAGGAACTGGCAAAGGACCACGAATGGATCCAGGACGAAGATATCTATCTCATGGGCCTTCTCCATGATCTCGGGCGCTTGGCTACTGCTGCCACCATGCCTGACAGATTCAATAGCATCGCCCTTTTAAGCAGGAAAAAAGATATGCCCATTAGTAAGGCTGAGGAAGCCTATGGCCTATCTCACACAGAGATAGGGGGCTGGCTCGCCATAAAGTGGGGCTTTTCGGAAAAATTGAAGGCAGCTCTCAAGTACCATCACGAACCATTTTCATCGACAAGGTACGCACGGGAGTGTGCACTCGTGCAGATTGGCGCATTCATTGCCAGGACATTGGAGGAAACTGAAAAGAGGGGGGCGAAGGTAGACCTTCCAAATCCACGGGTCATGGCACTGGCAGGTATAGACTTTGACAGATTGGATATCCTCACGGAAAAGGCAGAGGAATTGAAGGAAGAGGTATGCCAGATAGCCTCTGTGCTCGTTGGAACGCAGTAAGAAAATGGCTTCTAAGTAGGCATGAATCTCGAATCAGGACATATGGATCTGGCCAGGATAAAAAAAACCGTCTTAGAGCTCGAAAAGGATCGCATGAGGCACATGGAGGCCCTCGGTATCGTACTTCGACTGATAGAACTCAGTCCAAGTGCCCACTCCAGCGAGGATCTTTGTAGCATCATCGTTGATATTCTGGCCGAAGAGACCCCCTTCGAAAACATCTCCCTGCTACTCTATGACCCCCAGAGAGAAGTCCTCAGATTGGTGGCAGCAAAAGGGCTCAGCCAGGTCCTGATGGAGACCAAGAAAAAGATTGAGTACAACAAGGACCTCTATTTCAAAAGGGGGGAAAGCATAGCCTGGGCTGTCTTTGATTCACAACAGCCCCTGTTCATTGAAGATAGTGCCAAAGACAAGATTCCAGAGGTGGAAAACGCCAAATTCATCCCCGCCTCCATGGCCTGCCTGCCCATCTCCTCAAAGGGCGTTCTCAATCTGAGTTCCACAAAAAAACGCCCCTTTTCCAACCACCTGAAAAGAAATCTCATCATCATTACCCAGGTGATGGGACATATCATCCAAGAAAAAGAATATCACGAACTCCTGAACAACAGCCATTACCACATACAAAATATCGTTGAGGCAAATACCAGGGCACTGACACAACAGGAAGGGGAAAAGGGCCAAAACATAGAATACCTCGAGGCTGCAATAGATAGTGCTCCCCAGGGAATCTGCCTGACAGATGCATCAGGCGAAATAAGAAAGATAAACCGTGGTTTCAAAAAGCTCCTCAAGTGTAATGAAGAAGATATCATCAAGGAAGGCCTGGGCAGGTTCTTTTTCGATACCACTGCCTTTCTTTCCATTTCAAAGGCAATAAAGACGAAACACCTTGCCAAACTCCACGGTGTAAGGCTTCTGAGACAGGATGGCACCACTTTTCTGGCAGATATATTTTTCCATCCTATAATAGATAAAAATGACCAAAAGCAAGGTGGTATAATCGTCATCCATGACATCTCGGACCAGCATGAAGACTCTGAACGAAAGATCAGGGAAGAAAAACTCAGGGCACTTGGTTCCATGGCTGCAGGCATTGCCCACGATTTCAACAACCTGCTAATGGCCATACTCGGCAATGTCGAGCTATTACAACTGGAGCTTGACAATACCCCCTATGCCAAACGCCTCAAAAACATAGAACTATGTGTACAGGATGGGGCGAAGACAATAAAACGATTACAGGGTTTCGTGCGCCAAACCTCTTCCCCCAAGACCGATACCAAACAGACAACCTGTATCGCCGACATAGTGATGGAGGCAGTCGAGCTTACAAAACCCATGTGGAAGGATAGCTGCCAGAAAAAGGGATGCCTCGTAGAGATAGAAACGGAACTCGATTCCTCCTTGATCATAGACATGCCCGGCTATGAATTGAGGGAGATCCTTACCAACCTCATCCTCAATGCCGTTGATGCGATGCCCAAAGGCGGTAAGATCAAAATCAAAACCTATCTGATGGATTCCAAGGCCGTAATCGATGTCTCTGACACTGGCACTGGCATGGATCCTGACACGAAGAAACATATCTTCGACCCATACTTCACCACCAAGGATGTGGGCAGCTCTGGACTTGGCCTCAGTATTGTCTATGGTCTAGTTACAAATGCTGGAGGGAAAATAGAGGTAGAATCTGAAAAAGGCCTTGGCACCACGTTCAGCATAATTCTTCCCTGTCAATCCCAAGTCGAGGAGGAGACATTGGAACAAGAAGAAGGGCCAGAGATTTCAGGGACCCGGAACCTAAAGATCCTGGTAATCGATGACGAACCACAGATCGTTGATCTCATCAAGCTCATGTTAAAGGAAGTAGGCCATGAAGTCATAGCATGCAGTGTTTCGGAACAGGCATTGGATATCATAAAAGATGAAGATTTCGATCTCGTATTAACAGATCTCGGCATGCCTGGAATAAGCGGATGGGAAATAGCCAAGGCCGTAAAGGAGAAAAACCAGGACATACCTGTAGTCCTCATGACTGGATGGGGGGCAGGTTATGAAGGCAAGGACCTTTCAGGCAAGTGTATAGATGAAGTTATTTCCAAGCCCTTTCGCTTGCAAAACATATTGAATGTAATAAACAAACTGTTTCCAACCTGGAAACAATGATCATCTGGATTGCATAGCTTCCCTTGGACCAGCTGCAACCTGATTCAGCTCCACATTCGGCACGAGGGCCTCAAGAGGTTCATCGACAAAACGAGGCTCAACCATCAACATCCGTACCCGTTTATCTCATAACCAAAGAACTCGAATGCCCTTGTCAGGGCCGATCTTTGCCTTGGGGTGAGTTGTGAAAAAAATTTTTTAAATTTTTCTGGACTACCAGAAGAAGTACAGAGAAGTCTTTGGATTTCCCCCTTTTCCCCTGGATCCAACCCTGACATCTCCAGGATACCAGAAAGATCCCGGGTGCAGAGTCTCAAAAGAAGACCTCTGGCCGAGTTGCTCTGACTGCCCAATAGGGCAAAAGAGCCATCGCATCCTTTTATTATATCTGGATCTGCCGTGACTATCACTGCTTTTTGAGAGCAGGCTTGAAGGGCCGGCAATAAAAAACACAGGATCAGGAAGGGACAAATGGTATTTGCTTTCGATAGCTTCACTCTGAATTATTTGGCCAACTCCTCTGCCCCTTCTTCCAAGTTATGCCACAAGAGAAACAACATGTCTTTCAGTTGTTGAACGTCATCCTTGGTCATACCCTGTACAGCGATCTCATGGACTTCCCGACCTTTCTCCATGAGAAGATCTTCCAAGGACCGACCCTTATCCGTCAGAAAGATATGGAAGGCTCGACGATCTTCAGGAACCCTGCGTCTTTCTATCAGATTTGCCTCTTCCAACCTGTCCAAGGTCCTGACCAGGGTGGGGCTCTCGATATATAGTCTCTGGGCAAGCTGCGTCTGGGTGAGCCCTTCTTCTTCGAACAATTTTGTCAGGACACAGAACTGGGCCCCTGTCAGGTTGAAATCCGTCAATTTGTGATCTAATACCTTTAGAAAGGACTTAACCAACCTATTTGCAATAAAACCAAGGCAGTTGTCCACACTAAAGGTGAATTCTTCTTTACTGGGTTTCATCTTCGTCACTTTTTTACCTCTTTTTCCCTTCATGTATTATATCAATGATCTTCTCTACCACTTCTTGAAAGGATAGATTTGTGGAATCTATAACAATAGCATCATTGGCCGGCCTTAAGGGCGCAATAGCCCTATTGGTATCAGCTTTATCACGTTTTTTAATTTGCTGCAATATAATTTCATGCTTTACTATATTTTTCTTCCTGCTCTCCAACTGGGCCATTCTCCTTTTGGCCCTTTCCTCTGGTGAGGCAGTCAAAAAAAACTTAAAATCCGCCTCGGGAAAGACAACGGTACCCATATCTCTTCCCTCTGCCACAATATTGCCCTTTCTCCCGATCTCTTTCTGGAGCTGGGTAAGATACTTTCTAACAGCAGGGATCCTGGAGACGGCTGAAGATGCCACATCTATCTCAGGCGTGCGTATGAGATCTGAAACGTCCCTGGAACCAAGATAGATAGAGCCATTTTTAAAGCCTATCTTCACATGGTCCAGGTGTTCCGTCACTGCTGCCTCATCGTCTATATCGACACCTTTTTCCAACATATAAAGTGCCAGGGCGCGATACATGGCACCACTGTCCAAATATGTCAGAGCCAACCTCCTGGCCAACTCCTTACTCACCGAGCTCTTACCTGCACCTGCCGGCCCGTCAATAGTGATAATCACAGCTATTCCCCACCTTTTTCATCACAATCGATACGAACCCCATTAAGCCCCTTTTTTAGAGAGAATAAGTGAAAAAGGACACATCAAACAAATACAATGCGACCAAACTATACACTTTTTTTCAATTCGCTCAAGAATACTTAACCATGTTATTGTTATTTTTATTTTGATATATTTTTCACTTTGCTATGGGATCACTTAGACTATACAAGACATTTCTTGGGTATGATGTTGATTATAGAGGCACAGGCAAACAATACATATAGCAACATTTTCGTATTTATTAGTTGCAATAAGAACTATTTGGATAGCGATATAACTGGCCTTTTCCCTACTGTCCGACAACAAGGTGGATTCGGCACGATTGTCAGCCCCTCATGGTGTCAATCACCAGGGGACTTGTCACGGATAGGTTCTCTCGCTTTTGGGTGAACGTATCTATCTGGAAAAAATGTAGATAACTACCTGATTTTTTGTAAAAAATCTTTACTCAGGCATTTGGAGTGCATAATCTGGGTTCAAAGGAATTGTTTTGTTTTTCAGGCACGGGAAGTACGTAATCTGGGATGAACGGCCCTCTCCTATATCTCTAATGGAGAAGGCCCCACTGCGAAAGAATCAACGACGCCTACTACCAAGGCAGATCCAGGCTATCCAAAAGCTTCAACAACTCCCTTATATCCTCTTCATTGGGATGACCTTTTGCCTTTTCTGCATCCTTGACCCACTCGGGCAGTGGAGATTGCCCTCTGGCCTCTTGAAGTTTATCCTCTGGGACCTCTCCCAGGCAATCGAATTCTCCTACAACCCTGGCCCTTTTGACAAGCTCTCTCGCTGTTTTCATTGCATTTTTTACGACTTCAGATCCCCTTTCCGATGCATGGGTTGCAAACAAAAACACCTGACAATCTTCCAATATCTTCTTCAGGTATTCCTGTATTTCCTTGTCAGGTTCCCCATTTTCAATCCTGAAGCCTGCAGCAATAAAGGTATATCCTTCGGGATCAGGGGCTTCGGAGACAGGTTTTATCTCTTTTTCTTCAGGAATGTGTTCATAGATGGCCTCGGCCAGTTTCTTTGTGTTACCGGTTTTGGAAGAATAAACCACTAAATTTTTCATTTTCTTTCCCCCCTTTTAGAAAACTCTTCAGTTGCACATTGATGTTCGATGCCTCTTGAGGACCGTTCCGGAGATCTCTTAAAAAAACAAATAAGCATGAAACAAAATGAATGATAGTGATAAAAATCATTAATAATATAACCTGTTGCTATTTTCAATTTCTATTTGTCAAAAACGACATAATAATCATGGTAAAAAATCTAACAGAAATAAAAAAATCAGCAGTTTCACATTTTTTGATGATGGCAGCTACTAAAATGCCCATCCAATCGGTTCATGTCTCATTGTATGGCTGGATATCTTTCCTGATTCGTAAAAGGGCCAATTAAGTTGAAAATCAGAGACCGCCTGCTTATTGTCTGGTATAAACAGATATCAATTTAGAAACAAGAAGCGGAGGAGATCGTGCCCCTACAAAATCTGTTAAACAATATGACGACAGATCAGCTTTACTTCATGTTGATCGCATTGGCACTGGGGATTTTTTTGTCTCTCTTTGCTTTACTCGTAAGGGGGATACTCCGCACATTGAATAGATTAAATTCCAGCGTTGACTCCATAAACAGACTGCTGAAAGAGATCAGGCCTGCTGTACAAGGTATTAGGGAGCTTGAAGAAAGTGTAAGGGAGACCATCTTGGATACGAGTTCCCATGTGGAAAATCTCCAGATGGATGCCTCCAGACTCATGGATGTGATATCCCAAACTGCAACATCCTATCAAGAGCTCGAAAAGGTCTTGGAGAAAAGGCTTGAAAATGAAGTGCCTCCAATCCTCGTGGAGACAAAGGAGCTCGTAACAGGGGCAAAAGAGATCACCGAGGATATCCAGGACAAGATAAGGGCAACAGACAACCTGTTCGAGGCAGTCAACGAGGCTGGCCAAACTGTAAAAATGGCCACAGGCATAGTAAGAGGCGGGCTTACTGGACTTGCGATTCAACTTGCCAGTATGGCAGTCGGGGCTCGCAGGTCATTGGAATATCTCACCCAAAACATAAACACCAAGGACACCCATACCAAAGGAGGTGACTCAAATGAATGATGGTCGTTACTCTGCTGGAAGCGTAGCACTGGCATTTTTGCTGGGTGGCGCAGTCGGAGCGGGTCTGGCACTGCTTGTCACGCCAAAATCCGGCCCTGAGGCAAGAGAACTCATAAAGGATCAGGCCTCTGCTGCCAGAGACGAGGCCCTCAAGGTAGCCGATGAAGTCAAAGAAAAGGCTGTTGAACTCCTGGAGAAAAGCAAGGAGGTAGTCGAAACCAAGAAGACCGTGCTGGAAACGGCATTGGAGGCAGGAAAAGAGGCCATGGAACGGGAAAAGGAACGTCTCATGGCCAAGATAAAGAAGGAAGAAGGCGAGGCCTGATAAAATCGCACCACCGAGCCCCTGGCTCCAGGTGAGTCAGGGGCCCTTAGAGAGGGACTTCGCTTGATCTGGATAGCTCATCCCCCTTGTCCAGCCCAATTTTTCCCTGAGGATAGTAAAATAGTCCCTGTGGGGAGATTTGATAAGTTTTAGATATCCTGGCATCCTCTGTATTTCAATAACATCCCCCCGTTCCAACCGAAGCCCAGACTGACCATCCACATCCAGACACACCTCTTCCGCTGTGTCCTCGACCTGAATCCGTATGAGAGAATTGCCTGGCAGTATCAAGGGCCTGGAGCTCAGGGCAAAAGGGCAGATAGGGGTCAACACTATGGCCTCGAGACTTGGGTACATGATCGGCCCACCAGCGGAAAGATTGTAACCAGTAGAACCAGTAGCAGTGGAGATTATCAGTCCGTCTCCTCTATAAACGGTAAGAAAGGTATCATTTACCCAGGAGTTTATCTGGATGATCTTGGAGAGGGCGCCTTTAGTAATCACAGCCTCGTTCAATGCAAGATATTCTCTTTTAACCTGAGAGGAGACACCCCTGACCTTCACACCCAGAACCATACGCCTGTCCAGGGTGAAAGTGCCTTCCACAAGGGCATCCAAGGCCTCCAACATTTCATCGAGATGCACCTCTGTCAAGAAACCCAAACCGCCGGCATTGATGCCGAGCACAGGGATTTCGGCAACAAATGCCTGCCCTGCCACATGCAGAAGCGTACCATCCCCACCGATGACTACTATGGCCTCATCCCTTTCCTCCACTGGTCCAGGATGGACTTCTACACCTCTTGCCCTGAGGTGCTCTTCAATCTTGCGGGCCGCTACCGCTGGCCTCTGATCTCTATGTTTGACAACGAGGCATATTCTCTTGATCATCTAAGGACCCACTGTAACTAACACATATGCCTGGGAGCTGAAATACTTCTTTGCCATTTCCTGTACCTGTCTGGCAGTAACCTTTCTGATCTTTTCTGGATATCTATCGGAGAAATCATACCCCAGGCCATAGAGTTCGTTGAGTGCCATGTCCATGGCCTTTGCACCAGGGGTCTGTAGGGAGATCTGATAGCGTCCTATCAGCCAGTTCTTGGCCCTATCTATTTCCCCGGCAAGAGGGGCCTCCTTTTGGGCCCTATAGATCTCACTCCACAATCCCTTCTCTGCATCGTTCTTCTTTTGGGGCTCACATGCTATATAACAGGCAATGGATCCATAATCGATCCCGAAACCAGTGAAAGAGGTCACAGAATAGGCCAGGCCCTTCTGATCCCGTAGATCCGTAAACAACCTACCACCCTGGCCAGAAAGGATGGCATTCAAGACCTCGAGTGGGAAACGGTCCTGACTCGTAAGGCCCGGGCCCATAAATCCAAGAACTATGTGCTCCTGTTGCCTCTCCCTATGGATGGACACAATCCTTGGAGATGAAAGTGGCTCTGGATCTGGGGGCGTGGGCAGAAAGAGGCTTGATTCATTCTGCCAGGATCTCAACAAGATATCGAGTTCCTGTCTAAGATTTTCCGCATCAATGTCGCCAACCACCGAGATGATTGCCCGATCCGGCACTACATAAGACCTGTAAATCTGCTTCAGGTCCTCGGAATCCAGCTTGATCACCGTCTCTGGCCTGCCCAATATATTCATTCCATAAGGATGGGGAGAAAAGAGCAGCTTTCTGAATTCCCGAACGGCCACACCAGGGAGATAATCGTCCTGCTGCCTGATCTGGGCCAGTATCAAGGGCTTTAGCTTTTCCACCTCTTTTTGAGGGAAAGTGGGGGATAGGAGGATCTCCACCAACAGGCCCAGGCCTTTTCTAAAGGTCTCGCTGGTAAATCTCCCCTGGATCCCAAAGGAGTTCTGACCTGAAAAACCTGAAATCGTGGCCCCCATGCCATCGGTGATCTCTGCGATGGCGTCTGCGCTATGTAGGGTTGTACCCTTGTTCCAGGCCTTTGCCAGGAGGTTGAATATCCCATTGTTCTCAGGTGTCTCGTATCTCAGCCCACCAGGGAACACCACCTTGACGGCTACTGTGGGAAGATCATGGGATTCCATGGCAAGGATCGTGACGCCGCTGGCAAGACTAAAACGTTTTATCTTGGCGGCTGAACCAGTCGCCACACCGTTTGTCTGGCCATGGACATCGCTCAATGCCTGTTGTATTGCACCAGCAACAAATGCCCGGTCCAAGGCTATCCTGGCATTTTCAGGCCTTACCATGACAACATTTACGGCATTGGGGTCAAAATATTTCCGACAGATCTCCTTTATATCGGATGCTGTCACCTGTTTGATCTTTTCAAGATAATCTCTTTCCTTGGCGGCATCTCCTGCGAGGGTTTGAAATACACCGAGTTTTCTTGCCTCCCCTTCCATGGTCTCCTGGCTGAATAGAAAATCGGTCAACACCTGGGTCTTCGCCCTTTTCAACTCCTTTGGCGAGATCTCGGTCTCCTTGAGCCTGAACAGTTCCGACAGGGTCTGAACAAGCACGTGTCTCGTCTTGTCTGGGTCAATATTTGCCGTGATCTCAAAAAGCCCTGGACCTTCCGGCGTGAATGCCGAGGCATGGATTGAATGGACTATCTGGAGCCTATTCTTCAAGATGGACACGAGCAAAGAACTTTCTCCATCTGACAGGTAGGCAGACAACAGATCCAGGGCTGGCACATCACTATCCTTGAAGGATGGTAAACCAGAAAAAGAGATGGCAAGATAGCCCTCTTGGCAATCCATTGGCCTGACACTATATCGCGGTTCGGTCTGTCTCGGCTCTTGAGGAAAGACCAAAGGGGTACAGGAAGAACGTTTTTCCCTACCAAAATACTGACCGATCAAGTCCTCGGCCTTATCTGGATCAACATCTCCAACAACTATCACAGCAATATTGCAAGGCCTGTATCTTTCTGCCATATAGGAGAGGATGTCTTCCCTTGTCAAAGACATCACCGTGTTCTCGTAGCCGATGATGGGACGTCTATATGGATATGAGGAATAAGAGGTCTTCATCAGATCTTCATATAGCATCACCTTGGGCCTGTCCTCTCTCATGCGCATCTCTTCCAGGACAACCTTCTTTTCCCTTTCCAGCTCCCCCTGATCGAAGATGGAATGAAAAACCGCATCATCCAGGACATCGAGCGCTGTAGCGAGATAAGTGCTGGGCACGACACAGTGATATACAGTGTAATCATAAGAGGTATAGGCATTTATGGTGCCCCCAAGGGACTCTATTATCCTTGCAAGCTCCCCTGCCCTTCTCTTTTCGGTCCCTTTGAAGATCATGTGTTCGATGAGATGCGTTATGCCAGCCTGGGAATCCTTCTCATAAGCGCTGCCTGCCTTGACCCAGACCTGCACTGCCACAACCGGGGCCCTAGGGCTCTCCTTGATAACAGCAGTAAGTCCATTTGGAAAAATTTTTTTTACCAGGCCTTGGGGTTGAGTTTGGGCGAAACCAAACTTAGAAATCATTGGAATACAAAATAGTAAGATACTAAAAAAAAAGATTTTTATAATCACTTCTGGATATCTCCTTCCTACCGAGTACCAGGCCAACGCCGATAAACAGCCTGGATTAATAATGAATAGCCGTTCAACTAAACCTTGACACAGTGCGTGAATTTTGGTACACACGAATCAATTTGCATATTAGTAATAACTTTATCATCTGCTTCATGCAATGAACAATCCTTAGGTTATGCAGTCCGATCATTCAAGCCGTAACCGGACATGAGGGGAGGAACCACCTTATGAGCGAGAGCATAATGAACGAAAAGATCAAAAATTTCTTCAAGATCCTATGCCAGACCGAGTGGAATGCAACTGTATCAGGTATAATAGTTGCATTGCTTAGTATCTTGATCATGGCATGGTGGAGGCCTTGGGGTGCTGTTGGTGCTGTGAGGAATTGGGGAGAATGGATCCTATATGGAATAGGCATCTTCAGCCATAAACCTGGTGGCGTACTATTCAGTTCCGGCTCGGTCATTGGTGTTGGCTTCCTGGCTGGGGCGTTCGTCTCGGCCTGCCTCGGCAATGATTTTTCATTCAAGTTTCCGCCTCCTTGGGAACTGGTAAAGGCGGTGATAGCAGGAATCCTCATGGGCATTGGAGCTGCCTTTGCAGGCGGCTGTAATGTTGGAGGTATGTACAATGCCATTGGCAACTTGGCTGCAAATGGTTTTACCATGTGGCTTGGCCTGGTCATTGGGGTCATCCTGGGCCTCAAATATATCTACTGGGAGATGGAACACATCACCTGGGGTACGAGTGGTGGGAAAAACATCGATTTCCCCTATGCCCTTAAGATCATCCTGGGGATAGCGGCATTTGCAGCAGTCATCTGGGGAGGATATCACTATGCAGGTATGAATGATGCCTACAAGGCCTCCCTCAGTGGCATACTCCTGATATCGGCAGGCCTAGGTTATACCATGCAGAGGGGACGTTGGTGCATGGTGCAGGCATTCAGAGAACCCCATATGACAGGTGACTGTACCCTGGCCAAATCAGTGGCACTCAGTATCCTGATCGTTGCCATTGGTTGTGCCGTATTGAAATACGCTGTACCACAGAGGGGTTCGGCAGTTGCCGTACAGTCTGTACTCATGGACGCGGTAGGCGACCTCGACCCTGAAGAGATAAAAGACCCTGATCTCGCTGATACGGTCGAAGATGTGGTGGATGCTTCTGAACAGGCCGTGGTGGTAGCAAGACGGGTTTTAGACCCAGTGAACTATGTTAGAGGAACCTTTGGCTGGGGTGGCGTCCTCGGTGGTTTTCTATTTGGCCTTGGGGCCATGTTTGCCGGTGGATGCGGTACCGGAACCCTATGGCGCGTTGGCGAAGGCCAGATCAAGCTCTGGTTGGTGGTACCCTTTTTCGGTATATCTAACGCTATCATGGTCCATTGGTTCAAGGCGATCCATATGGAAGGCGTTGGTCCCACACATGTCGGCAGCAAACTTGGAAAACACATCTATCTCCCCGATGTCCTTGGGTACGGAGGCACTATTGCCCTAATCGTTTTTGCCATGGTTGCATGGTACATAATCGTTGATTGGAACGAGGAGTCCAACAAGCTTATTGTGGAAATGTAAAATTCAGTTAAAGGCTGAACAAATCAAGAATAAAAAGGAGGAATTATGAGTGACTACAAAAAGGCCCCTGAAGGCTTAGAAGTAGCAAGGACATTGGATGCAAAAGGTCTTAGCTGCCCCATGCCTCTTCTACGAACCAAGAAGGAGATAGGCAAGATCAACTCAGGGGAGATCCTTGAGGTACTTGGGACAGATCCTGGCTCAAGAAATGACATCCCAGGTTGGTGTGCCAGGGCCGGACATGAATACCTGGGTGAGATAGAGGACGAAGGGTTCATCCGTTTTTACATCAAGAAAAAATAGGTCTTAAGTTCAAATTCTTATTCTTCTATTTAATGAAGAAAGGGAGGTTCAATATCAATGTCTGCTGATCCAAACAAACTCGGAATCTTTGTCACCTCTCCCCAGCACATGAGGCATATCTTGGGCGTTACCGCTGCAGCGGTGAGGGCTGGGAAAAAGGTGCAGATATTTTTTACATTTAAATCCATCCACCTGACCAAACATCCAGACTTCGTAAAACTGGCCAATATGTGCGATGTGGAAGAGCTGGCCATATGTGCAGATAGCTACACCTGCGAAGGTTACGATGTGGAAAAGGATGTACCAAAAGGTCTTACTGCACGCCAGATGAGGACCCAGGCATTTCATGGCGCCATCATAGACGAGTGCGGTAAATATCTGGTGTTGTAATAAAGGAGGCTTTTAAACATGGAATCCAAAAAGTGTTATTTTCTGTTACCAAACAGGATGTATTCTGGGGATGCCGTTCGTTCAGCCTTAGGGCTTGCGGTGGAGAACCATTACGCTTACCCTGTCTTCTTTCATAATGAATATCCTCGTTTTTCAGACTATGTCAAAGAAAACATCGAGTGGATCATGGACATGGAAGGCGAGGCATTCACGGTCGATGGTGAAGCCGTAGAAGGTGTACAAATGACCAAGATCACCTTGGAAGAACTTGGGGAAAAACTTAGGGAAGCCGATCTGATCATACCCTATGGCTTGCCAAAGCAGACCAAGACCCCACCACCAGCATGCTCTGAAGACTAATGGGAGGAAGAGGTATGAGCGACGAAAAAAAGATGAAAATTTTACATGTCTATAGGTCAGAACCCAATGAGGACGTGAAAAAACTTGTTGAGATACTCAACCGCGACAGGGAGCCCATGGAATTCAATCTTTATGTGGGAGACCCCAATTATGACATTTTAGTCGAGAAGATCTTCGAGGCTGATCAAACCGTCAGTTGGTGGTAGTAGCTGCCGTTTTAAAACGTCAAATCGAAAAATTCAGGCCTCAGCCGATTGCATATTGGCTGAGGCCTTTTATATTTAAGGGCCATGAACAAAAAAATCAATATCCTAACCGTCGTCTTTACTGTTTTTCTGATACTGGCTCGGCCTGTATGGGCCAAGATATATATCGACATATCCTCTCCCTTTATGGAAAAGATCCCTATCGCCCTATCCCAGCCAGAGTTGTCCAATAACACATTTGAAAACAGGCAGGCAGCCAAAAAGCTTACTTCCATCCTAAAATCTGATCTCATCTTTCACGGATTTTTCTCTGTATTTGATTCGCCTTATCAGGCAGGAGATGAAAAGATAGATTATAGGGTGGATACCAGTATGGATAGAAAGGATTCATCCCTCAGTGTAGTGCTGAAACTGGTCGACCTTTCCACCAATTCCATGCTGGTTGGCAGAAGGTATCTGGGCACCATCAATGATCTAAGGAAGATGGCCCATAGATTTAGTAACGAGATAGTCAAAGCCATCACTGGAAGGCCAGGGATCAGTCTGTCCAGGATCCTTTTCGTATCCAGGCAGGGATCTGGAAGCGAGGTCTATTCAGCCGATTTCGACGGGATGAATATCCGTCAGGAGACCAGACAAAGAAGCATAGTGATGTCCCCCAGGTATTCTCCTGATGGACGATGGATCACGTTCACGTCCTTCATCTCAGGCAGACCATGCCTATATCTCAAAGACACCAAAAGCGGCCGGATCAGAAAATTGAGCAGTTACAAAGGGCTCAA
The DNA here is from genome assembly GCA_026986785.1 of Deltaproteobacteria bacterium. Classification (GTDB taxonomy): domain Bacteria; phylum Desulfobacterota; class Dissulfuribacteria; order Dissulfuribacterales; family QOAL01; genus QOAL01. Next base: position 21,097 of record JALSNW010000031.1, on the reverse strand, counting down.
TATGTCACCCGCCTGGGCACCGTCTGGAGATAGGCTCGCTGTCACATTGAGCAGGGGCGGCTCCCCAGACATTTATCTCATCGATCTCAATGGAAGGGTGTTGAAAAGGCTCACTAAAGGGCCAGGAATCAACTGTTCACCTTCTTTTTCCCCAGATGGTAGAAGACTTGTCTTCGTATCCGATAGAAACGGCAGCCCCCAGCTATTCATACTTGAGCTTGGATCTGGAAAAATCAAAAGGCTCACCTTTACCGGTAGTTACAATACAGACCCTCAATGGTCTCCCACTGGTGAAAAGATAACTTATGTCAGCCGAATAGGAGGCAGGTTTCAGATATTCACAATCTCCCCTGATGGAGGTGATCCAACCCAGTTGACCTTTGAAGCCAACAACGAAAATCCTTCGTGGTCACCAGATGGAAGGCAGATCCTCTTTAGCTCTACCAGGACACGGGGCAAAAAAAGCCTCTTCGTCATGTTTGCCAATGGACAGAACCAACGTCTACTTATAGATTATGGCCAGAGTGATTACTTTCCTTTCTGGGGGCCAAATAATTTCAAATAAAACTATACAGGTGTCGATATGAAACCGAATAAAAAACTGTCGATTGTCTATCCCTTTGATTTCAAATCCGTTTTGTTTGCCTCTGTATGTGTGATGATAATCTCGGGCTGTGCCCCCCAGGCCCAGATCAATATGCTCGAACGCAACGTCTCTGGCCTACAGGTGGAAAACCAGCGCATAAACAGAGAAATAGAATCCATCAAGAAACAGATGTCATTGAACTTACAGAACGAAAAGGGCAATGGTCCCGAATCCCTCAGAAAATCCTATGCCAGACTCAATGCCAGGTTGGACGCATTGGAAAGCGAACTCATGAGGATAAATGGTCTCTTGGAACAGACCAATTATAAACAGGAACAGGAAGAACGCGAGATCGCAAATCTAAAGGAAGAACTCCAGACAGAACTCGACAAGTTCAGGGCTGACGTCAAGGCCATCCGTACCTCAGCTTCTGCAGCCCAAGAGGCGGAAGAGACCAGGAAAAAAGTTGAGGAAGCCAAGATAGACCTCTATCAAAAGGGATTAGAACTCTACAGAGAAGGTAAGTACACAGAGGCCAAAAAGGTGCTAAGGGCCTTTATCAAACAAAACCCAACGGCACCCACCGTTGCGAATGCCCACTTCTGGATAGGCGACTGCGAGTACAGGCTCTCTCGGTTTGAAGAGGCCATCCTTGAATATCAAAAGGTCATAAGCAAGTTCCCCAAGAGCAACAAGGTGCCAGACGCACTTCTCAAGGAGGGGTTTGCCTTTGCCAGATTGGGAGACAAGGAAAGCGCAAAGATCGTCTTGAAAAAGCTCACAAAGAGGTATCCTGGAACTCCTCAAGCCAAGGCGGCAAAGAAACAACTCAAACGCCTGAGATAACCCATCTCTTTACTCGGACATTCTGGCCCCATACGTTGTGAGAAAAAAGACCTTGCCAAGATTTGACCAACTCATAGGTTTAAGGGCGATCCGTCCTCTTCTTGCCCTGTTTCTCTACTGTCTTTCAGCCATAGTGTGCCCGCTACCTTGCTGTGCCCAGAGTGATACAATTACCGTGGGGGTGTTGCTGGATCTCAGTGGTCCTGGTAGCCTGAATGGCGCTGCCGCCTACAAGGCTATAAGGCTTGCAGCAGAGCAGATCAATGCCCAAGGAGGGGTCAAGGGGAAAAGACTAAACATTGCTGTCTTCAACACCCAAGGGCTAAAGAACCAGCTTCTGTCCGGGGCTAAACGTCTGGAGCTTGAATTTGGTGCCTCAGTACTCTTGGGACCGACGGACACATCAAATGTAATGTTGCTGAGGAGGTATGCTGAATCGAACAAGATCCCTTTGATACTCATCCAGGGCATTGACCCCATCTTTAGATTCACTGGCACCAAGACAAATTGGACGTTTTCCACCACTGTAAACTTCGATGCTGAACTCAAGGCACTCTTTTCGTATTTCAGGAGTAAAGACTATGAAACATTGGGCGGACTCATGGACAATACCGAGACAACTCGTAAGATTGGCCTCTGGATAAGGGGATATGCACCAGAATATGGAATGAAGATCACTTGCCTTGGAAGGTTCAACCCAAATCAGGAAGACATAGGGATGAAATTCGAATACCTTTCCAGATGTGCCCCAGATATAACGCTGATATGGGCCTCCTGGGCATCGGCCCCATTGGTAAAAAAAGATCTAAAACGTATGGATGTGCCAATGGCCTTGAGTCACCAACTTTTTTCCCCCGACCCCCATACCCTGTCATTACCAGTAGGGAGCTTAATCTATGCTGCAGTCCCCCCCATACTCTTTTGGCAATATGTACCCAGAAGTTCTCTCTCCTACTTCCCAACCATGAGATTCATCGATGCATGGGGATCAGAATTTCAGAGCATGGCCCCGGAGCAACAACTTGCTGCCGGACAGGCATGGGACGGCCTACGCCTTGCCTGTCGGGCCATCTCAAGTGCAGCCAACCTGAGCCACAGGGCCATAAGGACGAGCCTTGAAAAAAAGATGGCGCCATTTGCCGGGGTCATGGGCGTCTTCTCCCCGAACAAGAGGGATCATTCGGGTCTATCAGCCAAATCCCTTCTGCTCCTAAGATGCATGGGTTCCCACTGGAGTCTGGTAAGAATACAATAAGCTGCCCCATCTAATTCATGGCTCTGGCGTCCTGGCCAAGGTAAGAACTAAAACCTTCTTGGCCCCTGCCCTTTTTACTGCCATTGCCGCCGCTGTCACCGTAGCACCTGTAGTGAAAACATCATCGAAGATCAAGATATCCTTGCCCTTGATCCCATCAACATGAGCTGTGAATGCACCCTTTACGTTTCTTCTTCGTTCCTGCAAACTGAGCCCTGTTTGACTTGGGGTCGATCTTGTCTTTACCAGCAACCAAGGACTGACATCTTTTCTGTCAAAAATCCCCGAGGCCAATACCAGGGCCTGGTTGAATCCCCTCTTTCTAAGCCTGTCCTTGAACATCGGCACAGGTAAGATCAGTCCCTCGAAAGGCCAAAGATATGGGCCCAGTCCCTTTAGCTCCTGTCTTGCCAGCCAGACTAATGCCTTTGCCGCATAGGTATCCCCGCTGTATTTCAATCTGTGGAGCAGATCTCTTATCGTATGGTCAAAGAGGAAAATGGATCTGGCCACCTGAAAAGGCGGAGGGCTTTCTATGCAGGTTTTACAAAGATGATCAGGCCCTGTCGGGGAAACAAAGGGCCTTCCGCACCTGGTACACATGGGCCCCTGTAGGAGGGAAATCCCCTTCTTGCAATCCAAACACAACAGATCCCTTGAAGGGATAGGCATGAAAGACCTGCATGATGCACACCGAGGTGGAAAAACTATGGACAGGAGCAGGTCGGATATCCTTTGGAGCCTGGCCCCTGTCCCTCTAAGGACCTGATTAACGGCTTGCGCTGTTACATACACTCCACGATACTTTTTGCAAATTCAGAACACTTTATCTTTGTTGCATCTGGGATCTGACGAGCCAGATCATAGGTAACCCTCTTCTTGGCTATTGCTGCCTCAATGGCATCGTGTATCCTGTCTTTGGCCTCTTTCCACCCCAGATATTCCAGCATCATCGCCCCTGAAAGGATGAGGGAGCCGGGGTTTACCTTGTCAAGCCCGGTATATTTAGGTGCAGTACCGTGAGTAGCCTCGAACAGGGCCACTCCGTCTCCAATATTGGCACCAGGCGCCATGCCAAGACCTCCTACCTGGGCTGCCAGGGCATCTGACATGTAATCACCATTGAGATTGGGAAGTGCAAGCACACTATATTCTGCAGGACGCAAAAGTATCTGCTGAAACATTGCATCTGCAATCCTGTCCTTGATGAGAATCTTGCCCTCGGGCATCTGGCCATTGAATTCGTCCCAGAGCTCTTGTTCACTGATGGTCTCATCGGGGAATTCGAGCTTCGCCACCTCATAACCCCAATTTCTGAAGGCACCTTCCGTATATTTCATGATATTGCCTTTGTGTACCAACGTGACTGAATCCTTGCCATTTTCAATGGCATGACGGATAGCCTTTCTCACGAGTCTGTGGGTTCCAGTGCGGCTGATTGGTTTTATGCCAATGCCGGAGTCTTCTCTGATATCGGCCCCCATCTCCTTCTTCAGGAAATCAATGACCTTTTTCGCCTCTCCACTGCCTTCGGCCCATTCTATGCCAGCATAGACATCCTCAGTGTTTTCCCTGAAGATTATCATATCCACCAGCTCAGGCCTTTTCACCGGGCTTGGTACCCCTTTGAGATACTTCACAGGCCTGACACATGCATAGAGATCGAGCACCTGCCTCAAGGTCACATTGAGGCTCCTTATTCCCTCCCCCACTGGGGTGGTAAGGGGACCTTTTATAGCCACCACATATTCCGCAATGGCATCAAGGGTCTCTTGAGGAAGCCATTGACCTGTCTTTTCCTTTGCCTTTTCCCCCGCGTAGATCTCCATCCATTTGATGGACTTTGCACCACCGAATGTCTTCTCCACTGCAGCATCCAACACCATCTTGGTGGCCTTCCAGATATCTGGGCCAATGCCATCTCCTTCTATAAATGGGATTATAGGCTCATCGGGCACATTGATTGTCCCATCCTGATTTATAGTGATTTTTTCACCTGGCATGTCTAATTTTTTCGCCTCCTGATATTCAAAATTTTGTAGCTACATCTCTGAAAAGAAATTAGGATTGTAGCTGCCCAAATTGTTCCAGACAGCATTATATACCTGGGCTAACTTATTCCATTTTATTCTGATTTTGTAGAAAAATTTTGATCTTGAAAGGACTGAGATGCCTACACTCGTAGTGAACCAAGGGGCATTGGGAGACCTCCTGCTCTCTCTGCCAGCACTTAGACTGCTGCACCAGGCCAAGGGAGAATTCACCCTTGCCGCCAATCCATACCTGGGACTTTTTCTGAAACACGCCGGTGAGGTCTCATCGGTCATACCGTCCAATGCCAGTGCCTTCAGCGAGCTATACATTGGTACAATCCCCCCGCTGCTCCAATACTTCGATGACATTTGGTGGTTTACCAGAAGGAGAGGGTTAGTGCCTGACGTCTTCCTCAAACCTAACGACAAGTGGTCGTCACAAGTCGTCTTCACCGTGGATGAGGGCCCGAGCCGGACCAACTGTGCCCTCTTCCAATTCCATCAGGTCAAAAACATGCTTGGCATGGATGACGCCATATTGGAGGATTTTCTCTATCCCATGTCATTCAGCCGCGTCATTGAGGAAAGGAATCTCTTCCACCTGGCAGTACACCCAGGTAGCGGAAGCAGGAAAAAATGTTGGCCTCTCGATAGATTCTTCCAGACCATACGGGCCGTAATAAATAGCTATGGAGAAGGCAATGTCCTCCTCATCCTTGGCCCTGCAGAGGCAGACATGGCCGATGAGATCAAACGATTTGCCCAGGAACAGGGAGGAAGGCTACTGTACATGGAGCAACAGGATCTACTACTGGTTGCTCAAACCCTTGGACAGACCAGATATTTCCTTGGAAACGATTCGGGCATCTCCCATCTGGCAACCTGGTGTGGTGCAAGATCGACCATCCTATTTGGCCCCACTGAAGCAGGTCTCTGGAGCCCGCCTCTACCAGATACAAATATCATAGAAAGCCCTGCAAGATGCAGTCCTTGTGGCCCTGCATACAGGAGATGCCAAGACGTTCACTGCATGGAGGAGATTCAGGTCCCTCAAGTCTCCTCTCTTCTACGGGATTCCATGAGGGATATGTAGATAGAGGCATGGGATCACTCATGACAAGATAACCAGGGGTTAGCCCGTATCTTTTCAGGCACGGGCAATCTTTTCCAGTTTTTCTTTGCATTCTATACAATATGCAGCCCAAGGTCTGACCCTGAGCCGTTCGATACAGATCCAGCATCCACATTCCACGCATTTCCCATATTCTCCGTGATCTATCCTCCACAGAGCCTGACTTATGACCTCTAACTCTTTTTTCCTGGCCTCAAGCACACCAAGCACTGTTTCCTCATGCAGGTCGATTTGGGCAAGCTCCTCCTCATCCTTTACCGTGTCGATAAGCTCCTGATACTGCTCGCCCACCCTCTCTATCAAATCCTTCTTGATTTCATTCCACAGCTCCTCCTTTTTTTTCAGTATCTCCCTCCTGAATCCTTCTATCTCTTCTGGTGTAAGGGGCCGCCTCGTCTTTGCCATTTTTCCCTCCAATGAAATTTAAATAAAATTCCTTTCAACCGGGTTAAAAACTAAGTTCTTAAAAGGAACAGTCAAGCCGATGGGCTAAAGAGGCCAAAAGATCTTCTATGTTTTTTCTACCATTCGTAGCGATTTTTGATATAATATTTCCATGTATTATCACTTTGCTAATAAAATTATCTGGCCTTCTTTTCTTTTCCTCTTTCCCTTATTACTCTTACCTTCTTTGATGGAGGCAGCCATGTCCTTTGAACTAACCTCTACTGCATTTGAAAACGGAGGAGCCATACCAGCCAAGTACACCTGCGAGGGAGATGACATATCTCCACCACTTGCATGGTCGCAGGTCCCATCTGGGACCAAGAGCCTGGTCCTGATCGTAGATGATCCCGATGCCCCGGATCCCAAACACCCCAAGATGACATGGGTCCACTGGGTCCTATACGATATCCCCCCTGACGCCCATGGCCTGAAAGAGGGGATTAAAGCAAACGATCTGCCCGATACAACGAAACAAGGCATAAACGACTGGCAGCGGCCTGGTTACGGAGGCCCTTGTCCACCCATAGGACGTCATCGCTACTTTTTCAAGCTATACGCACTTGATACAAGACTTGGAGATCTGGGACAAGCCACCAAAGATGATGTGCTACAGGCCATGTCCGGACATGTCATTGGAGAGGCTGTATTGATGGGCACATATCAGAAAGCCAAGTAGAAAAACAATTTCCAGCCCTTGTGTCAATGATTTCCCATACATATTTTTTATCAAAACACCTTATTGGACATGGACAACAGGAGGGAATCAGATGGACAAAGGCAAATATGGACGTAGGGACAGGCTTGTACAGGAAAAACGTCACGATCCATACGAACCAAGAGAGAAATTCCCAGAACCCACCATTTGTCCTGAATGTGGAGCTGTTTTCATAGAAGGCAGGTGGAAGTGGATGGAAAATCCTCCTGAAAAGGCAAACAGGGCATTGTGCCCTGCATGTAGAAGGGTGAAAGACCATCTGCCAGCAGGAACTATCCAGTTGTCAGGTAAATTTCTGGAGACCCATGGACATGAGATAATGAATCTCATAAGAAATGAAGAGCGTGCGGAAAAGGCAGATCATCCCTTGGAACGCATAATGGAGATAAAGGAGGAACCAGGGCAGATCATAGTACTCACGACAGGCATCCATGTGGCCAGACGGATTGGAGAGGCCATCTATAATTCATACCATGGAGATTTCGAACTCCAATATGGAGATGCGGAAAAGACCATTGCTATCTCATGGCACAGGGACTGACCCATCTCAGGCCCCTCGTGCTTCCAATGGAGCAGTGAGCCCTGAGATGGCTTCAACAAGGCCGTCAACCACAAGGGCGGCCCTGTTGTAATCGAGGCTGGAGGGTAGATCGCTTGGCCGGTGATAGTTTGGATTCCTGTAGAAGGCCGTATCGGTGACCATTGTGGCCTTGTAGCCCATCTTGTAAAAAGACCAGTGATCAGAAAAATCTATTCCCACCACAATACACGGGGCATTGAGGCTCTCTACTGGGAGAATAGAACCCCTTTCAAAATGTCTCTTCACGTCCATGGTGAAATTTCTAGAACGTGTATTGCCCACCAAGGCAATGAAGTTACCTGTTGAAGGATATATACGATCCATGAATGGGAAGGGAAATTTCTGACTCCCTGGCCTATCAGAAAAATAACCTATCATCTCCAGACATATCATCCCCTTCAGGGTCTGGTCACTCTCCTTCAAGAGCTTGGCGTAGTGGTAGCTGCCCATGTTTCTACTCCTGTATGCTGGTGGTTCTTCCAGACAAAACCAGGCCATTCTCAATGCACTTGGCGGATCCTGGGAGAATATTCTTGCAATTTCCAGGAGCCCTGCAACTGCGCTTGCATTGTCATCGGCACCTGGAGAGGAAGCAACGGTATCATAATGGGCACCAACCACCACTATTGGAGATGGGGTCCTTGCCAAGGGTTTCCTGCCCCTTGAACAAGCGATCACATTAAAGTATTCATTTTTTTTGTAAAAAAATTGCTGGAGATCTACTTCATAACCAAGATCAAGGAGGTATTGCCTGATAATTGAGGCAACCCGCCTCAATTTTCCCGGATTATTCCAAGGCCTGGGGCCAATCTGGCCGGCCAGGAGCTCCACCCAATTTTTTACATGTTTAGGATTGCACAATTCCATGATATTTTGGTTCTGGTTTTGCATGAAAACATAAAGATTATTGCTGGGATGGTCAAACATGTCCTTAAAAAAAATTCTCCTTGTGGATGACGACGAAGATATTCTGACTGTGCTCAAGATGCGTCTTGAGATCATGGGATTCCATGTCACGGCATGCAACAATCCCATAAAGGCATTGGAGCTTTTTGAAAAGGAACGATTCAATCTGGTGCTCACAGATCAGAGAATGGAAGGAGTGGAAGGGATTGAACTTCTCGCCAAGCTCAAGCAGATAGACCCATTTCTGCCAGTCATTATAATGACTGCCTTTGGCAAGGTGGACGATGCAGTAATATCCATGAAAAGAGGGGCGTTTTCTTATCTTGAAAAGCCTGTCAATCCAGAAGAACTGGAAGAAATTATCAGAAAGGCAGTGGAGATCAGGGAACTCGAAGAACGCATCAGCCTTGAAAGGGAACTTTGGGGCAAGGTCATCTCCCAGATAGGTGCTGGTCTTCTCATCTGCGATACCGATGGGAAGATAGTATGGGCAAACAATGCAGCCTCCTCCCTCTTGGGCACTGACAGCGATGTCATCGGTCTGATGCTCCCATTCAATCATGAAGTTCTCGAAAAAGTAGCCATTGATGAAACCAGCCATACCTTTGAATACTTTGAACCGGAAACCAAGAGATGGTTCCTCATATCGGCGACAAAGAGGTTTGACAAAACCAACCCGGAACATCAGATAGCCATCCTCGTATTGGAGATAAGCAAACTGAAAGAGGCCCAGACAGCAATCATAGAAAGGGAGAGGCTGGCAGGGGTCCTGGAGATGGCCGGTGCTGTAGCTCATGAATTCAGCCAGCCAATGCAGGCCATACTGTTGAGCAGTGAGCTTTTGAAAACCCTGGATCCTGGCACTGAAAACTCTATCAACGTACTGGAAAGATTAGAAAAACAGGTGGAATCCCTGGGGGATCTGGTACACAGGCTATCTGATATAACAAAATATGCCCGAAAAAAATATCCAGGCACATCTGGAATCGTCGATCTGAAAAAAGCTGCCAGTTCCTAATGCCATCGGCAATTTAATATCAAAGGGGCCTTGCTGCAAAAACCTATTTTGAGTCAGATCTTGCGCCTCAAGGGGAAAAATTTGTCTGATTTTTCATCCAATTGGCCAATTATAGCGTATGAAAAAAATCAAAGCCCCACATATTGTGCATTCTTTCTCAATACAGACCCCCTCTAAGCATTAGAAATCTTATCCAAGAACAAGACTCATGAAAAAATAACCAGAGACATGTTATCGGTATTTCGAGGTTATTGTTTGTATGCAACATATTTGTTGGGCAAGGGGACAATTTTTAGAGGTGGCCCAAGTAATCTCACCTCTTCAAATAATCATCCATCAAAAAGAGGCATCCCAAGGTCAGTTCGAGAATGGGGAAAAACCCCTGCCAGATTTGGTTGACACAAGGGAGAATCTGTTACAACATACTGGATGGTCCAAGATCAGATCCCAGGAGGATATACATGAAAAAAATAGAACGTGCCATTTTAAGTGTAACAGACAAGACAGGAATAGTGGAATTTGCCAAAGAACTTAGGGAATTGGGAGTGGAAATCGTCTCCACTGGCGGTACGGCCAAGGTTATCAGGGATGCTGGTGTAGACGTGAAGGATGTGTCAGACCTGACAGGTTTTCCTGAAATGATGAATGGGCGCGTCAAGACTCTTCATCCAATGGTTCATGGAGGCATACTGGCCCTAAGGGATAATCCAGAACATGTAGCCCAGATGAAGGAACATGGTATCGCCCCCATAGACATGGTGGTAGTAAATCTCTATGCCTTCGAAAAGACCGTGGCAAAAGAAGGGGTCACCTTGGCAGAGGCCATTGAAAACATAGACATCGGAGGGCCAACCATGCTTAGGTCCTCTGCCAAGAACTTCCGGTACGTAACAGTGGTTGTGGATCCATCGGATTATGGAAAGATCATCGAAGAGATGAAGGCGAATCAGGGAACCACTACCCTGAAAACCCGCTTTGAGCTGGCAAGAAAGGTCTTTGCAACCACGAGTAGTTATGATGCTGCCATCACAAGATATCTTGATGGTATTGACCCAGGTTCAGACCCCTATTTCAAGGAATAAGACAATCCGTTAGAGAAGGCCGCTTCTTTGGTCAGTTTATCGAAAGAAGCGGCTTTTGCTATCATATCCATGATCTGTCTCTCCCTTTCACACAAAACAGTAGATGGTCTCCTTGGACTTGTCACATCCTTTGCCACCTCGGCGGATATCCTTGAAATCCGCCTGGACCTTTTGTCCAACCCTGAAGGAATAGACTTTGAACAGATATTGTCCCTGAGCCCCGTCCCTCTGATCTTTACCAACAGAAAGATGGACGAGGGCGGTGGATTTCGAGGCGATGAACGAGAAAGGACAATGCTCCTTGAAAATGCAGTGGAAGCAGGTGCGGATTTTATTGATATTGAATTCAGAACCAGCCGGGACATCAGGAGACAAGTCATGGAAAAGGCCCATATCCATGAAACAAAGGTCATTGTTTCCTTCCATGACTTTCAGGCCACTCCAGGTAGCGAAGATATAAAACGACTTTTTGACAATATGGCCGAGACAGGAGCAGACGTAATAAAAATCGTTACCATGGCATCAGATCCCCATGATTTTATAAAGCTTATGCCTGTCTTCACCAGGTCCAGACAGGCATCTGTCCCAGTCATTGCCTTTTGCATGGGAGAACAGGGCAGATTCAGCCGTATATTTTCTCTGTCTTTAGGGGGATTTCTCACCTTCGCCTCCATTGACCAGTCATCTCAGACAGCACCTGGCCAGGTTCCCCTGGACACCATGAAACAAATCATAGCACTCCTGAAACAAGGACAAGAAGCGTGAAGATCCTTCTGACTAACGATGATGGCATATATTCCCTGGGTATATGTGCACTCTATGAGGCATTCATCCAGGATGGCCACGAGGTAACAGTGGTGGCACCTGAGAGTGAACGAAGCGCAGTAGGACATGCAATCACCCTGAATGATCCCATCAAGGTGAAGGAGATTTTCAGGTCAGGAGAAAAATACGGCTGGGCCATAAATGGGACGCCTGCAGACTGTGTAAAGCTTGCAATAGAAGCCCTTCTCAAGGAAAAACCAGACTTGGTCGTCTCTGGGATAAACTTAGGGGCCAATGCAGGGATAAATGTACTTTATTCTGGAACCGTATCAGCCGCAACCGAAGCCGCCATCAAGGGTATAAAGGCTATCGCTGTATCTATAGACACTTTCAAAGATCCTGAATATTGCGCTGCTGCATTCTATGTTAAGGATTTAGCAAACTGGTTTCATAAATACAAGACAAAATGCTTGGCTCTCAATGTCAATATTCCATCTATCCCTGCACATAAGATAGTTGGCATTAAAGTCACCAAACAAAACACCCAAACATTCAAAGAAAGTTTTGAACAAAGAAAAGATCCACGTGGAAATATCTATTTTTGGCAATGCGCATCTTTCATTGATGATACCGGAGATGAAGATAACGACTTAGCATGGCTTCATAAAGGCTATATCACTATTACTCCAATTAAATTTGATTTAACACAGAAGAATTGTCTCAAAGAGATCGAGCCTCCTATCTTTACCTAAGATAAGCACATTAAATTTTATGTTATAGTCACTTGACATATAGGGTTATATATTTTATAGCCTTTACTATAAAGATTACAAGGAGGCTCAATGATGACTAGAAAAAGGAGTAGACCCTATACCAGTGACGATGTAGAATTTATACACAAAAATTATGCTTCGATGACTGCAGCAGAAATTGCAGAAAAACTCGGGATTAGTAAATTTCAAGTTTCAAAAATCGTTAGTGAGCTAAGAAAGCATATCGATCTCCCGAAAAAAACAGCAAAAAGGCCAAATCCTATTCTTGAATACCTAAAAAAGGCGGGGCTTCCAATAAAAAAAGAAGAAAGTGGCAAGACGAGCAAGAGCACAAGAGGAAGAAAAAAGAAATCTTAATTCTTTCTGAACTGTCTAAAAAAGACAAACATCCTGCATTTTAAAAAGATGTTTGTCTTTTTTAGACTTTTAAGCCAGCCAATTATTATAACTATCTTTGAGGTGTATTATGAAAATAACATCTTATGGTTTTGGCAATATCGAAATCGATAATAAAAGATATACGAGCGACCTTAAGATAGTAAATGGCAAGATAAAATCCAATTGGTGGCGCAAAGATGGTCATAGACTTCATCTTGAAGATATAAGGGATATAATAGAAGCAAAGCCTAAAATACTTGTAGTGGGAAGGGGCTATTCAGGACTTATGCGCATTGCTGAAGGGGTGGAAGAACACCTAAGGGGACTTGGCATTGAAGTAGAGGCCCTACCCTCAAAGAAGGCGGTTAACAAGTTCAACCGTCTCATTGAAGAGTATGGCCCTGACGATGTAGCCTTTGCCATCCACCTAACATGTTGACGGCAGTGCTTGACCAGCCCTGAGTCACCAGTCTCAATCCCTGTCCCCAGACCATCTCCTTTCTTGGCTTCAAATGCCTGAGGACTTCACCCGAATTCTCCTCCTCCTTTTGGGTGAAGAAATATATGATCAGGCCACATTGTTTATTGCTCTCTGATGGTTTTAGGAAGTGATCTATAGTTTCAAGATAGCCATAACCAGAATACTCGAACGGTGGGTCAGCTTCGTTACCCGCTTTCCAGGTGCTGTCCTTCTCACGTGCCTCCTCCTTGTACTGGGAGCAGCGCTCTATTCAGCCAGACATCTTGGTGTCATAACAGACACATCGGCAATGTTGTCGAAAAATCTACACTATCTACAGGTGTACAGGCACTACAAAAAGGAATTCCCCCACTCCTACAACCAGATAGTCATAGTAATAGACGCCATTACACCAGACCTGGCAGCAGATGCCCGGGATAGGCTCGGAAACTACTTGAGAGCAAAAAAAGGACTCTTTCACTGGGTTTCCCTCCCAGGAGACGATCTGTTCTTCAAACAAGAGGGGCTTCTCTTTCTCCCCCCTGACGAGCTGGAAAACCTTGCAGACAACATGGCCAAGGCAGAACCGATAATGGCCTCATTGGTGAAGAATCCAGACTTGAATGGCTTTTTCTCCGTGCTCTGCCTGGCACTCGATGCAGAGAAAAAGGGAGTTGAAATCGACACATCAAAGGTCTTTTCTGAGCTCGACACCACTTTTAAGTACGTTAATAAAAGACAATTTTACCAGATGTCTTGGATGAGACTCATGTCTGGCCCTGGGGCCAGCCCCGGTACCAGGCAACTGATCATAGCCCAGCCAACCGTAGATTATGAAAGCGTCTTACCTGGCAAGATACCGATCCTGACAATAAAAAAGGCGACACAAGAACTGCATCTGACACCAGAGTATGGGGTCCAGGTCATGCTTACAGGTGACATCCCCATGCAATACGATGAACTCAAAAGTGTGACCAAGGGGGCCAAGACTGCTGGACTCCTCTCTTTTGTCATGGTAGCCATAGTGTTGATTACAGGCCTTGGCTCCCTGAGGCTCGTATTGGCCACCCTTGCACCCTTGATTGCCGGCCTTGTCTGGACGGCATGCTTTGCAGCCATTGCTATAGGCCACTTGAATATGATCTCTGTGGCATTTGCCGTGCTTTTCATCGGGCTCTCAGTGGATTATGCCATCCACCTATGCCTAAGATACAGGGAATTACTACCTGAAACGCATTCCTCCAGGGATGCGATAATTGCATCGGTCCAGGACGTTGGCCCATCCCTCATACTATGCGCCCTCACTACGAGCATAGGATTCTATAGTTTCATGCCCACTGACTTTTCTGGTGTTGCAGAACTTGGCCTCATTGCTGGCACGGGCATGTTCATTGGACTGTTCTCAAATCTCACTGTCCTTCCTGCTGTCATCTCTTTACTGCCCCTTTCTCCAGGGGCCATCAAGCCCTATTACGTCAGCCTTGGACAAAATTCGATCTTCCTCAAATTCACAACTATTCCTTACAAACATGGCAGGATTGTCAGGATTACGGCCATAGCCTTGACTATTGCAGCCCTGTGGTATGTCCCAAAGGTAAAATTCGATAGCAATCCCATAAATCTCAGAGACCCCCATGCCGAATCCATCATTGCATTCAAAAAACTGCTCCAGGACCCTGACAGATCACCATGGAGCCTGGAATCCCTTGCCTCTTCCAGGGATGAGGCCATGAAGAGGTCCAAAAGATTTCAAGGACTCAAAATGGTCAAACACGCCATAACCCTCGAAAGCTTCATACCAACCGATCAAGAAACAAAACTGGACATCATCTACGACATGGGCATGATAATGGATCCAGTACTGTCTACCCCCATGGACCTACACAGACAGATTGAACCTGGCAAAGAAATAAGGGCCATCGAACAGTTTGTAGTGCGATTGAAAAAGATCCTGCATGGGGAAAATGATAAACATAGATACAGGTCTTATGCTGATCTTCTTGAACAAACCCAGCTCTTCCTGACAGACATCAATACTTTGTCACCCAAGGCAAAGACCAAAAAGCTGGATCGTCTCAGGCAATCCATCCTTGGTTCCTTTCCTGGAAGGATCAGGGACTTAAGACTTGCCCTGGCTGCCAAATCTGTTACAGAGGCATCTATTCCCAACTATATCAAATCCGAATGGGTAGGGGTATCCGGGGCCAGACGAATAAACGTGGTACCCAAAAAAAACCCAACAAACGACAGGGAAATCGAAACATGGATCAATGAAACGAGAAGTGTTGACCCTGACATAACCGGCTATGCCGTGTTGATAATGGAAGGGGGAAAAGCTGTAGTCAATGCATTCAAGGAGGCCTTTACAATGAGTCTTGCAGCCATAGCCTTGCTGCTGCTCGTACTAATACCATATAAGCAAGACGCTGTAATAGTGTTCTTCTCATTAATACTTGCAGGGCTGCTAACTGGCGGATTGATGGCCCTGACCAACCTTGACCTAAATTTTGCCAATATCATAGCTCTTCCACTCATCCTTGGCATTGGCGTAGACAATGGCATTCACATAGTACATCGCTATAGGAAAGCACTGTCCCAACCAGTAACCATACTTGAGACGAGCACTGCAAGGGCCATATTCTTCAGCACTCTTACCACTATATGCAGTTTTGGCAACTTGGCGGTTTCTCCCCACCGTGGCATGGCAAGCATGGGTATACTGCTGACAGTCGGTATCAGCATGGCCCTCCTCACAGCCATACTGGTAATCCCGGCTTTTCTCACTTCCCATGGCCACAACCAATAATACGATTGACCAAAAGCCATTTCTCGCTTTTCCACCGGGCACTGCATGGCCAGCCTGGTATCCCAAATCCAGGCCAGTTCTGCCAACCTTGACAATGCCCTATTAAACAATCCGTGCTTCGAGGGAAATACAGATTGTGATATGATAAATAATGTCATTCAAACGCGGGTATTATGATCTGGTCAAATTATGGAGAAGATCCATCATTTTTATGCACACAGCCTTGAGGGGGAACTTCCTGAAAGATGGCAACCCCTTGAGGAACACCTTAAAAACGTGGCAGAGCTTGCGGCAAGTTTTGCCAGTAAGTTTAGCGGCGACAAATGGGCCTATCTGGCAGGGCTTTGGCACGACATAGGGAAATACTCCCCAGCCTTTCAAGCGAAACTTCTTAGAGAAAACGGTTTTGAAACCGATTTAAAATCTACAGTCCGGGTCATTCATTCAGAGGCGGGAGGCCATCTGGCCATACTTAAAGGAATAAAAGGTGTTGACAGGGTCTTGTCATGGCTCATCATGGGGCATCATGCAGGACTTGCCGATTTCGAATCTGATGAGACAGGTGCTAAGGCCCTGCGCATCAAAATGGAACATCCTGAACGATCAAGAGATATCTTCGACTCGGTGCCGTCCTGGATATTGGACCACCCCATCCCAAAACAGCCCATTCCAAAAGGGGCCTCTCCCTCTTTTTATATCAGGATGCTCTTTTCCTGCCTTGTGGATGCCGACTTTCTGGATACAGAATGCTTCATGGACAAAAACAGGGCAAAGCTTCGCTCATTTTCCTATCCTTCCATGGAGTCATTGAGAGACAGTCTAATGTCTTTCATGAAAAGACTTATCAAAAGTGCACCTGATACGCCAGTAAACGCCATAAGGCGGCAGGTCTTTTCCCAATGCGTTAAAAAGGCATCCTCAAACGTAAACGTATTCACCCTCACTGTTCCTACAGGAGGGGGAAAGACCCTGGCCTCACTAGCCTTTGCCCTGAATCATGCAACGTATCACAAAAAGGATCGCATTATTTATGTAATTCCATATACAAACATCATTGAACAGACGGCAGATGTCTTTAGAGGTATCCCAGGTCTTGAGGAGGCGGTCCTTGAGCACCACTCAAACCTGTTGGAGGATAGAGGCAAAGAGAATCTGAGCATGACTTTTCGTTTGGCAGCCGAGAATTGGGATGCCCCCATAGTTGTTACAACTGCCGTTCAGTTTTTCGAGTCCCTCTATTCTTGCAAGCCGAGCCGGTGCAGAAGGCTACACAACATCACAAACAGCGTGGTTATATTTGATGAGGCGCAATCATTCCCACCGGGATTTCTTAGGCCCATCGTTTTTGCCATAAAGGAACTCCATAGATTTTATGGCGTGACCCCAGTTTTTTGCACTGCAACCCAACCTGCGCTCATTAAGAGCAAATCCTTTGACTTTGAATTCCCTGAAGGATTCGATAAAGAACCTCTGGAAATAACAGAAAATCCCGAAATGCTTGGCCAAAGGCTCAAAAGGGTTGAAATTGAGCTTATCGATAGGGGGCTTGAGCCCATTCATGAAGATGATCTGGCGAAAATGCTCGACAAAATCGATTCTTCACTGCTTTGCATAGTAAATCTCAGGGATCAGGCCAGAAAGGTTGCCTCACTTCTTACCACAGGAAGAGTCTTTCATCTTTCCACAAACATGTGCCCTCAACACCGAAGGGATGTTTTGGACGAGATAAAGAAATTGTTAAGGGACAAGGACTCATCACCTGTCAAGGTGATCAGCACATCGCTGGTTGAGGCAGGGGTGGATCTTGACTTTCCCATAGTTTACAGGGCCCTTTCAGGGCTCGATTCCATCATCCAGGCTGCTGGCCGCTGTAACAGGGAGGGACGAATGAAAAAACCTGGACGAGTCTTTGTCTTTCGCCTTTCAAAAGAGCCTTCCTTTGTTGCACAGCAGGCATCTTTGACCCAAGAGTTCCTCCTGGACGCTGAAAAGAGAAAAAGACTTCACTCCCCACAGACAATAACATCTTATTTCTCAAAATGGTACTGGCAGCTTGGAGATGATGGTATGGATAAAGAGAACATATTAAAGCTCCTTGAGGGCTACAATCTCAACTACTATTTTCGGACTGCATCTGAACGTTTTTGCTTAATAGATGATGCGGGGCAAATGTCTGTACTTGTCCCATATAAAGATGTCCTGGATCTCATAGCAAGACTTGATTCTGAACCTTGGAATGAACGCTCCATTCTTCAAAGACTGCAGCAGTACAGCGTCAATGTATTCATAGACCAATTCAATCTCATGGGACGAAAGGGCCTACTTCATCCAATTATCAATGGGGAAGACGCCCTCTACATAGTGGATGACAGCCTATACCATCCGGATTTCGGGCTCTTACCCTTGGATGAGCCAAGGGAGAAAGATCCTGAAGATTTCATCGTTTGATTGCGAGGTGATACCATGAAAAAAAGCGATCCATTCAGGCTCATGGTCTCTGGCGAATATGCATGTTTCACACGTCCAGAAATGAAGGTGGAAAGGGTGAGCTACGATGTAATGACGCCTTCTGCTGCCAGAGGTATCCTTGAGGCCATATTGTGGAAACCTGCCATAAGCTGGCAAATACTCCAAATAGATGTGCTAAAGCCCATTCAGTGGTTCTCTATCAGGAGAAATGAGGTAGCATCCATAGTGTCTGCCAAGAACGCTATTAGCGCCATGAAAAAGGGACGGGGCAGTTTGGGAATATATGTCGATGTTGGAAAGGAACGTCAACAGAGGGCAGCACTGATCCTCAGGGACGTTCAATATATCATACATGCCTGTTTTGAGATGACAGAAAGGGCCGGCCCGGAAGATAGTGTAGCCAAGTTCGAGCAGATGTTTCTAAGACGAGCTTCAAAGGGGCAATGTTTTCACAGACCGTATCTTGGATGCAGGGAATTTCCAGCAGACTTCAATCTATTGAAAAAAGGAGAAAATGCACCGTCTCCTATTGATGAAGATAGAGAGCTTGGCTGGATGCTTTTTGATATGGACTATACGAAGAAGCCACCAGTTCCCTCGTTTTTCAGGGCTAGGCTGGAAAAGGGAGTGCTAGATCTAAAAGACGTTGAGGTACGATCATGATACTTCAGGCCCTTACTCAATATTACTACAGACTCAAAGATGAAGGCGCAAAGATTGCCCCCTTTGGTTTCGAAAAAAAGGAGATCCCTTTTCTCATCGTTCTTGATAAGGATGGTAATTTCAAAGGGCTCAGAGACACCCGAGCAGGAGATGGCAAAAAGAAGAGGGCGAGATCCTTTCTCCTCCCAAAAGGCGAGAAGAAAACCTCTGGAATCAAGGCAAATCTCCTGTGGGACAACCCACAGTATATCTTCGGGGTATCCAAAGGCAATAGCGACAAGGACGAAAGACGTGCACAGCAGGCAAAGAAGGCCTTTTTGGCAAAGATCATAAAGGTCTTTGGAGAAGATTTTGATGATGATGGCATAAGGGCAGTGATCAGATTCTTGAACAGGGAAGATTTCGACCAAGTCTATAAAAATCCGCTCTGGAAAGAGATCGCAGAGACTCATCCAAACATGACCTTTATCCTTGAAGGCGACCACCAGGAGCTTATTGCCCAGCGCCCAAAGGTGGTTGCAAGGCTCGAAACAATGGAAATCTCAAATGGGAAGGAGCGGATCTGTCTTGTAACAGGAAAAAAAGATGCCCCTGCAATACTTCACACTGCCATAAAGGGAGTCTGGGGGGCACAAAGCTCAGGGGCAAACATCGTCTCTTTCAACAAAGAGTCATTTTGTTCTTTCACTTACTGGAAAAAACAGGGCTTAAATGCCCCTGTTGGGCAAAGGACAGAATTTGCCTACACCACTGCCCTAAATACCCTTCTTGCCAAGGACTCGCGACAAAGGATGCAGGTGGGTGATACATCTACAGTATTTTGGGCAGACAAGAGCCATCCTTTTGAAGAGGATTTTTCCTTTTTCCTTTCAGAGCCACCAAAAGGACAAGAACCTGACTACAGCAGAGTGCGTGCGCTGTTAAAGGCAGTTCAGACAGGCACCTTGCCTCCAGAAGATACTACAGGCTTTCATGTCTTGGGTCTTGCGCCCAATGCATCCAGGATAGCTATCAGGTTCTGGTATGATGGAACCGTGGCCGAACTCAAGGCCCGCATAGCCCAACACTTTCAAGATCTTGAGATAGTAAGATCCCCTGGTGACCGGGAATATCTTTCGTTATTTCAAATTCTGATAGCCATAGCACCAGAAGGAAAGTCAGACAATATACCACCTAACCTTGGTGGTGAGACAATGCGATCCGTTCTAAGTGGCCTTCCCTACCCCAGAACACTACTAAGTGCAGCCATAAGTAGATGCAAGGCAGAACAAAAAGTCAACAGGACCCGTGCAGCAATCATAAAGGCTTGCCTTGTCAGGCAGGCCCGCTTTCAAAAAAAATCATCAAAGGAGGTTTCAATGGCATTGGATAAAACCTATGACAACATGGGCTATGTTCTTGGAAGGTTATTTGCCGTTTTTGAAAGGATCCAGGAAAAGGCCCTGGGAGGAGGTCTCAATAAGACCATTAGAGACACCTATTTTGGTGCTGCTTCAAGCTCCCCATTGGTTACCTTCAGAAGGCTCAATGAGCTTGCCATCCACCATCTTGCAAAGCTACGAAACTCAGGGGAAAGCACCACATGGCTCGAAATGCTTTTACAAGAGGTTATGGACAAAGTCCCTGCCTCTGGCATCCCGAACACCATGTCCCTTGATGACCAAGGACGTTTTGCAGTGGGCTATTATCATCAAAGGCAAGATTTTTTCAGGTTCAATAAAAATAAAGAAGAAGACAAGGAGGTGGCTCAATAATGGAAGCAAGACCTGTGGACAAAAGACATGAATTTATACTCCTTTTTGATGTAATAGATGGCAATCCAAATGGTGATCCAGATGCGGGGAATCTTCCAAGGATTGACCCTGAAACAGGACAAGGCATTGTCACCGATGTCTGCCTGAAGAGAAAAATCAGAAATTACATTGGTTTGTTGAAGGGTGAACAGCCCCCTTATGAAATCTATGTAAAGGAAAAGGCCGTGCTTAACAGACAGCATGAAAGGGCATATGAGGCCCTTGGTATAAAGCCTGAAAAAAAGAAACTGCCAAAGGATGCCCAAAAGGCCAGGGAGATCACTCTCTGGATGTGTAAAAATTTCTATGATATCCGCACATTTGGTGCAGTGATGTCAACAGAGGTAAATGCGGGACAGGTTCGTGGGCCTGTGCAACTTTCCTTTGGAC
>JALSNW010000030.1 GCA_026986785.1 Deltaproteobacteria bacterium | reverse complement strand
CCGTGCCCTGTTCCAGATGGGGTTCAAAAATAGGTCCAGGCGGTAGCCGAGGTCCAGGAGCCTTTGGTTATTGGCGTCATATTGGGGTATGCTGATTATTGATCGGTGTCTTTTTTGTATCGATCTTTCATACATAGATTGGATGGAGTGTTTTTCCAGGTACGCATCGTTGTTCAAGAAGAGCAGAAAATCCCCTGTTGCCACAGAGGCCATTTTGTTGTTGCTTCCACAGAAGCCGCAATTGTCCTTGCTTCTCAAGAGAATGATCCCAGGGAAGTTCTTGATCAGTTCTACAGATCCATCGGTGGAGGCATCATCGTGGACGATGATTTCTATGTCTACGTCGGTGGCCTGCTGGCTAACGGATCTCAAGCAGTCCAGGATGGTACTTTCGCCATTGAAATTGGCTATGCATACGGAACAGATGGGTCTTTTATGGTTCACGGCTGGTTATTTTTTCAAAAAATTTGAATAGTTCTCTATAACCTCTTTCTCCAAGATAGGTGGCAATGAGGGCCATCCATACGATAGGAGACAGGGGTGAGAGGCGGGCAGCCTTTGTCAAGTATCTCCGTCCCTCAAGGAGCTGGCCGGACAGGCAGAGATTGGAGCCGATACTCAACTGGTGCTTGGCCTCTATATGCGGATATTTCTCTATTTCCGATCGGAATTTTGTATATATTCTCTTATAGCTTTCGGCCTTTTTCGCATGGGATGCCTTGTTCACGCTGTTCGGCGTATCTCTCACGTGGACCATTACCTGGTCGAGATAGGCTATTTGGTTTTCCCTGGCCAATGACAAGGAAAAATCCCAGTCTTCCAGACATGTCAATTGCTCGTCAAAGTGGATCTTTTCAAGGAGCTGTTTCCTGATCAATAGTGTTGGCAGTCCTATAAAGTTCCTGAAGAGTAGTTTGCTGAATAAAAGGGCGCATCCTGTCTCCATTTTGTCAGGGATGATCTGGGTCCTGTTCCCCCTCTTTTTCTCAAAGGCGCAGAAGCAGATGGGGCAATCCAGGTGAGCATCGATCAATTTGATCTGATGCTCGAGCTTTTCTGGCAACCAGATGTCATCGTCGTCATTGAAGGCGATGAATTCCCCTTGTGCCATGCTCAATCCCACATTTCTGGAAGATGCAGCAGATCTGTTCTCTATCCTTTTATATCTTATCCTTGGATCACTTATATTGTCTATGGTATCTCTGGTGGAATCGTTAGTTGAGCCATCGATCACTATGATCTCAATATCCTGGATCGACTGGGCAAGAATGCTTTCAATGGAGTCGCCTATGAGATGAGGCCTGTTGTATGTAGGTACTATAACACTAACCATCAATGGTCCAGACGCGTGATTTCCCCGACACGATACGTAGTGTGTCCAGATACCATCTGGCTGCCTTTTCACCTACAAAGAAAAGCAAGGCTCCAAGGATCTTATAGGCGAGATGGTTGATTGTAAACTTCACATTCCTACAGGTCAGACCATGTCTTAACAAGGCCATATGGGCCTCATTGTGCGTTTGTAAGAGCGTGGCAGGATGGTGACTGAGGCCGCCAAAGGCCATAGTAGTTATGATTTCGTCCATAAAAAAGGGTTCCTCTCTTAACAGGACCCTTATTAGAAATTCATAGTCCATTGCAATGAGAAATTCCTGGTCAAAGGGACCATAGTCCTCGAATAGACTTGAGTGATGAAAGCAAGCTGGATGAGGAATCTCGTCTCTTTCAGTAAAAAACCTCTCTTTTATTTTTCCCCAGTCCTGGCCCAGCACCTGTAAGTGATTGCCCTTTTGATCCTTCAATTCCACCTTTCCATAGGCAAGCCTCTTCCCCAGCCTCGATGCCTGAATGAGTGATGTGGCTGCCTTTTCCAGGACCAGTTTATCTCTGAGTGTGTCGTCTGCCCCTATAAAGAGTATCCATTGGCCCTTGGTATGCCTTAGGGCCTTGTTCCATGCGTGGGCAATCCCCCTGTCTTGCCTGGATTCCCAGTAGGCTATGTATTGGCTGTTTTTATTGATGATCTCCACTGTGCCATCTTCAGAGCCTCCATCCATGATCAAGAGTTCCATGTCCTGATATGTCTGGCATCGGATGCTGTCTATACATTTTTGCAGGCTATTATGGGCATTTTTTACTGCTATTACTATGGAGATTTGGGGAAAGGGATTAGAGCACATTATTTAAGAACCACCTATAGGTGATCTCAAGGCCTTGTTTCAAATCCACTGACGGGCTCCAGCCAAGTTTCTGGATCTTTGAGATGTCCAGGAGTTTCCTCGGGGTCCCATCTGGCTTGGAGGTATCAAAGACTATCCGTCCCCTGAAACCTGTCACCTGGGAAATTATAGCCGCAAGCTCCCGTATGGAGATATCCTCTCCATAGCCAATATTGATATGTGAGCACATGGCTGAGGTCTGGTCCTGGTAAACGGCCTTGTCCAATTGCATTACAAATAGGCATGCATTGGCAAGGTCGTCTACAAAGAGGAATTCCCTCCTAACATTTCCAGTACCCCAGACCTCCACCTGGTCCTTCCCCTTTGTCCTCGCCTCGTGGAACCTCCTTAGCATACCTGGGATGACATGGCTATTGACAGGGTGAAAGTTGTCTCCAGGGCCATAGAGATTAGTGGGCATGACAGAACGAAAATCCGTGCCAAACTGACGATTGAACGCTTCACACAGCTTGATGCCTGCTATCTTTGCGATGGCATAGGGTTCGTTGGTTGGTTCCAAGGGGCCGGTCAAAAGGGCCTCTTCCCTGATTGGTTGAGGTGCAAGCTTGGGATATATGCACGAGCTTCCGAGAAACAGCAGCCGCTTGACCCCAGTGCTGTGTGATGCCCTTATGACATTGGCCTCTATCATGACGTTGTCATATATGAAATCGGCAGGATATGTATTGTTTGCAACTATGCCTCCCACCTTGGCAGCTGCCAAGAATACATATTCTGGATTTTCTTTTTTGAAAAAGGCCGAGACATCCGCTTGGCATGTCAAGTCCAGCTCTTTGTGTCTCTTAAGAAGGAGGTTTCCATAACCAGCCGCATCAAGGGCCCTGACAATAGCTGAACCCACAAGGCCGGTGTGCCCTGCTACAAATATCTTGGCATCCTTATTCATTGTGGTTATACACCCTGAAACCCGCTTTCTGGCACAAAGAGTCCCGGCGGGCTAGGTCGAAATCGAAGCGGATCATTTCTTCTACCATCTCTTCAAAACCTATCTTGGCCGACCATCCAAGTTTCTTTTTGGCCTTTGAGGCATCTCCTACAAGGGTATCCACTTCAGCCGGCCTGAAATAACGTCTGTCAATCGCTATGATTTTGGCACCAGGTCTGACCTTTATCTTGAGTCCAGATGTAATCTGGGTCTCGGATATGGAGGAGGCAAAACCTTGTTCATCTATGCCCGTACCCTTCCATTCGATCTCAATGCCTGCCATCCCGAAGGCTGTTTCACAAAATTCTCTAACAGAATGCTGGCGTCCTGTGGCAATGACAAAGTCGTCTGGTGCTGGTTGTTGCAAGATCTTCCACTGTGCCTCCACGAAATCCCTTGCATGGCCCCAGTCACGCTTGGCATCCAGATTGCCAAGATAGAGGCAGTCCTGGAGGCCAAGACAAATCCTGGCCACTGCCCTTGTGATCTTGCGGGTAACAAATGTTTCACCCCTGAGGGGCGATTCATGGTTGAAGAGGATGCCATTGCAGGCATAGAGGCCATAGGCCTCCCTGTAGTTTACGGTTATCCAATAGCCGTAGAGCTTTGCAACCCCATATGGAGAGCGGGGGTAAAAAGGCGTGTTCTCATCCTGTGGCGTTTGGCTGACCTTGCCAAAGAGTTCAGACGTGGAGGCCTGATAAAATCTCGTCTTCTCTTTCAGGCCCAGTATGCGTATGGCCTCGAGGAGTCTCAGTGTCCCCAGACCGTCGGCATTTGCGGTATATTCTGGACTTTCAAAGGATACGGCCACATGGCTTTGGGCAGCCAGGTTATATAGTTCATCTGGCTGAACCTCTTGGAGTATGCGGATCAGATTGGTGGAGTCGGTCAGGTCGCCATAGTGGAGGATGAATCGTCTATCCGGTGCATGGGGATCCTGGTAGAGGTGATCCACCCTGTCGGTGTTGAAAAGTGAGGCCCTCCTTTTTATGCCGTGTACTATATATCCCTTGTTGAGGAGTAATTCTGCGAGATATGCCCCATCTTGTCCAGTTATGCCTGTTATCAACGCTACTTTTTTATCGTCCATGTTGGTTTTCATTTCTGTTTGTCTTCTTGGTCTCATCTCATTTCAATCATCATATTTGTGCTGTATTATCTTTTCATAGAGGCACTTATACTGCGTGGCGATTTTGTCGTTTGTCCACAGGGAGACAGCACGGCTTCGGGCCTCTTTGCACATGCTCTTGTGGCGGTTGTCATCTATTACGACCCACTCGATCCCGTGGGCCAGTTCAGATGGATCAAAGGGTTTTGCAAGGTAACCTGTCTTTTCATGACCCACAATATCAGAAAGGCCACCGATATCAAAGCCTACTATAGGGGTGCCACATGCATGGGCCTCGATGCCGGTATTGGGAAGATTGTCTTGGCGCGATGGGATAATCATTACATCTGCTGCGCTATAGAGGATGCGTAGGCTGATCTCATCATAAAGGTGTCCTGCATACCATGTTGGATAGCCCATCTCTTGTGGATGTTCAGGCGTTGATTCTCCAAATATCACGATCTGTAATCTCTTCATCCGGTCTTTCAGTCTGGCCACGGCTTTTTGGAGCAGATCATGGCCTTTTCTTCTGTCCCTCGATCCGCCTTGGGCGCCAAAGAGTATAACTGGTATATCTTCGGCCAGGCCCAGGAGGGTCTTGGCCAACGATTTCTCCACAGGAATCCATCTATGTATATCGATACAGTTTGGAATCACCTCCACTGGCCAATTATGCATGAGGGCACTTTGTTTTACGCAATGGGCAAGCCACCGGCTTGGCGTAACAATATGCATTGGCCTATCCCAGTGCCGTACCTTTCTGTTCCATACCCATCTGTTGAGGTCGGGGCCAGATTCATATTTGGGCCGATCATCACGAAAGTAGCCGTATTTCCATCGGTTGTCTTCCGTGTAGTGTTCTGCACCGCAAAAGGCCCACATGTCGTGGAGGGTCCATACAATGGGTTTTCTTATTCTGCCAATGTCCGGTATGGACATCATTTCATTGTTGATCCAGTGGAGGTGCACTATATCAAAGTCCGATCTATTGAGGCGTCTATGCCAGAAAGAAGGTATGATTGCAGGTGAGTGAAGATTCTTGTTGTCGGTCTTGAGACACTTCATGACAAGGTTTGCGGGCAAGGGCCGAAGCAGGGTGGTCAATCTTTCAATACGCCTTTCAGGGCCTGTCACTGAGCCATCTCCAGAACATGCGCTGTTTACAAACATTCTGGAATAGACTCCATGGGCACGAAGTGCCATGTGAATACGGAAGGCTGCCAAAGAGGCCCCTCCCAAGGAGTCACTGTAATTGAGATGTACGACCTTCATCTCACGGCTGGTTTTGGGGAAAAGAGTTCCATTATTTTGTTCTTTATTCTTGAATAAAGCGGTCTTTTGAGCCTTTCATGATATCTTTTTATCCTTTCCACTGCGTTGCAATCCTCCTCTATCCTCACTGGGAAGTCCTTGCAAGGCTTCATGTTCAGTGATTGTTTTTCTAAAGGGCTACATCTTTTACAGTGGATGCCAGTTCCATCTAGGCCTATATTCCGAACATAGCTCTTGGTGGGATTCAGACATAGACCTTGGTTCTCAAATATAGTGGCATACCAGAATACGGCCCAGGTATCCATGCGGCCATGGAAGTTGGAGACTACTTGGGACCAAAAATCGTGGACCCCGTCAAGATTGAACCTCTTGATACGTCGCTTATTCCATTGCCGAACAAGCCTGGCTGGTTCTTTTCTGAAATGACACCAGCGGTTTGCCCATGTCGCCCAGCCCCAGCAGTTCATCACCCGCCAAAAAAAAGCACAGGGAAGGTTATCTGTGTCAATGGGATAATTCCATCCACTTATATGCCAGGCCTTCTTTTCATCCTCGTATAGGTTGAGGGCGTCATTCATGAAAGAGAGGAACAGGGGACTTGTGACTATATCGTCTTCCATGACAATGACCCTGTCGTAGGACTTGAAAGTGGCACTGATACCACTGATAATGGATCTGGCCAGGCCCCTATTTCGTTCCTGTTCGATGATTCTTACCGATTTGAACCCATTGATTTCTTTCAAAAAGGTTCGAACGTCTTGGATTTTCTTGGTGTCGCTATCTTTTCTTGGCCCATCTGAATAGACAATGAGGTCAGTGTAAGGGGCCAACAGATTCTCCGATAGGGCATGAATGGTCTGCATTGTATGATCAATACGGTTATAAGTGAAAAGTACCACTGGGGCGACTGGTTTCAGACAGTTCATTGCCCTTTGCCGTGCGCTATGCGTCTCGCTTTTTTTAGTACTGCCCTTTCCCATAAATAGGGGCTCAACATGGTCCATGCCTCCTCAGCCTCTTTGAAGGACGGATTCTCTGCCCTAATTACCTGTAAAATTTTTTGTTCAACCTTGTTGGCATCTATCAATTGGCATTCCTTGAAGGAAGAGGAAGAGATGATGTCGAGGAAGAAGCCCTTCAAGGGGCCTTTCATCCAGTCGACCACGGGGGAATTAAAACCTATCTTGTCACGCCTGAATGCAACTTGACGAGGCATGAAGCAGGCCATGGCATCACGGACTATGGCCTTTGACAGGCCTCTACGTATCTTAGATGTCCAGGGCAGGGAGAATGCAAACTGAATGATTCTATAGTCCATAAAGGGCATGCGGATCTCTACACTGTTGGCCATGGCATAACGGTCATAGTTTCTGAGAAGGGTGGGGAGTATGGTTTCGTGGGTGGAGACATAAAGCCTTCTTGTCAAATGGTCCAGATTCTCCCACGCAGGATGGCTGCTGTCTCTGGGGTGGGTTTCCTTGCCTAGCCACCCTTCCAATGCTTCATTAAGACGCCATTTCAACCAAAATATTGGTTTTGGTGGCATGGTAGGTCCTTGAAAGTCCTTGGGTGCAGAGGCATATTTTGTGTCCAGCACCGAGGCCACGGCCCTTGGTTTTAGACCAGCATCCAAGAGTGCATAGAGGTAGTCGAAATCATATCCAGCAAAACATTCGTCTGCACCATGGCCATCCAAGGTCACCTTTGTCCCGTCTTCTCTCATGGCACTATAGAGCAACATGAAGGGTATGGGTAATGTTATGTATATCTCTTCGAAGAGATAGAAGAAATCATCCAATCTGTCCAAGGCATCGATTGGATTTATCTTTAGGAATGTAGCGGGTATTTGGAGGTGGTCTGTCACCATTTTGGCATATCTTGCTTCATCCAATGGACTATCTGGAAATGAGGCAATGTAGGCATGTTGCCAATCTGTGCTCATTCGGTGTTCGGTCTTTTCTTTTGCCAGGTGTGCAACTGCCGAAATCGTAGAGCTTGAATCAAGACCTCCACTCAAGGCAGTGCCTATGGATACATCACTTCTCATTCTCAACCTGCATGCGTCGAGGAAGAGTTCCCTGAGTTGATCAACCTGTTCATCATAGCTTGTGGGTACCTTTACAAGATGGTCCAGGGTGCACCAATATCTTGAGGATTTCAGCCTGCCGTTTTGCAGCCAAGCAAAATGACCTGGTCGTAAGCGTTTTATTCCCTTTATTACACATTGTTCCGTAGATTCATACTGGAATACCAGCCGGACTTGACCAACCAAGGCCATATTTGCCACTACTTGGTCCATCAAGGGGAATAGGGCCTTCATCTCAGAGGCAAAAGCAAATCCCCTACCTGGCAATTCCAGGTAAAACAGGGGTTTTTTGCCAAACCTGTCCCTGCTGAGAAAAAGAGTTTGTTCTCTGCAGTCCCAGATTGCAAATGCCCACATGCCATTGAACCTATACAGGCAATCTTCCCGCCATTCTACAAAGGAGGCAAGTACGACCTCGGTATCAGAATCTGTCTTGAACTCGTAACCTCTTCCCTCCAATTGTTGGCGTAATTCGAGGAAATTGTAGATCTCACCATTGTAGGTGATCCAATAGCGGTCATGCCCAAAGGACATGGGTTGGCCAGCCCGTTCGGATAAATCCAGTATGGCAAGTCTTCTGTGGGCAAGGGTTGCCCCTCTTAGTTGGACGAGCCCGGAGCCATCTGGCCCTCTATGGGCAAGGAGATCAATACAGTATTGTGCCTTGTGAGCATCGATGTTGCCAATAAATCCAAAGATACCGCACATGAGTCTATCTCCCTCTTGTCCCTTTGTTCATATCCTTTTTATCCTGGTTACAAGATGGAATTCTTTGATCTGGCAGGAAATAATCGCAAGGTGATAGCAACCTCTGTGCTTTAGATCTATAGAACGACTACGGGCCAGGACCTCTTGGGCCCAATCTGCTTCTATGGAAAGAGTGGAATCTCTGGCCTGAAGGAAAATTTTGTCTTTTGTCTGGATTTCAAAGGGGAAGAGAGAATGGAGATGAAAGGCAATCCGGCCTTTTTGCAGCAATCTGCCCGAGTCAGTGATGATCAATTCGTCTGGATCCTCGGAATCTACACGCCTCTTACAATGATGCATCTGCCCTTGCCAGACATTGGTAAGATCTATTTCTACATGAACAGATAGGGCATCTCCCTTACCTTTGGGTATTATGGCCCTGGTGGGTGGGCTTTGGTCTGGATAGGTCATTTGATCCCCTACCGGTGTGATAACATTGTGCATGTAGGAGCGTTTTAGCTCCTGAGAGTCAGCGAAATAATATTCCACCATACCTCTGTCAATAAAGACAGGAGTAGAGTCTATTTCTAATACGATTGCACCCTTGTCATAGTGGGAATGACTTGGATAAGGCTTTGAACCCACCATGTGTAGCCCTATCTTGTGGCCTTGTTTCTCCCTCATACTTGTCATGTGGCCTGTCTTTTTCAGTATAGTAAAGGTGGGCACGATACAGCCTGGTTCGCCAATATGGTCGGGACCATAGATGAATCCTGTTATTCCGCCACTATCCGTAAGGGTGCCGGTAACCTGGAATAGACTACCAGAGTCGATTGCGGGCATCAGTAGTTTTTCATATGGGCTGCCTGGGAAGAACCTTGCAAGCACCGAAATGGCATCTCCACAGAAGCGATTCGTACGGCAATCCCCCTCTGGAATCGCCTTGCCAGGTGTGATGCTCGACATGGCAGTGATATAATTTTCGCAATTTGAAAAGTGGGATCTTATCATTTGCCCCAGGCCCTTATCTCTAGCCCTTGAGTAAGCTATCATGGCAGGAAGAACTGCATGAAGTGTCTGGCAAAAATAGCCGATACCCTCATGGGTACCACCATCTGGTTCCATATAGTTGCGGAGGTTTCTTCTCATGTCCGAAAATGCACGTTCCACATAATCCCCCATGTTTGGCCATGCCCTTTCCAGGTGTAGGCCAGCAAGTATACGCGCCCTGCAAAATACTGAGCCCTGGTTGATCCTCTGAAGATACGAATATTTCATCAGGTCTCGTTCTATTACGGAAAGTCCTTTGTCCCATAGAGATTGATGTACGAGTTGCATGGCCCTTTTGGTAAGGGCAAAGTAAAACCAGTCCGCAAGTAGACTGACACTGGTGGCAGTCAATTCTTCCAGAAAGCAGCGTTGGTCCCAGGTGCTTCCGGTAAGCCTGCTTTCAGCGGATTGGGTCCAGTGGCGGGTGTGGAGCATGCACATCAGGTATCTCAATGCATGGATGATCATCGCCTGATCATTGTTCACGAGGCCAACAAATCCCAAGACTAATGCCTCAAAATAATAAGGAGTCTTTCCCCTTTGTCTTGCCCTTAAAAAACGGCTGTCGTTGCTGGGTAGATAGTCTCCAAGGTCATCTTCTGGATTGCGTTTCATGTATTCATTGGCCTTTTTGAGGAGGAAGGAGAAGTGTTTGTCCCAACCAGGCAGGAGCCTTTTCTCTGCAAGCCAACCAAGATCCTTGGGATCAAATAAAAGACCAATGGCAAAACGTGGCTCATTCCATAGGGAAGGATGCCTTATTAGGCCAGGCCAATCCGCTGCAAAGTGTGCCTCGTGGCAGAGTATTGCCTCTGAAAGGAGGCTATTTTTTAGGCCAAACCAGGAAAGAAATATCTTTTTAGGATCTGGAGATTCCGACTGGAAGATAAGCCTTATCTCCTCTAACCTGCCCTTTCCTAAAGGCAGTTCGATTTCCATCCTTGTGCCCTCTCCCCTATAGGTTTGTTTTGAACAGTGATGCTTGCCATCTTGTTTAAATTCAACCCTTAAAAGGGTGTCGTGCGGCATGGTCAGACAAAGAAGCAATGTGTCAAATCCAGAGCAATCGAGGTTTGCTTGCAGCTTAAGAACTGCTGCGTCTTCTCCCTTGCAACAGGTTTCCCAGCACAGCAGGGTCCAGCACCAAAAAAATTCTACCCTGCATCCTTTGGCACCTATGGAATAGAATTCTATGGGGAGGCTATGGGATATGGCTGGGTCGTGGAATGGTGCGAATATGGCCTCAGACCAGGCAGAATCGAGGGGAAGAAGCTGTAACCGCTCCAATGTCTCGATGTCATTTTGATGAGATGGCAGGTCAAGGGTTTGTCTCAGCGCATTCTTTAATCCTGGTGGTAGTTTACTGTAAACGGACAGAGCCCAGTCCGGCCTTGTGCTGGCAAGCCTTCTAAGTCTGTTTTTGAGAGGGTTAAGATAGTTCATATCCTTGCTACTTCATAGATTGCTTTTCGGTACAGCAGTAATCGAATGGGTAAAAAGTAGGCCTTGAATGTCATTATCATTGTAGTCTTTATCAAGGGATCAAAAAAAGAGATTAGACAGACTGGTACGGTATAAGATGCCAGGGTGGCCCAAGCAGCTCCCACAGGTCCATAGCGTGGGATCAACAATAGGTTTAGGCCCACATTCAATATGGCACCAATGACCCTAAAGACCAGGGCAACCATCTGTTTGTGTTCTACGATTATCAGGTTGGCCCTTATATTGCCAGGAAATACAAATATACCTGCCCAGATATGTACAGTGAGTATGGAGGCGGCCTCCAAGAATTTAGGGCCGAAAAGGAATCCCACAATGTCCTTGGCAAAGAATGTTGTTATTATGGCTATTGTAAAGGCCATAAGTGAGAGGATGTCATGGAGCTGTTGAAGCCTCACCTGATAGGTGGCCGCATTCTCCTTTTTCAGAAGCACTATGGCAGGAAAAACCGATTGCAGGATGAGGGCAGGAATGAAGTACCAGGTCTCGCTTAGACGAACAGCAACGGCATATTGTCCAACTGCCTGGCTGTCGATCATCTGTTTCAGCATTACCTGGTCTATCCTCATGTATATCAAGACTGCAAGGCCTGAAAGAATGAGGGGCCATGCATCTTTCATAAGGTCTTTTGCCAGGAACCAGTCGAAGTTCCTGAATGTAAAAAAACGGAAGTTGTTTCCCTTGGTCCTTGTGTAGAAAAAAAGGAGCCCTATTGCAAGGATCGCATTGTCCAATAGTAAAACCATGGCAAAATATAGGACAGGGGCCTGGATCAGCACCAAAAAGACCTTTATCAGTGCAGATATTATGGCCTGGGTGCTCTGGGCAATGGCTGCGTACTTGGATAACACCTTTGACTGGAAATAAAAATCTATGACCATGAAGGTCTGAAAGAGAAGGCTACAGGCAACTATTATGACGATCAACTTGGAAAGGGCATCGTCATTCATGAAAGAAATTGTGATGGCTATCAGAGAAAAGGCCAGGATGGCCCCACTTAGTTTAAGCCAAAAGATAGTCCCCATCAGCTGCTCTTTTTTGTTTTCTTTAAGGACCAATTCCCTTACTGCTATCCTGTCAAGCCCAAGGGTAGCGATCTCCTTGAAAAGACCTGTAAAGCTGATGGCATAGTTCAATATGCCCAGCCTTTCCGGACCGAGATAACGGGCCACATAAACACCGACCACAAAGGAGATGCCCATCCTGAAAAATTGGTCCCCCATGAGCCAGGAAGTATTGGCGAAATAGTGCCGGAACGTTTCATGGCCCCAGAGTTTCTTTATTGTGAGTTTGGCAGAGATGTCCACAGTGTCAATATAGGTCTCTCATCGAATATTGTTTTCATGTGTTCGTATTCGTTTTCTGTAAGGACAAGGGGCCTGATCTTTCTCTTTATATAACGTTCGGTTTTTCTGACCAAATCCTGAAGATTCTTCTGGTCTATGTCCCCCACCAGTACCAGGTCGATGATGCCTGTATCCCTACCTTTGGCGTAGTCATCCATTAAAAAGGCTATCTTGACCATGCCAAGTCTGGACACGATACTGTCTAAGATCTTGTCCATTCCAAGGGCTTTTTTCACCATCGAGTGTAATTCTGGGAAGAGGGGATGGGTTGTGTTGGCCCTATAAAAGATCTGCCTGCCATTTTTCTTCTGAGACAAAAGGCCTACTTTTGAAAGGTTTTTTAGCTCTTCCTTGATCACACTGGGAGGAGTGGAAAATTCCTTGGAAAGCTCTCTGAGATATGCCTCCTGGTCAGGGTTGAGAAATAGGCGCATAAGGATGTTTATTCGGGTTTTCGATGTGATTATGCCTTCGAATATACTGGTCAATTTCTGGGTACCTTGCTGTTTTGTTCTAAATTTTAGAACATAATATAGGACCCAAGGGGTGTAAAGTCTCAAGCCTTTTATCCCAGTTATATCCTTCACCTGCCTAACAACGAAGTGTTACTATTACATAGGCTATTGTCCCCTCAATGCACCTGAGAAATGCCTTGGCAGGCTGTAAGAGATGTCCAGCAGTTGAGGCCGTAAAGGGTTTGTAATTTCAGTGAAATCTATGTGTTGTCAAGCCCTTGGGACGCCTGAATATGCCTACATCCTTGATGCCTTGCACCTCGGGCAGGCTTGCGAATTCCTATAATCTGGCTTTATCGGATCAGGGGAGATTTTCACGAACAATCCTGGACGAGATTGGGGAAGATCCGTTACTCAACGGCCTTTGGCCAAAGCTCTATCAGTGAACGAGGATGCTCCAATACTGGCAAACGTGCCCTGTGTACATGGAAGCAAAAGCCTTTTTCATCCAAGAAATTCAACGCTTCTTCCATCTCTTTTTGCACTGAAGGGCCTTTTAGAATGATCATACGGCCAGAAGGAGCCAAAAAGCCAGAGCCAGTTTGGGCAAACCATCTTATCGAGCCCGTAGCCTGGGTTATTATGAGATCGAATCCTCCTTCTGGCATATGGGATGGGGCCTTGGTCGGCTTTAGCATTCCCTCTTCAATATAGATCCCTTTGAGATTGAGGTCTGCTGATACGAATCTCAGGAAAGAACATTTTTTTTTAGCAGCCTCTGCCAGGACCATCTTCAACTCGGGACGGATCATCTTCATGACAAGGCCTGGTACACCTGCCCCTGTGCCAATATCCAGGACTGTCTTCACTGTTTCTGGAACGATTTTCAAAAGTAGATTGGTGTCTCCAAGATGTTTGAACACAAGGTCTCTTGGATCCTTGATCCCAGTCAGATTGGTAGTCTTGTTCCACGTGTGGAGTTCAGTGAAATAGAACAGCAAATCCTGTCTCACCTCGGCATCGATGTAGAGTCCAGAATGGTTGCTAACCAAGTCTATACTATCACTCAGGATCTGGATAGGGTTCGTTTGCAAGGTTACCAAATGATGAATATTTCCCAACAAATGCCAGAAGCACCGTACCCGTTGGGCCGTTTCTCTGTTTTGCAACGATTATCTCAGCCTTGCCCCTCTTGGGATTGTCTTCGGACCTGTTATAGACCTCATCCCTATAGATGAAGGCAATAACGTCTGCATCTTGCTCTATGGCACCGGATTCCCTGAGATCTGACATCTGCGGCCGTTTGTTTGGGCGGTCTTCCACCTTCCTGTTGAGCTGTGAGAGGGCCAATACGGGTACATCCAATTCCTTGGCCATGGCCTTCAAAGATCTGGATATCTCAGAGATCTCCTGCTCTCGGCGTTCTGAGCCAGCCCTTCCCTGCATCAGTTGAAGATAGTCAACGATGACGAGACCGATGTCCTGGTCACTTTTCAACCGTCTTGCCTTGGCCCTCATTTCCAAAACAGTAAGGGCTGGGGTGTCATCTATGAAGATTGGGGCTTGGGAGAGATTGCCCGCAGCATTTATGAGTCTTGGCCAATCCTCTTTTCCCAGGAAGCCTGTGCGCACCTTGTGGGCATCCACCATTGCCTCTGAGCACAACATCCTCAAGGCCAGTTGTTCCTTGGACATCTCAAGTGAAAATATGGCAGTGGGGACCCCGTGTTCTACCGCTGCATGCTGGGCTATGTTCAGTGCAAAAGCTGTCTTCCCCATGGATGGACGGCCAGCTATTATGATGAGGTCAGATGGCTGAAATCCAGCAGTGAGCTTGTCCAATTCAGTGAAACCAGAGGGGATGCCAGTTATCAGCTCTTTCTTTTCATAGAGCTCTTCGACCCGCTTTATGCTGTTTTTCAATACATCCTTGAGGGGGTTGAATGCCTGTTTGATCTTTGACTGGCTCAGCTCAAATATTGCGCTCTCGGCACTCTCCAATATGTCGTCTATGTCTCCTGCCTCTTCGTAGCACATGGTGGCAATATCTGAACTCTTCTGGATGAGCTTTCTCAGTACAGCCTTGTCCCTGACTATCCTGGCGTAATAGTCGATATTGGAGGCAACAGGTACTGTCTCTGTGAGCTCTGCCAGATAGACTGCACCTCCTATAGCCTCCAGCTTTCCATTTTTGGCCAGTTCGTTGTGGACAGTTACGAGATCTTGGGGCTCATTCCTGTCAAAGAGATCCACCATTGCACCATAGATGATTCCATGACTGTCTCTATAGAAATCATCTGGCCTTAGTATCCCTATGACCTTTAGAAGAGCACCGTCTTCTATCAGGATGCTTCCCAGTACACATTGTTCAGCATCTATATTCTGGGGAGGTATCCTGAAGTCGTCCCTATGGAGATTTTTGACTTTGAATTGACGAATAGCCACTGCTAATTACTGGCCACCACCTTTACTTTTATAGTTGCCGTAACATCGGGGCTCAATTTGACAGGTATCTCATATTCACCAAGGGCCTTGATGGGTTCCTCCAATATAATCTTTTTCCTGTCTATTTCATAGCCCTTCTCTCCAATGACCCTTGCGATATCGAGGTTGGTAACCGAGCCATAGAGCTTTTCCTCTTCACCAACCTTTACAGGGATTTCAAGATCGATAGAAGCAAGCTGGGCAGCCAATGCTTCGTATTCCTCTTTCATCTTGGCAGCCCGTTTGAGTATGGCTTCCCTTTGTTTTTCGATCTTTGACAAATTTTTCTTGTCTGCAATTATGGCAATACCCTTAGGCAGAAGATAGTTTCTGGCGTATCCATTTGCCACTTTTACAATATCTCCAGCCTTTCCAAGGTTTTCTATGCTTTCATTCAAGATAACTTCCATTTTTTGAAAAACCTCCAAGAATTGTCACTCAATATTATTCTGTGAATTTTACCTTTTCATAGAGAACAGGAATCAGCCCTATTCCTCAAGGCCTTTTCTGTTTTTTTCGAGTCTCTGACGGAAATCAAACCAATTGTCCATGAGCCCGGTAAAAATTATCATAAGTAGACCATACCACTGAATGCCTATCAATAAGTAAACCAGCCATCTTACAAAGGCAGGGGTCTTCATGGTCTGAAAAAAGAATTTCATTACTGCAAAACCCTGGATGAGATAGAACACGCTTACCACCGTGACTGCATTTTTCCCAAGGATTGCCATCTTGTCCTCAGGATAGATGGCCATGAAACCCGAAACGATAAATGCCCATATGAGCCAGGGAGGCATTTTCCATCTTTGAAATTCCGGACCTATGACATGCTGGTTTCTCCTTACCTTGGCACACATGGTAAAGGCATATATATTGGTCAAACTAAGAAATATGAAAATCAAACCAATTATAGCTGGGAAATAGGTGATCATGGTCTCTTTCACCTGTCCCATGATCTCATTCAGCTGAGGAGGAACCTGTTCTCCAGCGTTCTTCTTGTAAATTTCAACTCCCTGGTCGAATTCTGTGGCAACCTCCTGTATCACTGTGTCATAGGCTTTATGTGGTCTGCCACCCGTGGCCAGAAAAAGGATGGTCCCAGAGAGTACTGCCAGGCAAAGGGAACATGAAAGCAATGTCTCCGGAGCAGGCCTACCGGCCCATGAGGCTATCAGCAATATGGCTGCTATGGCAAAGCTCTGCGCAAGGAGCAACATGGCCTCTGGCTTGCCAAGGAGCAACAGTATAACACCACCGAGGAGGAAGACACCCCCAAGTAGGGATGCCTTGACTCTGAAGTCCTCAAGATAATCCAGGAAACAAGCAGCTACTCCTGGGGCGAGGAACTGGAGTCCGGAACTCAGACCTGGCAAAAGACTAGGCAGCATAAGGGCCGCTGCCCCAATAAACGCAGTTTTTGTCGCTTCGGACTTGTCGAGGCCATCAGGGTGGCCCTTTTGCAGCTCGTTATTCACTCCATTACTTTATGTGCTAATCCTTCAGGGCATGACCTGAAGTAAAGGGAATCAAGGCCATGATCCTGGCCTTTTTAACGGCATTTGTAAGCCTTCGTTGATGTTTGGCACAGGTGCCAGTAACCCTTCTTGGGAGGATCTTGCCCCTCTCTGTTATAAAATGTTTCAAAAGATCTGCGTCTTTGAAATCGAGTACAATGGATTTATCCGCACAAAAACGACAAATTTTTCTCCTCACATATATTCTGCGACGTCTATATCTATTTTGTGGGCGCTGCATATTTATTCCTCCTTCTCCTCGCTGCTGTCTGATGAGGTCTCGGTTGTCTGAACATCCTCTTTTTGCTCTTTCTGCTCATATTTCTTGGCGGCCTCTTCGGGATCGAATTCATCGTCCAATTTCGTGGTAATAAACTTCATTACCCGTTCATCCAGCCTGAAATTCCTGGTCAGCTCATGGATAGTGGCCCCCTTTGCCCCAAAGTCAATTACCACGTAATATCCATGGGTCTGTTTCTGGACCTTATAGGCCAGTTTTTTTAGTGGCCACTTGTCGATATTTACTATCTGGCCACCGTCTTCTGTGATGATGTTAGAGAATTTTTCAACGGCCTCATCCCGATCCTCACTGTTGAGCTCAGGATGAAGAAGGAACATGGTTTCATAATGGCGCAATTTCATCGGTTGCCCCCTTTCGGTCTTTTCTCTGGCCCTGGCGTTCCGAAACCAGGGCAAGGAGGTATTGGAAACGCTTTTTTAACTCAAAGATCCGTATCGAGTCAAGGGAAATATACAAGCCAATCATGTACTCCAAGTGTCTGAAAAACATAATTCTTATGAGTTATTAGATGGTTATTGCACATATTTGGTTCATATCTCAGTATCAAGGTGGAATCGAGTTTGGTTGAAATCCCCTCTCGTCTGCTGTCAGTAAGTGTTTGTGGAGATTTCGTCTAATCCCTGGGTTCTTGAGGACCGTCTCTTTTCACCCCCTTGTCACAGCCTGCCATGGTGCCTATTTTTCCTTAGAAAAGGGATGGCTGCCAGAGGAGGGGAAAAACTTGCAATTGTTCGTTAGTGTTTCAAGGAATTTTCTGTCGGCACTCGTTATATTTTAAAGGCCGATCCCATATATTTTCGAGGAAGGAATATTATGCCAGTAATCAAGATATCGGTAGCGAAGGATTTGAACAGCTTGAGGCGGGATTTCCACCAGATGATAGATGAGATCTTCAGGATGCCACATGCCTCTTTGATGGCTTCCATAGCCTGGATGCCAGCCATGGATATATATGAGGACAATAGATTCATTTATGTGGTCGCAGATGTGGCTGGAGTTGAGGCAGATAGCCTGGAACTTGCAATGGAGGGTCAATTTTTGAGGGTTGCTGGCAATCGGAAGCCCCCGGTTGCTACGAGGAGCAAGAGATTTTTTCAGATGGAAGTGGAGTATGGGCCCTTTGAGAGGGTGATCAGGATCCCTCTTTCAGTGGCACCAGACCAGGTTGAAGCACGGCTTGAAAATGGCCTGCTCTTGGTTCGACTCGGCAAGAAAAGGTCGGATAAGGTGACAATAGAAGTGAAATGAAAAAGGGCTAAAGGAAAGATTTTCATTAGGATTCAGGAGTAATTATGGATATCAAAAACGGAATAGATATAAAAGATCAGGCTGCCCAGGTCAGCCAGCCAAATACCATAAGGGAGCTTCCAGTGCTTCCAAGCAAGGACGTGGTGCTTTTCCCTCACATGGTTGTCCCATGGATTGTGGAACCACCACAGCTTGTAAAGATGATAGACGATGCACTGGCTGCAGACAGGACCATCGCTGTCGTCTCTGTGGACGGGCCAGTCGAAAACGAGGAAGAGCTTCCGAAAAGATTACACAAGATGGGTACCATGGGCCTGATACTGAGGATGGCCAAGAATGAAGAGGGACATGCCCGTCTTGTTGTCCAAGGTATTACCAGGGTCAGAATCAAGGAGATAACCTCCACCTCCCCGTATATCAAGGCAAAGGTGGAGTCCGTACAGGATCAGGTGACACATAGTGTGGCCTTGGAGGCCATGATGGTCAATGTAAGACAGGCATTTTCAAAGGTGCTCGATCTGTCTCCCAATCTGCCAGGGGAACTCAAGGCCGTCATCATGAATATAGACGATCCAGGCGTGTTGGCGGATATTGTCATAAGTCATCTCAATATACCCCCTTCTCAGAAACAGGAGATCCTTGACGAACTCGACGTGATGGCCAGGCTCAATAAGGCCCTCAAATTGCTTTCCGAGCAGTTGGAGATCCTGGAACTTGGTCACAAGATACAGAGCCAGGTCAGGGACCAGGTGGATAAGAGCCAGCGAGAGTATTTTCTCAGAGAACAGCTCAAGGCCATAAAAAAAGAACTGGGTGAAGGCGAGGAACATCCAGATGAAGTGGAGGAATTGAGAGAAAAACTCAAGGGAAAAGACCTGCCAGATGAAGCCAGAAAAGAGGCAGAAAGGGAACTGGAAAGGTTGTCCCGTATGCACCCTTCCTCCTCAGAATATACAGTGGCCAGGACATATCTCGACTGGATCTTGGAGCTGCCTTGGAATGAGTCTACAAGGGATCATTTAGACCTCGACGATGCCCAGAGGATCCTCGACGAGGATCATTACGATTTGGAAAAGATAAAAAAACGCATCATCGAGTTCTTGGCAGTAAGAAAGCTCAAGCCGGATGCCAAGGGGACCATATTGTGTTTTGCAGGTCCCCCGGGTACTGGAAAGACCTCTCTCGGCAAGAGTATAGCAAGGGCCATGGGTAGGAAATTTCATAGAATTGCCCTTGGTGGTGTCCGTGACGAGGCGGAGATAAGGGGACACAGGCGTACGTATGTAGGGGCCATGCCTGGTAGGATCATTCAGGGACTCAGAAAGGTCGGTGTTAACAACCCGGTGATGATGCTCGATGAAGTGGATAAGATTGGCTCTGATTTTCGGGGGGATCCGGCCTCTGCACTCCTCGAGGTCTTGGATCCAGAACAGAATTCGAGGTTTACAGACCATTATCTCGGTGTGGAGTTCGATCTGTCTAACGTGATATTCATCGCCACTGCAAATGTGCTCGATACCGTACCGGCACCTTTATTGGACAGGATGGAGGTGTTGGAGTTGTCTGGTTACACCTTGGAAGAAAAGGTGGAGATAGCTAGACGGTACCTGGTGCCCC
The DNA here is from genome assembly GCA_026986785.1 of Deltaproteobacteria bacterium. Taxonomy (GTDB): domain Bacteria; phylum Desulfobacterota; class Dissulfuribacteria; order Dissulfuribacterales; family QOAL01; genus QOAL01. The sequence continues at coordinate 15,035 of JALSNW010000030.1, read as the reverse complement.
GGCAGCTCGAGGCACATGGACTGACAAAGAAGGATCTCGCAATTGAAAAAAGGGCATTGGTCAAGATAATAAGCGAGTATACCAGGGAGGCAGGTGTTAGAAACCTGGAAAGACAGATCGGTGCAATATGCAGGGGGGTGGCCAGGCAGGTTGCAACTGGTCATGAAGGTAAGATAGTAATCAAGGTCAGGAATCTGGAGGAATATCTTGGTAAACCCAAATACCTCTCAGACGTTGCAGAAAGGACCTCTGTTCCTGGTGTTGCAACAGGGCTTGCCTGGACGCCTTCAGGTGGAGACATCCTGTTTATAGAGGCTACGAGGATGGCTGGATCTGGCAAGCTTACCCTTACAGGCCAGCTTGGAGACGTCATGAAGGAATCTGCCCAGACGGCCCTGAGTTACATACGTTCAAAGGCCTGTGAATTCAATATACCCGAGGAGGTCTTCAAAACAGAGGATGTACATATCCATGTACCGGCAGGTGCCGTACCCAAAGATGGCCCTTCTGCAGGGATAACCATAGCAATTGCCTTGATCTCCCTGTTTACAGACAGGCCTGTCAGGCCAGATGTGGCCATGACTGGGGAGATAACCCTTCGTGGACTTATCCTGCCTGTTGGAGGTATCAAAGAGAAGGTTCTTGCTGCTCATCGTGCCAGGATCAAGGAGGTCATTCTGCCAAAAAGGAACTCCAATGACCTGGACGAACTACCAGAGCAGATTAGACAAGCCCTCAAGTTCCATTTGGTTTCAAGGCTTGACGATGCTGTGAAAATAGTATTTCGCAAGATGAAGAAGAGGAAAAAGAAGGGCGAGGTTAGATGTAAATGAACAAGACATTAAGTACAAACAATCAGTAGTCCCTTTATTGAAAGAAGCTACAAATAGTAGTAGATAGTAGTGTAGATATATTATTTAAAATCAGTGAGATTGGCATTTCGATTAATATTTTTTTCACGATCTGGGAAATGCCAGATTGTTTCTTGTTTGATAGAATCGGCACTTTCGGCAATTTCGTGTTCGCCTTATCCAGCCCTGTCATTAGTCATGCTATTGTTTATGAGATAAGGTTGTAGAATTGCCACCTGTAAGGATACATATCAATTTTGGGACTAGCCTCTTGTGAGGCAAGTTCCCCCTTTATAACTTTATAAAGAGATCTTCAGGGCCTTTGGGTCTTCAAAAAGGCAGGCTCAAGGGCCTTTTCATTAGACAGGGATAGGGTACCAGATTGTCTGGCTCAAGAGGTCAATCTGGAAGAGTGTTTTTATTGGTGAGGGGCTTTATTGACATATCTGAAAAATGTTAACGCCCCTTTGTAGTGTGGCCGAAGATTCTTAATAGGAGGTTTTATCATGCGGACAGTGACGATTCGGATAGGGTGGTTGTGCTCTTGGATTTTTGGAGTCATTTTTTTGTTTTTCCCTAATGCGGATTTGCAAGCGGCTACCATCTATATGACCATTGTGGATTGTGCAGGGAACATAACTTCAGGAGATGTGGCCCAGTCTTGGTTGGGTGATGGTTATTGCGATGATGGTACCTATGGGCCAAATTTCAACTGTGCTACCTACAACTACGATAATGGCGACTGCGCTGGAGGTGGTGTACAGGCTACGGCAATGGATTGTGTTGGGAATATCACATCCCTGGCCCAGATCCAGGCCTGGTTGGGTGATGGTTACTGCGACGATGGAACCTATGGTCTTGTATTGAACTGTCCCCAGTATAATTACGACTATGGTGACTGTTACTCTGGTGGGGGTGGTGCCCTCTCTGTTTATCCAGGAAATTCCTGTGGTGTGGATGGGGTCTATGATTGTAATAATCGCTGTGTGAGTGTCGGAGATGTGATTGGCATGATGAGTAATGGCTGGTGTGAGTCTGGATTGGTCAACGTCAATCTTGATTGTCCCCAGTTTAATTACGAAGGCGGGGATTGCGATTATGTTCTATAGGACATGGAGGATCTGTATGAAGAGTTATGCTGGAGGGATGGTGCGAGATATGAAAACACGAGATAGAGTCTTACTTTTTTTCTTGTCATTGGTTGTGGTTGGCATTCTTTTTACCCCTAATCAGGCCCTGTCTTTTGATGGAAAATCTGGCTGGTGGTATACTAAGGGTAAGGATGGTACAGGGGTATCTGTTGAGATCCAAGGAAACAATGCATTTGTTGCCATGTTTACATACTATGATGATTCAAGGCTCCCCTTTTGGATCACAGCCTACGGACCTGTGGAGACAAGCGTCCAGGATCGGCAGAGCCAGGAAGATGTATTCACCGGGACCCTCTATTATTGGACTGGATGGCCTCTCGGCACGGCCTATGATGCCCCGAGGAGCTATAGGATGGGGACAATGACAATAGTTTTTCATTCCTCGGATGATGCGGATCTCACCTATACAGTAGAGGGTTTTACTTCTGCCCAAGGTGGGAAGAAGAAAAAGGAGAAAGATCAGCAAGTGTTCAAAGAACATCTTACCAAGTTCATGCAAGATGCCTCTCCCGGAGCCCTTGACCCTCGGGACATAAACGGCTGGTGGTATGACTCGAACTATAATGGTATGGGTTTTTTCATGGAAGCAAGGGGCGGAACCGTCTTCATGACTTGGTACCATTACCGTTCAGACAAGCTGCCATGGTGGTGGACCTGTTCGGCAGACATGGATTCTTCGGATAATCATTTTTCATGTGATTTGATGGAGTGGCAAGGGGGCTCTAGTATCGGTGCCTCTGAATATCATCGCCCTACCGCCTCGGCAGTTGGTTCTGCCTCTTTTACCCTGAATATAGATGGCACGGCCAATCTGGACTGGTCTGGCAATACATTCCATCTCCAAAGATTCAGGTTCTGAAAAGATTGCATAGTATTTTTCACAAGTTAGGCCCCTTTTTGGGGCCTTTTTTATTACAAAAAAACAGAAGGTGAGGCCTTTAAAAAAGGGGATATTTTTGTTAAATATGTTTCATTTTTAAACAGATACCTTGATGTATAGCCATAAAATACACCCATAAATTGAGGGAGGTCTCCATGAAAGAAAATACTGCTGGATGTCTTTCATCTGAAAAAAGGGAGGATATTTGGGCGATAATACTGGCATTATTGGTATTGCTCTTTTCTGTTTTCGCCCCTGATCTGGTGCATGATATCTTCAAGAAGTACCTTTTCATAATTTAACACTTGTTGGAGGATCGCCAGATGTCATTCATCAATTCCATGATTACACCTGACTGGAAAAAATTTATACCAGGGCTCATCCTTTGTGCATTGTTTGCCTTTGTTGTCATGAACATCCATCATCTATTGGCAACTTATCAAAAGGCGGATGTAGCCTCTGTGAAGATTCCAAAGATAGAGCAGAGGATAGCCGAGCTACAAAAACAAGGGGCATCGCAAGAAAAGCTAGTCCTTCTCCAGGAAAACTTAGGAAAATTGAACAAGGCCCTTGCGGCAGTTCATGGAAGAGTGGGCCAACGTTGGAAATGGGCTACATTCTTGTATGAGACTTGCCAGTTCAAGTATGTGGCCATGCTATTGATTGGCGGAATAATAATCAGAAACACGATAGGGATCCCCAAGGTCTTTTTGCCTGGCATAGGAATAGCCAGACCCCTAATCAAACCAGGTATCATAATCTTGGGTGTACATTATGTGTGGTCTGATGTTGTGAAGGTAGGTGGCACAGGATTGGTGCTTACAGCATTTTTCATATTCGGTACAGCCCTGACTGTCATGTATGTTGCCAAGAGAAAAGGTGTATCAGATGGTCTTGGGGGAATAATGGGCGCGGGGACGGGAGTTTGTGGTGTCAGTGCAATAATTGCTACTGCCCCTGTGGTAAAGGCCAAACCCCTTGAGATGGCCTATGCCATTGGGACAATTCTATTGTTCGGGACACTCATGCTTTTTGTCATGCCTTATCTTGGACAGTGGCTCCACGTGTCCCAGCCCCAGTTTGGGGCGTGGGCAGCCATTGCTATCCTCAATACCGCTCAGCTGATAGCTGCTGCAGAATGGTATGGAGACGAGGCCAGGAATACAGCAGTCCTCATAAATGCCGCCAGGATAATGCTCATTCCATTTATCGTAATGTATACGGTATGGTTTTATGGACTCAAGGATGTGGGGAAGGAATCCACAGGTGTCTGGAACACGATAAGAAACAAATTTCCTGTATTCATCCTTGGTTTTTTTGCCTTGGTGCTCTTGAATAGTTTAGATATCTCGGCCTTTGGAGGCCCAAGGGAAGCTGGCACCCCGTTTTGGGCCATGAATGCAGTCTACAAATGGTTCTTCGCCTTGGGATTCGCTGGGATCGGTCTTTCCATCAGTATCGATGACATGAAGAAGAGTGGCGGACTGGCTTTTCTGATTGGCTCTGGTGCTGCAACTGCAAAGATGCTTTTGGGCTTGATCGCGGTCATGATCATAGGGACGGAGCTTTTGAAGGTAACGGGAGGTCATTGATCGTTCCTTGGAATTGTCACAGATATGGGTCTACAAAGCCATTTTATTATGTTTATTATGTAAAGGGTTAAGGCCATGTTCAGGCATATCCTTCTCGCCGCAGACGGTGAGGATCACAGCCTCCTGGCAATCGAACTGTGCCTGAAGATTGCCAGGGAGTTTGGTTCTTCAGTCACAGCGATCCATGTATTGGATCCATATCTGAAGCAATTCTATAACGAGATATATGCCCAGGGCCGAAGGGAATACCTTAGATATGTGGATGCCTGTCTGGTGAGCTGTGCAGACGAACTGGAGAGTAGTCTTGTGGACATCTTTCAAGAGCTGCCCTCCTTTTCTTTCATAAGGGCCTATGGGGATCCTGAAAAGGAGATAATCAGGCACCTCCATTCAGGCAGTTATGACCTCTTGATAACTGGAGGCAAGGTATTGTCAGGGATAAAGAGGATAACATCCTGGAATCTGCCCACAAGACTCGAGATGAAAAGTCCAGGCATCCCTGTTCTTGTCTGCAGGAAATAGCGAAGTGGGTCAATTTGCTGTTTGAAACAGTATAGTCGCCCCCTGGGGTATTTTGAAGATTGCTTGGGTGTGGCCTGTTTTTATATGTGGTTGGGAAAGATCCTCCTTGATTTTCATAAGCTATGGGCTATTGTAGCAGACAATCAAAGTAGCAAGTTCGGGTTTAATCTGAGATATCCATTTTCAAATCCTATAGAGAAGAAAGCTCTTATCAGGGCACGCCAGGACTGGTGGCGCTTGGGGCCTTGTTCTCCCTTTTGAGCAAAAGATACCCTGATACACCTGAAGAAAGGCTTTAAGAGGGGGAGTAGGCCCCTCTGTGTCTTTGATTGTACTTCTATTTTTCAGGAGGAATAGTGAAACAGGAAAATTTGAGAAATGTGGCCATCATTGCCCATGTTGACCATGGAAAGACCACCCTTGTAGATCAACTCTTCCACCAGAGTGGAATGTTCAGGCAGAATCAAAAAGTGGCAGAACGTCTCATGGACTCCATGGATCTGGAAAGGGAGAGGGGCATAACCATTGCCTCTAAAAATGGCTCATACACATATGGACAATATAAGATCAACATAATAGATACTCCAGGTCATGCCGATTTCGGTGGGCAGGTAGAGCGGGTCTTGCGTATGGCCGATGGAGCCCTGCTCCTGGTGGACGCCCAGGAGGGCCCTATGCCTCAGACCTTTTTCGTTGTAAAAAAGGCCCTGGCCGCCAATCTTCCTATACTCGTTGTTGTCAACAAGATCGACAAGGATGCTGCAAGGTGTAACTGGTGTGTAGACCAGATATTTGATCTATTGGTAAGGCTTGACGCACCAGATGAGATACTGGATTTTCCTGTTGTCTATGGCTCTGCAAAAGAGGGTTACATGCTTTCGGAACCCGATGAGACACCGGTGCCTGGTAAGGGAATGGAGCTTATCTCCGACATGATAATCGAGCACGTGCCTGCTCCTCAAGGGGATCCTCGAAACCCGCTCCAGCTCCAGATTACAACCATTGATTATTCTCCCTATCTGGGCAGGCTTGGCATCGGTAGATTGGCAAACGGTACCATCAACATAAACGACTCTGTGGTAGTTGCCAGACGGGATGGTAGTATAAGTCCAGTGAGGATAACAAAGATATTTGGTTTTGAGGGAAATCGCCAGATCCCTATTGAAAAGGCCTGTACAGGGGATATCGTAGCAGTGGCTGGCATGGAGGATGTAACAGTGGGTGTGACTTTTACAGATCCTGAAGATCCGCGGCCCCTGCCCCTTATTGAGATAGATCCACCGACCATATCTATGAATTTCATCCCAAATGATGCGCCTTTTGCAGGCAAGGAAGGAAGGTTTGTCACGTCCAGGCATCTGGAAGAACGTCTTGCAAGGGAGACTCTTGCAGACGTAGCCTTACAGGTGGAACCCTTGGATGAGGCAGTGGGCTTTCGGGTCTCTGGCAGGGGAGAGTTGCATCTGTCGATCCTCATAGAAAAGATGAGAAGAGAGGGCTATGAGTTTCAGGTCACCAGGCCCAAGGTCATCATGAAGGAAGAAAATGGACAGACCTTGGAGCCCTATGAGGAGTTGACAGTCGATGTAGATGAGAGGTTCCAAGGGGCTGTTATAGAAAAACTCGGTAGGCTCAAAGGGGTAATGAAAGACATGCAGGTGGAAAAAGGCATGATAAGGATGAAGTTTGAAATACCCACCAGGGGCCTTCTTGGTTATCGTTCCCAGTTCCTTACAGATACCAGGGGCATGGGGATCATGAATTACGTTTTTTCTCACTGGGGGCCATATGCTGGACGTATCCAGAACAGATCCAGTGGTGTGATGATTGTCAAGGAAGATTGTACCAGTGTGGCCTATGCCCTTTTCAACCTCCAGGAGCGGGGCAGGCTTTTCATAAAGCCTGGCCAGGAGCTTTACAAGGGCCAGATCATTGGTGAGCATTGCAGGGCATCAGACCTGGTTGTCAACCCTGCCAAGGGGAAGAAATTGACCAATATGAGGGCCTCTGGCTCTGATGAGGCTGTAGTCCTTTCGCCCCATCATGAAATGAGCCTGGAAGACTGTATCTCCTATGTGAATGATGACGAGTTGGTGGAAGTCACTCCCAAAGCAGTTCGGCTAAGAAAACACCAGGACGCCAGGATAAGGGCATAGGATAGCTTTATTGAAAAGGCAGAAGGCCCTCGGATAGAGGGCCTGATTTCTTGTCATAAATGGTCGGGACGAGAGGATTTGAACCTCCGACCCCAGCGTCCCGAACGCTGTGCTCTACCAGACTGAGCCACGTCCCGACTGCATAGGCCACAAAGGATATTCCCTAAGAGGCCTTTTTGTCAACAAGAGAGCGTTATCCTTGGACCACTGTCCCACCTTCTATGGGGGGCTTGGGCTTCTAACGCGGTTGTGTCTGTGTCAGGATAGGGGGTTTTCAAATCTCGAGGCCTTTCCCAGTTCCCTTTCTATCTCGAGGAGCCGGTTGTATTTGGCAATGCGTTCGCTACGACATGCAGAGCCGGTCTTGATCTGCCTGCCATCCATGGCAACTGTAAAATCGGCAATAAATGCGTCCTCGGTCTCACCACTGCGGTGAGAGACCACATATGTCCAGCCTGCCTCCCTACAAAGTCTGATGGCATCCATGGTCTCGCTTACCGAACCAATCTGGTTGAGCTTTATGAGCACAGAGTTGGATGCCTTCATCTCTATACCCTTTTTGATGAAGTCGGTGTTTGTCACATATATGTCATCACCTACGATCTGGATCCGATCCCCCATCTGGCTGGTCATCTTCTGGAAGCCTTCCCAGTCGCTTTCGGCCAGGCCGTCTTCCAATGAAACTATGGGATACTTTTCTATCCATTTTTCGAAGATGGCTATCATTTCGTCGCTGGTCTTCTCACCTGCACCTGATCTACTCAGAATGTACTTGCCATCTTTATAGAAGGAGCTGGCTGCAGGGTCCAGTGCTATGGCAATGTCTACTCCTGGCTTGTAACCTGCCTTTTCAATGGCCTCGACTATAAGCTCACAGGGTTCCTCGTTTGATTTGAGGGTCTTAGGGGCAAAGCCGCCTTCGTCACCCACTGAAGTTGCATGGCCTTTCTCCTTGAGGATCTTCTTGAGGGCATGGAAGGTTTCAGCTCCAAATCTAAGGGCCTCTGCAAATGTTGGTGCACCTATGGGCATGACCATAAATTCCTGGAAATCTACACTGCTATCGGCGTGTTCCCCACCATTGAGGATGTTCATCATGGGTACAGGTATCCTGTTGGCAGTACATCCACCAAGGTATTCGTAGAGTGGTAGGCCCACGCTTTGGGCTGCGGCTCGGCATACAGCCATGGATACGGATAGGATGGCATTTGCCCCAAGGTTTTCCTTGAACCTGGTTCCATCCATCTCTATCATTATCTGGTCGATTTCCTGCTGCTTCGCAGCATCTATCCCTATGAGCCTTGGGCCAATGGTCTCTTTCACGTTCGCTACTGCCTTGAGTACCCCCTTGCCACCATATCTTGCCGGGTCATTGTCCCTGAGTTCGAGGGCTTCGTATTCTCCTGTAGAGGCACCTGAGGGGACAGAGGCCACCCCTATGCTTCCATCTTCGAGGACTACGAATGTCCTGATCGTGGGATTACCTCTGGAGTCGAGGATTTCCATTGAATCTATGGATTTTATAGCTCTGGACATGTCGACTGCTCCTTTCCTTTTGTAAAAAAACGGTTATCCTTAAACACCTGTCTCATGCATCAATCTTCTGTGTCTGAGACCTTCTAAGTGTTAAGTTATTTATAATTGTGCCAATATACAAGTCAAGAAATTTGCTTTTTGGACCAAAAGGAGTAAGGACATGTGTCAATCAGCAGTCTATATATTGGAAGATGGCCAGGAGAAAGAGCTCAAGAAGGACGTGGTCCTTGTGGAGTCAGTTGATCAGGGGACCAAGATCCAGGGTTTTTTCGAATCTCCAACCGTGATCCCAGCAAGGATATTGAGGATCGATCTGTTGAAGCACAGAATTGTGCTTGAACCTTTGAAAAAGGCCGTATCAACGGTGAAGAAATAGATGGGGAAGAAATGAGATATATAAGCACAAGGGGGAAGATAGAACCTGTCGAGTTCAGCAATGCAGTAATGATGGGCCTTGCCACAGATGGAGGACTACTTCTGCCTGAGAATCTGCCTCGGGTTAATGCCAGTGTCCTCGACGAGTGGCAGGATATGGAATATCAGGAACTGGCCCTCGATGTCATGAAACTTTTTGCCCCTGATGTCCCTGGTCAGATATTGAAAGGGCTCATAACGAGATCTTATTCCTCCTTCGATACGCCAGAGATCACTCCTATAGCATCGCCAGGGGAATATCTCATCCTCGAGCTCTTTCATGGCCCCACCTTGGCATTCAAGGATGTCGCCCTTCAATTCTTGGGCAATTTCTTCTCCTGGCTCCTGGAGACGAGGCATGATCATATGAATATCCTCGGGGCCACTTCAGGAGACACGGGTAGCGCTGCCATATATGGTGTAAAGGGAAAGGAGAACATAAATATCTTCATCCTTCACCCCAAGGGGCGTGTCAGTGAGGTTCAGGCCCTTCAGATGACTACTGTCCCAGACAGGAATGTCTTCAATATCGCAGTAGAGGGGACTTTTGACGACTGCCAGGCAATCGTGAAGGCCATCTTCAACGATCTGTCATTCAAGGAAAGATATCGTCTTGGTGCAATCAATTCCATAAATTGGGCCAGGGTATTGGCCCAGGTGGTCTATTATGTATATGCGGCCTTGAAACTGAGAAAAGAGGGGGCGGAACAAGTACATTTTTCAGTGCCGACGGGTAATTTCGGGGATATCTTTGCCGGTTATGTGGCCAAGAGACTTATCAAACCAGTTATTGGGAGGCTTATCCTGGCCACGAATGAAAACAATATCCTAACGAGATTTGTAATGGAGGGCATCTATGAAAGGGGAAAGGTCGTCTCCACCATCAGTCCTTCAATGGATATCCAGATTGCCAGCAATTTCGAACGTTATCTCTATTACCTCTATGGACAGGAACCCGGCAGGGTGGTAAAGGCAATGAAGGAGTTCGAAAGGACCGGGCGAATATCCTTCTCCGAGAAGGAAAAACTCGCTGCTCACAAGGATTTTCTCTCAGCCTCCATTGACCAGGAAGAGACAGTGGATACCATCAGGGCACTATATGAAGACAGTGGCTATGTGATAGATCCCCATACTGCTGTAGGGGTTGCTGCCTATAAGAGGCTGAAGGACCAATTGGATGGCAATCCAGTGATATGCCTGGCCACTGCCCATCCATGCAAGTTTCCCGAGGCTGTGGCACGGGCCATAGGAAAGGAGCCTAAACGGCCTGAAAAGATGAAGGGTATAGAGGATAGGCAACAGAGGCTTGTGGTATTGCCTGCATCTGTCTCAAGGGTCAAGGATTATGTGATGCAAAATGCCCTATGATCCCATCTCTGGGATGTTGGCAAGTGTAGGCGACAACCTATGTTGCCCTTAAGGATTTTTTGGTCTCTCTTACCAGTATTCCAGACAGCCCTAACAGGCCAATGAGGTTGGGTATGGCCATGGCTCCATTCATGGTATCTGAAAAATTCCAAACCAGATTCACCTTTTGAAATGCACCAAATGCAATGGCAAGGCAAAATATGAACCTGTAGGGCATTCTCGCCCCTATACCAAAGATGTATTCTACGCACTCTTCACCGTAATAGGCCCATCCTAACATGGTGGAATAGGCGAATATGGCAAGGCCGACTGTGACCACCATGCCCCCTGTACCAGGAAGGGCTGTCTCGAATGCCTGGTAGGTGAGGGCACTCGAGGTTAGACCGCTCTTCCATGCGCCTGTAGTCAGGATGGCAAGGGCAGTCATGGAGCAAATGATGATGGTGTCAAAGAATACACCTGTCATGGCTATCAGGCCTTGTCTTACTGCATTGGTGGTCTTGGCAGCAGCGTGGGCTATGGGCGCACTACCGAGGCCAGCCTCGTTGGAAAATACCCCCCTTGCCACGCCAAAACGTATAGCCTGAGAGACCGCAGCCCCTGCAAAGCCACCTGTAGCAGATGCAGGTACAAAGGCGTGCTTCAATATGAGAGAAAGGGCCTCGGGTATCTGATGTATATGGACACATAGTATTGCAAGTGCACCAGCAATGTAAAAGATCCCCATGAAAGGCACGATCTTTTCGGTCACCTTTCCAATCCTCTTGATCCCGCCTATTATCACCACGCCTGTCATGAGAGCAAGTGTTATGCCTGTCAATGTTTCCGGTACTTGCCAATGCTCTTTCAAGACCACAGCTACAGAGTTCGATTGAACCATGCTTCCTATGCCAAAGGCTGCAATGGATCCCATCAGGGCAAAAAGCCACCCTAACCATTTTTGTCCAAGGCCTTCTGATATATACCTCATGGGACCACCCTGCATGGTTCCGTCGGGCAATACATGCCTGTATTTAACGGCTAAAACAGCCTCGGCAAATTTCGTTGCCATGCCAAAGACAGCACATACCCACATCCAGAATACTGCACCTGGGCCTCCCAGGAATATGGCCGTGGCCACTCCAGCTATGTTTCCAGTGCCAATCGTGGCGGAAAGGGCGGTGGTCAGGGCCTGGACAGGTGGTATATCGCCAGTGCCTTCTTCTTTTCTGCCATGTCTTATCAATAGCCCCAGGGCATAGGGTAGTTTGGTGAATTGGATGAATTTCAACCTTATGGACAGGTAAACACCAGTGCCCACAAGGAGGAGGAGCATATAGGGCCCCCAGACGTAGGAATTTATGATGGAGATAAGTCTGCCTATATCCATGATAAGTGGCCTTTCACCGCAGATATGTCACGGCACTAATACTGCAGCACCCTTTATCTTTCCTTCTTTCAGGTCTTGCAGTGCCCTGTTTGCTTCTTCAAGGGGATAGGTGGTTACATGGAGCCTGATGGGACATCTTGTTGCCACCTTCATGAACTCGTGGCCATCTTGTCTTGTAAGATTGGCAACGGACTTGATTTTTTTCTCCCACCAGAGGATATCGTAAGGCAAAGGGGGGATGTCCGACATGTAGATGCCTGCACAGATTACGGCTCCAGCCTTGTCAATGACAGACAGGGCCTTTGGAACGAGATGGCCCACAGGGGCGAAGATGATGGCGGAATCCAGGGGCTCGGGTGGTGATGAGTTGGAGCCTGAGGCCCAGACTGCCCCAAGGCCTCGGGCAAAGTTTTGTTTTTCTTGGTCCCCTTCCCTGGTAAAGGCAAAAACCTTCTTTCCATCGTGGACCGCCACCTGGCAAATGATGTGTGCTGCTGCCCCAAATCCGTAAAGACCTATCTTGTTACAGGGAGATGCCATCTTGTACGATCTATAGCCTATGAGTCCAGCGCAGAGAAGGGGGGCTGCCTCTTGAGAAGAATAGTGCTCTGGTATCTCATAGATAAAATCCTGCCAAGCAACGGTGTACTTGGCATAGCCACCATCAACCGTGTAACCGGTAAACAGGGCATTGTCGCAGAGGTTCTCGAGTCCTTTCAGGCAGAATCTGCAACTGCCACAGGTATGGGCCAGCCACGGCACACCTACCCTGGTGCCGATGTCGAATTTTTCTGCCCCTTCACCTCTTTCCACGATACTACCCACGATCTCGTGGCCTGGAACAAGAGGCAATTTAGGGTGGGCGAGTTCCCCATCGACCACATGAAGGTCGGTTCGACAGACCCCACATGCCTCCACCCTCAGCAGTACCTGGCCAGGGCCAGGGGTGGGTATGGGTAGATCTATTTTTTTTAGAGGCTCTCCAGGGGCCTCAAGAACCATGGCTATCATCTTGTCCCCCCCTCTTTATACTGGACTATGCTTCAAAGTGGCTAATAAATATTTTTTTGAATTATTGTATGGTTAGCGTACATCTGATCCTATTTTGTCTTCTCCTACAAGAGAAGTGCAAATCTGTGATAAGATCCTTAGGCGTTTGGTGTGCATGATCCGGATTTATATGTCAGCTTCATTTCCAGGGCTTACCTGGGCACCATCGAAAGTGGCCATCTCGAGATAGATCTTTAGACCTGCCTCTATTATGCCCATTGCCAGGACTGCACCAGTACCCTCTCCGAGCCTCATGTCGAGATCGAGTATGGGCCTGAGGCCAAGATATTCCATCTGAACCCTATGCCCAATTTCGACAGACTGGTGTCCTGCAAAGAGATAGTCACTTACTGCAGGGCAGAGGGCCTTGGCTACCACTGCGCCAGCGCCAGAGATGAATCCATCCACCACCACTGGCACTTTTCTCCCACAGGCCCGTAGTATCATTCCAGAAATAGCTGCTATCTCAAAGCCTCCGACCCTGGAGAGACAATCCAGGGGATCTTGGGTGTCAGGTGCATTTATCTCTATAGCATTTTTTATCAACTGGATCTTACGATGAAAGGAATCGGTATCAATGCCTGTGCCCCTACCAGTGACCTCGTCTGGCTCTCTATGGCAGACAAGGGCGGTCACCGCGCTGGCAGGGGTGGTATTTCCTATGCCCATCTCGCCAGTTGCCAAGAGCCGTGCCCCCTGGTCAATAGCCATATCTGCTGCCTTTGCACCATTTAATATAGCCTCTTCCGCCTCCTGGACAGTCATGGCCGGGCCCTTTGCCATGTTTTTTGTGCCCCTGGCCACTTTCATGTGAATGAGGCCAGGTAGGCCTTGGAAGTCATGGTCAACTCCAATGTCTATAACCTTTACATCTGCTCCGACATGGCGGGCGAGCACGTTTATACCAGCACCACCTTCCAGGAAGTTTTTGACCATCTGAAACGTGACATCCTTTGGAAATGCACTAACACCCTCTTCTGTTACGCCATGATCTCCAGCAAATACCAGCACACTCTTGTGGGGAAGACGAGGACGCATCTGACCAGTAATGGAGCAGTATCTTGCTGCCAGTTCCTCCAGGCGTCCCAGGCTACCTTTGGGTTTAGTAAGGTTGTCAAGGTGTGCCTGGATCTCATCCATATTGTCAAAACTTACCGGTTCAACAGATTCAACAAGCCTTTTTAAGTCTTCATTCATAATGATATGTCCTTTTGTCTCTTCTGGTATGTCCAGGCTATGTCATGGAGCCTTTCAATATGATGCCAAGCCCAGCAGCCACGAATATGACATTGTGGCAGACCTTGGCCAGGGATTGATTGAGTATGCCTTGAAGGTCCCGGAATCTTCGAGCCAATGGATTTTCAGGTACGAGCCCCATTCCCACCTCGTTCGAGACCATTATTACTGGTGTATGACAGGCTGCCAGGGCCCTTTTCAGTGCATCTATCTCCTTGTCTATGTCCATGTCTGAAAATAACATGTTCGATAGCCACATGGTAAGGCAATCTATGAGGATGACCGGGGTGTTGCCTCTCGCATTTCTCATGGCATCACATATAGAGATAGGTTCCTCGATACAATGCCATCTGTCCCCTCTTTGTGCTTTATGGATTTCTATCCTCTCCCTCATCTCATCATCGAGGGCCTCTGCCGTGGCAATGAACAGGCCTTTTGCCCCTGTCTTTCGTTCACATAGAAAGGTGTCCTCCGCAAGGGCCATTGCATAAGAGCTCTTGCCACTTCTGGCTCCTCCAAGGACAAGGAAATGGTGGGATCTCATCTTATCTTGAAAATCTGACTTCCCTCAGAACATCCTCACACGTCCACAGTCTGGGCAGACCCAAGTGGGGCCATTGCTGATCCCCCACATGTTTTCCTTCAGGCACTTGTCGCAGATCTGGAAACCACAGGGACAATTCCAGCAAAAAGGCAATTCAGCCCCACAGCAGTGGCACTTATAAGTGGTTTTTCTCCCCCATCGTGCCCGTTTTTTGGGGTGATCCTTGGTGAAATTACGGGGCCCGTCTTGATCTCTTTTTTCTTCAGTCATTGGCTTTTTCATGTTTGACCGGCAGATGGATTATCATGACAGTCTCCATGCCTGCCTCTGCAAATCGGCCTTCTTCAGGTGGCGATTGTGCCTCTA
>JALSNW010000029.1 GCA_026986785.1 Deltaproteobacteria bacterium | reverse complement strand
ACTCTTGAACCGCCTTCTCATGGATAAATCTCAGGATATCGTGGTAGGTCTCGCAATTTTCCATCCTGAATTCTTCAATCAGTGGATCCACGAGGTTTAGCGGTGCAACTGCATTGAGTAATCTTCTAAGCAGCCTAAAATCCCTGGATTCAAACACATTTATGACGCGGGAATTCCTGTAGACCAGGAGTTCATGCACCTTGCCCTTGTAGATCTTTTGGTCTTCCGCATCTACCGTTATCTCCATGCCGTCATGTACCTTGTCGAGTATTCCCGTGACATTCACGAGGCAAGGCACCCCAAGCTCTCTGCATATGGTGGCCATATGGCTAACAGGTGTGCCAACCTCTGTGACTATTGCAGAGACCTTTTTCATCACCTGGACAAAATTGGACATGTCTCTTGGGCTGACAAGCACCGCCCCTTCTGGGATGTCATCCAGGTCCTTGAGGGTCCTGACGATCTTTACAGGCCCATAGCCTATTCCCTGTTGGGCAGTCATACCCACTCCACTGGAGATTACCTCGTATTTATCCTCCAGATCGAGAAGGGCCCTTTCTACACGTTCATCATGTTTGACTAAAAGCTCTCTGGACTGAAGGATCAAGAGACGATCCCTCTTGTCCACAACCCACTCTACGTCTTGAGGGCGCTTGAAGTAATTTTCCAACCGGCTACCTATTTGGGCAAGCTTCAAGACCTCCTGGTCCGTGAGACATGGTTTGTCCTGGAGGTCCACCGGGACATCTCTTTTCTCAAGTCCCCCTGCCGGGCTCAGGTACAAGGCCTGCCTCTTTTTACTGATCTCCTTTTTGACGATCTTCAGGCCATCCCGCTTGGACACGCGAAACAGATCTGTCGGCATCTTCCCATCCACCACGGCCTCACCTTGGCCCCAGTTCCCCACTATGACCATATCCTCCGACAGAGAATCCAATGGATCGACCGTATAGAGCACCCCACTGCTCCTGGCATCCACCATAACCTGACAGATGGCGGCTATGGACATCTGGCCTTCACCCTCCAGGACAGTACGCCTGTATGCTATCACGTGTTTACCAAATAGACTTGCCATGACCTTTCTATAGGCAAGAAAGATATCCTGGGCAGTGGCCATGACGTTGAGCACCGTATCGAATTGGCCAGCAAACGAAAAATCCATGTCCTCTTCCTGGGCACTGCTCCTGACGGCAAGATGTGTGCGTGCCTTATCGAGCTTTATCTGGGCCAAGGCATAGGCGATCTCATCAAGTAGACGTGGCGGTGGCTCAATCCTTTCTATCTTTTCCTTGACTTGCCTACGAAGTGTCTCTATCTCATCTGGATTTACCACAGGGGATGCAATAAGCCCTTCGAGTCTATCGATTATATTGGCCAGACCACTATATGTGATGACATCGTGATACGCCCTTGTGGTTATCACAAAGCCCTCTGGGACTGGGAGGCCGAGATCCCTGATGATCTTGGCAAGATGCCTGGCCTTGCCCCCTACTATGGCGCTATGTGCCCTGGAGATGTCCTTCAATAGGATTACAGGAGGCCCTGTTCTGTCTTCTCTCTGCTTAAGTATCTCGAGCAGATGCCTTGTAACCCTGTCATAGACCTCGTAAAGATCCTTGTACCTGTTATCGCATAGGGTGTTTAGGGCATTGACACTTCTGAGAACAGCCTGGGAGAGGCGTTCATAGGACTCTTCGATATAACGCTTGTCAAAGATATAATCGCCACTGAGTTTTTCCCCCATGTCAGCGATTATCTCAAGGGCTACCTGATTCGACCGAAGAACCTTCTTGAACTGTTCGAATTTGGTCTTTATGGAGACCTCTTGACGCCCTTTTTGGACGCCCAGGCTACCCTTAATTTTATCAATGATCCCTTGAAAAAACGCCACTAACTTATCTCTCCTGGAGAATAAAAAGCCCCTACCTTTATCTGTCTTTTATGGCAAGGCAGGGGCTGAATATTGAATTAAAAGATATTTCCTGGTTAAGAAAACCTACTTAATGGCCGCCACCTCCCTTGAATACCATGCCGACACCAAATCCAGCAATAATAGCCACCACGATAGCGATAATACCATAAACTGCTGGTTTTTCGAAGGCCATATGTGAAAGGATTTCCTCTATCCCTACCCTTTCATCTTTTATCTTTGCCTCAGCCTTGTCTACAACCTTTCCATCCTTTACGGCATATACCTCTACTATGTATTCCCCTGGTGGGGCCTCGAAAGGCCAGTCGATATTGAGGCTGTAGGAATGGTTGGCAGTATCCACCTTGATCACTCCCGACTGTTCGAGATAAAGGTGCTCGACCTTTTTGAACTTCATTAACTCCTTGAGCCACTTCTCCCTGTCAAGATTCTTCAGGTTACTCTTTATGACAGCCTTTTTCTTTAGGGAATCAAACCCGATAGACAGCTCCTTGCATGTATCTGGAGAAAGGAGTTCATGGGTATCCTTGGTGGAATACACCAGATAGACCTTGGGTACATTTTCAAAAATCATTGTACCAAGTTTCATCCAGAATATCCCTCCGGCCTTGCCTTTGTATTTGAGGTGCTCTTCGCCTGGAGGGGAATAGATCTGGACTATGAGATCTTGAGTCGTCAGGCCTTCACCGGTTATCGACACCTTTGTCCCATGATAACCAAGGCTTATTGGGATCTTCCCTGGAGAGACCTTGCATGTCAAGGCCATAGCCTGACTACCCAAGAATATCCCCACAGCCAATACCATGATGCTGACAGCCACGTATTTTGTGATCTTCTTAAATTGCTTCATGATCAATGCCCTCCTCCGTGTGCCAGTAACAAGGATGGTTCCAGAACCAGGCCAAGAATCATCTTCACTGTTACACCAAGGACTATTATTGCCAGCAATATCTTGAGCTGATCACCGTGGAGCTTCTTTCCAAGAGTAGTACCCACCTGGGCCCCGATAGTAGAGCCGGCAAGAAGCAAGATGGCCAAAACGATGTCCACTGTATGGTTTTGATATGCTTGAAGGAAAGTAACCTCTACACAGGTGAACATTATCTGGAAGAGACTGGTTCCAACCACAACGTGCATGGGCATGCGAAGGAGATAGATCATGACAGGAACCATGAGGAAGCCACCACCAACCCCCATGATTGCCGCCAATACGCCAACGAATATGCCCAGAGCTATTGGCAGAATGGCCGAATGGGTAACGCCTGATTTCTCGAAATGGACCTGGAAAGGCAGAGAAGACAACATACCCTTTTTCTTGGCCTTTGCCTTCTTCTTGTCCTCTTCCCTTTTCAGTTCGGCCTCAGACATGGATGCTGCTGCCTTTTGCTTTTTGAGGGCATTTAGGCTCTCGAAAAACATAAAAGCACCAACCACGCCCAACATGATGACATAGGTCATCTTGATCAGGAAATCAGCCCCTCCTGTAGCCCTCAAGACCTTGATCACATGGACACCCAGGGCGCCGCCGGTAAAGCCACCTACCAGGAGCAAAAGGCCCATCTTGAAATCCACGTTTCCAAGCCGCCAATGGGCCAAGGTGCCTGATGCAGAGGCCGCAACGATCTGGTTGGCATCTGTAGCTGCGGCAACTGTAGGTGGAATACCTATCATCATGAGAAGAGGGGTCATGAGAAACCCCCCACCTACCCCGAAGAGGCCTGATAAAAGGCCCACCAGCAAGCCCAGGCCCACTACCAGCCAGAGGCTCACACTGGTTAGTGCAATTGGCAAATAGACATACATATTAAACCCTCCTAATTATTTTTTCCCTTGAATAAACAGGGGCCCTGCCACAATCCAGGGCTATGCCTGTCATATCTCTCTGGGATACCTTAGTCCTTTCCACTTCCAATCAGCCAAATACCATCTCTATTGGATAAAGGCAGCAATCGGAACTAATCTGTTTGAGAACTTTCTTAAAGTCCTTCTCACTCCACGGTTTTGCGAGAAACACGGTCAGATCCTCTCCCATGTACCAGCGGCGGTTCTGGCATATCCTTTTAACCAGGGCCGATAACCATTTCTGTTTCTTATCGAAGTCGTCTTGATTCACGGTTCCCATGATCAAACAGGTGATCTTACTCTCAACGAGGAACTCCACCAGACTATCCTCGTCTCTTTCATCAATGAGGTTGTATGAAAGCTGGACCCCCTCGAAATTTCCAAGACTCGATATCAAAGAAAGAAATTCAGAAGGAGAACAGCTCTGCCACCGTTCAGAACAAGAATTCCCCGAAATCGCATGTCTGTCTGGCATAAGCAGTATGGACAAAAGCCTCGCCTCCATTCTCCTGGCCAGTTTTACTGCACAAAAACTCGCATACAGATCCGAAGTATTACCATCTGCCAAAAGCGCTACCCTTTTCTCCATTCCCTGATTCGCTACCTCAAGCTTCCTTTACAACTATATGGATCATCACAAAAACTCTGGAAAATTTATATTCAGGAGTTGAGAACCTTAGTTGAATGTGTTACTGGCAATTAAAGTGCCAAATGACGTAACATATTGTTTTGAAAAGGCTTTTATAAAAAAAGCACTGAAGTTTCCAAGATTGTGTGCAAAAAATAACAAGACATTTGTTTCATTCAGAAACAACCATATATAACCTATTGAGATTATATAATTTTTTCACATGTAACACCTGTTTCTCTTCGAAACAGCTCTACTTCAAAGAATTGGAGCCAGATCATGCAGCTCGCAGGCTTGGTGAAGATGTAAGGTATCGAGGAAGCAGGAATCAGAACTCGTATGCGGCCAAAGACGTTTATCCGGTAGTAGGAAAGAAAAAAACAAAAAGGCCGGCAAAGGCCGGCTCAAAAGCATACTTCCATGTCCTGTGGCCCAAAGGCCATTGGGACAGCAAAATGGTGTCTCTAAGGTGTCATGACTATCCTGAACCCCAAGGCAGAATTGCCCTTATATGGGAAAAAACCATGACGATAGGCCGATCTACATGCATCAGGTAACGCATCCCAACCACCTCCCCTTTCAACCTTGAGTACCCCATTTGCAGGGCCAGGAGGATCCTTTTCAGGGGACTTGGAATAATAATCAACACTGTACCAGTCATTACACCATTCCCACACGTTACCATGCATGTCGTACAGGCCCCACACATTTGGTTTCAACTGCCCCACTTCGTGGGTCTGGGCATTGGCGTTGTGATAATACCATGCGAAGAGGGGAAGATCTGCTACCATGTCACCAAAACAATAGGAACCTGGCTCACCTGCCCGTGCTGCATATTCCCATTCAGCCTCTGTAGGAAGCCTATACTTTTCTGTCTTTTCCATCTTATTGAGCTTCTTTATGAATTCCATTGCATCATTCCAAGAGACATTCTCTACAGGCCTCTTGTGCCCCTTGAAATGGCTGGGATTATTACCCATCACCTTTACCCATTGCTCTTGGGTCACCTCATATTTGCCCATGTAAAAAGGTTTGGTAATGGTCACCTTATGCCTTGGTAGCTCATCTATATCTGCATTTTCAAAATGTCTGCTGGCCCCCATCATGAAAGTACCTGCAGGGATCAAGACAAACTCCATCCCAATACTGTTTTTATAGGTATCTGCAAATACCTTTCCCACTGGGCTGGCCAAAAAGCCTAAACAAATGGACATAAAAATAACCAGATACTGCCATTTTCCATTCATAACTTATAAAACCTCCTTGATTTTAACCATCTTCCTTGAAAGCACCGGCCCATTAAAAGTATGTCTCGACTCATTTACGCACAAGAGCCTGTATCTGTCAATTTTCCCCATTCGGCCACCCCTAAGGATCACCCTTTTGCCCAGGCCAAGGCATAGCCTTCTCATGGGTCTTGTTCTTGAACAAAACTTCCAATCTTCACAGGTAGCCATTCATCCCGGGTTATGCACTCCAAATGTCTGATTAAAGATTTTTTATAAGGCAAATACTTTCGCCCAAAAGGTGAAGATTCTTTTGCTCTAAAAACTCTGACGTTTGAAGCCGCAAGGGACTCGCAATTTTACCGAATCTGCTTTGTTGTCGGGTAATTGAAGTACCAAAATACGTCTGCATGCCCTGGTGCGCATCTTCGGCAAACTTGCGGGCTACATAATCCTGGGTCATCTATTGGGCCTCAGGAGTTATGACCGCCAATGTCTTCTTGGCGCACCTACCAAGTACTGCACGTGCCACACTCCCCACGATTATATCTGTAAAAGGACTGCGCACAGTGCGGCCCACAAAGACTATGTCTGCACTCGATGATTCCGCCTCTGACACTATGACCTCGGCAGGATCCCCTGGCATTACCTTCTTATCCATCCTATCCCTTTCGATACCAGAGCTTGTCAATATCTTGACCGCTTTCTCCAGAATTCCTTCGGCCTCCTGGACAGGAGAAGGCCACAGATTCTTCTCGGCTGCCTTGGCTATGTCGACTACGTCTACGACATTCAGTAATAGGATACGTGCCTCTGGCACGAAGTTCATCAATATCGCTGCCTCTTCCACTGCCGCCAGGGAACCAGGGGAACCATCGACAGGGACGAGAAGGCTTCGAAAGTCCACCTTGCTCCCATCCGGAGGATAGTCCGTACCAGGTATATAGACAGAACAAGAACCGTTCCCATATAGGATACCCGAGGTTACACTGCCAATGAAAGAACCCTTCACCGGATCCATGCACCGTCTCTGCATAACAATTGTGGAATATTCATTTTCCTTCACGAAATCTATTATGACCCGTGAAGGCTTCCCATCCTTTACCTTGGAATCGATATGCCCTTCTGGATATATCTTCTTGATGATCTCAGCCGCCTCGTCCAACACCGGCTGGATCTGCTTATTGATGAAATCTTCCTTGAGCCGCTTGAACAAGTCGCTTTCGAGTACAGTGTCGACCCTTATATCTATATTTGCCATATGGGTACTGAGATACCTTCCAGCCATGACATGCAGCAGGGTGATCTCCTTGACCCTGTCCTTGCATACGGCGGCAAGAGAACCAGCCAGTCCGCAGGCTGCCTTATAGGTGCCTTTTCCGTCAATGGGCAGCAAGAATTTCGTAAGAGGTTCTACCTTTTGTACCATTTTTCCCCCTCTTTTTTACTGTTTTAGATTTCTCCAATGATCAATTATTTCGCTGTTCATACAAGCCACTTGTTTAATAAAAGATCAGTAACCAGACATTGGCAATGGCCACACTAACAAGCATATACGGGAAGGCCACTTTCATGAAACCAAAAAATTTCATTGGATGTCCTGCCGATTCTGCGATACCAAGGGTTACGACATTGGCACTTGCACCTATCATGGTACCGTTACCTCCAAAACATGCACCAAATGCCAATGCCCACCAGAGGACACCAGAATCAGCGCCTGGTATCACCTGGGTCAGATATCCCACTATCGGAAGCATGGTTGCTGTAAATGGTATGTTGTCCACGAATGCACTCATAATCGCAGATACCCATAGGATGAGGCAGATAGAGGTTACCAGACTGCCATGAGACAGATGAAGTACCCAGTCGGCAATAAGATCCAACAGGCCTGTTTCTTCCACTGCCCCTACAAGTATGAATAGAAACATGAAAAAGAGAAGTGTGGTCCACTCTATGTCTTTTTCTATGAGGGTCAATAGATCGATCTTTTTCGTGAGCAAACCATAGGTGAACAGCAGGGCAGCCCCAAAAAGTGCTGCAATACTCACCTCCATGTGCCAATAGCCATGGGTCAAAAACATACCCACCACTATGCCCATTATGATGCCACCGACTGTGAGAAGCTGGGAATCGGTGATCTGGTATTCCTGCCGGAGTTTTTCTATGAAGGCCTGTATATCAGTTACGGTGGCCTTCCCATACTCCTTGCCATAGGCAAACCTGGAATATACAAAAAGGACCACCATAGAGACTATACACACGGGAGTAAGGTTTATGACAAAATCCATAAAGGTAAGCCCGGCATATGAGCCGATCATGATGTTTGGAGGATCACCTATCAATGTAGCCGTTCCACCAATATTTGAGGCCAACACCTCTGGTATGAGGAGGGCCAGGGGGTTGATACCAAGGGACAAGGCAATCTCTATGCTTACAGGGGTAAGCAAAAGCATGGTTGTGACATTGTCCAGGAATGCGGATGCCACAGCAGTAAAACTCATGAGTATTACCGACAGCAAGATTACATTCCCTTTTGCCAGTCTGTAGCATTGATAAGCCGACCATTGAAACACCCCTGTGTGCTTCAGGATACCCACGATGATCATCATGCCCATGAGGAGGAAGATGACATTCATATCAATGGCATGAATGGCACTCTCGTAGGAAAGGATATGGTATTCCGGATTTATTGTCCCCAGGGTATAGCTGATGACCAACATGGTGGCTGCACCAAGCATTGCAGCCAAGGTCCTGTGTAGAAGCTCGAAAGAAATGAGAACATATGCGAGGATAAAGATAATGGTGGCTATCCAGAAGGCAGGCCCTTGTGTGCGCTTTATGGTGAGATCCACATGTGCCAGGTATCTCTGCCCATCGAAAGCGATCCTCGTATTGTCCAAGCTGACCCTTCCAGTCTCATAGCTCGGCTTGAATGCCTCTATCTCTATCTTGGCACCCTTGATGCTTCCTGGAGGCAATGCGAGCACGGTCTGAAACGTCCCGTCAGCCTCTGTCTTGAGCCCGGCCTCTCCATGGGCGTGCTGGCCCTTCTTGGCCACTGGCTCCAGTTCCTGCCCATTTAAAAAGACCTTCAGTTTGACATCGTCCACCCCTGTACTGTGGGGATTTGAGATCTTCCCGGAAATGGCAAGGGTTTCTCCAGGCCCAGATGCCTCAGAGCCCCCTGTATCTCCTGAATGGCCATGGGCTTTTTCAGCAACAGCAGTGCCAGCCATAGGGAGAAGAATGACTGCAAGAAATAGCACCACAGTAGCAATAATAGACCCAGCCTTACAGCCCGAATTGCTGAAGACAGGCATAGACAAATCCGTATTCATAATACAAGCCCTCCTATCAAGCGGAAATACCGTAAACGAATTTGAGCATGGCCATCATTACAACGAGATATAATATGGTCATACCGGTCCCGGCCCTTACATAATCAATGGTACGATACCCACCTGGCCTCATGATGAGTGCATTCACCTGATGTGTAGGGAGTACAAACGTATTGGAGGCTGCTATGCCCACCACCAAGGCCGCCATCTTGGGATCTGCCCCAGCCTGAAATGCCATGTTCATGGTAAGAGGAACCAGCAGCACGGTAGCACCAACATTTGAAGCCACAAGGGTGAAGAATGAGGTCAGGAGGCCAACGATCAGTAGCAGCATAAATGGACTCACCTCTCCCATGGCATTCATGATACTCGTGGCAATGTAACGGGCTGCCCCTGTGGTCTCAAAGGCTATACCCAAAGGTATCAAACCGCCAAGTAAAAAAACCGTCATCCAGTCCACTGACTGATAGGCCTCATCTATGGACATGACCTTCAAAAGCACCATGCCAAGGGCCCCACTGAGAAGAGATATGGAAAGCTGAACATGGAAGCCAAGGGCCAGGGTAAGGGCAAGAGCCAGGCAGGCCAAGGCTGGCAGGGCCTTATCTGGCCGCATTATTTCACCCTTGAGGTCCTCGGTAAAAAGCAGGATTCCCTTCTTCTTCAGATAATGAAGCCTCTCCCATGGCCCAAGTAAGAGAAGACCATCTCCAGAGCGCAGCTTCATCCTCGAGATATTCCTTCGTATGATCTCACCCCCCTTGTTCAGGGCAAGAGGATTTACTCCAAAGGTCTTTCTGAAATGGAGGTCCCTCATGGTAGTGCCAACGAGTTTTGAATTTGGGGGAATGACCGCCTCCACGACACCGCTATTATTGGGAGAAAGCATCTCTGCAAAATACTCCATATCCTCCTTTGCCTTCCAACCAAGATCATGCTCTATTTCTTTTACATGTTGTTGCCTGCCAAAAACGGCCACTATGTCTCCAGGCTCGACAACATCGTCCCTCTGGGGAGAAAGGATCATCTTCTTCTCTTTTGGCTTATAGATCCCAACGATGGTCGACTTGTATGTAGGTCTGAAATTTAGATCATCGAGACTTCTCGGCCTCCATTTTTCCGGCACAACCATCTCGAAGGGCCTCTTGCCCACCTTAATGGAATAAAGGCTCTCGACCTGTCCAGACATGAGCCCTGAACCTTCCTGGGCCTCTTTGGCAGGAAGGATCCACCTACCCAATAGGGCGAAATAGACGATGCCTGCAAGCAAAAGGGCAAGACCCATGGGGGTGACAGTAAAAAGGCCAAAGGGTTCAAAGGCCTTGCCTCCCAATAAAGAGATATTGTTGTTCCACCACTGCTCCATGAGGTCGTTAAGGAGGATCAATGGACTTGAACCAACGAGGGTGATACATCCGCCAATGATTGCACAAAACCCCATTGGCATGAGTATGCGTGATATTGGCACGCCAAGCTGCTTGCTGATCCTGGTAGCAGCAGGCATGAAGAGGGCGGCTGCACCTATATTTTGCATGAAACTTGAGATAAGACCCACTGTTGCCGCAATGAGGGCCATTATCCTCGTCTCTGACTTCCCAGCAAGCTTTATGATCTGCCTGGCAAGGATATTCATGACCCCGGTCTTATCAAGACCAGCCCCGATGATAATTACAGCTATGATGGAGACCACTGCATTGGAACTAAGTCCACTGATGGCCTGCTTGGCAGTGACAACTCCAAGGAGGGGCAATATGACCATCATCAAGATCCCAACAACATCCACCCTTACCCATTCAAAGATGAATAACAAAATGGCAAAGACAAGCACAGCAAGCACTATCATGATGTCATTTGTCAGGACAGGGGATTGCGACACCAATTTTTCGGCTGCAAACACTGATTGCCCCAAAAACATGAGTAAACAGGCAAATACACCTGCAAACATCTCTTTAACGAATCTGTTCTTCATAATTCTCCCTACCATGTTCTTTTTTTATTAAGTCCCTCTTATATATATACGGCCAATTAAACCTTTTACACAATTAATTACAAAAAAACGGCAGTAGCTACGAGATGACTACTGCCGTTCAACCTGTCTTCTAAGGCACTTAGTTTGTCAAAGTGCCATTATTGGCAAACAACCCTCAATCATCTTTATTGCAATTGAAAAAATTAAATCCAAAAAAATGTTGCAAACATATAAGAACAGACAAGCTACAAGCCCTCGGCCCTGGCCTGGAGCATGCCCCTTATCATGGCTGCCGATATGATTATGCCAGCAGCCCCAAGGGCGGCGACCAGAGCCCAAAAACTTATGGCATCGTATAATGCCGCTGTTTGAGGAGTCAAAGGAGGACGAAGGCCCAAGTCTGCGAGATAGGCTGGTATCTTTGCCCCACGACTGACAGAAACTATGAGCATGACAGCCCCCATGACTATCTTTATCATATAGTCCTTTACATAGGTTGTCCCCAGGGCACCAAGCTGTACCCCGATCAGAGAGGCAGCGAGGATCAACAAAGTAAGACGAATATCAATCAGACCACTCAAACCCCATTGTATGGACCCCCACATACCCATGACAAATGCGATTACCAACTCGGTAGCACTTGCAACCACAGCAGACGCACCTATGACGTAAATAAGCCCAGGCACCCCGATAAAACCACCTACTGCTATAGTGGCTGCCAGCATACCAGTTGCCACCCCCACTGGTATGGTAAACCAGATGGAGATTGTTATGCCTGCCTGCTTGAAATGGATCATTGGAGGCAGGTTTATCTTCTGTAGGGCCAAGGCAAGTTTTGTGACTTCGGCCTCTTTCCCACCTTTCTTTAGTTTAAAAGCATCATAGAAAACATATGTACCCACTACTACAAGTATTATGACGAACATGAGACTCACATAGAGGTTGGAGCCGGCATTGCCCCAATGATCCAGTATGTATTTCTGTATCTGTATACCTATCTGGACCCCAACGATAGCAGAAGCAGCCATGAAAAGGCCGAGTTTCACATCGGCCTGCCCGTACTTCCAACGTTTATAAGCACCTACCATTGCCTTGGGAAACTTGTGACACATGTTACTGGCCACTGCAACAGCCCCGGGGACCCCCAAAGACATCATGGAGGGTGTGAGCACAAAGGCCCCTCCTGAGCCAATAAAGCCGCTCAACAGTCCCCCAATCAGACCAACCACCAAAAGGGCTATCACCTTGCTCACCGGAAGGTCTATAAACATTATCGAGATACGCTTGACCTC
Organism: Deltaproteobacteria bacterium; assembly: GCA_026986785.1. Classification (GTDB taxonomy): domain Bacteria; phylum Desulfobacterota; class Dissulfuribacteria; order Dissulfuribacterales; family QOAL01; genus QOAL01. The sequence goes on along the minus strand of JALSNW010000029.1, from coordinate 22,850 downwards.
GTTGGTGATCTCATGTCCCTCTGTTTTAAGTGTCACCAAGACCTTCCTGTTCATGGGTATATCTTCGGGCTTGATGTCTTCTGACAGTTTCAAGCTGATCTCTTCACCTGTGACATCCTTCTTGAATATTGCTGTATGGTCAGGGTTGATCTTGAGAAAAAAACCCTTGATCAGGTTCTTTGGAGGACCACCTCCTCCTGCAAGTACTACAGTTGCCGTCAAACAGCATACCAATACTATTACCATTGCCATTAAAAGACGTTTCATCACCATTGCCTCCTCCGGAAATACTGCTTCTTGATTTTCTTAATGTCCTCCCTTAGGTTCTATCCCCAATAGTGCGAGAAAATTACTGGCGAATGCACCATGAACAAACGAGAACAAGAGTGCTGTCCCCACTGGATAGACTGTATGCCAGCCACCCATTGTGTAAGTTGTGGTCACCCAGTCCACATTGGAAAACAACAGGTAGTACAAAGTTCCGGACAAGGCACCAAAGACCAAGGTCTTGATAGCGAGAGCGCGTTTGGATTTTTTCGGTTTCATAATGAAACACCCTCCATTTTTCAGAATGAATCCTTATTCACAAGCAGCCACAGTATTTAGACCCAACTGCTACGCCTGTCAAGGCTCATTATAAATTTTTCACACACTGGAAGTCACCACCTGCGACAAAAAATTTATTGATTTTTCAGGATAAATACTGCTTCATTTTGCAACAAAAAATTCCCCCACGTGGTGTGTTGTCACTATGGAAACAGGCAGTTCAATAGGACGACAAGACCATGCAAAGGTTATAGTATCGTGATAAGATAGAAATTTGTGCATATTTTAATCTGGATTATACAGCTCACAGGCTTTCAGAAGATACGAGGAGGGCACACATATGTATTTTTGGCACTTCAACTGCCAGGCACCAAAACAGATTCAGCAAGATTGCAAGCCCTTGGAGCCTCAAATGCCTGAAGACTGATCACAGATTGGACTTCACCTTTATAGAACGAAAATAAAATGGGATCAGATGTATGCTAACCATGTAATCATTCAAAAGAATTGTCTTTTTCAGGTATCTTGACTGCACAATCTGGGCTTCACCATTGATATGGGCGATATTCTTTTCAGGACAGACCATGACATCAAGCAGAAGGATAATAGCAATCGGTGATATTCACGGCTGTAGTACCAAACTACATGACCTCCTTGAACGCCTCTCCCTTCGGGATGAAGACACGGCAGTCTTTCTTGGGGATTACATAGGTCGGGGCCCCGACTCAAAGGAGGTTATCTCAACCCTCGTCCAGCTACAAAAGACATTTGAAAGGGTTGTTTGCCTCTTGGGAAACCATGAAAATCTGCTCCTGGAATATGTCAAGGCCCCGGATGAGGCCCTTATTCCATATCTCAGACAGCAAAAGATAGAAAATTTTCTCAGGAGCTATGGAGAAGAGGACCTGAGCCGCCTTCACACCCTTTCATTCATGCCAGAAGAACATACTCGGTTCCTAAAAAATCTGAAGCTCTTTCACGAAGAAGGGGAATACTTCTTCGTACACGCCGGGGTCAGACCTGATATAGCCTTGGAGAAACAGACGGCCATGGATTTTTGCGAGGTGCGGGATATCTTTTTGGAATCCAGGGTCACTATTGGCAAGACCGTGGTATTTGGCCACACACCTTTTGAGCTTCCTCTGGTGACAGAAGACAAGATCGGCATAGACACCGGGGCAGCCTATGGCAACCTGCTCACTGCTGTCGTACTGCCAGAGAGGAAATTTGTTCACGCATGAGTCACGTCCTGCTTTTCCTCTTTCCCCTGCTGCCTCGAGATCATCTCCACGAGTTTATTAAGCTCATAGTCCCCTTCGTAAAAGGCGTCGGCAACCAGGTGGGGGGTTTCGTCACTGTACATGGCCGCATCTATAAGCCTTGTAAAGCCAAGAAGCCTACCGACTATTACGAGCTTTTCCTCGATGACCTCGGCCGGGGCATATGCGAATGTGGCATTCACCAGGTCTGCCTTGACATCAGTGAAAAAATCTGCACGCTCGAGTATCTCCCCTATGGCACGGGCTCGCCTGTTACGCTGTTTCAAGGTGGTCCCTCCACCCTTGAACCGGAATTTTACGTGGTTCTCTCTGTGATCGAGGCCACATAGGCTATCCACCATGGTGAAATGAAAATCCATCCTGGCATTGAGGTTGAGATAATCCCTGGCAATTATCAGATAGTTTGGCATACCAAGAGGCCTTTGACTCCTGGTGTCAGACATCCATCGCCCCACTACGGAACTGACATTGCCGACCACAGGAGGAGGCCCTGCCCATCTGAGCCCTGGGGTGGAGATTCCCTTCCACAAGGCCTTGAAGGGCCGGCAGCGTATTTCATCAGGGGTAACACTTCTCTTTTTTTTCAGTTCCGGCACCAATCCTCCTCCCATATCTATTATCTGGAGGAAAAAGGGGATATCGCTCTCGAGCTTGTAGACAACACCAGATGTCTCTTCAAGTAGTTCATCTCCTGCCTTGAAAAAGGCCATTACGGCCTTTTCATGCACGTAGCGCACTATATCGTGGAGAGAACGGCACTCCATGATGGAAAAAGTAGGCCCATAGGCATCTGTCAGGTTCAGTTTGACGGTCAATGCCTTGAGCTCTTCCAGCACAGTATTCTTCTGTTGGCCTGCTTCAAGGGATTTTTGTTGCTGTTGTCTTCTTTTCCTGAACTCGGCTATGGCATCTTTTATCTCCTGGTCCTCTGCCTCAAACACCCTGCCATGATCGGCATCGATGGTGACCCAAGTTCCATCCTCGAGCCTTTTCATGGCATCGACAAGGCCCACCAACATCGGCCTGCCATATTCCCTAGCAACACACGAAAGGTGATCTGCCGGATTGCCAAAATCCACCAAGAGTCCAACGATACGGCTCATGACCTTAGCTGCATCCACGAGACTACGATGCATGACCAAGATGGTGGGCTCGTCAAAGGAGGCATCAAGGTCTTGACGGCTACGTATCTTTTTTACCTTGCCTGTCACTATCCCCCTGGAGGTTATCAGGCTCTCTTCGAACAAGGAGGTCCTGTGCTCCAGATCAAACTTGCGCTTCTTCGACGGCCCCTCCAGGATCAGAGGACGGGCCTGGATGATCCAAACCCTCCCCTCCTTGTCAATGGCCCATTCTATATCCTGGTGGCCTCCAAGGACCTTTTCTATCCTGAGACTGAGAGACACAAGCTCCCTTACCTCGTCTTCTGACAGGACAGGCCTCTGTTGCATCCCAGGGGGAATATCCTCTTCCCTGAGGCCTCCTTTTGGGTCCAGTGTCAGGCGCTTTGTCTTCTTCGCTATGACAGGGGGCTCTGCAAAGAGCACGCCAGCCTCTGACCTCCTGAATGGCTTGTACACATCAACCATAGAGGCGCCAGAGACTACCAGCTCCCCCATACCATACAGGGCGCTGATGAGCATGGTCCTCAGTTCCTGGTCATTCGGATCCAGAGAGAAAATGACCCCGGCCTTTTCCGCGTCTACCATCTCTATGCACAAGACAGCCATGTTGAAATCCAAGGCATTCATACCAGCCCCGATCCTGTAAGCCAGACTCCGACCATTGAAATTGCTTGCAATGACCTCTTTTACTGCCTTCTTGAGACCTTCAAAGGAGACCACATTCAACACAGACGTGAACTGCCCAGCAAACGAATGCTGCGCCCCATCTTCACTAAGGGCACTGCTCCTTACGGCAAGCCCCTTGCCCTGCTCAAAGAATTTGGAGGACATACGCCTGAGGGCCTCCTCCAAGGGGCCGGGAAGTTGTGCCCCCATTACCTGTCTTTTGATTTCCTCCTCCAGTTGGCTGGTCATCTCTTTGCCCTTGAAAATAACAGGTTGAAGCCTTTTCAGTATTGCAATGGACAACCCGCTTTCTTCGAGAAAATATCGGCATCCATTGACCAACACGGAAAACCCATCAGGCACATGAAACCCATCTTCAGCCCTCAATTTCGCCAAGGTACAGGCCTTTCCCCCTGCAAATTGAGAACACTGAGGAGGCAATTCCTCGATGGGTACACAATAGGGGAGATCCTTGTAGCTGGGGATCTTTTTCAACAACTCATCGATCCTCGCGCCAACCTTCTTCTGGATGTTGAACAAGGCTGCGTGCCTGTCGTAATCGAGTTGGTTCAGCTTCTCCACAAGCTCGGCTGTCACATCCACGAGCTCGCGGATCTTGTGCCTGACATCTGGACCAAAGAAATCCGACTCCCTAAACTTCAGATCGATGTCAGTAATAAGCTCCACGGCCCTGGTATTTTCATAGAGAAGCGACCGAAATATCTGATACCTCCATTTGAGTTCTTGGAGATACTCATGGGCCTTTTGCTGACGTTTCTCCTGGAAACGCCCCACCTGTTTTTTCAGCCAGTCCAGCATCTATAAATGTGCCCCCGATTGTTAAGTGCACTCCCGGCACAAGTCCAGGAAACCATCGTAGAACCGTTCAACCGCATCTTCATCCGCCATCCTCACATCGAGCTGTCTGGTAAACGCGATCAGTTCCCCGATATGCTGAAGCACTGTGAGCAGGTTATGATTTTCTATCCCCTTGATTTTCCCTATGACTACATCCTTCCTCACTTCTGTCTTGAAACCAAGGGTTTCAAGTATCCATCTTATGAGCTCGACCCTTTTTCTCCTCTTGGACTCTTCTGCAAATCCACCTGCGAAACGAAAGTATATGTAATTCTTATCAGGCTCATGGCTGACAAAGGAATCTATTACATTGTAATGATAGCCGAGCAGCAGGCTCAGGTTCATATATTCCCTGCCTACTATGGCCAGATTCTGGCCCGAGTATTCAGGGGGATTAGTCAACATGCTCACCGGCCGGGTCATACTGGAGAAAAGGTCGCCAATTGCAAAGGGGGCAGGCTCCCTGTCCCAGGCATCCTGTCTCAAAAGGCCTTTCAATAGGGCATTCATCGGCACGCTAAGAATCTGTCCCACCTCGATCTGGCTGCCCCCTTCCTCTGCTTCCACCCCATCTCCTATGTCGATTATGGTGATCTTTATCGGGAGATCGGCCTCTAATTCAAAGGCCCTTTCTCCCTCTATCTCCTTGACAGAAGAAAATTGCTCGATCAAGGAATCAACCGCCTTTATATGAGAAAAATGGATGATATCATGAATGGTCTTGCAATTTTCAGGGACAAAATCACTGGCCCCTGGATCGACCATGTAGAGAGGGGCCACATAACTGAGAATCCTTCTGAGGGCCTTGATCTCTGGTTCTTCCATGTACTCCCAGTCACGCCTTGCCTCTTGCTCCACCAGCTCTTCTATTATCCCCAGATAGACCTTTCTCTCATCGGCATCCACAGTCACCTCCATCCCATCTTCCAGAACCGATGTAGCCTTTCCAGTGCCGAAGATTGCCGGTACCCTGTATTCCCTGGCAATGGTGGCGAGATGTCCCGTAGAGCTCCCCACATCCGTTATAATCGCTCCTGCCTTCTTGAGTACGCGACTCAACCTTGGATGGGCGTACCTGGAAACCACGATGGCCCCAACAGGCACCTTTTCCAAGTCACCATCCGGGTCAACATGGACAACCTTCCCCGATGCCACCCCGAGCTGAGCTGTATGACCAAGGCCATCCAATAGCACAGGGAAGCCCTCTATGATCTTTTCTATGTCTGCATCCATTGGCTTCGGGGCAACTTGAATGGCAAGAAGCCTGTTCTGGAGCATTGTCAGCCTGCCCTCGTTGTCAAGGGCCCATTCCATGTCGCGAGGAGTACCAAAGGCCTTCTCGCACAACATGGCTGTCTCGGCAATAGTTTTCAGGTCCTTTGTGGTGAGCAGGGAAGAGCCCCTTTTCAAATGGGCCGTAGTCTGATCGAGGGCTCGCTTGCCATCGGGCAACCTGTGGTCCGAGGGTTTCTCGGATATGAAGCTCAACACAAGGGGGAAGGGATATAGACGCTTGAGCACATAGTGTTCGCCACTCAGATGACCACCTACCAAGCTCTCGCCAAGTCCCTCTACAGCACCAATGACGAGGCAATCCTTGTGCTCCCCAAGGGGCTCTCTGGTATAGGCCACGCCTGAAACAGCAGCATCTATCATCTCCTGAACCCCAACGGCCACCGGGTTAGAAGAAAGGTCCCTGTCTCTTCCGAGATAGTTCATGACCTCTGGCATGAACCTGGCCATGATCACCTCTTTGTACGCATCGAACAGGTCTTCAGAAGAGACATTCAAAACAGTATGAAACTGGCCGGCAAAACTCCTTTCCGTGTCTTCACCAATGGCACTGCTGCGAATTGCAAGCTTTGAAAATGCCCCGATTTCCTGGTATAGATCTTCGAGTGCCACCTTTACAGCCTCTGCCATCTCCTCTGGCACGGCAGATTCTTTGAACACTGCCCTCACCTCTTTCTCGATTGCATCTGCATCGGAGACCTTCTCGTATATCTTTTTTATCTTGGGGATTATATCATTGGCCTCGAGAAAAAGATTGTAAGCTGCAACCGTTATGGCAAACCCACGTGGTATGTTCACCTGGAAGTTGTTGTGCATATCTGCAAGGTTGGCGTTCTTGGAGCCCACCACCTCGTCGAGATCGCGATTTATATCCCGGTATGAGAGGGTCAGTTCATCTCCAAGAGAACCTGTGCCTCCAGAGAGAATGTCCTCAAGGATACATCTCAACGATTCCAGTCTGTCGAAGAGGACAAGATAATGACCATTGGTCAGGCTATTGAGATTGAAAACGACCTTTCTGGTGGTCTCACAAACAGTGGTGACAAAATCCACCAAAAAGGCCCTATCGAAGAGATAGTTGCCCCCGAGCACCCGTTCTGCATGGGCAATCTCCTCCAGAATCTGGTTATTGAGGTCCAGGATATTCCTGAAATACTGGAATGTTCGTCTAAGAGGTCTTTTTCTTGTCTTTCTCATGGTGCCTCATCAAGCTGGCAATCCCTCCTCCAAGTAAGATAGAACAGAACTGCTTCTTTTGGCTATTTGTTGTCGAGATGAGAACTGAAACTCCCATAGGCCCCTCTTGAATGAGCAATATTTGAACCGTCAGAAGATCATGACATAATCGTTACAGAAGACCAAAAGAATTGTTTCTCAAATTAACACTTTTGTCAACTTCACTTTTCCCAGCCTGCATCCTCGTCCATGAAATAAATGGATCTTTGGTTGGCCTGTCCACGTCCAAGGACAAGATGGAGACAACCATAATGACTGAAACTAATGACAAACCAATCTCCAAAGTGTAAAAATTATCCACCATGGAAAACCGTGCTAAAAACATACTCGATCTCATAGGAAATACCCCTCTGGTACCCCTGAGGCGTCTAAACCCCTTCAAAGACGTCACCATACTGGTAAAGCTCGAGTCCTTTAACCCGGGTGGCTCCATAAAGGATCGTATTGCCCTCAACATGATAGAATCTGCAGAACGCCGTGGAGAACTCACGAAAGACAGGATAGTACTCGAGGCAAGCAGTGGAAATACAGGTATAGGCCTGGCCCTTGTCTGTGCGGTCAAGGGCTACCGCTGCCTGATTGCCATGAGTGAGGCGGCAAGTCTTGAGAGAAGAAAAATCATGAGGGCCTATGGGGCAGAGATCTTGCTCACCCCGGCACGCCTTGGAACTGATGGAGCTATTGAGACAGTCTATAAACTTTTCAGGGAACAGCCGGAAAGATATTACCTCACTGATCAATTCAATAACCCTGACAACTGGAAGACCCATTATCTATATACTGCCCAGGAGATATGGGATCAGACAGGGGGCAGTGTTGATGCAATAATCTCCACCATGGGCACTACAGGGACACTGATGGGGATAGTAAAGCGCTTTCGAGAACTATCCCCTGATGTGAAAATCATAGGGGTTGAACCCTTTCTCGGGCATGCCATCCAGGGCCTGAAAAACATGAAGGAGTCCTACCGGCCCGGTATATTTGACAAACGTCTACCCGACGACATAGTCAATTGCCCTGACGAAGAGGCATTTGAAACTGCCAGGCGGCTTGCACGGGAAGAGGGGATCTTTGCCGGTATGAGCTCTGGAGCTGCCGTTGCCATAGCCATACGCCAGGCAGCAGGCATGGATTCGGGTACTATAGTGGCGATCCTGCCAGATGGGGGGGAACGCTATCTCAGCACCACCCTATTTTCCTTCCCAGAAGAACATGATGAAGACCAGGGTGAAGTACTTCGATTCATCAATACGTCCACCAGGAAAAAGGAGATCTTCGAACCACTAAAGCCTGGACGTGCTGGAATCTACTCGTGTGGGCCTACTGCCTGTGAACACATGGACCTATCCATGGCAAGAAGGGTATTATCTGCAGACCTCTTGAAACGCACCCTTCGATACCTGGGCTACGAAATCACCCATGTAATGAATATAACCGACATGGATGACCGAACCATAAGTGAGGCAATCAGACAAAATCGCCCGCTCGAGGAACTGACCACGGAATTTACCAATTCTTTTTTCGAAGACCTATCCCAATTAAGATGTCTCCCCGCTGATTACTATCCCAGGGCCAGCCACCACGTGTCTGAGATGATAGAAACCACCAAGAGACTGATTGAACAAGGCTTTGCCTATGAACGTCACGGTTCTGTCTATTTTGACATCTCAAAGCTTCCAGACTACGGAAGGTTTTCCAAGATAGATCTCAAAGGTATAGATATAGGCAGGACAGTGGACCTGGATGACTATGAAAAAGACAGCCCCTATGACTTCACGTTGTTCAAACGGGTAAATCTGGATGAACTGAAAAGAGGGATCGGCTATAGCACGCCATGGGGCCAAGCACGACCAGGCTGGCATGTCGAATGTGCGGCAATGGCCATGAAATACCTGGGTGATTTCTTTGACATACACACCAGTGGAACGAACCTCATCTTCCCCCACCATGAAAATGAAACGGCCATTGCCAAGGCCCTAACCGGAAAGGATCTGGCAAGATACTGGCTCCACTGTGAACTGATTCTTGTCAATGGCAGGAAGATGAGCCCCAAGAACAAAAATATCATAACAGTGAAGGACCTGATGGAAGCAGGATTTTCAGGCCGGCAGATCCGTTTTTTCCTACTTCGCTCATACTATAGAAAACCTGTCACTTTTTCCTACAAAGCATTGACAGATGCCTGCCGTGGGCTTTCGAGAATCGATGCCTTCAAATCGGACATAAACACTTGTCTGTTCCTGAGGCCAGAGGAACCAGTATCAACAGAGATCCAAAAGGCCATAGACAGACTTGATAAGAATTTTTTTTCAGCGATATGCGACGATCTGAATACCTCGGCAGCCTTTGGCACAATCTTTACATTTATACGGAACATAAATCCCCTGATTGCAAAGGGAAAGGTCAATGCGAACGATGCCATTACCATTGCCAAGACCTTCAGGGCATTTGACTCGATAGTAGGGGTGCTGGAATTCGATCTTACCAGCAAAAAATTGTCGCCCGAGGCCTCGGCATTGATAGAAAAACGCCAGATCGCAAGACAGGAAAAGAGATTTCAAGATGCTGATCGAATCAGAAAAAGGCTACTCGCACTCGGGATAGAGCTGATAGACACGGCAAATGGCCCGCGGTTGAGATTCATATCCGGCAAAGAAAAAAGTTCAGGCCAATAGGCCCTGAACATGGCCATCATGTCGTCAAATCCTTCTTCTTCAGCCACCAAGATAGCAAGGTCTGCAAAATCCGTCAGTGCTGCTGTATTTCTCTCCAGGCTCCTAGGCCTTGTACGGGAACAGGTCCTGGCCGGGCTGTTTGGTGCAGGTACCTCCATGGATGCCTTCGTAGTCGCCTTCAGGATACCAAATCTGCTCAGGGATCTCTTTGCAGAAGGGGCCTTGAGCTCTGCCTTTGTCACAGTTTTTACCGAATATCAGGAAAAGAAAGACCTGGAGGCCACCCATAGACTTGTAAACAATGTGCTCACATCCATAACCATCATCATCTCCATCATTTGTCTCCTTGGGATCTACTTTTCCAAGGACCTTGTCATGATCATGGCCCCGGAATTTGTCCAGATACCAGGCAAGATCCAGCTGGCCACAGCGTTAACGCAGATCATGTTCCCTTTCTTGTTGCTCATCTCCATATCGGCCCTCGTCATGGGACTATTGAACACCAGGGGATACTTCTTCGTCCCTGCCTTTGCGTCCAGTTGCTTCAACCTGGGTTCCATAATAATTGGCGGTGGGCTTGCCCTCTCCATCCCTGCCCTTGGTTATCCTGCAATATATGGCATGGCCATAGGCACGTTGGCAGGGGGAGGGCTACAGCTCCTTATTCAGATGCCTTGCTTCAGGAGAGAAGGTTTCAGAATCAGACCTATTTTGGATCTTCGGGACCCTGGACTACTGAAGGTGGGTAGGTTGATCATCCCTGCCATAATTGGACTTTCTGCCACCCAGATAAATATCTTCGTAAATACGAACTTTGCATCCCGCTGTGCAGAAGGCAGTGTGGCATGGCTAAATTATGCCTTCAGGCTCATGCAGTTCCCCATTGGGCTCTTTGGGGTAGCCCTGTCTGTGGCTACCCTTCCCATGGTTGCCAAACAGGCTACACAAGGGGCATCCAAGGACCTGGGAGACACCCTTGTCTCTGCATTGATACTCGCCTTTGCCCTGACCCTTCCCGCAGCGACAGGACTGTGGCTACTGGCAGAACCGATAATAGGCCTCATATTCAGACATGGACACTTCACACAGTTTGACACACTGATGACTGCACAGGCCTTGAAGTTTTACTCTATAGGCCTGATAGCCTATTCTGCTGTCAAGATCATCGTACCTGTGTACTATGCACTCGATGATACCAAGTGGCCAGTAATCGGCAGTTTTCTTACGGTAGGGGCCAACGTTGTCATAATACTTTTCACCCTGGAGAGCTTTCAACACAGGGCTATCGCGCTTTCCACCTCCATAACTATGATCTTCAACTTTCTATTCCTGGCCGTGATCTTGTACAAAAAGACAGGTGGCTATCCTGCAAGAAGACTCATTGCTGCCTTTTTAAAGATAGCATGTGCCTCTGCCTTCATGGCAGTTGCAGTCTACTTTACTGCTATATGGACATACCTGGGGGAAAAAACAGCGGGCCTTTTGGTCCAGGTATCTGTCAGCATAGTGGTAGGGATTGTAGTATATGTTACAGGGGTAATGATAATGGATCTAAAGGAAGCCAAAGACATCCTCCAGGCCCTTATCCGCCTTTTCCATAAGGCCCGCTGATATAGAAAAAAACCTAACTGCAGTTGATCCGCCTGTTTTTTTGTTCCATTGGGAAATGCAATATCTTTGTCTCTACAGTGGGAGAAACAGGGTCGTGACTGGCCTTGATACCCTTGGCTACCTCCAATAACCTTTCAAGATTCCTGAGGAGGCCATTCTCACCATATACACTATCCATTAACATCTTGTGGAACATGAAACAGGCCTCAAGGGCATTCTTGCACTTTTTACGCTTCATGTCCAAACTCCATTGAAACTTTCTGAGCCTGTCCTGGACCTCTGGAGGCCGCTGACAGATCTCTTCTTCAATCAGTTCCTTTCTCGTCTGCTCGAACCTGTCTGGATCCAACTCAAAAAGCCTACAAAGCTCCTCATAGTCCACAGTAACTGCCTTATTTTTAGACATCTTACTCTGAATCTCCCCTCATTTTTGATTAAGTAAAAGCAATCACCGTACCTTATCTTCCTTAAAAAAAGGGTAAAATCATAGAGGAATCAGGACAAGATAAAGACACAACAAAAGAAATGGAAAATATTTTCCCATTGAGAAAATATTTTCCACGGAAATCTTTTTCCCATTTCATCTGGACTCGGCAATTGCCCAGAGATCCAACACCCCTATATTCTTTATGATCCTGCCGTCCTGATCCAGCACGGGCATTTCCTTGATATCGTTCCTAATAAACTTCATGATTACCTCTTCCACATCCTCGTCCAAACTGGCAGATATCAACTTCTTATCCATTATATCCCGGGCCGTCCGGCAGGTGATACAGGAAAGAAGATCCCTGGTGCTGAGCCTGGTTGCACATTGCCTCTTGCCAGTTACCACCTTGACAAGACTACCCAGAGATATCTCCCCTACTATTCTCTTATCTCTGTCTTCCACATAGATACTCCTGACCCCCCTGTTTTCCCTGACCAGTTCGGTCAGGTCGGGAATCGATGTATCTATCGATACCTTCAAGAAATCATGGTTTGGAAGCCTGTCTATTATCTCATTGAGCTTCACTTATGCACCTCTATTTAGACCTGGGATCCCCCAGCCCATTTTCTACATTGCAAACGCCTTAAAAACATAGCTCATCCGTCTGATATCTGACCAGCCTTTTTGAGGCAATGGTGCAACAAAACCGGTGCTATAAATTCATTGAGCATCACTGAACCGATGACAGCATTGACGACTATCCTACCAGCCAACTCTGGGAAAAGGTCCTGGGCAAGAAGTACGAGTCCGATGGTCACTCCTGCTTGAGGAAACAGTGCAAGGCCCAGATAGCGAGAGACAGTATTCGATGCCCGAGAGATCCTTGCACCTATCCAGACACCGATTTGTTTCCCAACCATGCGGACTATGAGCAAAAATATGGCCAGAAATCCAGTGGTCTCCAGGATGGAGATATCCATGTGGGCGCCTGCCAATGTGAAGAAGAGCCCAAAAACTGCATCTTCCAGGTATTCCAACACTCTGAAATAGGTCTGAAGGCCGGGTGCTTGATTTACGATGACAAAACCCGCCACCATATTCGAGAGGATAGACGAGGCATGAATGATGGACGAAATGGAGGTGATACAAAAGAGCACCCCCAGTACGACCATGAGCAAAGCCTCCTTCCTCTCTACATGACGCCCGGTAAATGACATCACATAACCACCAGCCCCTCCAAGCAAAACAGATAGACCTATCTCTATGAATGGCATCAAGACCATATTGCCAAATATCTTGTCCACTCCGAGTATTGCCTGGGTCATGACACCGGCGATTGAAAAAAATACAACTGTAAGCGCATCGTCGAGGGCAATAACACCCAAGAGTATATTTGTAAATTCTCCCCTGGCGCCAGCCTCGGACACCACAGCAAGGACGGCACCCGGGGCAGTAGCTGCTGAAATGGCACCTATGACCAGGGCCACGGACAAATACATGGCCGTGGTTGAAAGACTACCCTGGGAAAAGCCTGGGAAAAACCTCAGACAGATGAAGACAGCCCCTCCTGTAACCACGAACGCCCCAACAGCCTGAGACAACGTGATCCAGCCAATCTGGTGAACCACTGATCTTATACTCCTCAGGTCAAGGCTGCCTCCTATGTTGAATGCAATGATCGATAGGGCCACCTCTGTAATGAAATGGAGCCGTTGATTCACAGTGTCCACAGTGAGCAGGTGGAAAATGGATGGGCTGAACATCACCCCCACTATTAGATAGCCGCTCACCCGGGGCAGATGTAGCTTGTTGGCGAGCCTACCACCCCAATAGCCGAAAAAGAGCAACAACCCTGTTGTTAGAAGTGGATTTTCTATCAAGTTCTCCTTCCTTTCCCTTTAAGGATTCCCACAAAACAGCAAATAGAGAGAAAAAACTATTTGATAATAACACACCCCTTACACTTTGTGGCTAACTCGGTCTTTGATAGTCACCCTGTCCATTTAGAACAGGGCCAATTTCTTTGCCCTTATTCTTGACTAAAATTTTGACGTTAAGTAAATTATGTTACTTACTGACCTGATGGTCGGCCCTGCGGAGGGATGGCCGAGTGGTTTAAGGCGGCGGTCTTGAAAACCGCTGTGCCGAGAGGCACCGTGGGTTCGAATCCTACTCCCTCCGCCAAAATTTTTTGTAGAAAGAGATCGGAGAGGTGACCGAGAGGCTGAAGGTGCTCGCCTGCTAAGTGAGTGTGTGCCGAAAGGTGCACCGTGGGTTCGAATCCCACCCTCTCCGCCAATCTTGAGTTTTGTTCCGGCATAATTGCCGGTTTTTTTATATGGCCCTTTTTTCAGGGCCATCAGTTCCCAGGAGGAAAACCATCATGATGACAGATTTTCTTTTCACATCAGAATCCGTTACTGAAGGACATCCTGACAAGGTAGCGGATCAGATTTCAGACGCAATACTTGACTCTATTCTCACCCAAGACCCCTATGCCAAGGTAGCCTGTGAGACAATGGTTACAACGGGCTTAGCCCTGATAGCCGGTGAAATCACGACGAAGGCCTATGTGGATATGCCCAAAGTAGTAAGAGGCACAATCAAGGAGATTGGTTACAGCGACTCCAGTATGGGCTTTGACTGGCAGACCTGTGCTGTGCTCACCAGCATTGACAAACAGTCGCCTGACATAGCAATGGGAGTTGACAGAAACGGTGACATAGGGGCTGGAGATCAAGGGCTGATGTTCGGCTATGCCACGGACGAGACCCCTGATTTCATGCCCATGCCCATATGGTATGCGCACAAGCTGGCCCAAAAGCTTGCACAGGTCAGGAAAAGTGGAGTAATCCCCTTTCTCAGGCCTGATGGCAAGAGCCAGGTCACCATCCAATACCGTGACAGAAGGCCTGTGGCAGTTCACTCTCTGGTAATAGCAGCCCAGCATACCCCAGAGGTAACCCATAAGGAGGTTGAAGAGGCCATAATAGAAGAGGTAATAAGAAAGGTGGTTGCCCCGGAACACCTCACACCTGATACAAAATACTTCATCAACAGTACGGGACGTTTCGTGGTGGGCGGCCCCTTGGCAGACTGTGGCGTAACAGGCAGAAAAATCATCGTTGATACCTATGGAGGTAGGGGACATCATGGAGGAGGTGCATTTTCTGGAAAGGACCCAACGAAGGTTGACCGCTCTCCCTCCTATATGGCTCGCTATGTGGCAAAAAATATCGTTGCAGCAGGCATAGCAGGCGAGTGCGAGGTCCAGATAGCCTATGCGATTGGCGTCACCAAACCCCTTGCCATCAATGTGCGGACCTTTGGGACTGAAAAGATACCCCAAGACAATATCGTGAAGCTCATTGAGGAAAATTTCAGTTTCAAACCCAAGGACATCATTGAATATCTGGACCTGAGAAGGCCCATCTACAAAAAGACTGCCGCATATGGCCATTTTGGCAGGCCAGAGCCGGAATTCACCTGGGAGAAACTGGACATGGTGGAGACCCTAAAGGAAAAAGCAGGTCTTTGAGCCGTGCAAAAAAACAAATATCAAGGAGAAACCAAGATCAGATGAAATATCATATCAAGGATGAATCACTGGCTGAGGCAGGAAGACTGCGCATAGAATGGGCTGCCCAGAGCATGCCTGTACTCAACCTTATAAAAGAAAGATTCTTACAAGAACAGCCACTAAAGGACATCCGTCTGGGGGCCTGTCTGCACGTTACAACCGAGACGGCTGCCCTGTGCCAGACACTCAAGGCTGGTGGTGCAGAGGTCTATCTCTGTGCCTCTAATCCCTTGAGCACCCAAGACGACGTAGCCGCCTCCCTGGTCGTACACGACAAGATACCTGTCTTTGCAATAAAAGGGGAGGACAACAATACCTATTACGACCATCTTCGAGCCGTAATAGACTCGAGACCCCAGATCACAATGGACGATGGGGCAGATCTGGTATCAACCCTTCACCAGGAGAGGAAGGAATTGCTCAGTGAAATAATAGGAGGCACGGAAGAGACGACAACTGGCGTCATAAGACTTAGGGCAATGGCTGCAGACGGGGTGCTCCACTACCCTATCATTGCGGTAAATGACGCTGATACCAAACACCTTTTTGACAACCGCTATGGCACAGGACAGTCTACCATAGATGGCATTATCCGGGCTACCAACAGGTTGATTGCCGGCAGCGTTTTCGTGGTTTCAGGCTATGGCTGGTGTGGAAAAGGAGTGGCCATGAGGGCAAAAGGCCATGGAGCAAGGGTGATCATAACAGAGGTCGATCCACTTCGGGCCCTCGAGGCCGTAATGGATGGTTTCGAAGTCATGCCAATAAAAGACGCGGCGGCCATAGGTGACTTCTTCTGTACTGTCACTGGAGATATCCATGTGATCCGCCAAGAACACTTTCTCGAGATGAAAGATGGGGCCATTGTAGCGAATTCCGGACACTTCAATGTGGAATTGGACCTGGATTCTCTGGAGGAAGTCACTGAAGCCAAACGGATTATCAGACCCTTCGTAGAAGAATACAAACTAAAGAACGGAAGAAGGATATACGTGCTTGGAGAAGGACGTCTGATAAACCTGGCAGCAGCAGAAGGACATCCTTCGAGCGTCATGGACATGAGTTTTGCCAATCAGGCCCTTTGTTCTGAATATATGGTAAAATCAGCAGACACCCTGGAAAATACAGTCTATGGCGTGCCAAAAGAGATCGACAAGGAGATCGCCAGGCTCAAACTGATCAGCATGAAAATAGACATCGACACATTGACTGAAGAACAGGAAAAATATCTGTCCTCATGGGAGATGGGCACATAAACATGGTTGACAGGGAGTCAACCAGGATTATGCAGATCACAAGCTTGTACTGATCTTTTAAAAAGCTATTTACATAAATAAATATTACCTTTAAAAAGGGCAGAAGGTTTTCAAAACACATTCTGCCCTTTTTATTTGTCCTAATGAATGGGAGCTTATTTCTCTAATGCCCCAAAAGATAAATTTTTGGCTTGGAGCAACTCTTCATGTCTAAGACACAGGAAACAAACAAAAAGAAACTCTGGGGTGGTAGGTTTGCCCAGGCGACCAGTGATGTCGTGGAGAAATTTTCTGCCTCAGAACATTTCGACAGACGCCTTTATCCCCAAGACATCCTGGGCAGCCAGGCACATGCCCGTATGCTTTCAAGGTGTGGGATCATATCGAAACAGGATGCAGAAAAGATCGTTGCTGGCCTTGAAGAGATAAAACGACAAATCCGTCAAGGCAGCTTTGAATGGAGAGCAGAGCTTGAAGATGTCCACATGAATATCGAAAAGGCCCTTACCGACCTCATTGGTGAGGCCGGCGGCAGGCTTCATACGGCTCGCTCCAGAAATGATCAGGTTGCAACCGATCTCAGGATGTATGTAAGGGAGCAGATCATGAAGGTGGACAGGCTTCTTGCGGGCCTTCAAGGTGCCTTCATCCACCAAGCACGGGAGCACATGGGACTTATCATGCCTGGCTTTACCCATCTCCAAAAGGCACAGCCAGTGCTGTGGAGCCATCACATGCTCGCCTATTTCGAGATGTTCAAGAGGGATAGACTCAGACTGAGAGATTGTTTAAAGAGGGTAAATATCTGTCCGCTGGGCAGTGCTGCCCTGGCTGGGACGGACTTTGAGATAGACCGATACATGACAGCCAGGGAATTAGGTTTTGATGACGTATGTACAAACAGCCTGGATGCAGTCTCAGACAGGGATTTTGCCATTGAGTTCGTATTCGTTTTGTGCACTGTCATGATGCATCTCAGCAGGCTATCGGAAGAATTGGTACTGTGGACATCGTCTGAATTCGCCTTTGTAGAATTGCCGGATGCCTTTTGCACGGGTTCCAGCATCATGCCCCAAAAAAAGAACCCAGACGTGCCCGAACTCGTTCGTGGCAAGACAGGTAGGGTCTATGGCCATCTCATTGCCCTTTTGACCCTCATGAAAGGCCTCCCCCTTGCCTATAACAGGGACCTGCAGGAAGACAAAGAGGCCCTCTTCGACGCCCTGGACACTGCATCATCATGTCTCAATGTCATGAAATTCTTGGTAGCAGGCATGGAACCGAGATATGACAGGCTTCAGGAGGACACAAAGACAGGATTTCTGACAGCAACCGATCTTGCGGACTATCTCGTAAAAAAAGGGCTTCCCTTCAGGCAGGCCCATGAGGTAGTTGGCAAGGCAGTGGCCAGGTGTATTGCATCCAACAGAGAACTGACAGATCTAGACCTTGCAGAACTCAAGTCCCTTCACCCCTCCATCCAGGAGGATGTCTTGAAGGTATTAGATGTCAAGGGCTCTGTAGACTCCAGAAATTGCCCAGGTGGCACAGGCACAGAAGCTGTCAAAGAACAACTCAAGGAAGCAGAGAGATGGTTGGCCGGGTTTCAACTACTATGAAAAAAACATTCAAGAACACCTTATGCCTTTTGTTGATGCTGCTTTTTTCCCTCCCAATATCCTGTGGCCGAAAGAGGGCACCAGTCCCACCGGGGACATTGAGGCCAGAAAGGATCAAAGACCTTTCGTATAAAATCACCTCGCAGGGCGTGATCCTGACCTGGAGTGTACCAGTCAGAAACCATGATGGTAGCCCCTTGTCCTATGTAAAAGAGTTCAGGCTATACAAGGCACAGGTACCTATAGATGGTGGCTGCCTGGAATGCCCGCCAAACTATGGAGAGCCCATTACCATCAAACTAGCCTCAAAACCTGAACCGGGTAGAAAAATCCACTATGAAGACACCACACTTGAGCCTGGCTATTACTATATATACCAGGTGCGTACGGTCAAAGGCCTCTTGAATATATCTGATTTTTCAAACAAGGTCTATTTTGCCTGGCACTCTCCACCCGATGCCCCAAGGAGCTTAACTGCCGAGGTATCCGAAAAGGGTGTGAGGCTATCCTGGCTCCCACCAGAAAAGTTTCAGGATGGTACCCCCATAAGATCCCCTATGAGATATGCAATTCTTAGAAAATTCGACGACGAAAAGGACTGGACCAGACTTCGTGGCACCACAGAGAAGACCTCTTGGTTCAACAAGATCAGGCGCACATATAGATACGTCGAATATAAAGTGATACCCATTTTTTCATTTCACGGCACAGAGATAGAGGGCATGGCATCGGCTCCCATCTTGGTCAGGGCCAAGGGCTTTGGTTTCCTCGGTGCACCTAAGATCGCCAAGGTCGAGAAGAAAACCGATGGCATCCATGTCCTTTGGCAACGACTCAAGAGATATGATATCTCAGGATACAATGTATATCGGAAGAATCCATCTAGGATCATATTCAAATTAAACAACTATCCTGTAAGATCCACCACATTTATCGACAAGACCCTCTTGAAAAAGGGGGTCTATAGATACTTTGTTACAGCAGTCGATGATTCCTATCCTCCAAATGAAAGCCCCCCATCAAAAATGATTGCTATTGAAATAGACTGATTGAAAAAAAGGCTGAAAGGGCATAGCTATCTATGAAGAATGAGAGCTTTTATTACAAGGGAAATGAACTCTTTTGCGAACAAGTACCTGTTTCTGAGATCGCAAAAACCGTAGGCACGCCTGTATATTGCTATTCATCGAGGCATTTGATCAACCGTTTCAAGGCATATGATAAGGCCTTTGATCAAAGAGATCACCTCATATGTTTTGCCGTAAAGGCAAACAGCAATCTTGCGGTCTTGAATCTGTTGGCAAGGCTTGGTGCAGGTGCTGATATCGTCTCTGGCGGAGAACTATTTAGGGCCATCAAGGCTGGTATCCCTTCAAGACGGATAGTCTATTCTGGTGTTGGGAAGACCAAGGCCGAAATGGCCTATGCCCTAAAGGAAGATATCCTCATGTTCAATGTGGAATCCCTCGAGGAGTTATACGAACTTGAAGCCATATCCAAAAACCTTGGCAAACGGGCGAGGATATCCATTAGGGTCAATCCCGATGTGGACCCAAAGACCCATCCATATATCTCCACCGGGCTTAAAAAGAACAAATTCGGACTATCTGCCCCCCAGGCTTTAATGGCCTATCAGAAGGCCAATGAGTCAAAGTGGCTGGAAGTAATAGGTATCGACTGCCATATCGGTTCACAGATCCTGGAGACCACACCCTTCATAAATGCCTTTGAAAAGATGCGAGAACTCATGAATGAACTCTCTTCCATGGGTATCGAACTGTCTTATATCGATCTTGGAGGAGGGCTCGGCATCTCTTATCACCAGGAGACCCCTCCTGCCCCTGGGGATTATGTTGCTGCAATCCTGGCCCTGGCCAAGGATCTGGATCAGACCATAATAATTGAGCCAGGCCGTTCAATATGTGGAAACAGCGGCATACTCCTAACGAGGCTCCTTTACAACAAGAAAGGCAGTATGAAAAACTTTTATGTGGTCGATGGGGCAATGAATGACCTTGGCCGTCCCAGCCTCTATGACGCATACCATGAGATATTGCCTGTAATCCAAAAGGCAGATTCCGCTGATATACTCGTGGACGTTGTGGGACCAATATGTGAAACAGGGGACTTCCTTGCAAGAGACAGAAAACTCCCCCCCTTGTCCAAGGGTGAGCTGCTGGCGGTCATGAGTGCCGGGGCATACGGCTTCACCATGTCTTCCAATTACAACTCCAGGCCAAAGCCTGCGGAGGTCATGGTAGCAGGAGAGCGCTTTGAGATAGTCAGAAGGCGTCAGACATACGAAGACCTCATCCAAGGTGAGGTGATACCCGAATGGGAGGCCATGTCCGTATGAAATCAAGAATCGCATTTAAAAAGATGCATGGCAGCGGAAACGACTTCATCCTTATTGACAACAGAAGACATGTCATAGGATTGTCAGATGCACCAGGATTGGCTACGAAGTTTTGTAAGAGGCATTTTGGTATAGGGGCAGACGGGCTCATACTCATAGACAATTCTGATGAAGCGGATTTCAAGTGGCATTTTTTCAATGCAGATGGAAGTCATGCAGATATGTGCGGCAATGGGGGGAGATGTGCAGCACGCTTTGCAGTACTCGAAAACATATGTGGGCCTGATCTAAGATTCGAGACAGGCGCAGGCATCATCAAGGCAGAGGTAAAAGGCCCAATGGTAAAACTTCAGCTCACCACGCCAAAGGACCTAAGACTCGATCTCGAAATTACACTGCACGAGACAAAAGAGACTGTACACTTCATAGACACAGGTGTTCCCCACACAGTACTCCTTCTCAATGACCTTGAGACAACCCCTGTGTTCGAACTCGGAAGGCTTATTAGATATCACCAGGCCTTTAGCCCCGAGGGTACGAATGTGGACTTCGTACAGGTAACAGGCCCCTCCAACATCCTCATTCGAACCTATGAAAGGGGTGTGGAAGACGAAACCCACGCATGTGGCACAGGGGCTGTGGCAAGCGCCCTGATCTCCAGTCTAAAAGGCCTGGTGGAACCACCGGTAGAAGTCACCACCTGGGGAGGAGAAAAGCTCACGATCTATTTTGAAAAAGATGAGGCCCCCCATTTCAAAGAGGTCTATTTGGAGGGGAAGGCCATCTTGGTCTATTCAGGAGTGACAGAAGAAATTTGATCCCTCCAAAAAAAGAGACGGGCTGATCTTGCCCGCCTCTTACATCACTTGGCTGCATCCAGACCTATTGTTTCATGAAGGCCTCCCACTGCTCCCCGTTGGGCCCCAGGAGATACTGGGTATTCACAGCGGCGAACTCCCCTGGATGATCCACCCTTACGGTCACGAAACCACCATTCTGGCCCAGGATCTTAGCACGACTGTCGCGCACGAATCCCTGTTGGCCCTCGGTCTTTGTGACAACTATGGGATTGGCCCCGATATATGGCAATTTTACTATCATGCCTTCGTGTTGTACATCTTCATTGAAGCCGATTTTCAACACATAGCCCTTGGCCATGCCCTGGCCTTCCAGATAGATCTGTTCGGCTGAGGGCTGATAGCCACATTCTGTAATCTCCGGCTTGAGCCCTTCTGGAATGTAGAAATAGAGCTTTTGATTCCAGGGGCTGTTGACAACCTGCCTAACATACTCGGCTTCCCGTTCTTCAGGACTGAGTAGGTCTGGATCAATCTCTTCTATCTCGTCACCCCGGACCTTGCCCTCCGCCACCATGTAGAAGAGTTCCTCTGCATGATGCCTGCTGAGTTTCAAGACGGAATCAGCCCTTGCCCCGAGAAAATCCATCCCGTCTGCATGTATAGGACGTATGTAGGCCACTTCCCCGTCTACTATGAAAAGGCCGTCTGGATTGGCAGGCACCATGCCAGACCTCTTCATCCAAATAGGGGCATCTTCTGGGACAGCATCGGGATCGTAGCGCAGAAAGCGGTTTTCCTCTGTAAACCACGGTGGTGCCCAGGGCACGAAGTTTATCACCCTGTCGGTTATCCTGTGGGCACCTGGATCCTTGGTGTAATCCCCGTGACAATCATAACAGCTACGGGCACCAAGGGCATATTCCTTTGGTTGCACACCATGGGAGTCGGAAAAATAATGTCCAGCCAAAAAGAGCACAGGCCTTGGATCGGTCTCTCCCTCTGCCTTCAACACCTTGATAAGTGCCTGCTGCATGGCCTTTACGTCTTCCGGCCACCAAAGGTCAGGAAACATATCACCCGTATGATCGAAGATCACGTAACCGCTATCCTTGAGTACCAATCTTCCTACCTCTGGATTGGTGGCATAGCCTGGATCATTTGGTGGGATAGCTGCAAGCTCAGATCTGGGGACAAGCCCATATGTGCCTGGCAACCAGAAGGAATCAACTGCAGCATTTATCTCCCTCAAGTAGAGGATCTTTGCCCCTCCATAGGCAATGCTACTCATATTGGCATCAGGCTCTGGGTTGACATCCACCCAGGTGAGGATGGAGATGGGATTACCTATGGTAATCTGGGGATAGCCATTTCTGCCATTTGCATAATATAGAGGGGGGATGTTCTCGTTGTCATATACTGGATCAAAGGTTATGGGCACCCCTTCTTCCTGGTATTGCTTCATATTGAACTGGTAGAGAAACTTCCAGAAGTCAAAGTTTGGATTGGTAGGCATACCATTGACC
>JALSNW010000028.1 GCA_026986785.1 Deltaproteobacteria bacterium | reverse complement strand
TTTGTGATAGACGAGCAAGGAATAATAGAGGCAGTGAACAAGATTGTGACTGGCCTACTTGGATATACTAAAGACGAACTTATAGGCACAGAGATATGCGAGATAGCCAGTAGGCAGTTTTGGGGGAATGGCGATTCTCATGTAGAAGAAAATAGTATGAGCAAATGTTCTTTTTTGACCAAGGACGCTCAGCTCATTCCATGTCTGGTTGCAAGGTCCAAGGCCAAACTGGAGGGAAGGGTGTTGAACGTGGTAAGTGCCCAAGACTTGAGACCTGTAGTCAAGCTCCAGCACAGACTGGCCGAGGAAAAGGAGCGGTTGATGGTCACATTGAAATCCATAGGAGATGGTGTGATCGTTACCGATATAGGTGGGAACGTCATATTGATGAACGCAGTGGCGGAAGACCTCACTGGCTGGACTGAGAAGGAGGCAAATGGCAAGTCCCTCGACAGGGTATTCAGGATTATAGGCGCCAATGACGAGGAAGGTGTAGCCAGCCCATTCGACAAGGCCCTTCGATCGGCCCGGGTAGTCGATCTGGAAGAGGATACAATCCTTGTGGCCCGTGACGGCTCTGAACGGATGATAAAGGCAAGCTGTGCACCAATAAAAGACGAAGGGCAAAATATCATTGGAACGGTTCTTGTCTTCCAGGATATAACCCAGGAAAAGATAATAAGAGAAGAGCTCATAAAGACAGAAAAGATGGAGTCCATAGCGGTCCTTGCCGGAGGCATTGCCCATGATTTCAATAACATATTGTCTGGTATAATGGGTAATATAGAATTGGCACAGATGGTTACTGGTAGGGAACACAAGGCAAGCAGGTATCTATTCCAGGCTGCAAAGGCAGTGCTGAGGGCAGCCGATCTGACAAAGCAACTTCTTACCTTTGCCAAGGGCGGGGAACCCATCAAGGAGGTTGCATCCCTGGAAGAGGTGATAAGGGATTCTGCCTCTTTTGTGATAACGGGTTCCAATGTTGACTGCATTTTCGAATTTCATGACGATCTATGGCCAGTGGAGATCGACAAAGGCCAGATTAGTCAGGTGATCCAGAACTTGGTCATCAATGCCAGACATGCCATGGCAAGCGGTGGCACTATCAGGATAGAATGCCGGAACATATCTGCAAAAGAGGCCTGTAGTCTGGCAATCAGGCCGGTGGCGAAATATGTGGAACTAAAGGTCAAAGATGCAGGAGGCGGTATCCCTGAAGAATATGTGGACAAGATCTTCGATCCGTTTTTCACTACAAAGGAGACAGGTAGTGGCTTAGGCCTTTCGATATGCCACTCCATCGTGAAAAGGCATGGTGGCCATATAAGAGTGAGTTCGCGATCGGGAAGAGGCACCACTTTCTTCGTATTTCTGCCTGCCCTTGGAGATGGCCCAGTTGAGGCAAGAGAATTTGATTCAATGGTCGTAAGGCCTGGAAGTGGGAGGGTGCTTGTCATGGATGACGAGGAGATCCTCCGACATGTTGCCAAGGGGCTTTTGGAAAGCCTTGGCCTGGATGTGGTGTTGGCACGGGATGGCAAGGAGGCAATTGAGCTGTTCAAAAAGGCGCAACAAGAGGGCAAGCCCTTTGACGTTGTTGTCATGGATCTAACAGTCAAAGGTGCCATGGGTGGGTTGGAAGCCACAAGGGAGCTGCTTTCCATGGATCCAGGGGCCAAGGTGATAGTGGCCAGCGGTTATGCCAATGATCCCATAATGGCCTCTTATCGAGAATATGGCTTTTGCTCCTGCATAGTCAAGCCCTATACCCTTGAGGATCTGGCTCGTGTTCTTTACGAGGTCATGGGTTCTTCTAATTGATTTGTCTTGCCTGTTCCTCGTACTCGTTTTGTTCCCATAATCGGTAATATCACCATGACAACCTCAAAAAGGCAGGACCTTGTTTGGGATGGTTGCTATCACCTTGGCTACAAACCAGCTTATCATTATGCCACATAGCAAGAGGCGCACAAATGTGGCCACGAGAAAGCCAATGAATGTGCCAAAGCCTGAGCTGAGAGCCTGTCTCATCTCTCCTCCCGCAATGATCTCTCCCATCACTGCACCAATGAAAGGGCCTATTATGAGCCCAAGGGGCCCCATGATAAAGATAAAGAACATGCCCATGACAGCACCTATTGCACCGGCTTTGGTTCCCTTGAACTTTTTTACTCCCCAGATGGTTGCCAGATAATCCACCACGTAGGTCAGGAGGGCAAGTAATCCCTCTATGAGAAAGAATGTTATTGTCCAGTGGACATTGGGATTGAGAAAGCCATAGGCCACAATGCCGAGCCATATCAGCAGGGCCCCGGGGAGCCCGGGAAGTATCATTCCGGCAATCCCAGTTAGTATAAGGATGAAAGAGATCAGAGTTGCTAAGGTAGCATTGTCCATTAACCAGCCCTCAATATCCCCACCAAGGTAACCCCTGCATAGGCAAAAGTCCATAAGAGCAGGATGAGATAGCCGCATTCCTTCTGTTTGAGCCAGGGTAGGGCTGCTACTGTCACGATGGGTATGGCAGGGAAGATTATTCCAGCTACGAGTGGATTGAAATTCCTGAGCAGTTCCTGGATGCCAAGGAAAAACCAGGGGCCGTGAATAAGGTGTAGGTGGTTCAGGGGAAGATCTATAGGTGCCCTGGTGAACATGCAAAAGATCAGGAAGAAGACAGTGGTAAGGCAGAAGGCTGCAAAGGTGATCCTCACTGTCTTTGTGTGGTACCAGGTGCCAAGTATCCAGCAAACAACCCCAGCCAATATGTGGACCACGTATAGCCTGTTGAGGCCCTCGCTGCCTATGGCCATGAACAACTTGTCAAGCCCATTTCCTATCAAGGGCACATCAAGCAAGAGATGTTCTGCAATCGCCCCGGCTGCCTGGCCTGTGCCGTCGAATCTCAATACATAACCTGAGAAAAGGGCCAATATCCCAATGGGTATGGTTATGCTGATCATCGTCCAGTGGATCTTGAGACGATTGCCTGTTTCGATATAGTTGACCTGATCCCAGGTATCAAAACAATGAAGACAGAGCATTATGACAAAGCCCTGGCTGGTCCAGAAATGGAGCGATCTCCAAAACCAGCCAAAGGGCAAGGTGGCCTCAATGGCCGTGGTGGAGATGAATGGTGCGGCAATCTCGTACTGGTAACCCACGACGAAGCCTGTGGCCATGGATAACAGGAGACAGGCAAGGGCTATCTGTCCATAGGTTATTCTTCTCATGCAGGAAGGTAGACTATGAAGCCCTGGTCATTCTCCATGGTGCTGACCTTGTAGGTGCCCAGGTCTTTTTTGGCTGGCCCGGAGATATATCTGCCCTGCTGGGTAAATCTACTTTGATGGCAAGGGCAGAGAAATATCTTTTTGTCTTCCAGGTAATTGATCTTGCAGCCCAGATGGGTGCACGTCCTGGAGATGGCAACTGGTCCATTCTGGGTTTCGAATAGGACGAATTCCGGTTCTACGACAAATTGGCCTGGTTTCAGTTGTCGGGATATCCTCCTCTCCTTGGGTGGGCGAAAACGTTTTTTTTGCACAAAAGCAAACAATGGCCATGAAAGGCTGGCTCCAAGGAGCCAGAGAAAGGTATTTTTCAGGAGATTGCGTCGTTTCATTTGCGAAAGATGGAAAATAGTATGGTCAGAATGATGCTCAAGAGTATAGAGGTGGCGAGGGGGAAATAAAAGGTGAAATTCCCCCTCCTTATAACAAAATCCCCGGGCAATCTACCCAATAAGGGGATCTTTGGCAGAAACATGAGTAAAAGGCCTGCTAATGCCAGGAATATACCAAGAAAGAGCAAAAGTTTGCCAATCTCATTGAAAGGGCCCATATCATGCCTCCTTCATCCGTGGGTTTTCCAAAAAATTATTCTTCTTTTCAAGCCTTTTCATGAGTCGGTTCATGCGTTTGGAATATCGTTCTGCCTCACTGAAGATGCAACCGCAGTATGGTTGCCGATAGATACCAAGTTCAAGGCTGGCCTCTATGCCCTTTTGCCAGCCTTGCCTGAAGTCCTCGTAATAGAATTCCAGACCATGTTGGAAGGCACTCTTGTTGCCGATCTCGAGGATCTTGTCATGTCGTTGGTATTTGCTGTAGAGAAGCGTGGTCGAAATGGTCTTGATACCCAATTTGACTGCCATCTTGGCCGTTTCTTCGAGTCTTATGGCATAGCATGGCAGGCATCTGTCATTGAAGTCCAGCTTGCCATCAAGGGTGTCGAGCCAATCTTTAAGGCCATATTGGGTATCCCATATCACAGGAAAGTCGAGGACATTGGAGACGGTCTCAAGGGCAATTATCCGCCTTTCCAGTTCCAAAAAAGGATGAATATTCGGATTGAAGAAAAAACCCCTGATCAAGAACCCTTTATCCTTCAGCACTGTGACAGGATAGATGGAACACGGCCCACAACATATATGGAGTAATATTTCCATACCCGGGATATTAAGTTGCAGTTATTGATAGGTCAATATTCTCTACAAGAACTTGATGTCCCTGTGCCGAAATAGGTGCTGAAATGCCAGGGCTAATGTCCACATTAGGGAGATACCCCCTAAGGATTGTCACTTCAATAGAGGGTTGCCCCTTTATGTACTGTGGCACAATGGTTAACTTCTTGAGTCATGAAGGTTGGTCCCCAGGTGTTGGTCAGCGAGGGGCAAAGGAGATCTCGACATATGTTATGGATGATGGTGTCTTTTTCTACTATCATGGTTCTTTGAACAAAGGAGTAATTTTTATGCATCTCAGTAGATACCTTCCAAGAAAGTTACCTCCGGAGATATCAGGCCTTGCAGAACTGGCCATGGATATGCGTTGGAGTTGGAGTCATGGATCAGATCGACTCTGGAGAAGGGTCGATGCCCAGATGTGGGATTCCACAGGAAATCCTTGGTTTATACTCGAGAGTATCAGCCAAGAGAAGCTGGAGGAATTGGCACAAGACAAGTCTTTTCTGCAGGAGCTCAACAAGCAATTGGAGAACCGTAAAAGGTCTCTGAAGGAGCCAGCTTGGTTTCAAAAGGTCCATGCTGATGGGCCGCTTTCGGCAGTGGCCTATTTCAGCATGGAATTTGGCCTTGGTGAGGCCCTTCCTATCTATTCTGGAGGTCTTGGGATACTGGCAGGTGATCAACTCAAGACAGCCAGTGATCTCGGGGTTCCCCTATATGGTGTAGGGCTCTTGTATCAACAGGGATACTTTCGCCAGGCCATAGATGCATTTGGAAACCAGCTCGAGTTCTACCCATACAATGATCCAGTCATGTTGCCCGTTACCCCTCTCATGAATGAAAAGGGGGATTGGCTCCTGGTGGAGGTGGAGCTTCCTGGTAGAAAGTTGGTGCTCAAGACGTGGCAGGTGCGCATAGGCAGGATCAGACTATTTCTGCTTGACAGCAATGATCCCAGAAATTCACCCAGGGATCGAGGTATTACCAGCAAGCTTTATGGGGGCGGTGAAGAGATGAGGCTCCAACAGGAGATCGCTCTTGGCATAGGTGGCTGGAAGGTATTGGAGGCAGTTGGCCTGAATTGCAATGTATGTCATCTAAACGAAGGACATGCCGCCTTTGCCGCCCTTGAGAGGACCAGGAGTTTCATGAGATTGGCAGAGTGTTCATTCAAGGTCGCCCTCAATTGCGTAAGGGCAGGAAATGTATTTACTACGCATACCCCTGTAGATGCTGCTTTCGACAGGTATCCTGCTTCTATGTTCGATAATTATGCCAGATGTTATTGCAAGTTGTTGGATATAGGCCTGGATGAATTCATGGCCCTTGGTAGGTCTGACCCCGATAACCAGTCAGAACCCTTTAATATGGCCTATCTCGCAATGCGAAGCAGCCTGTTCATAAATGGAGTGAGCAGACTCCACGGCAGGGTCAGTAGGCATATATTTGCTACTCTCTTTCCCCGGTGGCCTGAAGACGAAGTGCCCATAGGCCATGTCACCAATGCAGTTCATGTGCCCTCATGGGAATCTCCAGAGGCAGATCGTCTCTGGAGCCAGGCCAGTGGGAAAGACCGTTGGTTTGGCACCTTGGAATCCATAGAACAAGGGCTGGGGCGTTTGTCAGACGAGGAGCTGTGGGAGTTTCGTGTCAAGGGCAGGTTGCAGCTCCTGGAGTTTGTGGCCAATAGGATAAAATGGCAGCATGCCGCCTCTGGCATAGACCTTGAGACAAGCAAGAAGTATGAAAATGCCCTTGATCCCAATGCCTTGACCTTGGGTTTTGCCAGGCGATTTACTGCCTATAAGAGGCCCAACCTGTTGCTCGAGGACCCTGAACGGTTTGCCAGGATACTGAATATCCCCCAGAGGCCGGTGCAGCTCATCATTTCGGGCAAGGCCCATCCAAGGGATCAGGTCGGTAAGGAGATGATCAGAAAATGGCACAATTTCATGAGGCGTCCAGACGTGATGGGCAAGGTCATCTTCATCCAGGATTACGATATGATAGTCGCCAGGAGGTTGGTACAAGGCGTGGATGTATGGATAAATATGCCAAGGCGTCCATGGGAGGCCAGTGGTACCAGTGGGATGAAGGTACTCGTGAATGGAGGGATCAATCTGTCCGAGTTGGATGGGTGGTGGGCAGAGGCCTACTCACCCGAGGTGGGATGGTCTATTGGCGATGGCAAGGAACATTATGACGATCCCTATTGGGATGCACGCGAGGCGAATGAGCTTTATGAGAGGTTGGAACAAGAGGTGATCCCTGCCTTTTATGACAGGGATGAACATGGGATCCCAAGAAAATGGGTGAGCATGATGAAGGCCAGCATGATAAAGCTTACACCAGAATTCTCCAGCAATCGTATGCTTAGGCAGTACGTGGAGGAATATTATGTCCCTTGTGCCCTTGCATTTAGACGCCGTGCGACTTCCAATGCCCGTGTAGGACGGGATATACTCGATTGGCAGACAGCCATAGACGCCCATTGGAAAAACGTATATTTTGGGAATCTGAAAATCGACTCGGCCAACGATAGATATCTCTTCGAAATCCAAGTCTATTTAGATGGTCTGGACTTAGACATGATCTCGGTAGAGCTATTTGCCGAGCCACAGAAAATGGATGGAGATCCAGAGATATGGCAGATGCATTTTCGGCAGCGGCTTGCCGGCTCTGTCAACGGTTTTCTCTTTGCCGTTGAGATCCCCAAAAAAAGGGAGGCCTCTGACTATACCCCCAGGATTATCCCAAGACACGACGAGGCATTAGTGCCCCTTGAAAACCCCAGGATTTTGTGGTTTAAGTGAGCAAGGGCTTATAATGTTTGGCGTTAAGATAGGGTAAGGCCGCTGGGAGAAAGTGGCAAATGCCGTCCGGCAGGACATTTGCCATCTGTTGTCTGCCGGTAGATAAAAGAGAAAAGGGGGCAGGCATGAAGGGAATCAAGGTCTATTGGTCCACGGTATCACTTTTTTTTCTTGTCTTTTCCTATTGTTCAGATGTACTCGCAATGGAACTCCAAAAATCGGACAAAACCTGGTCTGGGTCCCTGGAAATCGGTAGCACTGTTGATGGTTCAAGCGTTGCACGGGCAGTGGGTTCATGGTGGTTACCTAAACAGATGCTGGTGGGAGAAAATGGCAATTTTGCTGCCAGGATAGAGATAGATATGGGAGTGCTCGATACTAGGGATACCACCTTTGATATGGGTTTCCAGCCAGTCTTACGATATTCGTATGATAGATATGAGATAAGCCCTTATCTGGATCTGGGAGCGGGTATACATTTTTTGAGTCGTGCTAATATCAGGGGGCGGCAACTCGGTGGGGCATTTCAGTTTTCTGTGCTCGCTGGCACTGGCGTGTGCTTTTACAAAAAGTGGGATATCGGCTACCGTTTTTTCCATATATCAAATGCTGATATACATGACAACAACGATGGCCGAGATGAACATCTTGTGGTTTTGACTTGGCATTTTTAGCTGCACAGGATGGTTGGCGGCCCAGTGGCCCTTTCCTGCTCTTGTTTTTCAGGGGAAAAATACTTTTTATCGTCACTGAATGGTACTTCTACGGTCTTTTTATCAATTTTTTTCGTCTTTCTACTCAATCAGTCGTGAAGAATTTCTGGATCGTTGTCGATAAATAGGAATGAATCTTTAGTATAAGGTTTAGTAAGGGCCAGTCTAACTGGCCAAAGGCTTTCGGTCGTGTTTTAAACCAAGGAGGGCAAAGACATGTATCCATTTTGGGAGGTGCCTTTTTTTACATCAGGCATCGTTATCGCCTTGATCGCAACGTTTCACATACTGCCTTGTCATCTGGCAACAGGCGCTTTTTGGTTTCTGGTCTACGTTGAGAGAAAGGCTGTTCAGGAAGGACGTAGGGAACTCATGGAGTTTGTCAAGCGCTATTCCATGTTGATCCTGATCTTTTGTTTCGTTATCGGCTCTCTCTCAGGGGTGGGCATATGGTATGCTGCAACAGTGGCAAGCCCAAGGGGTATCTCAGGCCTGATACACAATTATGTCTGGGGGTGGGCTACGGAATGGGTATTTTTTGTAATAGAGATAGCTTCCATATATGTCTATTACTACACCCTGGGCAAGATCGATGACAAGAGCCATCTCATGCTTGGTTGGCTTTATGCGTGGGCCGCATGGATCAGCATGATAATAATCACTGGTATCCTTGCGTTTATGCTATCATCAGGCAAGTGGATAGAGACAGGCGGCTTCTTTGATGGCTTTTTCAACCAGACCTATTGGCCCCAGTTACTAACCCGTACTGCATTCATGTTTGGTATAGCAGGTGTATATGCCATAATCGTTGCCAGCAGGCTAAAAAACCGCGCTGTGGGCCATGAGCTCATTCGTACTGCATCTATATGGGGCATCGCTGGTATGATTGGTGGTGCACTCTTTGGGCTCTGGTACCTGTTCTCAATGCCGGAGCACGCAAAAGAGCTCGGCCTCCAAGGTGGCTTGCCGTATCTGAAACACATGTTATGGGCTGCAGGTGTGTGTTACGCAGTGGTGTTGGCATGGTTTTTCCTGTGTGGTTTGGTGAGACCCAAGCTTGCCGGCCCTGTTTCTGCTATCTTCATCCTTTTCATACTCTTTCTCGGAATAGGGGCAGGAGAAGGATTTAGAGAGGGTGTCAGGCGCCCATATATCATAGATCAATATATGTACAGCAATCAGATCATAGCGCATGATCTGCCGGCCAAGGGTGTTGTCTCTGAGATAGAGAAATATCAGGAAGCGGGTTTTTGGAACAGCCTCTATTTCAGGCCTGAGAACTGTGATCTCGAGACAAAGAGTGGGAGGATGCAGGCAGGGAGGCTTATCGCCCTTTACCAGTGTGGTAACTGTCATGCCCTGGATAGATTCGGAAAGATGAGACCCCTGCCAACCCTGCTTCAGAATATAGCACCTGAATCCCCTGAAGACATCGCAGATTTCATGGACGCCCTTGGAGACTATCCATTTATGCCTCCATTTGCCGGAGATGACAAGGATAAGGCGGCCATAGCAGAATATCTTTTTTCCATAATCAGGAGGTAGCCACATGGAACTTCAAACATATCTTAACAACATGATGGACCCTGCAGGCCTGCCTTTTTATCCCCTGGTCTTCCAGGTGTTATTAGTCCTCACATTTGCACTGCACATAACCATGATAAATCTTGTGTTGGGCTCCACGTTTGTTGCCATATGGGAGGTGGGCAAGAAGACCACCTACAGCCTGAGGCTTGCAAAGGCCCTGGGCAGGGTAATCACAGTAGGCCTTTCCATTGCGATTGTCCTTGGTGTTGCGCCGCTTCTTTTTGTACAGGTCATCTATGATCCTTATTGGTATACTGCAACCACCATGTCGGCCTTTTGGGCAATGCTCTTTTTGTTGGTGGTGACAGTTGCCTTTTACGCTGCCTATGGCTTCTATCTGGGTAATAGGCAGGCAGATACCGATACGGTAAGCGTCAGGTGGGCCTGGATAAGCCTTCTCATGCTTCTTGTGGCAGGCCTTTTCATCCACATGCTCACCATGGAGCAACTCGAGCCCCAGATGTGGAAGAAATGGCTGATCGGGCAACATGGCGTGGTATCTGTGGCAGGAGGGGAATTCCATGGTATAAGCCTTGGCAGGCTCTTGCATTTTTTCATAGGCTCTCTGGCAGTCACAGGGGTGTTTATGATGCTATACCACTGGTACTTCAGAGACCGAGCCGATTATGACCCAGGCTATCTTGAATATGTGTCCAAGACAGGTGTAAAATTGGCATTTTGGTCTCTTTTCCCTGCAATAGGAGCAGGCTTTTGGTGGCTCGGTACAGTGCCAGATGGTTTCCATTTTGCCTCTAATCCATTTTTCCTCGCAGGGGCGATAATGGGGGTTTGTACTACTGCATATATAGGTACGGCCTCTGAAAAGCCAGCAGAAAAGGCCATTTTTTCAGCTCTGGCCCTTTTTGTCACCATATTTATCATGTGTTGTGCAAGAGAAGGGCTTCGGATGGACTATACTGGTGCCCACGGTTATTCGATCTTCAACTACCGTGTCAACCCGGACTGGCCAAGCACCATCTTGTTTTTTGCAACTTTTCTCGCCGGCCTTTATGTACTCTGTTTCCCAGCAATTGCAGCTTTCAAGGCAGGAAAGGCACCAAAGGGACAGGTAGTGAGCCTTGATCCATCGCTCGGCAAGACAGCTGTAGGTGTCATGGTGGCATGGTTCGCCGTGGTGGCAGCCCTCGGTCTTTTTGTATCCTTGAAAAACGGCGTTTTGTTCTGATTTCTTGGGGCAGGGCCTTGAGGCCACTGCCCTTGTGCTCGGCCGGATTGCCTTTCTTGCAAGTGTTTATCCCGGATTAGGTCCTTCAAATGCCTGAATAAAGGTTTTGATAAAAAAAACAGATAATTACTCTCACCCAAAAGGTGGAGATTTTTTTGCTCTAAAAACTCAGATATTTGAAGCCGCAAGGGGCACGCATTTTTATCGAATATGT
Source organism: Deltaproteobacteria bacterium (assembly GCA_026986785.1). Lineage (GTDB taxonomy): Bacteria > Desulfobacterota > Dissulfuribacteria > Dissulfuribacterales > QOAL01 > QOAL01. The sequence continues at coordinate 24,502 of JALSNW010000028.1, read as the reverse complement.
TTTGTTGTCGGGTAGTTGAAGTACCAAAGTACGTCTCTGCATGCCCTCTGCTGCGCGTCTTCGGCAAACTTGCGAGCTGCATAATCCGGGTTTATGTTTTGTGCCGAAATCGGATGCGATACGCAGTAGCTTCAAGGATTTTTGTAGGAATTGCATGGAGAAATGGTTATGGAGAGCCGAGCATTTTTCATAAAAGACTGCGCGTTGATTGCACTCTCGAGTGGTATCGCTGTCCAGACCCTCAGGGAGTTCAGAGAAGGCCTTTCCATGGCTCCTGCATCCAGTATTTATCATCACTTCTGGGGCAGGTTTCTCCAGCCCCGTTTTGATGAGCCGGAATACAATAATGATTTTGCTGCCTGGGTGTATCATGGCCTCCATGAAAAGGCCTTGGCCGAACGACTCAGTGTTATAGATCCCACAGAATTTGATGATATAGAAGGGCTCCGAGCAGAATTGATAGATCGAGTAGAGGAACATCTGGATCTCACCGACTGGGTTCCCTGGTCCAGGGCCGATGAGCAGTTTCATTTCATATATTCCCAGATATTGGTCATGGACACTGGCACTTATCTGGAAGAGCCATCTCAGCTCGCCGAGGCAGTTATGAACATGTCCTTGGGGGGCATTTTCTATCATTTTATCGATGCAAGGAGAAGGACCCCTGAAAAGGTCGATGATTTTTCCACCTGGTTAGTAAATTTTGGGGATCGGTATCAGGAGTTGGCAGACAAGATCCAGGCCATTGATCCCTATTTTTCATCTCTCAAGGAGATCAGAAGGCTACTTTATAAGAGTTTTTCCACTTTTTTCCAGGAGGGCCATGCTGATGTCGAAAATCCTTAACGCCTATGCCTCCATAGCCGGAGAGGATGTGATAAATTACATGGTGCAGCTGTCTAAGCCCTTGGCTGGCAAAAAGGTGGTCCATGTCAATTCCACCAGGGAAGGTGGGGGAGTCGCAGAGATCCTGCATAAGTTGGTCCCCTTGATGACTGCCCTGGGCCTTGATGTCACCTGGGAAGTAATCTCTGGCCGTGAGGATTTTTATAAGTGTACCAAGGGCTTCCACAATGCACTCCAGGGCCACAGGGTATCTATTGGTTCAGCCTTGATAGAGATCTATGAAGACACCAATCGGGAAAATGCGGAAAGGTTGAGACAACTCCTTGCGGATGCCGACTTTGTATTTGTTCATGATCCCCAACCAGCTGCCCTAATAAGGCATATCTCTAAGAGAAAAGGTAAATGGATCTGGAGATGTCACATAGATTGCAGCCGACCCCATCGGCCGGTGTGGAAATACCTCCGTCAATATTGTTCTATGTACGACGCCAGTGTCTTTTCTTTGCCTGACTTTGCCCAGAAATTGCCTCATCCCCAGTATATTATTGCCCCGAGTATCGATCCACTTAGTGAAAAAAACATAGAGCTTCCTGTTGAAGAGGTAAGGGCAGTCACCGATGGCTTTGGCCTGGATCCAGAGCTTCCTTTACTGGTACAGGTCTCCCGTTTCGACAGATTCAAGGACCCTCTTGGGGTGATAGAGGCCTTCAGGCAGGTGAGGCGCCATGTGCCATGCCAGTTGGTCCTTGCAGGAGGTGGTGCCAGTGACGATCCAGAAGGGGAGGCTGTCCTGGAAGAGGTCTTGATGGCTGCCTCGGGAGAGGATGACATACATGTATTGGTGTTGCCGCCAGATTCCCATAGGAAGATAAATGCACTCCAGAGGGCAGCGGATATAGTCATCCAGAAATCTACAAAGGAAGGTTTTGGGTTGACTGTGTGTGAGGCCATGTGGAAAGGTAAGCCTGTTGTGGGGGGAGACACGGGTGGGATCAGGATCCAGGTCATAGACCATTATACGGGTTTTAAGGTCAGAACGCCTGAGGGGGCCGCCCTTCGTATCAGGTATCTACTTCATCATAGGGAAAAGAGGATAGATATGGGCAAAAGGGCAAAGCGGATGGTCAGAGAAAATTTTCTACTTACGAGGCACCTTAGGGAATATTTGGCCCTGATGCTTTCCCTGATGAATGGATCTGGTGATAGGATAGATATATCCAGCAGTTGAAAAAAGACGGCAGAAGAATGCCCAGGTGAAGGTACTCGATGCACAAATAGATCTTCAGGGATTTTGGGATAGATTGGCCAAGTCCAAGGTATCTATCCTTTTTTTGGATTACGATGGCACCATTGCGCCTTTCAAGGTTGAACGGGATGAGGCAGTGCCATATCCTTGGGTCCCAGGTGTCTTGAATCGAATACTCAACACAGGCAGAACCCGTTTGGTCATTATATCCGGCAGGGAGATCTCTTCCATCCAGAATCTTTTGAGACTCGTCAAGCCAGTGGAGATATGGGGCTGTCATGGACGGGAACACCTCCTTGAAAACGGCATGATGGAGAGTGAGGCACTTTCCAAGGCGGCCAAAAAGGTCCTCTCCAGCGCCCATGAATGGATTGAAGTGCATGGTCTTTCTGATAACATGGAAGAGAAGAATGGTTGTCTTGCACTCCATTTCCGTGGGATGAAGCAAGGACGAGCAGACGAGTTGGAACGCCAAGCCTCCAAGGCCTTCAATGCCATGCTGCCAGGATCAGATATGGAACTTGACAGGTTCAATGGTGGGATTGAGCTCAGAACTGCTGGAATTGACAAGGGGCAGGCTGTGAAAAAGGTCTTGGCAGAATATGACACACCTCCTCCTTGTGCCTATCTTGGCGATGATCTCACAGATGAGGATGCCTTTGTCGCCATAAAAGGCAAGGGGCTGGCCGTTCTTGTGAGGGAGGAAATAAGGCCCACCTCTGCGGATGTTTGGATCAGGCCTCCAGAGGAGTTGCGGGCCTTTCTGGAAAAGTGGAGTATACAGACAGAGGGGAAATAATATGACAATAGATGGCCCCAGGCTGGTAGCTGTTTCCAACCGTCTTCCCATAAAGATTGTCAAGGACAGAGAGGGCTGGCATGTTCAGCCAGGTGCAGGTGGGCTTGTTACTGCCTTGGCCCCTGTGCTCAAGAACCGGAGAGGTATATGGATAGGTTGGTCTGGAGGAAGTGAAGAGGCAGTCCTTTCGGAACTCTTGGCCCAGGCGTCGAAGATGAGCGGCTATGATCTATATCCCGTCTTTCTCTCTGCCGATGAGGTGCATGGGTATTATTATGGGTTTTCCAATGAGATAATCTGGCCCCTGTTTCATGACCTCCAGACCAGATGTAATTTTTGTCCGGCTTATTGGTATGAATACCTCAGGGTCAACAGGAAATTTGCAGAGGTTATCTCCAGGACTATAGGCCCAGAGGATTTTATTTGGATCCATGACTATCATCTGTTCAGTTGTGCCTCTTTCCTCAGGGATATAGGGGTAGAGAACAAGATAGGCTTTTTCCTCCACATACCATTTCCTCCCCTTGATATATTTGTCAAACTTCCTTGGAGAAGCCAGGTAATCGAGGCCTTGCTTAAATATGATCTTATTGGTTTTCAGACCAGAAGGGACAGAAGACATTTCCTCGATTGTGTGCACAGGTTTTTCCCGGAAATCAGGTTGTTGGGAAGGGGCACCATCGTCCGCCTCGACACAGGAGATAGAGAGATCAGGGTGGGTACATTTCCTATCAGTATAGATTTTGCTTCGTTTGAAGCAGATGCCGGTTCCAAGCAGGTGGCTGATTGTGCCTGGTTTCTCCACGAAAAGCTGCCAGATCGTCAGGTTATCCTGGGTATAGACAGGCTTGATTATACCAAGGGCATCCCCGAGCGCTTCCGCTCCTTTCGCTTGGCCTTGAAAAGATATCCAGAGTTGTGTACCAAGGTGTCCCTTGTACAGGTAGTAGTGCCCTCAAGGGAAGAGGTAGGAGAATACAGGAGGCTCAAGGCAGAGATCGAGCAACTTGTTGGTGCTATAAATGGGGAGTTTACTACATCGGGCTGGATTCCCATACATTACCTTTATAAAAGCCTCAGTAGACGAGATCTCCTGGCATATTACAGGCTGGCGGAGATCGCCCTGGTAACGCCATTGAAAGATGGAATGAACCTGGTATGCAAGGAATATTGTGCATGCAACTTGGAGGGTAATGGTGTTCTCATACTCAGCGAGTTCGCCGGTGCTGCTGCACAGCTGAAAAACGGGGCGGTCTTGGTAAATCCATATGATGAGGAAGGTGTTTCAGAGGCTATATACAATAGTTTTTGTATGGACGTAGAAGAACGGAAAAGGCGTATGCTCAAGATGAGGAATCAGATCAGGAGAAGGGATATCTTCTGGTGGGTGAATACATTTCTCCAGGCGGCATTTTCAAGAGACCTGGCAGCCTTTCAGGAAGTAGAAGAGGATTACGAGGGTTTTTTTTATTGATTGTATTTATTGATTGTAGTAGATAGCTGGAATCAGGCTTCGTCTATCAAGGGCGTGTTTTTTAGCGATTGATATGTTCTCTTGCTACAGTGCTTATGCCCAACAACCCCATCCCGGAAAGTACAAGAGAGGATGACTCTGACATGTGCAGAGGAAAGAGCTGTTTCACGCCCAGAAGAGCCGGAGAAAGATCCGGCTGGAGGCCCCATTGGTAAAAGGCACCCATTGCTGTCACAATTAGGCAGCATGTACAAGATGCTAATATCCTCTTAGTATTTATCTTGTTCATCTTGGCCTTCTCCTCCATTAAAGTTTTTGATAACGAATGCCTTGTTGTTTTCAGTTCATCAAGATATATGCCAATAGATGTCCGCTTTTCTTGGATGATAAGTCGGGTTTTGAGTGGGTTTTTTTTAGATTCTTCTACAAATGGAAAATATTTTCCCAAGTGGAAAAATTTTTCCATGTAAAAATTTTCCTTAGATGAATAGGGCATTGGATATAAAAAGCCTTTCACTTGCGTGGGATGGGGGAAAAGCCTTTTTTTTCTCCAAAGAGGTCTTAATATAATGGCAAAAAGAAAGAGGGTTATTTCCTGCTCTTGGATCTAGTCATGAGAAAACTCGTCACAGCTATTGTTTTTCCCATAGTTCTACCCCTGTCATTCATGCTCTGTAGCCCATTTGCAATCGTGGCATCCATTATTACTGGTTCAGGGACACCATCTCATAGGATAGCCCGTTTTTGGGCATCAATAGTTCTGGCTGCCACTGGAATACGGGTGAAAAAAAAGATCATGCAGCAGGTCCCAACAGACAGGCCCGTTATATTCGCTTGTAATCATGCAAGCCTTCTGGATATCCCGATCCTATACAATGCCCTCCCTGTAGAGTTCAGATTCATTGTCAAGAAGGAGCTGTTCAAGGTGCCCCTTTTGGGTTTTGCCATGAAGACGGCAGGCTATATACCAATAAATCGTGCAAGGGGAAGAGCCGCCCTGAGCAGCATGAAAGAGGCTGCCAACAAGATAAGACAGGGGGCCTCCATCGTAATTTTCCCCGAGGGTACAAGGAGTCCCGATGGGCGTCTGCAAGACTTCAAGGAAGGGGCATTTATGCTCGCCGTCAGGTCGGGATGTCCTGTGGTACCCGTGGCGATAAGGGGCAGCTCCAAGATCCTCAAAAAAGGTAGTATTGTAGCCCATCCCGGGCAGGTGGAGGTGATCATTGGGAATCCTTTGGAGGTAACGGGCACCACGAGTGCAGACAGGAAAAGGATTACAAGATTGGTTCGTGAACAGATTGAACAGATGTTGTGGCAGAATTAAGGAGGGGGAAAATGGCTAATTCCGAATTCATAGTGAAAAAAAACTACAGATTGGAGGCAGATGATCTGCTCCTCTTTTTTTATCTGGCAGAAGATGCTCCGCTTTTTTCTGATGGGCAGGTCCCAGGCTTTCTCAAGAAGTCCCTATGGCCAGGTGAGGAAGGCAAGAGCACTGTCGTGGCTGCCGGGACCCACGAAGCTAAGCGTTACTTGGCCCGCTCCATAAGGCTTGATGATGAACTGTGCGCTCCAGATGAGCTCCTGAGAAGGGCTGTTGCCTCAGCCATATCGGAGGCGGAAGACCAGGGCCTCAAAAGGGTGGTGGTATTTTTTTCCAAGAAGGGGAAGGCCTATCTTGGTCCATGCCAAGAAGCGGCCTTGCTCGGCGGCTACAGGTTTGATAAGTATCTTGATAAAAAGGCTGAACCTCGTCCAGTTTACTGCTTCCTCGACTGCAACCTCGGTCCTTCTGAAAAGAAGGCCCTCAAAGAGAGGGAGGTCATTTTCAGATGGGTCAATTTTGCCCGTGACATCTTGAATGAACCTCCAAATGAGATCCAGCCCGAATCCCTTGCTGCATTATTCCAGACAGAGGGTAAAAAGGCGGGGTTGAAGATCACCACCTGGGAGGAAAAAAGGCTCAAGAAGGAGGGCTGTGGCGGGATTCTGGCCGTAGGAAGAGGTGCTGAAAGCAGACCAAGACTCGTGATAGGGGAATACAAGCCCAGAAATGCCAAGGGCTTTTTGTGTCTTGTGGGCAAGGGCGTCACGATGGATACTGGTGGCTATTGCCTGAAGCCGGCAAAATCTCAGATAGGCATGAAATATGATATGGGCGGGGCTGCAATGACCTTTGCTGCTGCCTGTGCCATGGCCAAGCTCAAGGTACCATTGCAGATCACTGTTATAACACCTTTGGTCGAAAACGATATTTCTTCATCTGCATTTCATACCACTGATATTATCACCATGAGGAATGGGAAAACTGTCCAGGTCGACAATACCGATGCTGAAGGCAGATTGATATTGGCAGATGCTCTCTGTCTTGCATCAGAGCTGAAACCCGACTGGATAATAGATGCAGCTACTCTGACTGGTGCCTGTGTCGTAGCCCTTGGTGAGGATATTGCGGGTGTTTTTGGGCCTGATAGGGAGTTGAACAATACGATTATCGAGGCAGGGCAGAAGGTAGGCGAGTATTTGTGGGAAATGCCCCTTCATATGCCCTATATGGAGCAGTTAAAGACAACGATAGCAGACATGAAGAATATCGGTAGCAGATGGGGCGGGGCTATCACCGCCGCCCTCTTTTTGAAAAAATTTGTTTCCGACGACATCAAATGGTCTCATATAGATATAGCCGGGCCATGTGTAAAGGAGGAGACCCTTGGATTTCTGGGGAAAGGCGCCAAGGGGTTTGGCATAAGAACCCTTTTGGAGCTTTCGAATAAGTTACTGGGTTGATCAATAATCATCTGGTGCTTCCATGCCCCTTATCTCGTGGAGTTGACACCGCAGCCTGGATTTCACATTATGTAGATGTATGCTTTCCAGGCTTGTGGACTCAATGGTTATTCGGGAATCACTTGGTAAGAGGTCTGAAAGCCGCTTTCCAGCCTGAAAGGCCACCAGTCGGATCACATCCTCGACAAATTGGGGCTCATTGTGACACTTGAGGACGAGTTCCGCCTCATCTGGTCTTTTAAGCAGGTCTTGGCTCAAGTGGAGGCAACTCTCAAGGCAATGGTACAGATGGTGGTAGGTGAGGTTTCCTATCTTGTCTTCCACCTGCAACCTGGTCATGCAACGCTGGGAATGTGTTGGCATGCAAGGGATCTGGGCCTCTGGAAACAGGGCCCTGTTGTAGGCCTGGGTGCATGGACATGCGGTTATATGTGTAATGCAGAGCCCGAGATGGGACACGACTTCAACCTGTTCCCCGGCCTGTTTCCCCTTGGTCAATACTGATATGTCGAGGTTATCTGTGGACAGTTCATTGCTCAGGCTTGTTCTGGTGAACTGGGGCAGTTTCCCCCCGAGGAATATCTCTGCAACAGTGCCTCGTTGCCCCAATAGGACGAGTCTGCAAAGTTTTTCCGAGTAGGATCTTATGTCGTCGAATCGTTCATCTGTGAGGGTAGAAATAGCCCTTTCTATCCTGGACATGTGGATGCCTCTGAATCCTGCTGGCAGATCGACCATGATCTCTGCTTCGAAAGGCAGAGTGCCTTGGGGGAGACGTATCCAGATCGTCTTTGACGATATACCAACCTTTGTCAAGGCCAATCTAAACACGGGTTCCATTTCAGGGACATCCTCGCAGGAAGCGAGTATCTGTTCGTGTCTGGCCGCTGGGATTTCAGGCCTCATATGAGATTGTGCCTTTTTAGGGTCGTGTACCAATCCTGAACGCTTTGCCATTTGTCTCCGTCCTTTGTTATAAGATCGAGAATTTTTTCCATCCTTAAGATATGATTATCCCTACAGCCTATGCCTGGTGTGGCCTCCTTCAATCTGAGCATTATGGCTGTTGCTTTGCTTTTATCAAAAGCCTTTAAACAAAGACTGTCAGGGTGAAGGCGCCTCCATGTTATGGTCTGTTGGACAAAGCCAAAAGGGAACCTCCTGGCGAGTTCCAGGAAAAAGAGCCAGTCTTCACCTGGGCTAAAGAGGGTGAATCCGCCCACAGTCATAAAGGCCTCTCTGGTTACGGCAAAGGAGGATGGCACCATGAAGCACCATCTCAAAAGAGCGCTGAACATGCAACATGGCCTGGTTGCCCCATGTTCCGGTATAAGGAATTTGGTGCCTTTTATTGTATCCTCATTCTCAGTTACACCAAATGCTGCCTGAAAGCCGCTCTCCAGCCTTTCCATGAGGAGACTACAATGATTTTCGAGCCAGATATCATCAGAGTCGAGAAACATGAGTATGCGGCCTTGAGAGGCCATGACACCAATATTTCTCGCATCTCCTGGACCAGATCCTTGCCTTTTCCTAAGAAGAGTTATTTCAGGAAAATGCCTGTGTATCTCAGAAGGAGTGCCATCTGTTGATCCATCATCTACGACCACGATCTCCAACTCGGGCACATCCTGTCTGATGGCCGATTCTATTGCTGAAAGAACCAGCCCTTTTCTGTTCCGGACCGGGATTATACAGCTTATACTGATCACGTCCTTCCAGGTGGAAATATCTCTGCAGCCTCTTTGACCCTAAAGGCAAGCCGATGGTCAATGTATTGTTCTGTCTTTGGGATCATCTCGAGCAGAAATGCCTTGATGTCTTTTCCCCTGGCAGTGGTCAGGGTTTGGCAAAAAAGGCATTTTCGCTCGCCTCCTCCAGTGGAAGGGAGGCCGAAATCCTCGAGCAGATGCCTTGAGACCAACTCCGAATTGAATTCTTCATAGAGAGGAAATGCCGTCCTGATCCCAAATTTTTCAGATAGGCCTGAAACAAGTTCCATGAAAACCCGTGTCTGTTCTGGGAAAAAGGACTGTTTCTTGGCGTATCCGGCCAGGAATAAGGGGACATAATTCTGGACACAATATATGATGGCCCTTGTGTGCATGGCTAATTTACAGGCAACACATACCAGATTTTTCCCATTGAACCGGGGCATGAGCTCTTCGTATCTGTCAAGCCAAAGCCCTTGAAAGAGTCTTCCCATATCGAGTTCTATATAGCATGTTTCTGGGATGTCTTCTTTGGCTGGCAATTGTGCCTCAAGTATGGTTTTGGCAACCTTCAAACGATTCTTGGGGAAATCAGGGAAGCGTCCCATGCCGTTTAACATATGGAGGAGATGGATGTTTCTTGGCCTTGGGATCCCTGGCAGGGAACCTGCCATGGCCAGGCTATACAAGGCCAGGCTGTCAGAGCCTCCAGAAAATAAGATGGCCATGTCTTGTCGTTCCATATCTATCTCCTGTCCAGGATCTTGTAATGTAAGAATAGTTCACCACTCCGGGCATTCATCCTACAAGATAAAAGTTCCAGGTGAATGAAGGGAGTACCCAGGGCCGTGGGTCCAGATACGAGACATGTCTCTGTCTGCTTTCCAATGATCTTTGGGGCAATGGTTAGGAGAAGTTCGGTCACCACTCCTTGTTTAAAGGCTTCGTAATTGAGGAGTCCACCCCCCTCGATGAGACAGCTCTCGACCCCACGCTGTTCCAGGTTGTCCAATATGGTTTTCAGGCAGAGCATTCCTGAATCTGTCTCTGGTACGCCTATAACCTCGGCCCTTTCCCCAAATCGTTCGTTCAGCATATCTCGTATTGAAAATTTGGTAAATATCAAGGGCCTGGGGCCTGTTCTGAATATGGATTTAGTAGCGGGGATATTGCCAGATCTTGTGACAATGGCACGCAAGCGGTTTACTGGGAGTTTGCCTTCGAACGTCCTAAATTCTGGATCACCCGCCCTTAGGGAGCCTGCTCCGAGTAGAGAGGCATCTGTTTGTTCCCTTGCCCTTTCAAGATGCCGCCTGTCTTCCTTGCTCCCGAAACCTGCAGGAGATATTCTCCCGCAAAGGGTTTCTATGCATATGAGTATCGACTTCAATGCCTTTCCTGGAGAATCTTTTTGGTCTGCTGGGCTATCTCGAGTTCTTCATCAGTTGGGATCACGAGTATCTTTACCTGGGACTGTTCCTTGTGAATCGCAGTTATGCCAGTAGAGGATTTGTTATTTCTTTCTGCATCGATGAATATACCCAGATGTTCCAGGCCGGAGCAAACCTGCTGCCGGATCAAGGGAGAGTTCTCCCCTATGCCGCCTGTGAAGATCAGGCAATCCACCCTTCTTAGGATGGCCAGATAGGCGCCAATGTATTTTTTTAGACGATGACAGAACATGTCAATGGCAAGACGGGCATTGGCATCCCCTTCTATAGCCCTTTTGGTTATGAGACGCATATCGTTTTCACCACATATCCCAAGAAGCCCGCTGTCAAAATTCAGTAGATGGTCTATCTCCTGTATGTCCATGTTGGTAACTCTGGCCAGATAGAAGATAATGGCAGGGTCCATGTCTCCACTTCTTGTGCCCATTATCAAGCCTTCCAGTGGGGTCATGCCCATGGATGTGTCAATGGATCTGCCTTTTTCTATGGCAGCAGCGCTGGCGCCATTTCCCAGGTGCATACTGATGCAGTTCAGTCTCCTTGATTCAATCCCCAGAAATGATGCTGCAAGACGTGACACATAGCTGTGAGATGTGCCATGGAATCCATAACGCCTGACATGATAGTGTTCATAGAGACTTCTGGGTAATGCATAGAGAAAGGCCATTTCAGGCATGGTCTGATGAAAAGCTGTGTCGAACACGGCCACCTGGGGTATGTTGGGGGCGAGCTTCATCGTTATCTCTATGCCAGTGAGATTTGCAGGGTTATGGATAGGTGCGAGGGGGATGAGCCTACTTATGGTCGCCGTGACCTCATTGTCTATGAGGACAGGAGCCTTGAATTTTTTGCCTCCGTGGACCACCCTGTGGCCAATGGCCGATATGTCTGAGATATGGTCTATGGTAGAGGTTTCTAAAAGCGCCTCCATCATCAGGGAAAAGCCTCGGGTATGGTCTTTTATAGGCAATTCCTTTGTAAAATCAACCCCTGATTCACCGCTTCGTTGCCTGAACCTACTGATATCACGCCCGATTTTTTCAATCAGGCCATTTGCAAGGACCTTCATGCCCTTCATGTCGAATATCTTATACTTAATGGACGAACTTCCAGAATTGATTACAAGTATCTTCATTTGTCCAGATAAGATACGGGCGAAAACAGTATCTTTGTCCTGAAAAGAATCTTATTCTCTACTGAAATCAGGGAGGCAATTAGGGTCCCGGGCAAGCTCACTGAAAGTTACTGCGTCCAAGGTGCTCCTTAGTTGTTCCCTGGCCTTGTTCCATACCTTGTGCACCGGGCATTTGGGACTGGCTGTGCACTGGTTAGGCCTGGCTATGCAGTCGTTCAGATAGATTTCCCCTATAATTGCCTCTATTACATTTAGTAGGGTCAGGTCCTTTGGATTTCGAGTAAGGATGAATCCACCTTTTGGGCCCTGTCTTATCTCAATAATTCGTGCCTTTTGAAGCTCTTGAGCGATCTTAGAAAGAAATTGGGGCGGGATTTCGCATCGGGCAGCTATTTCTTTCTTGCTCGTAAGTACACCTTCTCCTTTTGCGGCCAAATACAGTATGCATCTGATGGCATATTCGCCTGCTCTTGTTAGTCTCATAGTTTTTGTTGATCTTCTTTGAAATATTAAAGATTTTTTTTATCCCATTTTTTATAAGTTATTCGCCTACTCACAGACAGTCAAGTCCAAAGAAAGAAAAGAAGAGTGGTTTTGTGCAGAGGGTTCAGGGGCCGGTGGTGAATTGCTGGATCTCAACAGGGGCATTTAGGCTTTCTGTTCCCTGGAAAGTTTGACATATAAATAAGCTGAAATTAAACTCCAGACATGATCGTTACTAATATCACCATGGAGGCCTTTGAGAGGGGACTTTCCAGAACAAGGACCGTCATAGTGCCCTTTGGTTCGGTGGAGGAGCATGGTATGCACCTTCCCCTCGGAACCGACACATTTCATGCATATGAGCTTGCCAAGAAAACGGCTTCCAAGATCCCTGTGTTCGTCATGCCCCCCATGTGGTACGGGCTATGCCGCAGTACGAGTATGCATCCAGGTACAATAGGGATTAGCTCAACATCCCTCAGGATGGTGGTCATGGATATGTGTAGGTCCATGTATGGCCAGGGATTAAGGAATTTTATACTCCTGTCTGGTCATGCAGGAGGGACCCACATGTCTACTATACTCGATTCTGCAGACACCTTGATGGAAGAACTCCAAGATGCCAGGTTTGCAGTACTATCGATCCTAGATCTCATTGCAGGATTGGAGAAGGGCATTGTGGAGACCAAAGGAGATGCACATGCAGGTGAAGTGGAAACGTCTCTAATCCAATATCTAAAGCCAGATCTTATAGATGGCTCTAGCCCAAGGGAATTTCCCCAGTTCCCTAAGTTCATCCTTGTAAGAAACAAGGTTCGTTATTGGCCAGGCGGCGTATGGGGTGATCCCTCCAAATCGTCTCCTCTGAAAGGTAGTCGTATCTTGGAGGAAGAGGCGGAACTGCTGGTCGGCCTGGTTAAAACAATGGAAGGATTTGAAGAGGAATAGATATGTGGCCTAATAAATCGATACCATTGGTCTTGTTGATTGCCGTTGTTACCTTGCTTCCTGCCTGTCAAGGCAAGGCAGATGAATCGCATGCCCCTGATTTCACCCTATTGAACCTTTCTGGCGATACAGTCAACCTGTCTGATTATAGGGGAAAGGTGGTCCTGATCAATTTTTTTGCAACCTATTGTCCGCCGTGCAGGATGGAGATGCCAGATTTTGTCAGGCTCCAGGAGAAGTATGGATCGAAGGGGTTCACTGTCATTGCCATCTCTGTGGACAATGAGCCTGAGAAAGTGCTCCCCTCTTTTATTGAGAGGCTTGGTCTGAACTTTCCGGTGCTTTTGGCAACTACAAAGGTCTTGAAGGATTATGGCAACATCTATGCCCTGCCTGTGACCTTTGTGCTAGATCGGGAGCACAAGATCGTGAAGAAGATAACGGGGATGGTGAACCCTGATGAACTCGACCCGGTGATTGAGAAGTTACTGTCTCAGACAGCTACTTGATGGCTTCCAGCAATTTATTTAGGCGAGAATGTCCAGGCCTGGTGTCCCTTCCTTCACCGAGCCGATGACAGCAGATTCTTCTCCACGTAGTTGTAGATGTCTCTGTAGTTTCTCAATCCTATCCCGTGGTACAGAGATGAGAAGTCCCCCAGAGGTCTGGGCATCGAACATGAGGACGAGCAGGTCCGGATCGACATCGCCTGATATGTTGACCATCTTCCTACAGAAGTTTTGGTTTGAATAGTCGCCCTCAGGTATCATGCCCATTTTCAGATATTCCAGGGCCTCTTTGAAAATCGGTACCTTGGAGGCCCTCAGTTCCAGACGGCACTTACTGGCCAATGCCATCTCGAGTGCATGGCCTGCAAGGCCAAAGCCTGTGATATCTGTAGCTGCATTGGCTGCTGCCTTTTTCATGGCCTCGCTGGCCGCCTTGTTGAGTCTCTTCATTACATCTATCATACGACTAAGTATGTCTGGTGGAAGGAGCCCAGCCTTGTGAGCCGTTGACAAGATGCCTGTTCCCACAGGTTTGGTCAGTACCAGCAGATCCCCTGGACGAGCCCCACTATTGGAAAAAAATTTTTCAGGATGCACGAGACCGGTAACAGAAAGGCCATATTTCGGCTCCTTGTCTTCTACACTGTGTCCCCCTGCCAGCAATGCGCCAGCTTCGTGGATTTTTTCTATGCCTCCCCTCAATATCTGTCTCAATGTCTCTTCAGGTTGGTCCTTTATTGGATAACAGACTATGTTCATGGCAGAAAGCGGTCTGGCACCAATAGCATAGAGGTCGCTCAGAGAGTTGGCCGCTGCTATCTGGCCAAACTCGAAGGGGTCATCCACAATGGGGGTAAAAAAGTCCAGGCTCTGGACAATGGCAATATCCTTTGAGATCCTGATTATACATGCATCTGCCGCAGTCTCCATGCCAAGGAGCAGATCCGGGCTTTTTGAAAGGGGTAGGGATTCGAGTATACGATGCAGATCCTCCGGACCTATCTTGGCAGCTCAACCAGAGGCAGTTGCGAGACTGGTAAGTCGGGTCTTTTCTTTTTGGCTTTTTACAATGTAACTCAAAGATTTGCCTGCTATTTCCTGAGGGTAGCAATGAGCCTGTTTGTCTTTAGAAAGATGTCGAGTGCATCGCGGATATCAAGGAACAAGGCCCTGCTGGCCTGTAGCGCATCTACGGCTGCACCTTCTGGCCCCACCACACATATTCCAAGGGCAGCCTCTCGGAGCATCAATGCATCATTTCGGCCATTTCCTATTGCTGCTGTCTTCTCTCTGCCCAACCTCTCAAGGAAAGAGAGTTTCTGGATATCACCTCTGCCACTTTCGAGTTTATGGATTATTATATCCGTATCCATCAATGACTGGCTTATCTTATCAACTGCCTGATTGGTATCGGCAGTGACGATGAATATATTCAAGAATCTCGATAACTCCCGTAGCCTAGGCAAGACCCCCTCCATGAACTCACCGTCCACAGTAAGGGTGCCATTGAGATCGAGAATAAGGTTTGAAAGGTTATAAAAGATACCGCAGGGAAGATCGATTTCAAGATTTTTGATTGTTGCCATGAATCCCCCGGATCCTTATCATGTTTGAATCCTTTCTTCCTTTTCTATCTTTGCCAGAAGGGCCTTTCTCACCTTGGAAGGGAGAAAGGCAACCGCCCATTCAGCAGTTTGTTTGAGTAAGGGTATAAGTTCCTCTGGCCCATCCCAATACTGGTTGAGTACCTTCTCATCGGTTCTGAGGAGCATCCGCAAGAGGGCCAGGGCAATGAGATAGACATCGTCTACCATGCCCAGAAAAGGTATCCAATCAGGGACGATGTCTACAGGATTCAGCAGATAGGCGATTGTCGCCCCCAGTATAGCCTTGTCTGTAGTGGATACCCTGGGATCACGCAGTAGGTTGATGAGGAGCCTTAGGAACTTGGGTATGTAGGCCAGAAAGGACGAGCCGCTTGATTTTTTGGAATCCTGTATCTTCTTCATGCTATTTGGCTTCTCTTCATGGTAGAATCGACACAATCATATAGGCCTGTGATGTCAGCCTATAGCGGCTCTAATAACATTCTGATTATTACACTTGAGAATTTAATATATAAATGTGAATAGTCAACTTTTAAGGTATCTTGATAAGACAATGTATGATATCTGAAAAGCAAAAGACAATGAAATAGGAGAAAAATAGATATGTCCACTAAAAGTGCCTTATTATATCCGACCTGTTATCTGAGATATAAATCGGCTGTTGCCGCCTCGCTTTTTCTGGATGAAATGTTGGTCATGGCACCGTCTGAAGACAGTGTCGAGTTGGTCAGCCAGGATCGCGAGATAAATGCTATGCGGATTACACCAATAGTGGCCTCTCCCCTTGGAGACAGACTGGAAGATTTCAAGAATGGCCTCAAGGCCCTGGAAACCTGGGGTGAGCAGTTGGGGCTCGGAGGTAATACTGGGTTTGAGACGCTCTATTCAGCCCTGATGAATTCGGGCAATGAGGATATCCAGGGGATAATTGGCGCCATCAAAGGAGGCAAAAAGGAAGATATCCTGATGGCATCTCGCCTTTTCCTCAGACTTTCCATGGACGCAGATCAGAGAATGGATCAGCTTGACAGGGAGCTCGAACAGGTAGAGATGGATGCAACTAAGATCTCTGAACTCGTCGAAGGGCTGTCTACCCCAAAAGCTACTGAAGGAACTACTTTCTTCATCGAACCGCTGAATAGGGTCCGGGAAAGGCTCAGGGCATGGATAAGGACCTTTTTTAGCGGTGTTGGAGTGAAGCAATGTTGGCCTGTTGGAGAAAGTGTCTCCACAAAGGATTTGATGGATGCTGCTTACGAGTCGTTGTCTGGGGGAAAGTCAAGTATGGAGCTGGCCAGGTTTTCCATTCCTTTCCAGCCAGAAAGATTATGCCAGGAGAAGGTCTTGGCAGTTCGTCCCCTTTTTGCAAGGCTCCTCCACATATTATCGGATGGGGCTAAGTCCTCAGAGATCACAGAGGACAAAGAATTGGAAGGCATTAAACAGGATATACAGCAGACCA
Source organism: Deltaproteobacteria bacterium (assembly GCA_026986785.1). Taxonomy (GTDB): domain Bacteria; phylum Desulfobacterota; class Dissulfuribacteria; order Dissulfuribacterales; family QOAL01; genus QOAL01. The sequence continues at coordinate 8,040 of JALSNW010000028.1, read as the reverse complement.
TAGATATACATTGTGAAGCGAGTTCCCAAAAGGGGGCAGCTCACATGGTGGTTACGATCTATCCAGGCCATTCTTGGCAAGAGGTAGCCCTCAAGGCAGCTGGTCTTACGGAAAAGGACGTGGATAACTGCCCTCTTCCAACCATATACGGCTCATTGTTCTTGGTCTGAGTTGCCTAAATACAAGGCCCCTTCCTTTTTGGCTCCGCTGTTGGCAGGGGTATTATGTCTTTATAGGCTATGTCCTTATTTCTGGATGTTTGACATATATTTCAGCAGTTCGCTCTTTGACGAAATGACCAGAGTCGTATTTTTTCTGAGGGCCTTTTTATAGGTGTCGAGGCTTCTTAAAAAATCGAAAAATTCTGGGTCCTGCTGATATGCCTTGGCATAAATCCTAGAGGCCTCGGCCTCGGCCTTACCCTTTATCTCTTTTGCTGTCTTATATGCCTCAGAGGTGATGGTCTTGAGTTGCCTGTCCTTTTCGCCTGCTATCCTTGCTGCCTCACCTGCACCTTCTGCCCTATACTGTTCGGCTATTCTCTTCCTCTCGGCAATCATCCTGGCATATACCTTCTTCCTCACCGCCTCCACATAATTGATCCTCTTGAAACGGAAATCCAGGATCTCTATTCCCAGGTCTTTCACCTTGGGGGCCGCCTGGTGTAATACCTCTTTTGCAAGTTTTTCCCTGCCGAATTTGATGGGCTCCAATCCCTTTTCCCTGAGTTTATTTTTGTCCAGGCCGCTTTCCACCAGCTCGATGAGCCTGTGATTTGCTACTACGTTTCTTGTTCCCCCATCCAGGATGTCATCCAGCCTGCTCTGGGCTATCCTCTGGTTCCTCAGCCTCTGGAAAAATAGTAAGGGGTCCACGATTCTCCATCTTGCATAGGTGTCTACCCAGATGAAGCGTTTGTCCTTGGTTGGGATCTGGTTGGGCTCACCATCCCAGGCCAGGAACCTCTTTTCAAAATAGTTGGCCTCCTGAATAAACGGCAGCTTTGTGTGAAGGCCGGGTTCGGTGACGGCCGAGCCAATTGGTTTGCCGAATTGGGTGATTATGACTTGTTGGGATTCCTTCACCACGTAAAACGTCCCCCCAACCAATGCCAAGGCCATGATCAGGACAATGATTGAAATGCCAGAGAATATCTTCATGGTTTCACCTTTTTGTCCAGGGATAGCATGGGCAGGATACCCTTTACATATTCATCTACTATTATCTTCCTCGTAATGGAACCATAGATGTGATCCATTGCCTCGAGATACAACCTCCGCCTCGTAACTATCGGTGCTTCTCGGTAGGCCCTCAGGATCTCCTGGAAAAACTTGGCATCTCCCTGGGCCCTGTTGATGCGGTTTGCAGCATAGCCCTTTGCTTCCTGGATGGTTTGAAGTGCCTGGCCTTTTGCCTTTGGGATAACCCTGTTATATTCGGCCCACGCATCATTTATCATTCTTTCCTTCTCCTGTTGGGCCTGATTGACCTCGTTGAAAGAGGGCTTGACAGGGTCTGGTGGGTTGGCGTCCTGTAAGACGATTTGTTCTACCACTATCCCTGTTTCATATTGATCACAGAGTTCCTGGAGCTTTTTCCTGGCCTCGTCCGCTATCTCTTGGCGCCCTGTAGTGAGGATGTCAGTGACAGTCCTATCTCCCACAACTTCTCTCATGATGGCCTCGTTCATGTCCCTGAATGTCTGCCTGGGATCTTTTATCTTGAAAAGGAATTTATAGGGGTCTCTTATCCTGTATTGGGCTATCCATTCCACTACGGCTACGTTGAGATCTCCTGTCAACATCAAGGATTCGTGTTCGAAATTCTGGACAGAGTAGCGGGTTCTGACCCCTGGGACCTCTGTCCTGAAGCCGAATTCCTCCTTGAGCTGCCTTTGGACAGGGACCTTGATAACGGTTTCGATCGGATCTGGCAGTTTGAAGTGGAGGCCAGGCTGGGTCTCCTTGATGTATTTTCCGAATCTCAGCACCAGACCTACTTCCTCAGGCTCTACTGTGTACCAGCAGTTCCATAGAACGATGCCAGCAAGGACAATAACAGCCAAAGGCATCAGGGCCTTCAATTGATTTTTGGATCTCCTCAGATGTTCCAATGTAGGGGGAATTTGAGGGGTATTCATGTTGTTCATTGTCTAATCAGGTCTCCTCAACGTAAATTGATATCGGCTGTCAACGCGGATGTAGATCTCCAGCAGGAGATGCGGTAAAACGAATGAAAGACTAAAAATTTTTACAGGGATAGCAAGTCTCTATGTAACATAGTTTTCAGTTATTCCAAATGTAGCATGAAAATCTGTAAAGGTTAAGAAGATGCTTTTCATCTTCGGGAAATTGGCAGATTATGGGACATGGTATCTCGTCAGGTGAGATTATCGAGGAAGAGAACGATCAATCCCGCATACTTCTCTTTTTGCCTCGCGGGTGGGCTTTATCGAATACCTCGCGTAGGCTTTTCATATCGAGATGCGTGTATTTCTGCGTGGTGGCAACACTGGCATGTCCAAGAAGTTCCTGGATAGAGCGGAGATCTGCACCTGCCTCAAGGAGATGCGTGGCCATGGAATGCCTGAATACATGAGGGGTTACCTCACTATATACCCCTGCAGAGAACGCTACAGATGAAACCATGCGTTGAACAGTTCGCTGAGAAAGGCGAGAACCATTTTTATTGACAAAGACTGCTTGTTCTGAGGTGCAGTTGAGCCTTTTGAGGAGAGACGACCTTTCTGGCAGGTAGTTTTCAACGGCCTGTTTGGCCAAGGAACCAAAGGGTATGATCCGTTCTTTTCTCCCCTTGCCCCGGACCTTGACTATCTCAGCAGACAGATCGATTCGGTCTATATCGAGCCCTGTCAGTTCACTTACGCGCATCCCTGTGCTGTAAAGCAGTTCAAGGATTGCCTTGTCCCTTGTTGCTTTAAAACCAGTAGGTTGGATATTGTCCAGCATGGCAGAGATCTGGGCTGTAGAGAGATTGTGGGGAAGCGGCCTCGATCTTATTGGAAAAGAGACAGGTTCTGCTGGATTGGAGGCAACCTGCCCCATTCTGAAAAGGAATTTGAAAAAGGCCCTCAAGGAAGACAATTTCCTTGATATGGATGTCCTTTTTAAGCCCTTTTTGTTCAAGTTTGCCAACCAGTTCCGCACATCTTTGGGGCCAGGAAGCCCTTTTTTATCCCTGTCATCCATGAATCTCAGGAATTCTTCCACATCCCTTTTATATGCGGCAATGGTATTGGGCGACGCATTTTGCTCTGCCGATAGGAATTCCAAAAAGGATGAAAGGCTGTCTTTTAACATCCGATCACCACATGGATACCAAGTTCTAATGGCATTGATTTTTGAACTTCAACAAACATACCGAAAAAAGCCATAGGGTTAATTTATCCCATATTTTTCATAAGGGAATAAAAAAAACGAATTCACTTTCCGTCCGTTGAAGGAGCTATAAGATGTCCAGTCTCTCGATAAAGGATGCCAGCTTGGCCCTGATGATGGTGCCAGGTATAGGAAAGGCGTTTTATGCTCGGCTGATGGAAGAGTTTGGTTCACCCATCGAGGTCTGGAGAAGCCGACCATCCGCCCTGAGGTCTATTGGGGTACTACCTGAGAAAACCATACATTCCATCCTTGCGGGAGTAGACATGGATGCCCTCGAAATGTTGAAAAACGACCTTGGTTCGCTGGATGCCTGGTTCATGACTATACATGATGAAGATTATCCTCCAGTGCTGAGAGATATCCATCTACCGCCTCCAGTGTTATTCGGGGTCGGAGATAGGTGGGTATTGAAACAAAAGGCAATAGCCATAGTTGGTTCCAGAAAGGCTTCCAGTTATGGAAGAAGGGTGGCGAGAGAGCTTGCCCAAGGACTCTGTGCCCAGGGATTCGTAGTAGTTTCTGGATTGGCCATGGGCATTGATTCTGCGGCCCATGAAGGGGCCCTGTCTATTGGAGGGTTGACCGTTGCAGTAATAGGTTGTGGGCTTGATGTGAATTATCCAGTACGAAACAAGGGCCTGAAGGATCAAATAGCACGAAACGGGGTTGTTATATCAGAGTTTTTACCTGGCACCAGGCCAGAACCTGGCAACTTTCCTGCGAGAAACAGGATCATAAGTGGCCTTTCTCAAGCTGTTGTGGTGGTAGAGGCCGGTCCTGGAAGCGGTTCTCTTATCACTGCATATCTGGGTATGGAGCAGGGAAGAGAGGTTATGGCAGTGCCAGGCAGCATATATTCTTTCAATAGTAAGGGATGTCATCAGTTGATAAGGGAAGGGGCTGCCTTGATAACAGGCCTGAATGACATAATTCGCGAGATTGGGGGAAATTTTTTTGAAAAAGGGGTTGCTGAATCACGGGAGAAAGTTAAAGTTTCATCTCTTTCACAGGATGAACGGCATGTGGTTGACAATCTTGAGGCAGAGCCCCAACATATTGATGAGATAGCGGCACGTTGTAACATGGCTGCCTCATTGATCAATCCAGTGCTTCTTCAGCTTGAACTTAAAGGATTAGTGATCAGCCATCCTGGCGGGAAATACAGTATTAAAGATTGTGATTTGAGTAAAATTTCATGAAGAAAGGGCTTGTAATAGTAGAGTCACCTACAAAGGTGAGAACTATAAAGAGGTATTTGGGCAAAGACTATGATGTCATGGCGTCAGTGGGACATGTCAAGGATTTGCCCAGGAAACGTCTTGGTGTTGACAAGGAAAGGGACTTTTCCCCAGAATATGAGATCATTAGGGGAAAGGGTAAGATTATCAAGCAGCTACGGTCTGCTGCTTCCAAAGTTGAAGATATATACCTTGCCCCCGATCCTGACAGGGAGGGAGAGGCGATTGCCTGGCATATTGCAGAAGAGCTTAAAAGGGGGAGAAAGAACGGAAAGCGTTTTCACAGGGTGCTGTTTCACGAATTGACCAAGAGGGCCATAATGGAGGCCCTCGAGTCTCCTACTGAGCTCAATCGCAATAGATTCGAATCCCAGCAGGCCAGGCGCATTCTCGACAGGCTCGTTGGCTATGAACTTTCTCCCCTTTTATGGGAAAAGGTGCGCCAAGGTCTTTCGGCAGGAAGGGTCCAGTCGGTTGCTGTACGTCTTGTATGCGACAGGGAAAGACAGATCCAGAGTTTTGTCCCAGAGGAATATTGGGATATTACGGCCAGACTACAGGGCCCTGTTCCCCCCGAATTCCAGGCCAAGGTGATAAAGGAATCTGGCAAAAAGCTCCAGATTAAGGATGAAGCCAGAGCGAGGCAGATCACCGACCAGCTGAAAGAGGCAGAATACCGGGTGACAGATGTGAAAAGGGTGGAGAGGAAGAAAAACCCTCCCCCGCCATTCATCACCAGTACGCTCCAACAGGCAGCAGCCAACCAGCTTGGATTTTCTGCAAAGAAGACAATGACATTGGCTCAAAAGCTCTATGAAGGCATTGATCTTGGTGAGGAAGGGCCAGTGGGCCTCATCACCTATATGAGAACGGATTCTGTGAGGCTTTCATCAGAGGCAATCAAGGAGGCCAGGGCATTTCTCAGCAAGAGCCTTGGCCCGGAATTCGTGCCTTCTCGTGGAAGGCAGTTCAAGAAGGGGAAGCTAACCCAGGATGCGCATGAGGCAATAAGGCCAACCTCTGTCTTTAGGACCCCTGATGAGCTTTCTGCATTTTTGGAAAGGGATCTACTCAGGCTCTACGAACTTATCTGGAAGAGGTTTCTTGCTTCCCAGATGTCTCCGGCCATTTACGATCAGACCACCATCAACATAGAGGCAGGTAAATTCACTCTCAGGGCAGTGGGCAGTGTTATGAAGTTTGAAGGATTCTTGAAGCTTTACGGTAAGGATGGCAGGCAAGATGATAGAACAGTGGAGTTGCCTCTTTTGGACGAAGGCCAGGTCTTGAAACTGCTCGGCCTTGAGCCGCAACAGCATTTTACCCAACCTCCTCCACGCTATAGCGAAGCGACTCTGATCAAGGCATTGGAACAAAAGGGCATAGGCAGGCCAAGCACTTATGCTGCCATCCTCTCCACCATACAAGACAAAGAATATGTCAGATTGGGAAAGAGGCGATTTTACCCAACAGAACTTGGATTCTTGGTTACCGATCTGCTGACTGCCCATTTCCCTGAGATACTTGATACGGATTTCACTGCCGAGATGGAGAAAGGGCTAGATCAGGTCGAAGAGGGTGCTGTTTCATGGGTGGATCTCCTTCGGCGTTTTTATTCTACCTTTTCCAGCCGGTTGGAGACAGCCAGGCAGAATATGGAGTCTGTCAAGGCAAATGGCGTTGCCACAGAGATAAAGTGTGACAAGTGTGGTGCCCCTATGGTGATAAGGTATGGAAAGACCGGTGAATTCCTCGCCTGTTCGGCATTTCCAAAGTGCAAACACACCAGTAATTTCACCAGGGCATCGGATGGTACTATTGAGCTTGCCTCTGACGAGGTCCATGTGACAGAACATGTCTGCAAGAAGTGCGGCAGGCCCATGATCAAGAAAAGGGGCAGATATGGAGAGTTTCTGGCATGTTCTGGATATCCGGAATGTAAGAATACCATGCCTATTCCTACAGGGGTTTCCTGCCCAAGGGAGGGGTGCAGCGGCGAGTTGGTGCAGAAGGCAACCAGGAGGGGTAAGGTCTTTTATGGGTGCAGCAATTATCCATCTTGTGATTTTGCCATTTGGGACAAACCGGTAAATGAAGAGTGCCCCAGTTGTGGATCACCTTATCTGTTGGAAAAAAAGACCAAATCCGGTGAAAGGGCACTCAAGTGCCCAAGAAAGGGTTGTCCCTATACCAAGTCACTGAAATCAAAGAGGTAATTTGGGTGACAAAAAATAAAGGTCAGATAGGCAAATTTTTTTTAGATTTTTCTTGCACATTTTTGGAATGTAGGCTATAAATCTCAGGCCTTGCTGATGAGGCGAGATGACTGCGGCGCCAGCCGCCAAGAGATCATAGGGCGAGAAACATGCTGCTATCATCTCTACCTCAGGCGATTTGAAGAAAAGCTATTGACAGTGAGGCGGTTAGTAGTTACAGTTTCTTTCGCACTTTTGAAAAAGCCGATCTTTGAAAACTGAATAGCGTCTGGCGGGTGCCAAACATAATCAAAGCTCAAGTAGCCGATTTCGGCTTTAATTCAATTTAAACTTGAGGGTTTGATCCTGGCTCAGAATGAACGCTGGCGGCGTGCCTAACACATGCAAGTCGTACGAGAAATTCTGCCTTCGGGCAGAAGAGTAGAGTGGCGCACGGGTGAGTAACGCGTAGGTAATCTACCCCTGAGTCTGGGATAACCTCGCGAAAGCGGGGCTAATACCGGATAATATAAGCAGGAGGGATCTTGTTTATCAAAGGTGGCCTCTCCTTGGAAGCTACCGCTTGGGGATGAGCCTGCGTCCAATTAGCTAGTTGGTAGGGTAATGGCCTACCAAGGCAACGATTGGTAGCTGGTCTGAGAGGATGATCAGCCACACTGGAACTGGAACACGGTCCAGACTCCTACGGGAGGCAGCAGTGAGGAATATTGGACAATGGGGGAAACCCTGATCCAGCGACGCCGCGTGGGCGATGAAGGCCTTCGGGTCGTAAAGCCCTGTTTAGAGGGAAGAAATCAGTGAGGCAATAATACGTCTCGCTGTTGACGGTACCTCTGCAGAAAGCACCGGCTAACTCCGTGCCAGCAGCCGCGGTAACACGGAGGGTGCGAGCGTTGTTCGGAATCACTGGGCGTAAAGCGGGTGTAGGCGGTCTATCAAGTCAGATGTGAAAGTCCAGGGCTCAACCCTGGAAGTGCATCTGAAACTGTTAGACTTGAGTACTGGAGAGGGAAGTGGAATTCCTGGTGTAGGGGTGAAATCCGTAGATATCAGGAGGAACACCGGTGGCGAAGGCGACTTCCTGGACAGATACTGACGCTCAGACCCGAAAGCGTGGGGAGCAAACAGGATTAGATACCCTGGTAGTCCACGCCCTAAACGATGGGTACTAGGTGCAGGGGGTAT
>JALSNW010000027.1 GCA_026986785.1 Deltaproteobacteria bacterium | reverse complement strand
TCGCCTGCGCTCGGCAGGCCCCTTCGATTTGTTATTATACAAGAAATGTCAGATTAAGTCATGACTATTACAGATTTAAAAAGGAAAGGCCTACTCGATTGTACTGTACTGAGTAGGCCTTTTCTTTTATTGAATATATATAGATGTTTTTTTATTTAGTCTCGGATTCGGCCTTCTCAGGGCCTTTGGCGTTCTTTTTCTCCTCTTTCATTGCCGATTTTTTCTCTGAAGCAGCCTTTTCCTTCTTGGTTACCTGGGGTTTTGCGGCCTCCTCTTGGGCTGCAGCCTCTTTTTCCTCAGCAGCAGCAGCAACTTCCTCTTCGGCCTGGGCAGTAGATTCATCACTGTAGCTCAGCTTTGCAAGCTGTTTTTGGAGTTGTTGGATAATGGTATTTTTCGCATTTATCTCATTTTCCAAGGTATTGATCTTTGTCTTGAAAAATGAAATGTTGTCCTGTAACGCCTTATTGGCATCCATGAGACGGCGTATCTTTTCATCTTTTATCTTGGCCTGTTCCTGTAGGAGTTGATACTTCGAACTCAGCTCGCTCAATTCGATGACCTTCATGTCGATGGCTTCATTCATAGTAGCAAGTTGATTCCTGAGCTGTTCATTTTTTTCTTCCAAGGCCTTTAGCTTGGCCATTACTGCTTCAAGCTGTCGTCTGATCTTGCTGGTAGGCCTTTTCACAGCCTCTTTGGGCCTTTTTAATGCCTCCTGTAATTTTTTGGTGAGTATCTCATTCTTTTTCTGCAATTCTGCGATGCTGCTGGCCACGTCCTGCTGATTTTCTAACTTTTTCAATAGCTTTTGCTGAAGCATGTCCTTCTGCTTGGTAAGTTCTGCAATAGCAGCATTGGCCTTGTCAAGTTGTGCCTTTAGTTCATCTCTTTCCTTTTGAAGGGCAGCAAGTTTTGTCTGGGTTTCATCCAGTTGTTTCTCGAGGGTAGCCGATGCTGCCTTGGCCTTTTTGAGTTCAGCCCTTGTCTTTTGAAGTTGTTTTTCTAGTTCGGTAGCCTTTTTCTTGGTCTTCTGAAGCTCGGTACAGGCCTGCTTCAATTGTGTCTTTAAGGTTGCTGCCTGGGTTATTTGGGCATGGCTCTGACGAAATCTTTGCTTAAGGCAGTTCATCTCCTGTTGGAGCTTTGTGAGCTGTCCCTGGATTTTCATGTTGTTGGTGTCTTTTTGGAGAAGGTCCTCTTTCAGCCTTGCGACCTCTATCTCAAGGAGCTTGGCCTTCTCCTCATTGGCGAGACGTTCCTGTTTTAGTTCAGCTATGGTGTTTTTTAGTTTTTTTATTTCCCGTGCGAAAAAAGTGATGTTTCGTGTCTGGGGGCGTGGCGGTGGTGGGGTTATCTTGTTCTCTTCTTTTTCAACTGCGGCCTTCTGTTCTGGGGCCTGTTCTGCCTTTTCCTTTTCAGCAACTACACCTTCTTTCTTTTTCAACGTGGGCGCCGTTTCCTTGGAGGTAGCCTCTTTTGCCTTGGCCATCTCCTTGTGGAGTGGTGCATGGGTCACCTCTTTTTCAGCGTGTTTCACCTTTTCTGTGTGAACCGCATGGGTTGTGGCAGCCATTTGTTGTTTCATTTTTGTAGGCTGAGTCCTATAGCCCACGATACCAAAGATCAAGCCAATAATGATCAACCATATTGCGTTTTTCTTCTTATATATAAAGGCAAAGCGTCCTTTTGGCTCTTCGCCTTCTTCGAAAGTCTGTTTGGTCTTGTGGAGATAGAGTGAATAGATCCCTGCTCCAAACGCGATCAAAAAGATCAGGGAACAAATGAATGAAAAAGTTGCATAGAACAGATATACCATTGTGTCCATTTCAATTCCTCCTGGCAAAAAAGAACAAAAAAATAGATTACATCAGAGAATCAGCTGGCCTCTGCCTCTTCCTTCTCCTGCGAATTGGTTGCCTCCTCTTGAACCGGCTCATCAGAAGAGTCGAAGAAAGAGCTCATGGCATGTTCGAAGATCGCCTGTGCTGTAGTCATGTCAATGTCGGAAATCTTCATGGTGTTAATACCCTTGAGGATGTTTTGTGTGTATTCCTGGGTAAATTCATCGTATAGCTTTTTCATGTGGATATAGAGCACAGAGATGTTGTAGTTGAACTGTAGTTCTTCCAGTTCCTTCTCGAGGCTGCTGATATTTTTATTGAGGCTGTCGATCTCATTGTCTTTTTGTTCAATAAGGGCTTCTTGTTCCGCTGTCTTTTTCTCGAGTTCCGAAACCCTGCTCTTGAGTTCTGTGTTCTCTGTCCTGTAATTCTTCAGCTCTTCTTCAAGTTCATTTACCTTATCGGATTTTTCAGCCAATTCCTTTTCTACTGAATTCAGCCGGTCTTTGAGCCTATCTATTTCAGCTGCTTTTTCCTCTGTCTCTTCAGTAAGGCTCTCAACTTGGGCTTCAAGTTCTGCAATTTTTTCATTGGCCTCTGACAATCGCTGTTCCAAGTCCTTATTTTCCTTTTGGAGTTTGTTGACGATCGCCCCTTTGATTGTATTCTGTCTAAGCAGAATCACAAACAAGACCAAAAAGATTATTGCCCCGGCCCAACCATAAAGATAAGAATTTGCTAGAACTTGTAAGATTGATACACTATCCATCACTTTTTTCCTTTCGTTGAATTAGGTTGATGCGAGTGAATTATGGCTCGACTTCTCCCCATATTTTTTAATTAAACTGAATTTCCATTCAGCCCCCAAAATAATATTAAATTTTGAAAACGTCAAAACATCTCAGAAGATTTTTTTCGACTTTTTACCATAATTATTTTTTAAAATAAATACGGATTTCCCTTGGCTGTTCAGCTAAGGGATCAATATGACAAAAAAATAAAGAAATATTTGTACTATCGTTGAGGCCAACGAATATAACTGGCCACAATTTACAGGACTTCATAAAAAAGGAATTATCGTAACTTGTCAACCTGTATCAGGCCCTTTTATACTGGATTATGGAGATGGCAAATTTGTCATGGGCTCTTTGTGAGGTCTTCAGATCCCCAAAAGGGTTTACAGATTTATTCGAATATTTTTTGGTATTATGGCACAATTTCTTGTTTTTTTAAAAAAGCTGGGAGAAAGGGGTTAAACAGATGGGGCAAGGGCTTTCGAGGTTATCGACAGGTGCCAAGATCTATCTAATGGGGATCTGCGGAACCGGCATGGCCGCCCTTGCAGGTCTGCTCAAGGCCAAGGGTTTTGAGATTACTGGTTCTGATATTTCGTTTTATCCACCCATGGGAGACCTACTAAGAAAACTGGAAATCCCTGTTCACCAAGGATATGACCCAGAACATCTGAAAGAGGTGGCCCCTGATCTTGTGATAATCGGTAATGTTATCAAGGCCTCGAATCCAGAGGCCAAATATGTCTTGGAGTATGGTATCAGGTTCATGTCTTTCCCCCAGGCCTTGGGAGAGTTTTTCCTGGCAGACAGGAATTGTCTCGTAGTAGCTGGTACCCATGGGAAGACAACCACCTCCACGATGCTTGTCTCAGCCCTGAAAGGCTGTGGTTTTCGTCCAGGTTTCTTGATTGGAGGTATAGTCAATGAGACTGGAAGAGGTTTTGAACAGGGCTCTCCCCCCTGGTTCGTAATAGAGGGAGATGAATATGACACGGCCTTTTTCAATAAGGTTTCCAAGTTTTTGCACTACAGGCCCAAAAGTGCAGTGATCACCAGCATGGAATTTGATCATGCGGATATATTCCCCGATTTCAATGCGATAAAGGCCTCGTTCGAAAAGTTTGTAGGCCTTTTGCCTGGAGACGGAATCCTTACTGCTTGTACCGACTGGGCCCCAGTGAGAGAGGTGTCTGAAAAGGCCCCATGTAGGGTGGTCACTTATGGTTTTAATGATCATGCAGACTGGACTGCGGTAGACATTAGGCCATCTCTCAGATATACATCCTATTTGGCAGTACATAAGAGCGGTCTTAGCTTGCACGTGTCCATTCATTTACCTGGTAGACACAATGTATTGAATAGTCTTTCGGTCCTGGCCCTGTGTGACGGTCTAGGCCTCGATATTGAGAAGGCGGCGCAAGGGTTACGGCAATGCAAGGGAGCCAAGAGACGGCAGGAAATAGTAGGTGAGGTCCAGGGGATCTTGATCATAGACGATTTTGCCCATCACCCCAGGGCTGTGGCCGAAACCCTTGGGGCTCTCAAGGAACGATATGATGGTCGCAGGATCATTGCCATCTTTGAACCAAGAACCAATACCAGCAGGAGGGCAATTTTTCAGGAAGCATATGCCAGGGCGTTTTCCGCAGCAGACAAGGTAATGGTAAGAGATGTCCCGGATCCAGAAAAGGCCCCAGAGGGAGACAGGTTTTCATCGAAACAGTTGGTAGAAGATCTCAGGAATCAGGGGCTGAAGGCCCAATTTGCCAGGGATGCATCCGAAATCATTCAGGCCGTTTTGGATGATGTGAGGGAGGAGGATGTGTATGTGATACTCTCAAATGGCCCCTTTGAAGGCATCCATCAAAGGCTTTTGAAAGCCCTGAAAAAGAGCTTGGAGCCATCACATTGACCTTTCGACAACTTAAACAGTGTCCTTTAACCAGAGCCAGGCGGGGAAGGATCTTTACCAGACATGGATCAATAGAAACCCCTGTATTCATGCCAGTTGGCACCCAGGCCAGCGTCAAGGCCCTTACACCAGGAGAGCTCTATACCTTAGGGGCGGAGATCATTCTCGGCAACACATATCATCTGTATCTGCGTCCTGGGCATAACTTGATCCGTGCCCTTGGCGGTCTTCACAGGTTCATGAATTGGCATCTACCCATATTGACCGATAGTGGAGGCTTTCAGGTCTATAGTCTGTCATCCTTCCGCAAAATAGAAGAGGAAGGGGCGATATTCAGATCCCATATAGATGGTTCTCTCCACCATCTCAGCCCAGAGTTGGCTATTGAGATACAAGAGGCCCTGGGGGCTGACATAATGATGTGTCTCGATACATGCATCCCATATCCAGCAGGGCTGGAACAGGTCAGGAGTGCAACTGATCTTACAACGAGATGGGCACAGAGGTGTTTGATGGCCAGGACATCGGACAAATCACTCCTTTTTGCAATAGTTCAAGGTGGTATGTACAGGCAAGTTAGGCAGGATCATACCTATAGGCTTCTCGAGTTGGGATTTGATGGTTATGCCCTTGGTGGATTGAGTGTAGGCGAACCCAAGGAGATGTTGTTCGAAATGATAGAATGTTCCAGGCCATTGATCCCCGATTATTTTCCAGTTTATGTAATGGGGGTGGGGACCCCTGAAGATCTGGTAGAATGTGTGGCCATGGGTGTTGACATGTTCGATTGTGTTATGCCCACGAGAAATGCAAGAAATGGAATGCTGTTTACTTCTTTTGGCCACATTGTTATAAAGAATGCTCGTTTTGCAGATGATGAAGGTCCCATAGATCCAGAGTGTGGATGTTATACGTGTAGAAATTATTCCAGGGCCTACCTTCGGCATCTTTTCATGGCCAGGGAACTACTGTCTTATAGGCTCAATACGATCCATAATCTTTATTATTACCTGGGGCTGATGACAGAGATGAGAAGAGCCATAGAAGAGGATAGATTTCATAGATTCAGAAAAGACTTTTATAGAAAAAGGATTAAATAAACAAAGGAGAAGAATGATGTTTCCATCCATTGTGTATGCTATGGCACCACCTCAAGGGGGTGCACAGGGAGGGCAGGGCAACCCAATAATGGCCTTTTTGCCCCTGATCATCATATTTGCCATCTTCTATTTTTTGCTTATCAGACCACAGCAGAAAAAGCAGAAAGAGCACAGGAAATTCTTGGAGTCCTTGAAAAAAGGCGACGAGGTTATCACCTCAGGTGGTATCATAGGTAGGATAAGTGGACTCACTGAAAACATTGTGACCCTGGAGGTTGCCCCAAAGGTGAACATCAGGGTTGCAAGGAGCCAAATAGCAGGAAGGCCGACGGCAGAGACAAAATAGATAAGAGCTGGGCAATAACCAAATAAAGAGACAAGTATAAATAGGCTGGCAACTTGTGCCTGATTTCTGCCTCTACTTGGGCAATTCAAGGGATAAAGAGGGCAAGGGGAGGTTCTCTATTTGCCAAGACAAAATCTGGAAAAGATCTGCTCCAGCACGTCTTCTGTCACAAACTCGCCAGTGGTTTCTGACAGATGATCCAAGGCCTGTCTGATATCCATGGCAGGGATCTCTGGTGAAAGGCCTCCTATCAGGCCTTGAAGGGCTTGGTGTGATAGTATCAGGGTCTTTTCAAGGATTTCCTTTTGCCTCAAGTTCGGGGCCACATCTGGTATCCTGGCTTCTGTACCCAGGAGTATTTCACAAATGCTTTTTTGGAGCTGGTCAAGACCACTATGTCTCTTTGCCGAAACCAAACAGTATGGTGTATCGACCAGTTTCTCGTGATGAGCAGTGATCTTTTCGAGGAGTCTTCTTGCCAAGGCCTTATGACCTATTTCAATCTTGTCTACCTTGTTGAAGACGATTATCACAGGGATGTGATCGAATGATTTGATCATGTCCAAGACGGCCTCGTCAGAGTCATTGAAATCTTTCGATATATCGAGTAGCCAAAGGAAAAGATTGGCAGTTGGGGCGAGTTGGCGAATCTTTCCTATACCCATTGCCTCTATTGGATCTGGTTCGTGTCTTATCCCAGCAGTATCCAGGAGAGTTATGCATGCACCGCCAATTTCTATCCTTGCCTCTACGATGTCTCTTGTGGTGCCAGGTATCTCTGTGACAATAGCCTTGTCTTCACAGGAAAGGGCGTTCAATAGGCTTGATTTTCCCGCATTTGGCCTGCCAACAAGAAGGACCCCTGCACCGAATCTATGGATTTTGCTCCTATCAAATGCCCTTATCAAGGTCTGCAGTGGTTCGATGACCTCTTTTTCAAGGATCCTTTTTATGTCGGCCTGGTCTAATATTTCATGGTCCTCTTCTGGATAGTCTATTGCTACCTCAAGAGCTGCCAGGCATCCAACGAGTCCTTTCCTGATGGACCTGATCCTTTTTGAAAGCTCCCCCTTGACGGCCCTGGCACCCATGTGGCTCAGGCCTGAGGCCTGAGCACTTGTCAGGTCCAAGACAGCCTCGGCCTGGATCAGGTCTATTCTGCCGTTTAGAAATGCCCTCTTGGTGAATTCTCCAGGTTCGGCAAGACGTGCACCATGCCTTATACACAGTTCTAAGATCTGTCTGAGTATGGAATAACCTGCATGACATTGGATCTCAACTATGTCTTCCCTTGTGTAGGTCTTGGGTGCCTTCATGAAGACACAAAGGGCCTCATCCACAATCTGGTCTTGTTCAGGATTTCTTATGATGCCATGGTAGAGCGTGTGAGATTTAAATCTGCAGTGATGGGCAGATGGGCTGAATAACTTTTTGAGGATGTCAAGGGCCAAGGGGCCGCTCATCCTGACAATACCAATACCCCCTGCCCCCAAAGGTGTTGAGATGGCTGCAATTGTGTCATCTTCCCTGATTTTTGTCATGGTACCTTTTATTATGCACCCACGGTACTGGATACAATTCTTTTTACAGCTCTGGTTGCTGCTGCCTTAAAAGAGTAATTTCTCACATCTTCGACAAGGCTTGAGAGCTGCATAATTCAACTCTATTTAACTGCTGTATTCGAATTCAGTAAACTTTTCTGTATTCAAGACGACACTGTAGCGGACAATTTATAAAATAGCCTGCTGTAATGGGAATGAATTATCTTACTGATGGTTATGGCTACTGTATCCTGGTAAACATTCCAGCGGCATTTCTTGGCTCACATGTTATTTTCTATTTTTCTTGGCTCGCCTTCTGTTTCTGAGTGGTGTAATGATTACCTTTCTGCCTCCACCTTCTCCTGAACTGTGTGTCCTTACACCTTTAAAACCTCTAAGGGCCAGGTGGACAATCCTCCTCTCCCTTGCAGGCATTGGCTGAAGGGATATGGCCTTACCTGTTTTTTTCGCCTTGGATGCCATCTTTTCGGCAAGAGATTTAAGGCCTTTTCTCCTTCTCTCTCTATAGCCCCCTGCCTCCAGTGCCACCCGGTAGTTCAACTCCCTGCCCTTTTTCCTGAGGCACAGATTGATAAGATATTCAAGGGCATCGAGGGTCTTGCCATCTTTCCCGATTATAAGGGAAAGGTCTTTCCCCGTGATGTTTATATAAGGTTTATTGGTCTGTTCTATGACTTCAGCCCTGCCATCGAGGCCGGATTTTTCAAGGATTTCATTGGCTATATCACATGCGGCATGTAGTTGTTTCTCTATCAGTTCTGGAGGAATTTCCTCCTTTTTTCTTTTTGATACAGTCTTCTTTTCTGCAGCAGGTGTTGCCTGGGGCCCTATCTGTGCCGAGGTGTCTCTGTCAGGTTCTTTTTCAGCCCCTTCAGGTATGGCCTTTTCAGCTATTCTTCCTTCCTCGGGTGCCTTATCCGTTATGTCTTTTTCCAGGCTCGAGGCCTCCACATATTCCTTGGTAGGCCTGGCAGTTATCTTGGCTTTTCGTCCTCCAAGGCCAAAAAGGCCAGTTGATCCTCTGGTGATTATTTCTATCTCAAGATCTTCTTCGTTGCACTTGAAGTATTCACATGCCGCTTCAATGGCTTTCTCAACAGTCTTATCAGAAAATTCCTGTGGTTTTTTGCTGTGTTCATTCATATGTTTGCCCTATTTACTGCATTTTCAACTATCCAGTCTCAATCGGTAAATTTGTTTACATAATATTGCTGTACTATGGACAAGATATTATTGACCAGCCAATATAATACCAGGCCCGATGGAAAGTTGATGAACATGAAGGTAAAAACAATTGGTAGAAACTGCATCATCTTGGCCTGGGTTGGATCAAGGGAAGAAGGGCTCATCTTTTGTTGAAAATACATCGATGCACCCATTAGCAGGGTGAGTACTGGGATCCCTCCCAAGACAGGTATCTCCACTCCAGGGATCATTAATCTGTCTGGAGCGGAAAGATCATTGATCCATAGAAGAAATGGGGCATGTCTGAGCTCAATGGCCTGGAGTAGCACCTTGTAGAGAGCAAAAAATACAGGTATCTGAAGAAGCATGGGCAGACAGCCACTCATGGGATTAACCTTATAGGTTTTATAGAGTTGCATGAGCTCTTTGTTCATACGCTCCTTGTCATCACCATATTTTTCCTTGAGCTTCTTCAGCTTTGGTTGGAGCTTCTGCATAGTCTTCATTGACTGGGCACTTTTGTGTGCCAGGGGCCAAAAGGCGATTTTTATCAGTATCGTCAGTACGATTATGGCCCAGCCATAATTATGGAGATATTTATAAAAAAAGTTCAAGACATACAGTAAAGGTTTTGCTATTGGATCAAACCAACCAAAATTTATTGCCTTTTCAAGGTTGTGGCCGCTTGCCTTTAAACGATCTATTTCCTTGGGGCCAAAATAGAGATTCATTTTGCAGAAAGTTATACCTTTTCCCCCGTTAGATCCTTGGCCTATTCCATGGCTTAGGCTGCTTTCTGTTGTGTCTTGATGGTCTAGTTTGGTGATTATCACCTTCCATGGCCCTTGGGTGATTTCAGGTATAAGGGCTGTCATGAAGTAATTGTCTCCAAAGGCCAGCCAGTCCAGGTTGCCTGAAAACTCATGGCGATCTCCAGGCTCTTTCAATTTGATCTCCTGGAGGCCTTCTTTTGGAGAATAATAGGAAGGGCCAGAGAATATATATCTACTCGATCCCTTGTATGGTTTGTTATACATAAAAATGGTGTATTCATCTGCAGACGCCCCGGATATTGTCATCGTGAGTTCCATCCTGTAGAGATCCTTGTGAAAGGTTATCGTCTTTTGCAGGACAGCACCTCCCCCCAGGTTTGTCGAAAAGGTCAGCATCGCCTTTGTCCTGGTTCCGGTAAGGTCTATCTTTTCTTTGTCTGCATGGAAATATCTCGTTCTGAGATCCAGGCTCTTTCCGCTGGAGATCTTTATCCCCAATGGGAGAAGGGGCGGAGATACGTCTATCAGCTCAACGCCAGGGGAGTCTTTGGCCAGGCTTACACGATATTTCTTGAGGACAAAATGCTTGAAATTGCCGCCATTCTCAGTGAGAACTGCATGATAATAGGGTGTTTCGACCACAATGTCTTTGCCTTGAAGGTTATTGTTCTTGGGCAGGGCTACGAGTTTTGCCAGGTCTTTCTTGATCGGGGTCTTCTCCCTTTGGGCAATCTCGGTGTCCGCCTTTTTTGGCATTTGGATAGTAGTGGAATTAGTGGCATTGACGCCTGGTCGAGGGGCCATATTGCTTCCAAAGAAATATTGAAAACCTGCCAAGACGGCAATGGATAGTGCTACAGCTATGAGAGTTCTTGTTTCCATAATATCTCGATCCGTTTAGTTTTTAGAAGAATCCAGCCGGAAAACTCAGCGTTTTTTTCAGGGGAGGGGATCAAAACCACCAGGATGCCAGGGGTGGCAGCGGGCCAATCTTTTCAGGGACATTACAAGACCCTTGAAAAGGCCATATTTTTTGAAGGCCTCAATGCTATATTGGGAACAGGTGGGATAGTACCTGCACGTGGCGGGAAGTATGGGTGACAATAGCACCTGGTAGAATCTGATAACACCTGTTACTATTGATATGGTCAAGTTACAGGGATTATTTAGCCCTGGGTCTTCTTCCAAGTTTTTGTTCAATTTTTTTACTCGCCACAACCATGTTTTGTGATAGTTTGTCCCATCCCGCTGTTAAAATCTCCCTCCTGGGCAGGAATACTATATCAATTCCATCAGGCAATATGTACTGATTGAGTCTGAATAATTCCCTGCAAAGCCTCTTGGCCCTGTTTCTACTGACAGCATTACCAAATTTTTTCCCTACGCTTATACCTATTCTCGAATAGTCGAGATCGTTCTCCTGGAAAATTAAATTGAACTCAGGAAATCTTAAGCGTGTACCCCTTTGAAAAATCTTAGAATAATCCCGCTGATTATGGATCCTCTTGTCGAAGGGAAGAGTAAATTTCTTCTTTTTCACCCTGTTTTCGCCATTGACGACCCTTAGGCAGATAACTTCTTTCTTCCCCTGGCCCTGCGCCTGGAGATTATCCTTCGTCCCGCTTTGGTGCTCATGCGTTTTCTGAATCCGTGTGTACGTTTCCTCTTTATATTACTGGGCTGAAATGTGCGTTTCATTATTAAAGAGCTCCTTTTGATATATGAAATGTGAATTTTGATATGATCATGTTTCAGTCCTTTGAAGCCTAAAATGTTTACTCACCAGAATCATGGCTGTCAAGTTGCTAATGGAGAGAAACTTATGAAAAAGAGCTATCTTTTTTTCATGGCATATAATTATCTTGGCTTGCTTTTTAAAAATTACTTTGGTAGGTTTTTCGTCGCTCATTTCTTTTTTGCAAATTGATATCTGGCCGGTAATATATCAGTGTCCCGGGATTTTGGCCACTAAGGTTGGGCAATATTACTACTTGATTTACTTGAGGAAATGGTTAAACAGATGGAGAATTGAGCCCTCTGGGCATTTACATGGATGTAGCATCAACACAATCTTGATGTCTGGGGGCTATGCATATCCTCAAAATATTTTATGCTTACATCTATGAATTGAAGAAATAGATTGGGCATAGTTTTTGTATATGTCCAGGCAAGCGTGAAGGAATTTGGCTCTTTTTATTTAAGGGTTACCCCTAAGAATTAGAAATTTTGTTCGAGAACAAGGTACATGAGAAAAATAACCGGGGACATTTTATTGATGTTTCGGGTTATTTTTTGAATGCAACACACTTGTTGTACAAAAGGGCAATTCTTAGAGGTAGTCTAAGGTATTTGAAAATTTTCTTGAGTGTCTATAATAGATGCTGGAGTGATAACAACAGGTAAAATTCATGGTATTTGGCGCCTTCTTCGGCTGGCTTTCAAGCGATCTTGCAATTGATTTAGGTACTGCTAATACCCTGGTCTATGTGAAGGGAAAGGGTATAGTCCTCAGGGAACCCTCTGTTGTTGCAGTCAAAAAGGATGTGCGTTCCAATAGGGTACTTGCCGTAGGCAAAGAAGCAAAGATGATGCTTGGCAAGACCCCTGGCAACATAGTGGCGATCAGACCAATGAAGGATGGGGTAATTGCCGATTTCGAGGTTACGGAGGCGATGCTTCGTTACTTCATTAGAAAGGTTCACAATCGAAGGACCCTCGTGCGTCCCAGGATCATCATAAGTGTTCCCTCTGGCATTACCCAGGTGGAAAAAAGGGCTGTCAGGGAATCGGCAGAATCGGCTGGCGCCAGAGAGGTATATCTGATAGAGGAGCCAATGGCTGCTGCAATTGGTGTTGGGCTACCCATCACAGAACCTACTGCCAATATGGTGGTGGATATAGGTGGTGGCACTACAGAGGTTGCAGTGATATCTCTTGCAGGCATAGTTTATTGCAAGTCCGTGAGAGTTGCCGGTGACAGGATGGATGAGGCCATTTTGCAGCACATCAAGAGGCGTTACAGCCTTCTCATTGGGGAACATACGGCAGAGAATATAAAGATAGAGCTTGGGGACGTATTGCCTGAATCCCCATACGAAAAAATGGAGATCAAGGGTAGAGATCTGGTTTCGGGTGTTCCCCAGACTGTCCAGATCGATTCTTCCGAGATCCAAACTGCTATTTCTGAGCAGGTGGAGACAATCGTAGAGACAGTAAAAATGGCTCTTGAGCAGACACCTCCTGAACTGGCCGCTGATATAGTGGACAAGGGCATAGTACTCACAGGTGGGGGGGCCCTTCTCAAGAACCTCGACAAACTTCTCAGGGAGAAGACAGGTCTTCCAATCATTATAGCCGATGATCCTCTTTCGTCAGTAGTACTCGGTTCTGGCCAGACCCTGGATAATATAGATGTCCTCAGGGAAATCATGATCCATTAGACTCATCCTTTTTTAAGTGCCGCAGAAAAAAACAAAATCCGCGAAAAAAAAGATCATAATAGTGGTATGCCTCTTACTTTTCCTCTCGGTTCTGGGGGTGGTCACTGTCAGGTTCAGTGGATCCAACATCGCCTTGCCTGCCGTGATGATGCTCAAGGATACAGGCGATAGGCTTCAGCAGTTTCTTTTTGTCCCATTATCCCGTATAAAGACCCTGTGGGAATCCTATTGTGATCTCAGGGAGACAAAGGAAGAGAATGAGGTCCTAAAAGCGCGATTGGCCCAGCTTCAAAGCGAAATAACCAGCTATCGTGAGGCATTGATAGAAAATCGCCGTCTTCGTCAGCTTCTCGATATCAAGAGGCATCAGAACGACAAGACCCTTTTGGCCCACATCGTAGGCTGTGACATAGCGCCATGGAGGGCTGTCGTCACGATTGATCGTGGCAAGAAGGATGGTTTGTTACCAGATATGCCAGTGCTTAGTCAAGGGGGCGTAATCGGAAGGGTGATTGAGACCTCTTTGTCTTATAGTAAGGTGATGCTCATAACCGATTACCAGAGCAGGATAGCTGCCCTGGTTCAAAGAAACAGGGCCAGAGGTCTACTTGTAGGTCAGGGGCGCAAGGGTTGTAGTCTCGAGTATGTGGAAAAGGGAGTGGACGTGGAGATTGGAGATACCATTATCACTTCTGGTATGGATGCTGTATTTCCCAAAGGGCTTTTACTTGGAGAGGTTGTTTCTGTAAAGGCAAGTGACCAATCGAACCTTTTTCAGGAGATCAAGGTGAGGCCTTTTTCAGACGTGGGTAAGGCCGAAGAGGTGCTTATACTCTTGAGCACAGGTTTATCGACCTCGGACGAGAAAGATTCTCTGAGCAGATGATCGAGACCTTCTGTCTGATCATCCTTGGCTACCTGATCGCTGTCTTTCAATCGAGTGCTGGGGTCTTCTTCCAGGTAGGCCTGATTCGCTTAGACGCAATTCCTGCCTTGATCTGCTGGTATAGTCTCAGACAGCCACTACCCCTGGGCATGGTTGCTGTTGCCGTCTTGGGGCTCTTCGTATCTGTATTTTCCACCATCCCCATGTATGTATTCCCCCTGTCTTATGTCCTTGGTTTTCTGACCATAAGATATATAATCTCGAATGTCTTGGAACTCTATCCATGGCAGATATATCTCTTGGTAGGATTTTTGAGCTTGGAGATAATAGTCGTGCAGTTGGCAGGAAGTGGCAATACCGAGTTGGTCTGGCCTTGGGGGTTGTTCCAGTCTGGTCTGAATGCAATTTCAGCACCAGTCTTTTTCTTTTTTTTCAACAAGATCGAGGCAATTTTGAAAAAAATGAAAAGGAAGAAGAGGGACATTACCAATGAATAAGGCAAACAGTAAACCAGCAGACACCAAGATAAGGTTGAAGAGATTCGATCGCCAGGAGGACAATGCCAGATCCAAGCTGGTTGTATATGCATCTTGGTTTCTCTTTTGCTGTTTTTGTCTCATCAGTGCCAGGCTGTGGTATCTACAGGTCATGCAGGGGCCTTATTTTCGTGCCCAATCGGAACATAATAGGATAAAGTCCATCAGACTCCAACCCTATAGGGGAAATATCCTGGATCGTTCAGGCAGGCTTCTTGCCGGAGTAAAGCCCAGTTTCAACATAGGTGTCGTCATGAAGGATGCAGGCAACATAGAGGACCTATTGTCCAAACTCGAGCCTCTTTTGGACGAATCACCCCTGACAGTGCGGATGAAACTTGTCGCTGCCAAGGGACAGCCTGCCTATCTGCCAGTTATCATTGAGCGTAATGCCGATTGGGAGACAGTGGCAAGGATAGAGGCAAGACTTTACGAGTTGCCTGGCGTAGTGGTTGAAGTGGCTCCATCCCGCCAATATCCCTATGGAAAGATTGCCCCGCATCTTTTGGGCTATCTGGCAGAGGTCAGCTTAGGGCAATTGAAAAGTGGCAAGTTCCCCCATGCGGTGCCAGGGGATCTGGTTGGTAAGTACGGGGTCGAGGCCAGATATGAAACGAGGCTGGCTGGCCAAAGTGGATACAAGCGCGTGGAAGTGGACGCCAAGGGCAGAATGGTCAAGCTCGTGGATGTGAGAAGGCCACGTACAGGTCAGGATATCAGTCTCACCATTGATCTCGATCTTCAACTTGCGGCTGAAGAGGCCCTTTCTGGGCGGCCAGGTGCAGTAGTGGCCATGGATCCAAGAAACGGACAGATACTCGTGATGGCAAGTAGTCCTAAGTTCGACCCGAGTATTTTTGCCAATGGCCTTAGTAATGAGGAATGGAAGGCCTTAAATGATCCTGTACTGACACCCTTGGTGAACAAGGCTATCCAGGGGCAATATGCCCCAGGTTCTACATTCAAGACAGTGATGGCTGCTGCTGCCCTGAATGAGCGCGTGATAAATCCTTACACTACTTTTTTTTGTGGTGGCTCGATGAAATTGGGCAGGAGGCGCTTTAGGTGCTGGAAAAGAGGTGGGCATGGGAAGACCGATCTTTACAAGGCCCTGGTGCAGTCTTGCGACGTGTATTTCTATAATGTGGGCCTTAAGCTCGGGGTGGATCGTATATCGAAGTATGCCTTCGAATTCGGGCTTGGGAAAAAGACCGGCATAGATCTTCCTGGGGAAAAACCAGGACGTGTGCCAACTAGAAAATGGAAATACAGACGTTTCAGAGAGCCTTGGCAAAAGGGTGAGACCCTCAATTATTCCATAGGCCAGGGATTTTTACTCGTTACCCCACTACAACTCGTCAGGATGATATCCGTCTTTGCAAATGGAGGCATTCTTTATAGGCCGGAATATGTCCTCGGCCAACCTGCGGATGAGCAGGCCAAAGTGCCCATAAGGTCTGCTGTCTTTTCCTGGCTCAAGCATCCACTCGAGGGAGTGGTGGCTGATAAACATGGTACGGCAAAGAGATGTAGGATCCCTGGGCTGAGGGTTGCTGGCAAGACAGGTACCGCCCAGGTGGTTAGGCAGGTGAAGAGAAAGCAGGATGAGAAAATGGCATGGAAATACAAGGACCATGCCCTGTTTGTAGCGTTTGCACCAGTTGACCATCCACAAATAGCAGTTGCAGTAGTAATAGAGCATGGTGGACATGGAGGCTCGGCCGCAGCACCAGTGGCGAGGGCAGTTATAGAGAGATGGCTTCAACTGAGAAGTCCGAAGCCTTCCACCTTTTTTGAACGCACTGCATCTGTTGCTGGAGATGGGTCAAGTGTTTGACAAGAGATTTTTAGAGGGCATGGACTGGTGGCTTCTCCTGAGCCTCTTGCTTATCATGGCATTGGGGTTTGTGAACCTGTGCAGTGCAAGTTCTGCAGCAGGTTATCCCTTTCAGTGGAAACAATTCCAGTGGTATGTGGTTGGCCTCATATTGATGTTCTGTGCAATGGCCTTCGATTATAGAAAGCTTGCAGCATATTGGGTGCATATATATGTGCTTACCATCCTCATGCTATTACTCGTCATGTTCATTGGAAAGAGTGTTTCTGGCTCCCAGAGATGGATCTCTTTGGGCGTAATAAACCTTCAACCATCAGAATTCGCAAAATTACTAATGGTAATAGTTATTGGTAGTTTTTTCGCCCAGGAGGACAAGGATCAATACGGACTTATGGATTTATGGAAGCCACTACTATTGGTGCTTCTTCCCGTTATATTGATTGTAAAACAGCCAGATCTTGGAACAGGTTTACTTGTACTGGGCATCTTTGCATCTTTGGTCTATTATGCAAGGCTCAAGTGGTCGTCTTTTATCGTCATACTGGGATTGGCCTTGGCAGCCTTTCCACTCGTATGGAAATTTATGAAGCCATATCAGAGGCGCAGGGTGGAGATCTTTCTCAATCCAGAATCAGATCCCTTTGGTGCAGGTTGGCACGTGCTGCAATCCAAGATAGCAGTTGGCTCAGGTCAGGTTATTGGCAAGGGTTTCATGAAGGGTACCCAGGCCCAGCTAAATTTTTTGCCAGAGGTACACACGGACTTTGCCTTCTCAATATGGTCTGAGGAGTGGGGTTTTATCGGGGCCATCATCCTGCTTGGCATATATTTTTTCTTTCTAATCCGCTGTCTCCATATCGCCCAGAATGCCAAGGACCGTTTCGGTTCTTTTTTGGCATTTGGTATAACTGCAATGATTTTTTGGCAAATGCTCATAAATGTGTGTATGGTCTTGGGCCTGATGCCAGTGGTGGGCATCCCTTTGCCCCTTGTCAGTTATGGTGGCTCATCGGTCTTGACAACCCTACTTGGTGTGGGTCTAATTATGAACGTCAGGCTGAGGAGATCTCTTTTTCAGAGAAAAGAGGCTGGTCAGCCAAGGCTTGGCTATAGAGACGTCAATGGCCGCATTACAGGCTGATCTGTGTATGCCAATCTTTTACGAGCCTTGGCCTTGTCGAGACAATTCTTTTGTCTTTGGGCCCATGGGCCATCTTTTCAAAGTGGGGGTGTAGCTCAGCTGGGAGAGCGCCACGTTCGCAACGTGGAGGCCGCCGGTTCGATCCCGGCCATCTCCACCATCATGATTCCCCGGCTTTGCATACAGTGTGTCTGTTTTTCATGGTTTTTTGGGTTCATTGCTATTCGAGAATCGTTTTTGTCCATTAGGGGAGTTTGGAACAGGCCAAGGGATGAGGTAGGACGAGTGCCAGGGCATACTACATCCATTCAGTGGTTCCATTCATGGTTTGGTAGGTATGTGAGGCCTTTTTGGAGGGATAGAAAGGCCGAAGAGGTCTATGCCATCAGCCTGAAGATAATACATAGTCAGCGGGTAAGACGCGAGATCGTGACCATAGGCAAGGGGATAGGTTTAGGTGCCAATGACCTTTTTCTTGCCGAGCTTATTGGCCTTTTCCATGATATAGGTAGATTTGAGCAGTTTCACCTCTTTCATACCTTTGTGGATAACAGCTCAGTAGATCATGCATTGCTTGGCAGGCAGGTAATAGAAAGAGAAGGACTGTTGGGTGACCTGCCAGACAGGGATGCCTCTATTGTCCTTGATGCCATATACTATCACAACAAGCTTGCTATCCCATCCCATTTCAAGGGCCTTAGACTTTTGATGTCCAGGCTCATCAGGGATGCCGATAAGTTGGATATACTCCGGGTGTTCCACAGCCTCTATGAAAAAGGTGGAGGTTGTGCCACTGTCAATCTCGATCTTCCCGATTCACCTGCCATCTCCAGGGATGTACGTGAGGATTTCTTGGCAGGAAGGGTAGTGGATTTCAAAAATGTCCGAAGCACCACGGATTTTCTTGTAATGAGGCTTAGCTGGCTCTATGATATCTATTTCCCCCTGACCTTTAAGATGATCCGTGACAGGGGTTATATCGCCTCCATGGAGGATCAGCTATCCCAGGTTTGTGGTAAGGAGGAAATCTGCAACAAGGTTAGGCAGATACTCTCGGATGAGGACAGGTGAAAAGGAAATCATAAGGATTCACTGATGGACAAGAAAAAGACTGCTTTCTACAATTTTTTGTTTCTGGCTGTTGCAGCTGGTATTCTCATCTTTCTCTTTATGGCACCTCCAGAAACCACAGTAAAGGTCCCAAGAGACAAGGCCCACATAGAATTTTATCACATGCCCAAAAAAGAAGCCGAAAGGCATTGCTCCGAGTGTCATGGCAAGGAGGTTGGTAATCCGTTGCCCAAAGAGCATCCTCCAAAATATCGTTGTCTTTTCTGTCACAAGTTTTCAAAGGGATCTTGATGGGTGGGCTGTAAATAATGGAACTCTGGTTTACAGAAAGGCATAGCCCTGCCTCTGGCATCACCCTTAGGTGCAAGAGGACAATATACAGTGGGAGATCTGACATACAGCGTATAGATGTGATAGAGACCGAAGAGTTTGGCAGGATGTTACTACTTGATGGTCTCGTCATGGCTACGGAGCGCGATGAATTCGTCTATCACGAAATGATGGTACATCCTGCAATGAACCTCACCCCTGCATCCCGAAAGCGCATCTTGGTAGTCGGCGGCGGCGATGGTGGCACTGTACGAGAACTCGTGAAATATCCCTGCCTTGACAATGTGGTCCTTTGCGAGATAGATCCTCTCGTGGTGGAGATAAGCAGGAGATATCTCCCACAACTTTCCTCAGCCTTGGCAGACAATGACAGGGTAGAAATAGTATTTAGGGATGGTCAGGCCTATGTAAGGGAGAGAAAAGGTGAATTTGACCGGATCTTCATAGATTCATCCGATCCGATTGGGGCCGCAGAGGTACTTTTTTCACCAGGATTCTATAAAGACTGTTACTTTGCATTGAACAATGAGGGGGTGTTGGTTGTCCAAAGTGAATCTCCTATCTACCATCTGCATATTATGAAGCAGGTCAAGGAGGGGCTTTCACGGGCCGGGTTTACAAATATACGTTTTTATACAGCCCCAGTGCCGACCTATCCCGGGGGCTATTGGTCCTGGGCAATGGGTTTCAAGGGGATTTATGAGAGACCTTCACCAGATATCGTTCTCCCCCTTGAAGAGATGGAGAAACTTGGATTTTTTACCCCTGAGGTGCTCATGTCCTCTTTCGTCTTGCCTGCCTTTGTGAAAAGGGCTTTGGGCTAATGAAGGATTCTATGGGCAGCCTTTAGTCTCATTTACTGTTGACGGCAGTTGGTTGGGATAGAGCTCAGAGCAGGATAGTCCGGTTTCTTCCCCTGTTTTTGGCCTCGTACATGGCAGAATCCACCCGGTTTACGATCTCTTCTACATCTTCATCCTGCCTTGCCTGGGTGGCACCTGAGGAGATCGTGATCCTTATGCTCGTCTCTGGTTTTTTCAAAAGGAATCTAAAGATTGATATCTTGTTTCGGATCCTTTCCGCAAGCCTGGAGGCCTGCTCACCTGTTGTATGTGGCAGTAGGATCATAAATTCCTCACCCCCGTAGCGATAAGCAGAGTCTGTTTCCCTGATGCCATTTTTCAAGATCTCTGCCATCTTTTGGAGTATCTTGTCCCCGACGCGGTGTCCATAGTTGTCGTTGATGTGCTTGAAGTGATCTATATCGCACATGATGAGGGAGAGGGGATATTTGTACCTTTTTATCTTTGCCAATTCCTTTTCGAGATCTTTTTCAAAGGCCCTTCTGTTCAACAAGTTTGTTAGGCCATCTATGCGAAGTTTAGACCTGAGCTCTTCAATTATTCTTGTCTGTTTTTGAAGGCGTTTTTCTGTTTGTCTCGCCTGTGCCTCGAGGGTCTTGTTCTTGAGCATCAGTGAGGCTGTCTCTTCTCTAAATAGGTTGTCCAGGTCTTTTTCCTCTATGGAGAGGATGGAAGATTCCATCTCCCCCATGTGTTGCCTCGTCGTGGCAACAAATTCATGGACGGTGTCCTTTACCCCGCCTAATACGTTGTCGGCCTCGTCCATAAAGCTTTGAAGTGTCTCTGGAGAGATCAATGTACAACTCTTTTTGCTCAGAATGGACGAAAAGTCGAGGGTCTTGGCGACTGTCCAGAATTCTTCCGTATATGCCTCGGGCCAAGGAAGAAGACCTCTACTGACAAGGCGTTTGAGGGCTGTGCGTGCTGTTTGGGCTACCTGCTCAGCAAGGACGTTGTCTGAAATATTGTTTGTTTTCATACAGACTTGTAAAAAGTATCCGAAAGGAAAAGGCCCTTCAGCTTTCATTGGATGCAGGTATCTTTTTTGTCTGCATCAGTCCCTTCCCAGAAAAAAGTCGATTGGCCGGGCCCCATAAGTGCCATTTTTTATCTATATCGAAAAGAGCCTGAGAATTCTTAAGAAAGAAAGGTCAAAAAAATATCACTTCAGGGATACAGCCCAGATGTTGAGCATGGATACTTTTCTCATTTGATCAGTTCTGGGAGTAAAGATCTATCTGCAGGGTCGATAGGCTCGACTATCTTGTCTTTAAGAAAAATTTACAGGGCTTGGGTGGTGAGAGGCTGTTCCAGTTTTTCATAACCTTGTCATCGAAGTCTTTATGGCATATCAGGCATTGGCCTACATCCAATATCCTTTTAAGCTCGGCAGCGTCAAATGGCCTCAGGTCCTTTCTGGAAGTAAGCACGAGGGGCTTTCCCGAGATGTCCACAAAGCCGTCTAACCTGGGGATGTTCAACCGTCTGTCTCTGCTTTTTGAAGTTGCTGGCACTAATCGCCAGCTACCTTTTATCTTAACCAACGAGCCTGCCCCAAGTCCCAAGGCCTTGGGATCGGTGTGGCAGTCTATACAACTTCTCGATTCTTTGGAGGTAGTGTGAGGATCCATCCATGAGATGGTCATGCGCCTGAAATCACCCCTCCAGTTACCCCTTTCATCCAGAAAGGAGATGAAGTCCTGTCAACCTGGAACTATGATAACCACCTTGTCTTGCCGGGTTTTGTAGTCCTTTTTGATGCCGAGAGAAGGGACTTCATACCTCATAAACGACCTGAATTCCTCCCAGCGGCCAGGTGTTTGTTTGTTGGAGAGCTTGTCGAGCTGATCCTTGGACTTGTCACTAACGACATGACAGCCATAACATTGGGGGACCCATTTGCTGTGACAAGCCTGGCATGCAAGCCTTTCATGCACGGGATGTCTGCAAGCAGTGTCCAGAAAACGGTGTAGGGGGTGAAGTTTTTGGTCTTTTTTCCCCTTTAAGAAAAAGTTGCCATTTTTTTTCACAAGGTTGGTCAAAAGCGGATACTTGGGTCTCTTGATGTCTTCCTCAAAGATCTTTTCGAGCCTTTGTCTGCCGTCATGGCAGGTGGTGCAGGTTATCTCCAACTGCTCCTCGAAATGGGCCTTTTCATTGCCATCTCCCATTATCTCTTTTTGATTATGGCAATCAATACAGATTAGGCCTTTCTTAAAGTGTATGTCTGGCTCTAGCCTTTTTATATATCTGCCATCAGAGAGTTGGCCTTCAGATACGTCTCCATCCTCGAAAGGGGTGCCATAGCCTTCGGCCTCATAAATCCCCTTGTAAGCAATGCCAATCCTGCCGCTTCTATTATGGCATCTTATACAGTTTTTCATGGGGATGTGTTTCGTGATCATGGGATGGTTTGTCTTTTTCCCATCCTTGCCAACTCCAGGTTTATAGAAATGACAGGTGGTGCAGCCTCCACCTTTCTCTGCAAGGAAGCCCGGCAGGGTATGCTTCTTGAGCCAGAGGTGACAGGTACCACACAGTTTCCTATAGTAATCGATGGCAGGGGTATCCAGATCGGATTTGAGGAGCTTTTCCACTGTGAGGTCGGCATCATGGTCCTTGCTCTCGTTCCAGTAATAGCGAAGGGTGCTTATTATCCCTCTATTGGTGGCCATGAGAGACTTTTTCACCCTCTTTACCTGGTCGGTATGGCATCCTTCCTGGCCACATGTCTTGGAGACTATATAAAGCTCTCCAGGATTTAAGACCATGCCCTTGTGGGCAAGTTTTGCAGAGCCTGTAAGGGGATTTCCAAGATGACAGGAGAAACAACCCAGCACCTTTCTGCCATGGGCTCTATCCGGCCTTTCGTCGTGGCAAGAAAGACACATATCTATCTGGCCACTGGCAGTCGTGCTGACCTTGGAAGGTGAGTCTACTGCTGCTGCCTGACAGGGTGGGACAGCAGTACAGGGGAAGAGGGAATGAAAGGCAAGGGAGAAGAATAAGATGGCAAGGGTAAGCAGTCTGCGTCTCGGATGCATGTAGAAGTTCTCTTGAACAAAAAAAGGGCAGCAGTGGCTGCCCGTTTTTATGAACTGCCTGGAGCGGGAAACGGGATTTGAACCCGCGACTTCAACCTTGGCAAGGTTGCACTCTACCACTGAGTTATTCCCGCCCATTATGATTTTTGCGCCTAAATAATAAGAAGCAGTGCTGTCAGTGTCAAGACCTATTGTCACGAGTGCCACGAGCAAATAAGTTGTCCTCTTTTTCATAGGCCTTATATCAATCTCGAGATAAGAATAGGGTGCAATATACTTGTAAAAAATCTGCTGAATTGATACCTTATGTGCCCTATGAAACAAGGAAGATGGGATGCAATAGACAGGGCCAGGAAATTGTTGGGCCTTATGGAAAAGGCCTCACGCAATGAGATCATGGATGCCTATAGAAAGGCGTGTCAACAATGCCATCCGGATCTCTATCACGGTGAAGATGGCCAGGAAAAGATGGCACAGATAAATGCAGCCTACAGGCTGCTGATGGAATATTCAGATGCCTACCGTATCAGTTTCCTTCCAAATGAAGACGGTATGAACGATAGCGAGTGGTGGTTCTACCATTTTGGACAGGATCCGATATGGGGCGGAAAGAAAGAGGACTGATATATGGCTCTCGTTGTGCAGAAATATGGTGGCACCTCTGTGGCCAACTGTAGGAGGATAAAGAGGGTGGCCCAGAAGGTGATTGCCCGAAAGGAAGAAGGAGACGATGTCGTAGTGGTGCTCTCGGCCATGGCTGGCCAGACGAACTACCTCTTGGGGCTTGCCATGGAGATGCAGGCCCAACCAGACAAGAGGGAACTCGATGTGCTTCTGTCCACAGGGGAGCAGGTGACTATCTCCCTTTTTTCAATGGCAGTCAAGTCCTTGGGGCATGATGCCAGGTCATTCCTGGGTTATCAGATACCTGTAGAGACAGATGATTCCCATAGCAAGGCCAGAATCCAAAATATACCCACTGACAAACTGGCAGAGGCCATTGATAAAGGCATTATTCCCGTAGTGGCAGGTTTTCAGGGCGTGACCACAGATGGTGATATCACCACCCTTGGCAGAGGGGGATCCGATACCACGGCAGTTGCGGTTGCAGTGGCCCTGGGTGCAGATGTATGTGAGATCTACACGGACGTGGATGGGGTCTATACTACTGATCCAAATATCTGTCCGTCTGCAAGAAAGATCGAGAGGATTTCCTATGAGGAGATGCTTGAGATGGCCAGCCTTGGTGCCAAGGTACTTGAGATAAGATCCGTGGAGTTTGCCATGCGTTATGGCATGCCAATACACGTGAGATCAAGTTTTACCAGTGCACCTGGCACCATGGTTGTTAAGGAGGATGAGTCAATGGAAGACGTTCTGGTTTCGAGTGTTACATATAGCAGGGACGAGGCCCGGATAACTGTAAAAAAGGTGCCTGACAGGCCTGGTATAGCTGCAATGATTTTCAACCCCATCTCTGAGGCAAATATCATCGTGGACATGATAATTCAAAACACAAGGGCGGGTGACCTGACCGATATGACCTTTACTGTACCCAAGGCCGACTTTGATCAAGCCATGTCCATAGTGGAGAAGACGGCCCAGGATATAGGGGCTGAGAGTGTTGCAGGAGACAAGAACATCGCCAAGGTCTCGATTGTGGGGGTGGGGATGAGAAACCATGCAGGTATCGCCAGTAAGATGTTCGACATCCTGGCCAAGCACAATGTCAACATACTCATGATAAGCACGTCTGAGATAAAGGTTTCGTGCATAATCGATGAAAAATATACAGAACTTGCCGTGAGGGCACTCCATGAAGGCTTTGGGCTGGACAAGAAGGAGTAAGGTTTGCTGGATTGTTTTCGTATCTGGTATGAGATAAGGTTTGGTTTAAATGGAAAAAAAGATAGAAATCTACGATACCACCTTGAGGGATGGAACACAGGCGGAAAACTTTAATCTATCTGTAGAGGACAAGATCCGCATTGCCTTGAAACTCGATGAATTGGGTATGGATTTCATAGAGGGGGGCTGGCCTGGTTCCAATCCAAAGGATCAGCAGTTTTTTTCAGAGATACAAAATTACCACTTTACCCATGCCCGCTTGGCTGCTTTTGGGAGCACTCACATGGCCAAGAACAAGGCCGAGAACGACCCGAACCTCAAGGCCCTTGTTGACGCCAATACCCCGGTTGTGACCATCTTCGGAAAGAGCTGGGATATCCATGTCAGAGATGCACTAAGGATCAGCCTCGAGAGAAATATCGAGATAATCAGGGATTCCCTTGGCTTCCTTGTATCAAGGGTAGAGACCGTCTTTTATGATGCAGAACACTTTTTTGACGGTTTCAAGGCAGATCGTGATTATGCCCTTGCAACATTGAAGACAGCCAAAGAATCAGGGGCGCAGTGCCTGGTCCTCTGTGATACCAATGGTGGTACGATGCCAGGGGAGATAGTTGAGATAATAGGGCAGGTGAAGACAGAACTGGGCAAGGACACGAGGCTGGGAATCCATTGTCACAATGATTCGGAGATGGCAGTGGCCAACTCGGTGCTCGCAGTCACGGCTGGTGTGATCCAGGTGCAGGGCACCATGAACGGATTTGGAGAGCGCTGCGGCAATGCCAATCTCTGTTCCATCATCCCTGCTCTTGTGTTGAAGCTCGGCTATGAGTGCAAAGCCGGACCCAATCTCCAAAAGCTCACTAGTACTGCCAGGTATGTCTATGAGATAGCAAATCTCGCCCCTAATAAATACCAGCCCTACGTGGGGGCCAGTGCCTTTGCCCACAAGGGGGGTATTCACGTCAGTGCTGTCCAGAGAAATCCCGAGACCTATGAACACATAAGGCCGGAATTGGTGGGAAATGTTCAACGCATACTCGTTTCTGATCTTTCGGGCAAGAGCAATATATTGGCAAAGGCCAGGCAGTTTGGACTGGATCTCGAAAGTGACGATCCACTGGTGATGGAGATAGTCTCCAGGCTCAAGGAACTGGAGGCCCAGGGATTTCAATTTGAGGGGGCAGAGGCCTCATTCGAGCTCCTAATGCGAAGGGCTAGTGGTACCCAGAAGAAATATTTCGACCTCCTTGGCTTCAGGGTGTTTGACCAAAAGACCACAGAGGATGCACCACCCCAGGCCGAGGCAACGGTCATGGTAAGGGTAGGGGGTAGAATCGAGCATACGGCAGCTGTTGGAAATGGTCCGGTAAACGCCCTCGACAATGCCATAAGAAAGGCGCTTGAGACCTTTTATCCCCAGCTCAAGGATATGAGCCTGGTGGACTACAAGGTCCGGGTATTGCCAGACAGTCCGGGGACAGCGGCAAAGGTGCGGGTCTTGATCGAGTCCAAGGACCAAAAGGACAAATGGGGCACGGTCGGTGTCTCCCATGACATAATAGAGGCGAGTTGGCAGGCCCTCGTGGATGGGATCTGCTACAAGCTTTTGAAGAGTGAAGGCAAGGGCAAGAAGGCTGACTAAAAGACTCCTTATCGAGCCAGGTCTCCTGCTTCTTTCTACAATCATTTTGGCAGCATTATTATGCCTGGCATCGGTTTATCAAGGTTCTATACTACATCATGGCATCATCCCAAGATCGTATTTTGACGAAATTCCGCAGGATGCCAGGGCCTTCTTGTTTTTTGAAAAGGCCAATATCAATGAGATGGATCTCGAAGGCCTTGTATTGATCCCAGGCATAGGGGAGATAACTGCCCAAAAGATACTGGACTATCGAGATGATCTTGGCTTCATTCTGGCCCTGGAAGAGCTTTCATGGCCTCAAGGCCCTGTAGACTCATCTGTCATGGCAGCCTTGATGGCCTATGTCGAGGTGTGAAGAAAATGGGGTACAGAAACTATTTCAACCTGGAAAGTTGTGGAGTAATCTATAGGTGAAGATAAGACAAAAGGAAGCTGATAGTTATGGTTACAGGTCACGGTGCACAGATTATTGCAATGGCAGGTAAGGGAGGCACTGGCAAGACAACGCTCACCGCCCTTTTGATCAAGTATCTCGTGGAGTCAGGGCGTACCCCTGTCCTGGCAGTGGATGCAGATGCAAATGCCAATTTGAATGAACTCCTCGGACTTGAAGTAGATATCACCTTGGGGGAGATCAGGGAACGAATGAAGACGGAGACACCCCAGGGGATGACGAAAAATGAATTCATGGAGCTTCATATAAATCAGGCGGTAATAGAGGCCAAGGGTTTCGATCTTCTCGTGATGGGCCAGCCAGAAGGGCCTGGCTGTTACTGCATGGCAAATTCTATCCTTGCCCAAGTGATGGAAAAACTGGCCAGAAATTACCGGTACCTGTTGGTTGACAACGAGGCTGGCATGGAGCATTTAAGCAGGCTCAATCTTAGGAAGATCCATACCCTTTTCGTCGTCTCTGATCCTTCTGCCAGGGGTGTGCTGACAGCAGCGCGCATAGCAGATCTCACCAAGTCTCTCCAGGTGGATGTGAGACAAAAGGTCTTGGTGGTAAACAGGGTACCGGTAGAGGTCCCTGCTGCCCTGGACAAGCATGTCCATGAGGCAATTGAGAATACGGACCTGGAATTCGGTGGTTATCTGCCGGCAAGTGACGAGATATTTGAGAAGGAGATGGCTCAAGAGTCCCTCTTGGATCTGCCCATTGATACCCCGGCAGTAAAGAATGCATTTGCTATCTTTGAAAGGTTTCTTGGTGGAGACGGCTCTTAGGCCGCATGGTTAGCCGTTATTAAATGGTGGAGGTCTCTTGCAAACTTTGACAAAACGTCTCCAGTATCAACACATTGTCAAGTAAACGAGGATTATGCAGCTCGCAAGTTTGCCAAAGATACGATGCGGAGGGCACTCTGACGTACTTTGGTACTTCAAGTGCCCGGCAACAAAACAGATTCGGTAAAATTGTGAGCCCTTGCGGCGTCGAATGCCTGACGGACTTATCACGGATTGAACTTCAGCTTTTGGGTGAAAGCACAATAGGCACAGATGCATGCCGACAATGCAATGAGTCTCAATTCTTCAGGCACTTGAAGTGCATAGTCCAGGGTAAAAGGTTCTTCAAGCCGTCTATCTCTTATATTTCAATATCCCTTTTCTCAGTAGCAGTTTTTCTATCTCTACTGCTCCAAATATAGCGAGTGCAGCTGCCACGCATATCCCCATTTCCTTTGGGCTCAGGGCAGCTATGTGCAGTTGATTGGCAAACTCAGGCAGGTATATGATTCCCACCTGTACTGCTGCTGTGATGCATACTGTCAAGGTCAGGGGGATGTTAGACATGAGGCCCTGGCTGAACAGGGACATCTTTTCCGATCTGATAGCAAGGACGTGGGCGAGTTGGCAAAAGGCAAGGGTAGTAAAGGTCATTGTCTGCCAATGTGCCCCTGTCTCCAGGGCAAATTTTTGTACACCAAGGCAAAGGGCCGTCATGAAAGGTGCCATCCATAGGAGGTGTTGCCAGATACCCCTGGCAAAAAGGCCCTCTTTTGGGTGTCTCGGGGGTCTTTTCATTACATCTGCTTCAGCTGGTTCTGCAACCAGGGCAAGGCAGGGGGCCCCATCGGAGATCAGGTTTATCCACAGGATCTGGATTGGGAGAAGGGGTATGGGAAGGCCGAAAAAAGGCGCGAGAAAAATGATCAGTATCTCTGCTGTATTGCTTGCCAGGAGGTATTTCAGAAATTTTCTGATATTGTCATATATCCTTCTGCCGATCTTGATTGCCCTGACTATCGTGGCGAAATTGTCATCCAGCAGTATCAGATCAGAGGCCTGCTTGGCGACATCTGTCCCATTTATGCCCATAGAAACCCCTATGTCTGCCTGCTTGAGTGCCGGTGCATCGTTGACACCGTCTCCCGTCATGGCCACTGCCTGGCCATTTTTCTGAAGGGCTGACACGAGGAGGAGCTTTTGCTCAGGGTTGATCCTGGCATAGATCCTCACCTTTTTTACAGTCCAGAGTAGTTCTTGTTGAGGCATGGCTGAAAGCATCTTGCCCGTTACAACCACTTGTGGATCTCGTGGCCGCAGAAGCCCGATCTTTCTTGCTATGTGCAATGCGGTCTCAGGATGATCGCCAGTTATCATGACCGGATTGATGCCAGCGTTGAAACAGGTAGCTACTGCCCCGGGCACCTCTGGCCTGGGTGGGTCGATCAGGCCTGCCATTCCGAGAAAGTGCATTTGGTCTTCCACATCCGTCAAGGAATCCTGCAAGGTGGCAAGTTTTTTGAAAGAAAATGCGAGGACTCTGAGCCCTGAACCTGCCAGTGTCTTGTTCCATCTATCTATCTCTTTGGGAGATATGCCAACACACCTCTGGATGATTGCTTCAGGGCTTCCCTTCGAGAGGGCAATGAAGGAACCATCCCCCATCTGGTGGATGGTGGTCATGCACATGCGTTGAGAACTGAAAGGGATTTCCGCCACCAAGGGGAATTCAGCCTCGAGTTGCTCCAAGTCGATACCGAACTCCAACACCTTCTCTACCAGAGCAGTCTCTGTTGGATCTCCAATGAGTTTGCCTTCAGGTGTCTTGGAGACATGATTACAAAGGGCCATAGCCAAGACGAGTTCCCAGACCGAGGGATCTTTCTCTATTGTTTTGCCCTTTGCGTCGAGTATCTTCTCTACCCTCATCCTGTTGAGTGTGATTGTGCCGGTTTTATCCGAACAGATGAAGGTTACAGCGCCCAGGGTCTCGACTGCAGGAAGGTTCCTTGCAAGTGCCTTTTTCTTGGCAAGCTCTCTTGCCCCAAGAGCAAGAGATATGGTGACTATTGCCGGAAGTGCTTCTGGCACTGCTGCTACTGCAAGGCTTACCGAGGTGAGAAAGAGTTCCATGACATCCCTGCTCCTTAAAAGACCTGCAAGGAATACCATGGCGCAGATGCCAAGTACCCAGAGGGTGAGATTTTTCCCAAGCCTGTCCAGACGTCTCTGTAGGGGTGTCATCTCATTGCCAGCCTGGTCCAAGAGACTGGCAATGGCTGCAAATCTCGTATTGGGCCCAGTGGCCTTTACTATCCCCACACCCCTGCCATAGACCACAACTGAACCCATGAAGAGCATGGATTCCTCATCCTGGGATTCGATATCTGTGGCGGGTTTCTTAGGTACCGTTACCGATTCCCCTGTCAATGCGGACTCGTCGACCCTGATGTCCACGCCATCCAAGAGGAGAATATCCGCTGGGATGATATCTCCAGAGTCGATCACCACTATATCGTCTGGGACAAGTTGGGATGCAGGGATTTTTCTGTGCCTGCCCCCGCGTATTACAAGGGCAGTTGGCGCTGCCATTTTTTTGAGGGCCTCCATGGCCTTGTCTGCCCGAAATTCCTGGATGAATCCAATGATGCCATTTAGTATCAGTATCAATACTATTGCTATGCCATCATGGATCTGGCCAAGTGCTATGGATACAACCGCTCCTGCCATGAGAAGTAGGATCAATGGGCTCTTGAACTGGGCAGCCAGGGATGAGAGCAGAGTTTTCTTCTTGGCACGAGGCAGCATATTTGTGCCATAGTGTTCAAGGCGTTTTTTCGCCTCATCTTCTGAAAGGCCCTTCCCCAACAAGCTGGCAATGGCTTTTTTTCGCATGTCATTGGATTCCATAAGAGATCAGTTAACCATTGGCAGTTTGGATGGCAAGCCTCTTGGGGTGATCATGAGGGAATTGGACAACTGGTGTCTGTGACCCCATATTATAAAAAGACAAAAAACTGGTTCGTACAAAGGAGAAGATCATGAAGTCAGAGGCAGCTATAGCAGTTATTATGACGATAATGGAAGAGTTTGCACGGGAAACAGGGCTTTCCCCTCCAAGCCCTTCCCCACGGCGTTATCTCTGGACAGATGCCTTTGCTGTATGCAATTTTTTGGAGCTTTTCAGACTCACCCAGGACAAGATATACAAGGATCTTGCCCTGCAGCTCGTGGATCAGGTCCACTTTATTCTCGGGCGTTTCAGCAAAGATGATTCAAGGACTGGATGGATTAGCGGTTTGGATGAGGATGAAGGAAAAGATCATCCCACAATTGGAGGACTCAGGATAGGTAAGCCCCTTCTTGAACGTGGGATTGATGAGCCTTTCGATGAACGTCTGGAATGGGACAGAGATGGACAGTATTATCACTATCTCACCAAGTGGATGCATGCATTGAACAAGGTGAGCCGGGTAACGGGTGATCTTACTTACAACAGGTGGGCAATAGATCTTGCAAAGACAGCCCATGCTGCATTCACTTATGTCTCTTCGGTCGATGGCAAGAAGCGCATGTATTGGAAGATGAGTGTTGACTTGACCAGGGTGTTGGTCCCCTCCATGGGACAACATGACCCCCTGGATGGCTATGTAACCTACAATGAACTTCAGATGTGCGGCCCAATGGATCTGATGAAGGCGGGTCAATATCCTGATCTCTTGGATGAGATCCGTGATATGGCGGGCATCTGTCAGGGTATAGACCTGGTCACAGATGATCCATTGGGTCTCGGGGGCCTGCTTTTCGACTCGTGCAGGGTGGCCCAGATGATAAAGAGCCATTATATGGAGGATGTGCCCCTTCTTGTGAGCCTATTAAGTGCAGCAGCTGAGGGACTTAGATACTTTCTTGGGACAAGGCTCTTGGATCTTTCAGCAGAATACAGACTGGCATTTCGAGAATTTGGCCTTTCCATAGGTCTTCATGGAGTCGAGCGTATGGGCAGGTGGATCCAAGAGGAAGGCTCCTTGTTCCATGGGAATGCAGATCTCAAGGCGGCACTCTCAGGGCTTGTTGAGTATATTCCCCTTGCCGGAGACATAGAGGCTTTTTGGTTGAACGGGGAAAATCAGTCCGTTGGGACATGGAACGATCACAGGGAGATAAATTCTGTGATGCTTGCAACAAGCCTTGGCCCAGATGGTTTTTTGATAATCTAATATCTAATCCGGATCACAAGATGGCTCGGATGGTGGAAGAAGCTTTTTATCTTCCTGACGAAATCGTTCCATGCCCTGGTTTCAGGGGGGGCAGTTTAGGCCTCTGCCTGTTTCTTTACCTCCTGAAACTGTTCTGATTCGACCAGCCGACATCTTTCTATCTCTTCTATTTCCTCCCTGCTGAGGTGTATCTGGCGGCATACTGGACACCTTGCATCAAAATCTTCTCCAACTGCCCGTTCTCTTAGTTCGTCAACGGTCATATGGCCGATATAGCCACATGCACAGCTTGGGCATTCTGCCTTCACTACTTTTCGTTTCCTTTTCTTGTCAACCATGATCATGCCTCCTGGTAGTTGTCTATGCGTGCAACAAGCTCCCCTCTCGAATCTATGACCGAAATCGTAACTGGTGGGCCGCCGTCCAGGCGGTGGGTGGCACAAGAGATTCACGGATCATAGGCGCGGACCGCCATCTCGATCCTGTTGAGCAGTCCTTCGTTTATTCGACCTTTCTTGATGAGGGACCTGGCTGCCATGCCAACACTCAGGTTCATGGGGGCAATATTGTGTGTAGTTCCAACGATCATGTTGGCGCTTGTGATGCAACCATTTTCGTCAGTAGTATAATCGTGAATGAGCGTGCCCCTTGGTGCCTCTACGCAGCCTATTCCTCTACCTGCCCTGGGCTCAGAGGCAACCCTAACCTCTGGGTCCGTGATCTGGTCATCTTCCAGGATCTCTACCGTCCTTTCACAGGCATAGACCAGCTCTATAAGCCTGGCCCAATGATAAAGCAA
The DNA here is from genome assembly GCA_026986785.1 of Deltaproteobacteria bacterium. Classification (GTDB taxonomy): domain Bacteria; phylum Desulfobacterota; class Dissulfuribacteria; order Dissulfuribacterales; family QOAL01; genus QOAL01. The sequence continues at coordinate 3,230 of JALSNW010000027.1, read as the reverse complement.
GGTGCTTTGGGCAGGTCGACCAAATTTGTCTCTGAATTCTTCAAGGGCGGCCTGGGCATGGGGAGTGGCCATCTTGTCTGCCACGTTGATTCTCGCCAGGGTGTTCGTCCTGTATATGCCTTTCGGGCCATCGAGATCCAGTGAGAAGCCTTCACCCCAAACCTTTGCGTAGGGCATCTTGGCGTAGGACCAAGGTGCTACGTGTTCCTCTATGAAATCTGTATAATTTTCACTGCTGAATTTGGTATAGGTCCCATCAGGCTTCATGAGCTTTAACTTTCCATCATAGAGCCTGAGACTATCCTGGGTGTCCACGGTCCCCAAAAATCCAGTTTCTATGGCCCCCAATTCTTCTATGAGTTCTTCATACTGGCTGAAGATATTCTTTTTGGCATAGTCAAGGCCGTAGAGGGCAAAGTCGAGCAGTTGCCTTGCCCCATTGGTGAGTTCTTTTCTTTCCCCCTCCAGCATGGGCTTTGCAAATCCCCCTGTGACCCCGGCTATGGGATGGATGGCCTTTCCTGCAAATCGTTCCAGCATATTCTGGCCGAGTTGGCGCATCTTCACCACCTTTGATGCCAGCTCCGGGGCCTTTTTTACGATCCCCATTATGTTCCTTACACTGTAGTGTCCATCTGGGCCCATGACGAAGTCGGGGGCTGCCAGGAAAAAGAAATGGAGGATCTTGTCACTTATATGGGCCATTACCTGGCACAGTTCCCTAAGCCTGTGCCCAGCTGGTGGAGGCGTAATGCCGAAGCAGGCATCCACTGCCTTACAGGCTGCGAGATGATGCATCCACGGACATATCCCACATATCCTGTTGACTATCCTTGGCACCTCTTCCGCAGGTCGGCCCTCTATGAATTTTTCAAAGCCCCTGAGCGACATGATGTGCAGTCTGGTTTCGTGGACATTGCCATTGTCGTCCAGGTGAATGGCAATACTGGCATGTCCCTCTATCCGAGTGACCGGCTGAATGTTTATTACCTTATCCATCTGTTTGTCCTCCAATTGTTACTTGTGGCCAATGGGCCTTAGAAGGCCATGGGCCCCTGAAAAGCGCAGAAGAGAGCGCCGGTCTACTATCGTCTTCCAATCTATGCCATTGCTGGTAAGGGCATTTATCATGTCGAGCATCTGGTTACCATGTGGCCGTACTGGCCCAAAACAGCCCCTGCATGGTACACGTGCACTTATGCAGCGGGGCGCGCCTTCGGCAGCACAGCCTGCTGCAGTTACAGGCCCCATGCACATGAAACCCTGTTCCAGCAGGCATTGCATCTTGTCAAGGGGCTCCTTGGGGTCGCAAGCTGCATTTTCAAGAAATCTTTTTATCTTCTTAACCCCACCTTTACCCTTTCTCAGGGTTGGGCATGTGTCGCACACGCTCTTCTCTGGGAGTGTTGGCTGGTCTCCTTCGAGAAGGGTTGCGAATAGCTCTGCTATGTGTTGAGGATTGGGTGGGCATCCAGGCATGAGTATGTCAACCTTTACCTTCTCGTCCACTGCATAAATGCGGTCGAGAAGCGGGGGGACCCCTTTGTCCGGTATAGATGCAGGTATTTCTGTGGTGGGGGTGCTGAAGATGGTTTCAAGGGCCTCCTTCATTGTCCATGAGTTCAGCAAGGCAGGTATGCCGCCGTGAGTCGCACATGTGCCAAGGGCGATGAGCAGCCTGCAACTTTTTCTCATCTTTTTCAGTACCTCGAGGTGTTCTTCATTGGCAACAGCCCCTGAGACGATTCCAATATCAGCCTCTGGAATGTCAATCGTATCTGACTGACCGAGCTGTCCGAGGTATTTGTGATCTATGAGCACTGGCATATGCACAAACTCCAACTGCTCCAGTAGATCCAGCAGGGCTTCACCCATGTTCAATATGGCTATCTCACAGCCTGAACAGGCACTCAGCCATTCTTCTGCTACCTTTATTGCCATGATTGAGCTCCTTTCAGCCTACTTTGGCCTTGGCAAGGCTGTTCCGGTGTGGTCCCAGGGCCTCCACCTTTTTGGTCATCTTGGTAACTTCCTCTGCAAATCTATCTGGTTCTGCAGCAGAGCACCAAGAGATCATGAACCGTTCCTTTTCGTATCCGAAATCTTCCAATACCTCTTCCACCATCTGTGCCCTGGCCAGGGCCTTGTAATTACCATCCTGGTAATGACATTCTCCCAGGTGTCACCCAAGGACCATCACTCCGTCTGCCCCCTTGTTCAGGGCCTCTATCACCAGGTCGGGATGGACCATCCCGGAACACATGACCCTGATGATCCTTACGTTTGGTGGATAATGGATCCTCGAGATCCCTGCCAGATCTGCTGCCGCATAGGAGCACCAGTTGCAGCAAAATGCTATAATCTTTGGTTCATAATTCATTATTCTAATCTCCTGTGTAGATATATGGCTTATCCAGAAAGGGCGGCTTCTATCTGCGCCTTGATCTGGCTGGTTGTAAACCCTGCTACATTGATTCCTTCCTTGGGACAAGTTCCCTGGCAGAGACCACAGCCCTTGCATCTCGCTTTGTTGATGAGGATGCGTTTCCATGGCCTGCCTTGATCGTCTATCCCTTCCTCTAAGCTAATGGCCTGGTATGGACAGACATCCACGCAAAGTCCACATCCATCGCACTTTCTTGGATCGATCTCCGCCCTTGTGGCATCAAGCTCTATGGCCTTTTTGGAAAGGATGGCAGAGGCCTTGGCAGCTGCCGCCTTTGCCTGGGCAATGGATTCTTCCATGGGTTTGGGATAGTGGGCGAGGCCAGCCATGAAGAGTCCGTCTACGGAAAAGTCTACTGGACGAAGCTTAGCGTGGGCTTCCTGGAAAAAACCATAATTGTCAACAGAGACCTTGAATAGCCTGGCAAGCTCCCTGGTCTTTGGATTGGGCAAGATGGCACTTGCCAGGACAACTACATCTGTTTCTATGATCAATGGCTTGTGGAGTACGTGATCCCATACCTCTACAATCAGGCCTTTTTCATCCTTTTTGACCCCTGGTTTTCCATGGAGTTCATAGTTGATGAATATTATGCCAAGTTTGCGGGCCTCCTTATAGAGGGATTCTCTCTGACCATAGGTCCTCATGTCTCGATAGAGGATGTATACGGATTTTGATGGATCTTCCTTCTTCAGTTCTATGGCCGACTGAACCGAATGGGTACAGCAGACCCTGGAACAGTACATCCTGTCGTCTTGCCTCGAGCCCACGCATTGTATGAATA
>JALSNW010000026.1 GCA_026986785.1 Deltaproteobacteria bacterium | reverse complement strand
ATATCCCATGTATGACTTTGCCCATTGCCTGTCCGATTCCATCGAAGGCATCACCCATTCCCTATGTTCCCTGGAGTTTGAAGATCACCGCCCCCTCTATGACTGGTTCCTGGACGTCCTGGAGGTAGAATGCCACCCTCAGCAGATAGAATTCGCCAGACTCAACCTCACCTATACCATACTCAGCAAGAGGAAGCTGATACGGCTGGTGGAAGAGGGTGTAGTCTCTGGATGGGACGACCCCAGGATGCCCACGATTTCGGGCATGAGGAGGAGAGGATTGCCCCCAGCAGGCATCCGCAATTTCTGCGAACGCATAGGTGTGGCCAAAAAAGAAAGCGTGGTGGACGTAGCCCTCTTGGAACATTGCGTGAGGGAAGAACTCAACAAGACGGCACCAAGGGTCATGGGTGTACTGAATCCCTTGAAGGTGGTCATAGAAAACTACCCCGAAGGCCAAGAAGAAGAATTGGAGGCAATAAACAACCCGGAAGATCCCTCTTATGGCACTAGGATGGTACCTTTTTCCAGGGAGATATTCATCGAACGTACGGATTTCATGGAAGCCCCCCCCAAGAAGTTCTTCAGGCTTTCACCTGGTCGTGAAGTAAGACTCCGTTATGCCTATTTCATCAAGTGCACCGGGGTGATCAAGGACGAAAGGACTGGAGAGATAATCGAACTCAGATGCACCTATGACCCTGCTACAAAAGGTGGCAATGCACCAGATGGACGAAAGGTCAAAGGTACCATACATTGGGTCAGCTGTCGCCATGCCTTTGAGGCCGAGATCCGCCTCTACGACCGCCTATTCGACCATCCCTATCCAGACAAGGCCGCCCAGGAGGGGAAGAGCTACCTGGACTTTGTCAATCCAAACTCCCTGGAGATACTAAAAGGCTGTATGTTGGAGCCATCCCTCAGGGAGGCCAAGCCTGGACAGGTCTATCAATTTGAACGCATCGGTTATTTCTGTGCCGATTCCAAAGATTCCAGCCCGGGGAATCCGGTCTTCAACAGGACTGTAACCCTCAGGGATACCTGGGCCAAGATAGAAAAGAAATTCAAGCAGGAAGAAAAGAAGAAGAACAGAAAACACTGACCTTCCTGGAGCATCAAAACCATTCATACAAACACTACGAGAAAAGACGAGGATAAAAAGGATACCATGTCAGAGGTTATAGTTAGATTTCCGCCAAGCCCCACAGGATATCTACACATAGGAGGGGCTAGGACAGCCATTTTCAACTGGCTCTATGCAAGAAAGCACAAGGGCAAATTTATATTGAGAATAGAAGATACCGATGTAGAACGCTCCACCCAGGAATCTATCCAGGGGATCATAGACGGATTGACCTGGCTTGGCATCGATTGGGATGAAGGTCCTTATTTTCAGAGTGAATTTGCCGAGGAACACAAAAAAGTGGCCAACAGGCTCCTCGATGAGGGGAAGGCATACAAGTGCTTTTGCACAAAAGAAGAACTGGAAACCAAAAGGAAACAGGCCCTCAAGGAAAAACGAGACATCAAATATGATGGCACCTGTAGAAACCTGACACCAGAAGAGATAGCAAAAAAAGAGGCCGAAGGCCTCCCCTATGTTGTTCGCTTCAAGGTCCCTGAAAGACAGGGAAAGATAGGCTATGACGACAAGGTACTGGGACGAATCGAGAAAGATTACAGCGAAATAGAAGACTTTGTCATTGTCCGATCCAATGGCAGGCCCCTGTATCTGCTCTGCAATGTCGTCGACGACATCAGGGACAGGATCACCCATATCATCAGGGGCCAGGACCACATGAGCAATACCATCAGGCAGATACTCCTCTATGAAGCGCTCGGGGCCAAGACACCGGTCTTTGCCCACATGCCCCTGACCCTGGACCTTCAAAAACGTAAGATCTCCAAGAGGACCCACGGAGAGGTGGTTTCCGTCCAGTGGTACAGGCAGATGGGTTTCATCCCGTGGGCACTGGTCAATTTCCTGGTGCTCTTGGGCTGGAACCCTGGCACTGATCAGGAAATCTTTTCCAAGGAAGAGTTGATCCAGGCATTTTCCCTTGAGCGCATCAACAAGTCGAACTCTATCTTCAACTATCGAAAGGGAGATCCAAAATTCTTCACCGATCCAAAGGCCATCAATATCAACGCCCACTATCTCCGCACCTTGCCCATAGAAGAAATTGCCGAGATGATAAAGGAAGACTTCAAGGAGCAAGGTCTGTGGGATGATGCGTACGAAGGAGAAAAGAGGCAATGGTTCCTGGATACCCTTGATTTGATCAGGACAAGATTCCACACCCTCAAGGACTTCGCCACCCTTGGAAGGGCCTACTTTGCAGACGACTTCGAAATCGTGCCCAAGGCACTCAAGAAAAACGTGCTCAAACGCCCAGAACTCAAGGAATTGCTCCCCGCCCTGGGGCAAGAGTTAGAGGCAGTGGAGCCTTGGACATTGGAGACCACAGAGGCAGCGGTGAGAAGATTTGCCGAAGACAAGGATACCAAGGCTGGCATAATCATAAATGGCATGAGAACGGTACTGACCGGGCAACTCAAAGGCCCTGGTATCTTTGACGTAATGGTGGCCATAGGGAAGAAACGGGTAATAACAAGGCTCAAAAGGACACCGGAACTCTTTGAGAAGGTCTGAAAGCCCCACTCTGCAGCCTGTAATCAATCAAAAAGGGCCTCTACAAACTCTTTCGAGTCGAAGGGACGGAGGTCCTCCATCCTCTCTCCAATACCTATGTATCTTATGGGCAACTTCATCTGATGGACTATGCTCGTGACAATGCCACCCTTTGCTGTCCCATCGAGTTTTGTCAGACATATACCCGTGACATCTGTTGCCTCGCAAAACATCCTTGCCTGGCTGACAGCATTCTGGCCCGTGGTGGCATCTAGCACCAGAAAGACCTCGTGAGGGGCCCCTTCCATCTTCCTGCCCATGACCCTCTTTATCTTTTTTAGTTCCTCCATGAGATTGACCTGGGTATGAAGGCGACCTGCCGTATCCACTATGACAACATCCATCCCCCGGGCCAGTGCGGCCTCGATGCCGTCATAGGCGACAGCAGAAGGGTCCGAGCCGGATTTGTGGCTGATCACAGGCACCCCTATCTTCTTTCCCCATACCTCCAACTGCTCCACTGCTGCGGCCCTGAAGGTATCTGCTGCAACAAGCAGCACCTTTTTCCCTTGTTCTTTCAACTGAAAGGCCAATTTCGCTATGGTCGTTGTCTTTCCAACTCCATTTACCCCCACAACGAGTATCACAAAGGGCACTGGTTGCCATGTGATATTACCTGCTTCTTTGTCTGCCTTGTTGAACAGATCCTCTATGGCCTCTTTCAACTTTTGACGCAGGGCCTCGGGATTGCTCAGTTGTTGTCTCTCGACTTGAAGGCGCAAGTCATCCAGGATCTCCTGAACGGTACTCACCCCCATGTCAGCCATTACCAGTAGTTCTTCCAACTCGTCCAAGAGCTCTGGATCTATCTGCCTCTTGCCAAGCAACAGCTCATCGATCTGATGCACGAATCCCTTCCGGGACCGGGACATCTTCTTCTTGAGCCTGTCTAAAAATCTATCCTTTTCCTCGTCATCCTCACGAACCGTCTCACCTTGGGAATCCTCTTGTGCCATGGCCTCAAATTCCTCCTGAGCCTGATCGTCTTGGCCCTGGGAATCGTCCTGGCCCTCTTGTCCCGAATCGGGCAGATCCTGAAACCCTGCCACTTTTTTTATCCACTCTTTCATAGTGTTATCCTACATGGGCTGTGTGATTTTTTTAACTAAATATGCCAAAAGTTCCTTGACAGATATAAACACTCTCGTATTTAATAGCAACATCCTGGTAATAAAGAGATTTTTTGAATGGAGGAACTTGTGAACAAATCCAGCCTGATAGACGCCTTGGCAAAAAAAATGAATATCCAGCGCCAGCTGAGTGAATTCATAGTAAATTCCATCTTCAATGACATGACAGAGGCCTTGGTAAGGGGAGAAGGTATCGAGATCAGGGGCTTTGGAAGTTTCAGCATCAGGGAATACAAGGCCTATACTGGCAGAAACCCAAAAACTGGAGAGAAAATCAAGGTGAAACCCAAGAAATTGCCATTTTTCAAGGTCGGAAAGGACCTGAAAGAAAGGGTCATGGCAAAGGCTGGGAACTAAAACTCCCTGATCTCCACCCCTGATAGCAACAAGGCTGCAGCAGTCACCCCAACAGGGCGCATCAAGCCACAAGAAGGACTCTTGGCCTTCAAAAGTGCCTTTTCAAGACCAAAGATCTCCACTAGCTTGAGGCACTCCTTGGCACCTCTGACAAAAGCTTCGGTAACGTCGACTCCGTCTTCACGCCTTATGACCTTTGCACGTCCAGCAAGGACGTCGAATCCGTCTCCTCCAACAATCCTGGCAGGCGGTCTAGGTGTTGACAGCCCACCGAGCTGCTCGGGACAGACAGGCACAAACGAGCTCGATCTCGACAGCTTCAACACCTCTCGACAGGGCCAACTCCTGCCATCATAACGGCAAGAAGTACCTAAGAGACAACTACTCACCAAGATCAAAAGATGGACTCTCCTCTGAATTCCACCATGGGTTCTCCTGCGGTCTGCTTCTCGATGCTGCCAATGACAAAGGCCTCTTCCCCAAGGGCCTTGAGCTGCAAAAGGATATCCTGACTCCTCGAGGCAGGCGCTATGAGGATAAGCCCTATACCACAATTGAAGGTGCGAAGCATCTCCTCTTCTGGTACATCTCCTGCCTTCTTTATGGCCTTGAAAATAGGCGGCACATACCAGGTACCCTTGTTGATGACTGCCTTACAAGAGCGGGGAAGCACTCGTGGAATATTGTCTTGGAATCCACCGCCAGTGATGTGGACAATCCCATCTATCTTGAACGATCTTATGAGATTGAGAACTGTCTTGACATAGATCCTGGTGGGCACGAGGAGCTCTTCTCCAAGGCTACGTCCAGAGATCTCGCTGAGCCTGTCATCGGGTTTGAGCCCCATGTCCTCGAAAAAGATCTTTCTCACCAGGGAGAAACCATTGCTGTGTAGCCCACTAGAATTTACACCTATGATCTCATGACCCACCCCTATCTCTGAACCGTCTATGATCTTGGCCCTGTCGACGACCCCAACAGAAAAGCCAGCCAGATCATATTCGTCGTCCTGATACATACCAGGCATCTCAGCGGTTTCGCCGCCAATAAGCGCGCACCCTGCCTGGCTGCATCCCTCGGCAATACCTTGAATGACAGAGGCGGCCACCTCCTCGCTAAGTTCGCCCGTTGCAAAATAATCCAAGAAAAATAGGGGCTGTGCGCCAGTCACCACCACATCGTTTACGCACATGGCCACCAGATCTATCCCCACTGTATCGTGCCGACCGGTCAGGAAGGCTATTTTCAATTTGGTACCCACCCCATCTGTCGAAGACACGAGAACAGGGGCCTCGTAATTGTCATGATCAAGGGCGAAAAGCCCGGCAAAGCCGCCGATCTCGGTAATCACACCCTTGGTATAAGTAGCCGATACTATAGACTTTATACGATCCACAAGCCTGTTTGCCTTGTCAATGTCCACTCCCGCCTTGGCATAAAGAGATTCCTGTTTCACCCTGCATACTCCTGATAAAAATACTTACTTTTAAAGGTAAACGGTATAAAATGACCACCTGAGACCTCTCTCATGCAAGACCAAGGGGTTTCAGGTAGAATATTCATGGTTTTTCTTAATCCTTGGTAGAATTAATTTTAACATATCAGCTTGTACTTGTCTTGATCAATAAGGCTTTGCCCTATATCTGAGAAAAAATCCACGAATTGAACAACAAACACATGCCATTCCAATCCGAAAAAAAAATCATAGACATGCCTGTTGGACCTGGGCACGATATGGAGGAAAAACTTTCCTGGGCCACATTTATCTTCGACAGCCTGGGTAATGAGATGAAAAACGACCCCACGATATCACGCCTATTGAACGACTACCGAGAAAAGATCCGAGAAACATGGCGGACAATGAAGGAATATGGAGTGGTAGAGGAGTGCACGAGATGTGCACTTCAAGATGGAGGAAGCTGCTGCGGCCAAGGCATAGAAAACAAGTTCGATGTCGTAACCCTCTTGGTAAACCTTCTCCTTGGCGTGAACCTTCCTCGAAAACCCTGGGATCCAACGGGTTGCTGGTTTCTCGGCCCAAGGGGCTGTTTATTGGAGGCAAGGCATGTGATATGCGTAAACTTTATCTGCAAACGACTCTATGCCTCTGTCTCCGGAAAAGGCATCATGGAGGTCCAAAAGGCCATGCAGGCAGAAACAGACACTGCCTTCGTTCTCGAAGAATATCTAAAGGGCTGGCTTATTAGACATGAATGATATTGGGAAAACGGACATATTCTGGATGGGAAAGGCCTTGGAGGGTGCCAGAAGGGCCATGAAAAAGGGCGAGTTTCCCGTTGGTTGTATTTTGGTCTGCCAAGATAGGATCGTTGGCACAGGGGACAGGATCAACACGGGCAAGGATGAGGAGAATGAACTCGACCATGCAGAGATCCGCGCCTTGAAAGACTGGATCGATAGAGGCAGACCAGGTGGTACATTTACTGCATACACCACCCTTGAACCCTGTCTCATGTGCCTTGGGGCATTGATAATAAATGGCGCCCACAGGATCGTCTTTGCATATGAAGATATCATGGGAGGTGCGACTGGAATAGATTTTACCAAGCCTTTTTCACATGGAGCCCACTTTCACCGTGAAGGTGAGCCTGCACACCTTTACCAGGACTTTGCCACCAGGATCAAGGGCAATGTGCTCAGGGCAGAAAGCCTTGAACTGTTCAAGGAATTCTTTTCGAGGCCTGACAACACATATCTCAAAGGTACACTGCTCGAATCCTACACATTGTCACAGAAATAGTTTTTGTCACAGGAACATATCATGGACATTGTCAAGCGTACAGTTGAGTTCAAGCCACATTCCAGGAATCTCTTTTTTCACATCTTGACTGCCTGCAATCTCAGGTGTCGCCACTGCTACATCAACCCTGAACAGCATGGAACCAAGACCTTGGACATCGCTACGATTAAAAAATGGCTCAGACTATTTTCCCTTTCTGGCCAACCCAGCACCTTCAAGTCTGTCTCAGATACCAACGTTATATTTCTCGGAGGAGAGCCCACCCTTCATCCAGACCTCTCTCAGGCCATCAGGGATGCCAAGGGCCTTGGTTATGCATCCATAACCGTGGATACGAATGGCTATTTGTTCAATGACATCCTGGACCGGGTAAGTCCCCTGGAGGTCGACTATTTCAGTTTCAGTCTCGATGGTTCCACCAAGGAAGTAAACGATGCCATTCGTGGACAGGGTTGTTACGATACCTGCATAAAGGGCATGAAAGAGGCTGTCTCAAGGGGTTTTACCATCAGCAGTATCTTCACGGCAAGCAGGGCCAACATCAAAGATCTGCCCAATATGCCACCAATCTTGAAAAGGCTTGGGGTATCGAGATTTTTTATTCAGGTCATAGGCATAAGGGGCAACCCGGCCAAGAGAAACGAGACGGACCTACAGCTCAGGTACGAAGAATGGATGGAGATAGTCCCAGAAACAGCCTTGCATGCAGCAGAACTTGGCATGTATTGTACTTATCCCAAGGTATTTCTGGAGGCAGAGGAAAGCTTTTCATGCGCGGGACTCGTGGCCGAGAATTACTTCGTCTTCCCCAATGGTAGAGTATATACCTGCCCCCTTTGTGAAGACTATCCCCTTCATGCCTATGAAATCAGGGACGACCTCTTGGAAAAGAGGCCTCCCTTGACAGAAACGGAACTCTTTGAGCTCAAGATACCCGAGGGCTGTGTAATGAATAGGATTTTTCACCCTGGCAATATCGAATACGACAAGGAAGGCAATCCTGTAAGAAAAATCGCTTGCTGTATGTTAAAGGAAGAATTGATCTCCAGATAGGAGATGCAGGTATACTGGGAAAAGATACGGACAGGCTTGTCCTTGAGGCCTTTGGAGTAAAGCCACAAATCATACAGGTTGATTGAAAAACCTATCTGGTTTAAATAAGATGGATAGGCAAAATTCCAGAATCGATCTTATACCATGCTCCAATATTGGCTTGCTTTTTACTGCTATATTGAATAGATAAGTTCTAACTTAAGGTATCGAGAGGAGATAAATGAAAATCCTTGTAACGGGGGGAGCAGGGTTCATAGGTTCCCATCTCTGTGATCTTTTAATTGCCAAAGGAGAAGAAGTCACTGTAATCGATGATCTTTCCACGGGCAGCTTGGAAAACATCTCGCATCTAAACGGCAACCCCCGCTTTCACTATTGCGTCAATACCATCTTGAATACAAAGGTGATGGACAGGCTCATTTCCGAGTGCGACTGTGTGGTTCACCTGGCTGCGGCCGTAGGTGTAAAATATGTGCTCGAAAATCCCCTCTCTTCCATAGAGACCAACATCCTGGGCACGGAAACCGCCTTGAAACTGGCAAATAGATATAGGAAAAAAATCCTCGTGGCCTCTACATCCGAGGTCTATGGCAAGCACATGCACGCCCCATTGAAAGAGGACGACAACCTCATTTATGGCCCGCCAAGCACCATGAGGTGGAGCTATGCAGCCAGTAAACTCGTCGATGAGTTTACTGCGTTGGCCTATCACAGGACCAAGAAACTGGACACGGTCATAATAAGATGCTTCAATACCATTGGACCTCGCCAGACAGGCCTTTACGGCATGGTAGTACCCAGGTTCATCCAGCAGGCACTTCGTGATGACCCCATAACCGTGTATGGAGATGGTAAACAGACAAGGACCTTCACGTTCATAGACGACGTGGTTGAGGCCATATACAGATTGATCAAGTGTGAAAAAGGGGCAGGAGAGGTGGTAAACATTGGCGGGACCGAAGAGATCACCATTGCAGATCTTGCCCATAAGATAAAAGAACTGTCTGGCAGCAATTCCGAGATAGTCTTCATCCCCTATGACAAGGCATATGGAAAGGATTTCGAAGACATGATGAGGCGTGTACCTTCCGTAGATAAGTTAAAGGCCCTCATAGGTTTCATCCCAGAGACACCCCTGGACCAGATACTCAAGAACACCATAGAATATTTTCGGGCAAAAGCCTCCTGATATGGCCATTGCTCCTGCAGAATATACAAAATTCTTCCTGACCTCTTTCTTCCTCAGTGCAGTACTCACACCAGCTGTCATGCTGGTGGCGAAGAAATTCGGCCTGGTGGCCATGCCGCGAGAAGACAGATGGCACAGTAAACCCACAGCCCTTTATGGAGGTATAGCCATCTTCTTGGCCTTTTCAGTGCCCTTTGGGCTACTGATAGGCCCAGACGAAGATCTCTGGCTCCTCATGGCTGGTTCCCTTGCATTCTTTCTCATTGGATTGTTCGACGACATATGGAGATTTTCTCCCCAAGGCAAATTCATAGCCCAGCTCATAACCATTGTCATAATCGTGGGACTTGGTTTCAAGATCCATATCCCTGGCTTTCCAATCCTTTCCATAGGATTTACGGTGTTCTGGCTCGTGGCCATGGCCAATGCCCTGAACATCCTCGACAACATGGATGGCCTTTCATCCGGTATAACCCTTGTCGCAGCCATCTCCCTTGCTGCCTATGGATATATTTTCAACCTTTCAGAGATAATTTGTCCGGCATTGTTGCTGGCAGGTTCCTGCCTCGGTTTCTGGATCTACAATTTCAAGCCTGCAAAGATATTCATGGGAGACTGTGGGAGCCTGTTCCTGGGATTCGTCCTTGGCGGGTTGGTCGTGGTGAGCACTGACTCCATGGCCACATCTGCAAACATGAACAGCGATGTCCTGGCCAGCTTTTCAAACATGATCCTCATGCTGGCCGTCCCTGTCTCAGTACTCATAATCCCCATATTCGATACGGCACTTGTCTCATTTACCAGGCTCCAATCCGGCCGCTCCATAGCCCAGGGCGGAAGGGACCACACATCCCACAGGCTGGTGCTTCTGGGGCTTTCTGAAGAAAGGGCGGTATTGTCATTGATGCTCGTGGCTGCAATAGTTTCGGCAGTCGTTATATACATGGCCAAACACTCACAAGATGCCCTTCTGGCCATAATCAGTATTGCAGTTGTCATTGCCATCTTCTTTGGCGTCTTTCTCAGCTATCTAAACGGCGACATATACGGACAGGAAAATAGATCCAGGTCCAGACTTGCACATGCCGTAAGGATCATATTGAACAAACGTCAGATACTACAGGTATGCATTGATATCCTTCTGTTGACCATCAGCTATTTCTCTGCATACCTGCTAAAATTCGACGGGGTCCTGAGCCCCTTCAATAAAGGCCTTATTGAACAAACCCTGCCCCTGGTGCTTGGGGTAAAGATCTCCTGCCTCTGGTCTTTTGGCCTATACCGGGGGCAATGGCGTTTTGCCAGCCTCGACGACATATTCAAGATCATAAAATCTGTACTACTCAGCTCTGCTCTGATAGTAGGTGTCCTTGTATTTCTATATAGATTTGAGGGCTATTCCAGGGTCGTATTCTTCCTGGATGCCATATTGACCTTGATTTTCATAAGCGGTATCCGATTCATCATGAGGATGTTCAATGAATACTTCATCAGACAATCCGAGAAAAGACATTCCGTGCCCATCTTGATATTCGGGGCCGGGGATGGCGGAGACCTCTTTCTCAGGGAACTCAGGAAAAGAAGAGGCCACGACTACCTACCGGTTGGTTTCATAGACGATGACCCTGCCAAAAAAGGCCAAGAGATTCATGGTGTAAAGGTACTTGGCAACAGAAAGGACATCAGGCGACTCGTGCAAAGACACGGCATCAAAACAATCTTTCTGGCAGTACTATCCAGCCCCTCATCCCTATATGAAAACCTGTCGGAATATTGCAAGGACTTGGGGATCGATATCGTGCAGATCAGGCCCCTGATCCCCTTTGGGAAAAAGGCGGCAAAAGCCAGTTCGGCCACGGGGAAAGGCCGTTTGAAGATAATCCACCATGCACGACGGGGGAAAGATATCAATTAGCCAACAACCTGGAAAGGGGGTACCATGAGGATAATACCACCCGCTTATGAAATTCTCGATCACTATTTTAGGCAGGGGCGTGTACTGGAACAGATCGAACGCTGTGGCAGGGTCTGTTACAAGAGTGAAGACAAGATCACACCAGAAAGCGCCATCCCGTTCATAAAGGGTATCATCAAGAGGGGACACGAATCCGTCATAGAGATGGCACATTTCGTACTCGATGTCTACTCTGATTCTCCCAAGGATTTCTGTGACTTTTTTTCCATAATTCCCAGGTTTTGCCAGGGCACCAAGCTATCAGAGACCAGATATATCATCTCTGGCAATCCCCGTTCTTTCAGGGACTTGGCCAGAAGATTTCCTGAACTTGCCATCGTGGCCAATATAAAAAGGGAGTTAGAAAGACATTACCCAGTACTCTATGAGGATATCCCATCTCCCCAACGAGAGTTACGAAGACGTATAGAGGTCAGGCTATTGAGCCCCGAAGAGGTAGATGGCCTGGTACTGGAACAGCTCGTAACCCACAGGAGCCTTCTCGTGCATATCACTGTCAACAGGGCTGTCACCCATGAACTCGTGAGGCACAGAGTAGCCTCGTATCTGCAGGAATCCCAGCGGTATTGCAGATACGGAGAAAAACGCTTTGGTGGTGAAGTTGCCTTCATAAGGCCGTGCTTCTACCAGGAAGACAGTCCCGAATTCCGGCTGTGGAAGCAGGCAATGGAAGAGACGGAAAGGCTGTATCTCCGGCTCCTGGAAAGTTCTTCCCCCCAGGCTGCAAGGACAGTACTCCCAAATTCTTGCAAGACAGAGATCATGGTCCACGCCACCTTGGAGGAATGGCAGCATATCTTCAGGCTCAGGGCCTCTCCTGCAGCAGATCCGTCGATGCGCGAGATCATGCTCATGATGTTACCCGAGTTTACCAAGAGGTTTCCCGGGGTATTTTCCCCAATAGTTCAGAAATTGGGCATAAAGATCTGATGGACAGCCATGGAAACTGATTTTCTTGTGGTAGGAAGCGGCATAGCCGGGCTCAGTCTTGCACTGAAATTGGCAGGTCTGGGCCATGTCACAGTGGTCACCAAAAAGGGCAGGGACGATACCTCCACCAAGCTTGCCCAAGGCGGCATAGCTTGTGTGCTGGGCCAAGACGACAGCTTCGTCCTCCATGAATACGACACCATGGTGGCTGGAGACGGCCTCTGTCACGAAGACGTGGTAAAGACCATCGTACGCCAGGCACCTGAGCGTATCCATGAACTCGCCGACCTGGGGGTCAGATTTTCAAGGGACGAACAGGGCAAAGGTTTCGAGCTAGGGCGAGAGGGCGGGCACAGCCGCCGCAGGATAGTGCACAGTGGGGATTTCACTGGCCAGGAGATAGAACATGTGCTCGTGGAAAAGGCGATCGAGAATCCGTCGATAGAAGTCCTCGAAGACTTCATGGTGGTGGATCTGATTACCCTATGCAAGCTCGAACGCCCTGACAAAGAAACCACGGCCTCAAACAGTAACGGAGACTGTATCAACCGCAGCAAGGATGAGCGCTGTCTTGGTGCCTATGTGCTCGATTCCAAGACTGGCAAGATCCACACCGTCCTTGCAAAGGCCACCTTTTTGGCCACTGGAGGTGCAGGCAAGGTATATCTCTACACCAGCAATCCGGATGTGGCCAGTGGTGATGGGATAGCCATTGCTTACAGGGCAGGGGCCAGGATAGCGAATCTCGAATTCGTACAGTTCCATCCGACTTGTCTCTATCACAGCAAGGCCAAAAATTTCCTCATCTCCGAGGCCCTCAGGGGAGAAGGGGCAAGGCTAATCGATGAAAATGGCAGACGGTTCATGGAAAAATACGATCCGGTCAACATGGAGCTTGCCAATAGAGACGTGGTGGCCAGGGCTATAGATACGGAACTGAAAAAGACTGGCCGTGAGTGTGTCTACCTGGATATCAGTCACAGGCCGAAGGATTTCATCATTCAACGCTTCCCGAACATATACCAGACCTGTCTGAAATTCGGCATAGATATAACCACCGAGCCCATCCCAGTAGTTCCTGCGGCTCACTATATGTGTGGTGGAGTGGTAACCAACATATGGGCAGAGACAGACCTGGCAGGACTTTTTGCCCTTGGAGAGACTGCATGTACTGGGTTTCACGGTGCCAACAGGCTTGCCTCCAACTCCCTGTTGGAGGGCCTGGTCATGGCACAACAGGCCTTTGAGCGGATCAGACAGAGGCTCGACCATTACAAGGGCCTCAAGGAGGTCTATGTCCCTCCGTGGGATTCGGGAGGAGCAGTGGACATGGACGAGGCCGTTCTCATCTCCCACAACTGGGATGTGATCAGGAGGTTGATGTGGAATTATGTAGGTATAGTTAGAAGCTCAAAGAGACTCGCCCTTGCTGAAAAACGCCTGGAACCGATTCTGGAAGAGATAGATCAACACTACTGGGATTACATTATCACCAGGGACTTTCTGGAGCTCAGGAACATAGCACTCACTGCCCAATTGATAATACGTGCGGCATCACAGCGAAGGGAGAGCAGGGGAGGCCATTACACCCTTGATTTCCCCCACAAAGACGACTGGAACTGGAGACGGGACACGCTTCTCGTCCGCAGTTGAGCATCCTTCATAGCCCCTGATCAAATGAAAAAAAACCTACTACTTTTCACATTGGCAGCGGGCCTCTTTCTTGTTTTTTTGTCTTTCAACCTTCAAGACCAGATCATCGACGGCCTCCACTATCTGGAAGATCTTTTGGAGAAACGAGAACATCTTAGACAGTTCGTTCTCTCCCTGGGACCTTTTGGCCCTCTGGGTTTCATAGCCCTCCAGGTACTACAGGTTATATTGTCACCCATTCCAGGGGAGGCCACTGGATTTTTGGGCGGCTTTCTCTTTGGCAAATGGCTTGGGCTCATCTATTCCACCATTGGTCTCAGCCTGGGTTCATTTCTCGCATTCTTCATATCGAGGCAGTTCAGAAGATTTGTCCAACCATGGCTCCAAAGATCCGAGCTCTATTGGAAATTCGAAGGTCTTCTGGAGCATCAAGGTATCTTTGTCTGTTTTTTCCTCTATGTGTTCCCTGGCTTCCCAAAGGATTTCCTGTGCTATCTCCTCGGGTTGACAAGGATGCCATGGCAGGTCTTTGTCTTTATTTCCACTGTGGGACGGATACCTGGCACCCTCATGTTGAGCTGGCAAGGTGCCGAAATCTACCAGGGCAACTTCATGGGCTTTATCATATTGTTGCTATTCTCTGCTGCAGTAGCCGGACCAGCATGGTATTACAGGGACAAGATCTACTCCTGGGTGGAGAAATGGAGTGAGGAGGGCACAAGGTGAAACTTGCCTTTTTAGACTGCATATCTGGCATAAGCGGCGATATGCTCCTTGCCGCCTTTCTCGATCTTGGCTGGGATCTGGAAAACATCCTCGGCATCCCCGATCTCCTGCGGCTCCAAGGTGTGGATATTGCTGTATCGACCAAGACCACCTGTGGTATCAGTGCCCAACATATCGATATCAAGGCCAGACATCCCCAGCCGCTACGAAAGCTGAATGCCCTACTTCACCTGGTTGAGACATCTGCTCTTTCAGACTACATCAAGGCCAGGAGTCTGGCAGTGCTGAAGAGGATTGGCGAGGCCGAGGCAAAAATCCATGGTTGTAGCATATCAGAAATACATTTTCACGAAATAGGAGCGGTAGACACCCTCATAGACATCACCGGGACCTTACTGGCACTCCAGGCGCTTTCCATTGAAAAGGTCTTTTCCTCCCCACTGCCCTTGTCACGAGGTCTTGTGAAATGCAGCCACGGATTGTTACCGCTTCCAGCCCCTGCGGTGCTGGAGCTGTTGAAAGGTGTCCCTGTCTATCATGTGGATGTGGACGAAGAACTGGTCACGCCGACAGGGGCGGCACTCGCAAAAGAGATCACCTCGGCCTTTGGTCCCATGCCAAGGATGAAGATACTTCAAACAGGCTACGGAGCTGGCTCGAAAGACCTGTCACCAAGGCCGAACGTACTCAGGATAGTTACTGGCCAACGGCTTGATGAGACGATGAAAACCGAAACCATCTCCCAGTTGAGGACAGTCATAGATGACTCCACTCCTGAACAACTGGCCCATCTCCTCCACATGACGATGGCCAGAGGGGCACTCGATGCCTGGATAACCCCAGTAGTGATGAAAAAAAGCAGGAGTGCATTCGAATTCACTGCCATCTGTCCACCAGAAATCGAGGAAAAGATAGCAAGATGTATCTTCACTGAGAGTTCCACCATAGGACTGAGGATAGAGCATCCCACTAGGCTTATTCTGCCCAGGAAACCGATAACCATAGGGACACCTTGGGGTGCAGTAGAGGCCAAATTGATCGAACGTCCAGATGGTAGACGAGACATAGTACCTGAATTCACTTCATGCAAAAAGATCGCAGAAAAATACGATGTCCCTCTGAGAGTAGTGTATTCAACAGTATCAAGGGCTGAAGGAGGCCGTAAAGAATAGTGGATAAGACCCAAAAAGTTGCAATATGGATCTCCACTGGCTTCGGGGCTGGATATTTCCCTAAGGCCCCAGGGACCGCAGGGGCTGCAGTAGGGATCCCCCTTGGACTGATTCTGGATCTTTTGAGCCCGGTTGAATCTTTTTGCGGGCTTGTCCTCCTGACTTTGTTAGGCTTTTGGGCAAGTGGAGTGGCTGAACGTACATTGAAGGAAAAAGATCCTGCCGTAGTAGTCATAGACGAGATCATCGGCATGGCCATTTCCATGTGGGCGATAGAGCCATCCTGGTTATCTGTTGCATTACTCTTTTTTCTCTTCAGGCTGTTTGACATATGGAAGCCTTTTCCTGTAAAAAATATGGAAGAGGTATTCAGTGGAGGGATAGGCATTGTGATGGATGATGTAATGGCGGGTATATATGCCAATATTCTTTGGAGAATGGGGAGCTCCTTTTTCTCATGATTGGACAGATAATTGCCATTGGGGACGAACTCATATCTGGCAGGGTGATAAACACCACCAGCAGTTTTGCAGCCTCCAGACTTTTTAGCGCAGGCCATAGAATAACAAAGATCACTGTTATCGGAGACGAACCTGGGGACATAAAGGCCTGTCTTGGAGAGGCGCTCAAATCCTCGCAATTCATTCTCATAAGCGGTGGCTTGGGCCCTACCACAGACGACATAACGAATGAGGCCGTGGCTGAGGCCCTTGGTCTTTCTCTTGTTCAGAATCAGCAAGTAGTCGAACAGATCAAGAATGCAGAGATGCGTTTTGGCCATAGTGCATCAGAAAGATTCAAGCAAAAGTTGACAATGCTTCCCGAGGGCGCCACTGTCCTCGAACCAACGGGCTGTGCTGCCGGTTACTGGCTATTCTACAACGGGGTCTATCTGTTCTTCCTGCCTGGTGTGCCCGAGCAATTGGAGGACCATGTCGTAAAAAGGGTTCTTCCAATGCTCAACAGCCTTGACCCTGAAAGGCCCTTTGTCGTCCAAAAGATATTCAAACTCTTTGGCATTTCAGAAACCAATATAAACATAGAGTTGGAAGCTCTTCAGGGCAGAGATCCATCCTTGAAGATCGGCTATTACCCAGTATTCCCTGAGGTTCATGTAAGTCTCACCGCCTCCAAGCCAACCTTGGAAGATGCCAAGGAGATCATCCGGCTTGCTGCCTCTCACATAGAAGAAAAATTCCACGATTTTATCGTGGCAGAGGATAGCCAAGGCAGTCTCCAGGCCACGGTCGGAGAAATACTAAAGGACAGAGATATGGTCCTTGCCGCTGCTGAATCCTGTACAGGCGGACTCTTGGGGGCAACTGTGACATCTGTCCCAGGCAGCTCCCAATGGTTCGACCGATCCATTGTCACTTATAGCAACAGGGCCAAGAAACAGAATCTCGGGGTATCCGACGAGACATTGACCAAGTACGGTGCTGTAAGCAGTCAAACAGCCATAGAGATGGCAAAAGGGGTCGGACGCATCTCTGGTGCCGACTGTAGAATCGCCATAACCGGTATTGCCGGCCCTGGGGGTGGTACTGATGAAAAGCCTGTGGGCACAGTATATATTTCAGTGGCAGTAAGGGAAGAATATCTGGTTCACAGATTTCACTTTCCTGGCTCCCGCAAGGAGATACGGATGTTGTCAGTTGAAACAGCCCTCGATTGGCTCAGGAGATACCTATCCTATGGTTCGAAGCTTCCTGGCTATAAACCTGTGTCCTGATGCAAACGATGCCATCCAGAAGGCCATGGAACAATGGCGGGTCCTTGGCAAAAGGGTCAAGTGGGTCAAGCCTGCCAATATCCATTGTACCCTGAAATTTCTCGGCGATTTGACTCCATTGCAACTTGACCGGGTCTCAGAGAGCCTCGACATCATCACAAAGCAGACCAATCCATTCAATCTGGAATTGGCCCGGCCTGGAATTTTCCCCCACCTCAAGCGTCCAAGAATACTTTGGCTCGGCCTGAAAGGAGATATCGAGCGATTACAGCTCTTCCAAGACCTTATCGAAAATGACCTGGCAGACAAGGGTTTTGAACCAGAGACAAGGCCTTTCATCCCCCATATCACCGTAGGCAGGATAAAAGGTAGGGTCCCTGCCAAGGAGAAACTGGAATTCTTTTTGAAATCCACCATATCCGCACCGATCTCGACCATTGACAAAATCCAGTTGTATCAGAGCACACTCACCCCCTCTGGCCCTATCTACAAGATTCTGAGTACCCACAATTTCAACAAATATGCAAACTTGTAGTTTCAAGTTCTGAATCCCTCTTCCGAAAAGAAATAAAGAGATTCTGTTTCCTTTTGTCGACCAGGAAACAGCCTGTACATAATCCGTAAAAGGACACTGGGAAAAAACCACCATGAATAAAGCCAAAGATATCCTGGGAAAGGCCTTGGTCTTCGAGACAGGGGAAAGTGTCTGGGCTGTTGAATTGAACCGCATCAAAGAGGTGGTCAAGACGGAAAACATAGAACCACTGCCTAATTCCAGCCCTAAGGTAGCTGGAATCATCAGCGTTCGGGGTGAGATCGTGCCTGTCCTTTCAAGCAGGTGGTGCGGTGAACGATTGAAATCGCCTAAGCGCACCCCAAGGAATATCCTCTTGCTTCAATCCAACAGCGAGGTAGTAGGAATTACCATCGAGGCTGTCCAGGGGATAACGGAGATTCACGCCTTTGACCTCAGGGGTCAAACTGCTACACAGGATCTCGGTGCTGATCTCATATCTTGTAATGCCCTTGTCTCAACTGGTGCTTCCGTGCCATTGCTGGACGTGAGGCTGATGGTGGAATATCTGAAGTCTGGGGAAACCCATGAGCAACCCTCACCAGGCCTGGAGGAGATAGGCGCCCAGGCCTGATATCGAAGGGGTCTATAAAAAATTAATTCATGTGATTTCAGGGAGGTCTATATAAATGAAACGTAAAGGTGGTTCAATTGGCAGCAGTCTAAAGGAATGGAGCCTCCAACGACAGCTTTTCGTACTCATTTCGGTAATCGTGGCCATAGCACTCGGAGTACAGGCCTATATCTATTTTTATCAGCAGATAAGCCTCAAGGAAGAAGGAGAACGGCAACTCCTGTCAGAGGCAAGCTCGCTGGCACAAAATCTCAATACCTTCATGGAAAGCCGGGTCAACGATATCAGGACCCTTTCCCATCTGGACATAATAAAGCTTGCAGTGAACATTGGAGGAGGCCAAGGCGGTACCGATTCCTTCCTCAGCAGCATGGTCAAACAATATGGATACTATGACAACATCATGGTCGTCGACCCGACAGGCAAGGTGATAGCCTGCAGCAATCCTCAGGCCATTGGCACAAAGCTTGGCAGGAAGATCCTGGATGTGCCAAAGGAGGCTGATATGGTCTCGATAGCTGGACCTGTAAAAAAGCCCTTCGGTTTCAAAGGCTCCTCCGGGTCTCCATGGTACATCTATCTTGTTTCACCTATTGTTGCAAACAACAAGGTAGTGGGCAGCGTTGCAGGTTTCCTCGACTGGAACGCCCTGTCGAGGATTACTGGAATGGCCAATCTGTTCTCGTTCACCGATGTCAAGAAGGACGCCTTTGTCATCGATGCAAAAGGCAGGATCATCATCCATAAGAATCCCAACAGGGTAAACACTGTGCTGACCGACTGGAAACCAGGAGACACGAAATTCGGCATATTCGAGACAGAGTCAGCCGAACATCAGAAGTTAGTCGGTGGGACTTACATAATACCCGAGAAGGCAAACGTGGTCAGGGAAAAGTGGGCCGCAGTAATCATGGAACCAGAGGCCACACTTACGGCCAATCTTTCCAAGGTGACTATGCAAGGCCTGATAGGAAACGCTGCCATCTTCTCGTTGCTCCTACTGTTGGCCTTCCTCGTGAACAGGAATGTCATCAGGCCAGTAGTGGCAACAGCCGCACTCATGCGAAAGACAGCTGAAAACTTCGATCTCACCGGCCGCCTCGAGGTAAAGAGCAAAGATGAGATAGGCCAAATGGCCATGGCAGTAAACACCTTCTTGGAGAGCCTGCAAAACACCTTCAAGGGTGTCATGCAGACCACTTCCAAGTTCGTCCAATCGAGTGACAACATCTACCAGATTGCTGCCAGCATTACTGAAAATGCCAAGAGACAGGCAGCCAACTCCGACGAGGTACAAAAACGTATCTCCTTGATGGGACAGACAGCCTCAGAGGTTGCAGCTCATGCTGAATCGTCGGCCCAACTCGCCAGGGACGCCGCCAGGATCATTCAGGACATGGCCCAGACCTCTCAGCAGATCAATGAATTCTCCAACAGGAACAAGGAAGGAGCCATCCAGACTGCGAATACCGTCGTGGAAATGGGCGCCACAGCCAAACAGGTTCAGGCAAGGGCTGTCGCCCAGGCAGAGGCGGCTGAAAAAACGGCTGAAAACCTGAAAGAGATGGCCCAGAAACTCCAGGACATGGCATCAGAGTCCCAGAAGGCTGCTTCCCAGGCAGATGAAACCCTGAAAAGTGCAGACGAAGGCCGCAAGGCCATGCAACAGACCCTGGAAGGTATGGCCGCCATAGCCTCCAGTTCCGAACAGGTGAAGGAGATCGTATATCTCATCTCTGATATTGCAGAACAGACGAACCTGTTGGCCCTCAATGCAGCCATCGAGGCCGCCAGGGCTGGTGAACATGGCAGGGGCTTTGCCGTGGTTGCAGAGGAAATCAGAAAACTGGCCGACAGGACCGCGGAATCCACCAAAGAGATCGAAAACCTCATCGGGGAAAGTACCGAGAATGTGAAGCATGGAATGCATCTCGCCTCCAAGAGCGCAGAGTCCCTGGAGAATCTCTTGAAAACAGTTGAAAGGGGCAGTGAAGTCACCAAGAACATCTCGCTTTCCTCTGGAGAACTGGCAGGTTCGGTCGATCACATCATCGAATCCACTGTAGAACTTGAAAATCTTGCAGGTTCCATAAAGGAGATGACCCAACTCCAGGCCAAGAGGCGGAAGAAGGCGGAAGAGGCCATAGATGGCCTGATAAAACTCACAGATGAGATAATGAATGCCGCCAACACCAGCACCTTGACCTCTCGTTCTGCAGTGGAGACCGCTGAAAAGGTTGTGGAAAACTCGGGTGAGATCACGATTCGCACGGCAAAACAGAGGGAAAGAAGCGCTGCACTTCAGAAACTGATGCAACAGCTCACGAATACTGCTCTCCAGAATGCAAAAGGGGCAGAAAGGGCCTTGGCAGCCATGGAGGAACTGGCAGCCACTGCAAAGGACGTTGAAAAGGCCTTGAGAAAATTCCGTGTATCATCCTTTGTATAGAGGGCGACACTGTCCCAGGGGTGTCAAATGGTATCGTTATGAAAAATATCCTTGAACCAATAGGCCTTGGGGTCAGACAGCTACTCGCCGTTCTGATTTCTGTATTGTGTCTGTCCTGTCTCTCCATAGCTACACCTGGATATGCCCAGCAACAGGTAAGGCTGGGAGTCCTGGCCAAAAGGGGGTATCAGACTGCCTTGAAACGCTGGCACCCCCTGGTCCAATATCTTTCCAAAAGGCTTGGGACAACGGTTGTCCTGGTGCCATTGAACTTTTCCCAGGTACCTGAATATGTAGGTTCGGACAAGGTCGACCTCATCTTGGCCAACCAGAAATTCTATGTGAGCCTGAGAAAAAGGTTTGGCATTCGTGCCCTTGCCACTGTCATAAATTCCAGGGGCGGCCCCTACATGGGAGGTGTGATCTTTACCAGAAAGACTAATCCAGTGAGAAACCTCAACCAATTGCGAGGCAAACACATCGGCATAGTCTCCTTTGGCTCATGTGGTGGCTTTCTCATCCAGGCGTACGATCTCCTTCAAAAGGGCATAAACATCATAAGGGACAGCCAAATCAAACCCCTCGAGGGACAGGATTATGTGGTATATGCAGTATTGAATGGGGCCGTGGATGTGGGATTTGTAAGAACAGGACAGTTGGAATCCATGGCCAGGGAGAAAAAGGTGCAACTAAAGGCCTTCAGAATCATATCTCCGCAGGAGCATGCAAATTTTCCATTGCTTTGTAGCACGTCACAGCTGTGGCCAGCATGGCCCGTAGCTGCGACAAACAGCCTCCCTGACAACTTGGCCATGAAGATTCAAAAGGCCCTCCTTGCCCTTCCATCAGGTTCCAAGGCGGCAACCGCAGCTCGAATAAGAGGATTTGCACCGCCTGGGGACTATGGCCCTGTAGCCCAGGCACTATCGGCTATCAAGAAAAATTGACGAAAGGCCTAACTCGATGACATAGTGGGCGGGTCATAGATACCTATTCATAATTTTCTTGCTTTTATCTGTTGACAAATCGGGCGCCGATCTATAAATATAGGCCGTTACCAATTCCCCGGTAGCTCAATCGGCAGAGCGGGTGGCTGTTAACCACTAGGTTGGCGGTTCAAGTCCGTCCCGGGGAGCCAGATTACAATCCGCCACCTTAAGGCGGTTCTTAGTTAACGCGAGACCCCGTCGGGAGAGCCCCTCGGGGTTTTGTCGTTTCTCCCCATTTCTCAGGCAGTTACACACCTCCACACACCCTTGCCCATTCGACCTTCTGGTGCAGGACAGCGGATTGGAACGTATGTGAGCGTGCCCGAAGGGCGCGAGCCATGGACGGCGAGCAATATCTGTTGTCAAAAAAGGCCCCCTCCAATCTGGTGGTGGAGAGTGGTGAGACCTTTTGTCAGGGCATTTTTCAATCTTACCGATAAAGATAACAAACCCGTCCAAGTTACTGTCTGGATCGACATATCTCGGTGTTTTTAATAAAAATTATCATAACAATCTGCTGGATGACAGGGGGTTGTTTCTCAATGGTGAAACCCTAAGTTTAAATAATAGGATTGCATAGAGGCACATAAACATTATATATTTATAGATTTGCTAATCTGAACGTTTTTTTCCAGGAGGAATCATGGCAAGAGTTACAGTTGAAGACTGTTTGGAGAAAGTCCCAAACAGATTCATGTTGGTACATCTGACAATAGAACGGGTGAAGCAATTGAGGAAAGGAGCTCCACCCCTGGTGAAAAGCAAAAACAAAGAGATCGTACAGGCTCTCAGAGAGATTGCAGCAGGCAAGGTTACATTTGAAAACCTCGAACAACTTGCCAAGGAAGCCGAAGAAAAACGGATAATGGAAGCACTGAGGCTTGAAGCCGACCGGAATAGTTAGAAGACACCATGAAACAGGACTATTACGAGATACTGGGTGTTAGCAAACAGGCCTCTGCCCAGGAAATAAAAAAGGCCTATAGACGTCTGGCCCTGAGATACCATCCAGACAGAAATCCCGGCGACAAGGAAGCCGAGGAACTCTTCAAACAGGCTGCCGAGGCCTACGAGGTCCTTAGAGATCCAGAAAAGAGACGCCTCTACGACCTCTACGGACATCAAGGGATATCAGGTGCTGGCTTTCAAGGATTCCATGGAACCGATGATATCTTCAGTACCTTCAGTGACCTATTCGAGGATTTCTTTGGTTTCTCCACTGGCCACGGCAGGAGAGGGGCATCTCCTGGGCCTGAACGTGGTTCTGATCTCAGGTACGATATCACCATCGATTTTCTCGAGGCTGCCACTGGCACAGAAAAGGAGATAGAGATAGAGCGTCTTGAAACATGCCAGGAATGTGGGGGGACTGGTGCAGGCAAGAATAGCCAGGTAATCACCTGTCCAACCTGTCATGGCTCTGGACATGTAGTTCGTTCAGAAGGCTTCTTCCAAGTCTCTACCACATGTCACGAGTGCATGGGCAGAGGGACTATAATAACCCATCCTTGCCAGGCATGTGGAGGCGAGGGCAGAAGACCCCAAAGACAGTTCATCAAGGTGCGCATCCCGGCTGGCGTGGACACTGGGGCAAGACTCAGGCTCAGAAACGAAGGAGAGGCTGGTAAGAGGGGAGGCCCCAGGGGTGACCTCTATATAGTCATACACGTTGAGAGCCATGAATTCTTCAAGCGGCAGGGTAACGACGTATTCTGCGAGATCCCAGTATCCATTGCTCAAGTCTGCCTTGGAGATACCATAGAGGTACCGACCCTCGATGGAAAAGAACAGCTCAAGATCCCCCCTGGTACCCAGTCAGGAGAGGTATTCAGGCTGAAGGGGAAGGGCTTTGCCGATCTTCGGGGCTTCGCACCTGGAGATCAGCTCATAAAGATAAAGGTGGTCACCCCTACCAAGCTCACTGAAAGGCAAAAGGAGCTATTACGAGAGTTCATGGAGATAGAAAAAGAGAAAAAGCAGGGGGGATTTTTCAAAAAATTATTCAAGAAAGTGGAATTTCATTGACATGACTCAGGAATTCAGCCATCTCGACAGCAAAGGACAGGCGACCATGGTGGACGTTTCTGGCAAGAATATCACAGCCAGAAAGGCCTTGGCCTCTGGGAAGGTCATCCTGAACCAGGATACCTTCAAGATGCTTACCGACAAGAAGATACCCAAGGGAGACGTGCTGGCCACTGCCAGGATTGCCGGTATAATGGCGGCAAAAAGGGTAGGTGAGTTGATCCCCCTTTGCCATCCGCTCCCCGTCGAGCATGTCTCCATAGAATTCATTCTTTCCAAGGATCTTCCAGGGGTGGAAATCCTGGCTACCGCATCCATTACTGCCAAGACAGGTGTGGAGATGGAGGCCTTGACTGCCGTGACTGTAGCTGCATTGACCGTGTATGATATGTGCAAGGCAATAGAAAAGGGCATTGTCATTACGGATATCAAACTCTTGGAAAAGAGCGGTGGCAAAAGTGGCACATGGAAAAGGCGAGATGAGAAATGATACAGACCCCTTCAATCATACAGGAGGCTTCAAATGGATCAGGCTCAGCTTGAATACTTCAGGGCTTTGTTGAACAAGAAACTTTCCGATCTCCTGGGAGAGGCAGACAAGACACTGGAAGAGATGACGGCCAGTGACGGGCAGGTTCCAGATCCTACAGACCGGGCTTCTCTCGAATCGGAAAGGAGTTTCGAACTCAGGATAAGAGACCGAGAAAGGAAGTTGATAAAAAAGATCAGAAAGGCCCTTGAGCGTATAGATGAAGGCACCTATGGCATATGTGAAGAGTGTGGTGAAGATATCGGAGTCAAGCGCCTCGAGGCCCGTCCGGTTACTACCCTTTGCATAGAATGCAAATCAAAACAGGAAGAAGAGGAAAAGGCAAAAGGCCTTTAACTCCCTATCCGTTAGAGTTTATCCTTAATGCCGGAACTCAGAAGAGACCCTATAATAGGACGATGGGTTATCATAGCCAAGGAACGTGGCAAAAGGCCCTATGATTTCATAATTGAAAAAGAGAAGACAAAAGGGGGATTCTGTCCCCTTTGTCCAGGAAACGAAAAGACCACCCCTCCCGAGGTACTGGCATACGGAAGATCATACCATGATCCAAATGGCCCCGGCTGGAAGCTCCGGGTCGTACCCAACAAATACCCTGCCCTTGTGATCGAAGGAGAACTGGACAAAAGAGGTGAGGGAATCTATGACAAGATGAATGGCATTGGGGCCCACGAGGTCATCATAGAGACCCCAAAGCATAGTGATACCATATCCAGCATGCCTTTGGAGCAGCTTCAGCTCGTGTTTCTCGCCTATAAAGACAGGATAATAGATCTGGCCAGGGACAAGAGATTCAAGTACATCATCGTTTTCAAGAACTTCGGAAAGGCAGCCGGGGCCTCGCTGGAACATTCCCATTCCCAGTTGATCGCCCTGCCCATTGTTCCACAGCTCATCCAAGAAGAACTGGATGGATGCCTGAAATATTTCGAGTACAAGGAGCGATGCGTTTTTTGTGATATAATCAGGCAAGAAAGACAGCAGAATCTCAGGGTGGTATGTGAAAATGAGGAATTTATCACTATATGTCCATTTGCTCCCCGCTCTCCATTTGAGATGTGGGTACTGCCTAAAAGGCATCAATCCAGGTTTGTTTCCCTCGATGATTCCCAGGCAGAAGGCCTTACCAGCCTCTTCTCCCTGACAATGAGAAAGCTCGATGCAGTGCTTCCCAAGGTACCTTATAATTTCATGCTCCATACTGCGCCTCTTACCGACTTTGGCCTGGAACATTTCCATTGGCATATCGAGATAATGCCAAAGGTCAATACAGTAGCAGGGTTTGAATGGGGCACAGGCTTCCACATAAATACCACTCCACCCGAAGAATCTGCCCGAATTCTGAGGGATTCAAGTCCAAATTAAAAGGGGGATTTAGATGAGCAGTGACCCGAAAAAAATTCTGGTAGTAGACGACGAAGAAAGCATACACCTACTTTATAGAGAAGAGTTGGAAGACGAGGGCTACCAAGTGATCTCTGCCATGAACGGCGAAGATGCCCTTAAGCTCTTCGAATCAGAGCAGCCTGATCTGGTCATCCTGGATATAAACATGCCTGGGATGGATGGCATAGAGGTCCTCAGACAGATGAAGCAACTGAAGCCAAATGTCCCGGTGATCCTCAGTTCTGCCTATCCAGAATACAAGCAGGACCTGGCATCTTGGGCATCTGACGATTACATTGTCAAATCGTTCAACTTGGATGAATTGAAGGCTTCTGTCAAAAGGCATCTCCAGGGTGGTTGAGTTTATCGAACATCTTCCTGGATTCTTACCCTGAAAACTATGGTCTGACTACCGTTGTCTCCGTGTGTCTTGATCGAGACGCCGTATTTTTCTCTTAAGACCTCTAGGATACCAAGCCCCATCTCCCTTTCGAGGGGTATCTTGAGGGCCCTGGCATTATGAGAGATAGACAATATTATCCAGTCCTCTTGTACGTCGGTGATCACCGTCATCTCCTTGTGGGACAGGGTATCCATTTCCTTTATGATAGTTTGAAACAAGGCGATCAAGGCATTCAACCAATCGAAATAATCCCCCTGGAACTCTGGCAGGTCTGTCTTGAACCTGAGATGGATGTTCACTGCCCGAAATGACGACTTGGGCTTCAATACCAGAAGTGTCTCTTCGATCAATTTGTTGAAAGAGATGGTCTTGACCATGGAGCCAAGTTTTTCTCTCTCGCGCCTCTTGGCCGCTACAGTACAGAATTCAGTGATCTGCTCAACCAGTCCATCAATGATCTGAAGCTCCTTCAACCACTCCCCCACTGCAACCTTTCCACCAGATTCGTAAACGCTATTCATCTTCATGGTGAGAAGATCAAGCCTTCCCACAATGGCGGATAGGGGGCTGATGAGATCTTCGAGCAACTCGTCCACTATCTGCCCCATGGTCATGAACTTATACTGGCTCCAGAGGGCATTGTTCCTCTCCCGTATCTTTTCCTTGAGCTTACATAGCATGGTGACGTCTCTGATCTGTACGAAGATCATGTCCCGCCCATGACCAACAGATACTGGTTTTAATAAGACATTGAAATATCGTTTCTCTGCCTCTTCATCCCTTCCCATGTTGAGGGGCAGGGCACTAAAATGCATGATATGGCGCTTGAACAGGCATTCCGCCATTGCCTTTCTTGGTTCAAACTCTGGACTTGCCAACTGTTTCAAGATGGTTGGGGCCTCTCCTATCTTCTCTCCCACCAAGATACTGGGATCGCATGGCAGGATGGGCTGATTTGAACTGATAGCCTTTATCCTTAACTGATTGTCGAGTAGGATCGCAGGATCTGGAAGACTGTCCAGCAATGACTGAAAAAAACTCGACCCCAAGAGGGTATCCTCGGAAAAAGCCAATAAGAGCAGATAATTTATGACCTCTTCCATATTGTTGTCGAATACCAAGCCCAGGTGGGTGGCATCCTCTTTCCTGTCTGTCCAGATGACACTGCCCTGGAAATCCAGACAGAGGCCTGGTGATTGCCCCTCTGGCGCAACGAATCTTATCTTGTCATTTGGTCTAATGTCTGCCTTCTTCGTATAGAGCTGGAGGCCATAGGGAGATACGTCTCTGGTAATACCTGTAACCTGGGTTTTGGATGCACCTGTCTTGAAATATACAGGGATCTGGGCCTGTACCCGTGGAAATCTCCTGCGCTCCTTACCTGCAATCTCTTTTAGATGGCCCTTTTGTCCAAGCATGGGAATGCCCTTTCAATCGTTTTCCTTGAAAATATTGCAAAAAAGGCTCCAAAATCAATAGGGGATCCGGACCTTTTTACCTTAGGTAACCGAGCCTTCGAATCTATTTCGAAGGGAATGGCAAATCTTTTTCCTCATCGAGGGAAAAACTTTTCCATCCTTTCCAAAAAGAATCAGTGCCGCGGTATGGTGAGACGGATACTGTTGTTGAGAAATTCTTCAGGCTCGATGTTTATTTTGTAATCACGTATCTTGTATAGGATCGCCTTGTAGCTGATTTGCAACAACTTTGCTGCATCCCTCTTATTCCCTGCCGTCCTTCTGAGGGCCTCTTCTATCACTACCTTCTCGACCTTCGCCTGGGCCTTTTTCTTGATCTCCTTCAAAGACGGAAAATTATTCCCCAGGTCGTTTGTTATCCCACCTATTACAGAATTGAGCAGGAACTCCTCCTGATTCCAATGATCTTCGCCCCTGACAGCATCTACTCCCTGGATACTTCTGGCTTCCAATTCCTCTATGACAGGCTGTGCATCTCCCAGGACCAAGATCTTTTGTACATAGTTCTCGAGTTCCCTGACATTGCCAGGCCAATGATACTTGAAAAAGGTGTCGAAAAGTTCCTGAGGCAGGTGGATGTCCGATGGACGGCGATTAAGGGCAGCAGTGTACTTCTCCAAAAAATGATCTACCAAGAGTGGAATATCCTCTTTCCTCTCCCTGAGTGGAGGCACCTTTATCTTGATGATGTTGATCCGGTAAAAGAGGTCCTCTCTGAATTTACCCTTTTGGATATCAACCTCAAGGTCATGATGGGTGGCACATATTATCCAGACATCTACCTTTATATCCTTGATACCGCCGACGCGGCAGAATTCGGAATCCTGCAGGACCTGTAAGAGCTTTGCCTGCAGGGCTATGGACATGTCACCGATCTCGTCCAAAAAGATGGCTCCCTTGTTTGCGAGCTCGAACTTGCCAGGTTTTGCCTCTGCAGCCCCTGTAAACGCCCCTTTCTCATAACCGAAAAGCTCGCTTTCCAAAAGCTCGCTGGGAAGGGCTGCACAATTGACTTTTATGAAGGGCTTGCTCGACCGGGCAGACTGTCTGTGAAGGCTTCTGGCTACAACCTCCTTGCCGACCCCGCTCTCTCCACAGACCAAGACATTCAAGCCAGTATCAGCCACCTGCCTGATAAGGTTTTTCAACTGCTTGATTGGCTGGCTCTTACCTATGATTAAGTCCATCAAATTTTCCCGATCCGCTTTGAAAACAAAAGACAATAAGAAAAATTTTTCCTATTGTCCCTCAAAAAAGTGAATTAGTCAAGAAAATAAGGGAAACATGATATTTTATCAGCTGAAGAGAAAAGGAGTTCTCATTGTTGTGCAAAATTT
Organism: Deltaproteobacteria bacterium; assembly: GCA_026986785.1. Taxonomy (GTDB): domain Bacteria; phylum Desulfobacterota; class Dissulfuribacteria; order Dissulfuribacterales; family QOAL01; genus QOAL01. The sequence goes on along the minus strand of JALSNW010000026.1, from coordinate 6,604 downwards.
TACAATCTGGGGCCATACAAACATGACTCGTCTCAGACATCTCCCCGGAAGGATTCTGGGACAAAAGTCTTGAGGCCAGCACAGAAACCCCGACAACCTGCTGAAATCAAAAGGGTTCGCCTCCATCCTACCCATCGGCTTTTCAGAAAATACTTCTCTAACTATTTAAGGCATAGTATAAAGAAGAATTTGATTTTTTCAAAAGAAACGGTTTGGGGGATTCCTCTTTTTAGGATGTAATCAAATGAAAAAGATACCAGTCTTTGGAATATTCAGGGAGAAATCACACTCTCCCAGGAGAGAATATGATGACGAGGCCATTCTCAGACAGACAGCAAGATTCCTGTCTGACTCTCCAGAGATAGATGTGGAGCTCTTCCTACCTGAAGAATTCCTACATACAAACCTTGATGTATTACCAGCACTTATTTTTTTTATGTGTGAAGAAGCACCTTATCTGGAAAGACTACGACAGATGAATCTTGACCACGGGTGTGTGCTTGTGAACACTGTTCACGCCGTGGAAAATACCTTTAGGGACAAGATGGTGGAGATCCTTTCGGGTCAGCCTTTTTTCCCAGAGAGCAAACTCCATGAGATCAACATGCCTGCCTCACTGGATGATTCCAGGCAATGCTGGTTGAAGAGAGGAGATTATCATGCGACCTGTGACGACGATGTCATATTCGTAGAGGACAAAGACTCTCTTCCCGCGGCAATGGCCAAATTTTCCGCACGTAACATAAAGAAAGTTCTCGTACAGGAACACGTGCCTGGAGATATCATAAAATTTTACTGCATCAGGGACAGCCAAGCTGGCCACACCTGGTGGTTCAAATGGTTCTATCACAAGGAGCAGGACCTGAAAGAATATGCTTTCTCCTCTACCATACTCGAGGACAACTGTATCATGGCAGGGGACCTGATGGGGCTCGATATCTATGGAGGAGATGCCATAGTCACCGCAGAGGGCGAAATTTTCGTCATAGACGTGAACGCGTGGCCCAGCTTTGCACTCTTCAGACAAGAGGCTGCAGGTTTCATAGCCCAACTGCTCAAGACAAAATTGGTAGAACACCTTGGTGCCGCTTCCCAACTCGGCACAAGGCTTGAGAATACCTTGAGCCTTTCAGTTTGACTAAAGGAGTGTCTGCTGAACATGGAAAAAACTGACAACACCTACAAAGTGCCTGGTCCTATTTCCAGCGCTGTCTTCGATAAGGAGAGTAGATACATGGCCCCGGGCCTTCAATCCATAGCCCTTTTTTCAAGACTGGTGGTCAAAGAGGCAAAGGGTGTATGGGTGACGGACCTGGATGGCAATAGATACATAGATTTCACCGCAGGTATTGGCGTAGGCAGCGTAGGACATGCCCACCCACATTATGTAAAGACCCTTTCGGACCAGATAGCGCGTGCCAATTTTGGCAGCTTTTGCTCGGAAAACAGGGTAGAATTCCTAAGGCTTCTCACCTCCATGACTCCGGAAGGGCTCGATGCGGTCCAGATGTATTCCGGCGGCGCCGAGGCCGTAGAGGCCGCCTTGAGACTTGCAAAATCCGTAACTCACAAATACGAGTTCGCTGGATTTTGGGGGGGCTTTCATGGCAAAACAGGCGGGGTGATGGGGCTCCTTGGTGACACGAGCTTCAAGGCAGGACTGGGGCCCATCATGCCTGGCATCTATCTGCCTGGTCCTTATGCCTACTGCTACAGATGTAGCTTCGGCCTGAGCCATCCAGAATGTGGGTTTGCCTGCCTGGAATGGTTCAGAGAGGGATTGAAGAGACAGAGCACCCACAATATCGCTGGGATATTGGTAGAGACCATACAGGGCACGGCTGGCAACGTGGTACCACCCAAGGGCTATATAAAGGCCGTCCAAGAGATGTGTAGGGAATTCGAGGCCCTGCTCATTGCAGATGAAATGATAACAGGCTTTGGACGCACTGGAAGGACCTGGGGAGTAGATAGAGATGGGATCGTCCCAGATGTGATGACCCTTGGCAAGGGCATAGGAGGCGGATTCCCAATGAGTGCCATCGCAAGCTCCATGGAGGCGGCAAGTGCCAAACCCTTTGGAAATCCAAGTGGCAGTTCATCGAGCTATGGAGGCAATCCCATGGCAGCGGCTGCAGGCCGGGCAGTACTCGAGATAATCAGGGAAGAAAAACTAATAGAGAATTCGAGAAAGGTCGGGGCCATATTGAAAGATAAGCTCCTGGAATTGCAGGAACACTGTGGAATAATTGGGGATGTGAGGGGAGAAGGCCTGATGATAGGAGTGGAATTGGTAGCAGATAGAAAAAGCAAAGAACCCCTGGACAAAAAACTGACCAGAAGATTGTTCCACGAATGCCTCGACCGGGGACTCATCTCCATGTGCTATGGCTACAACATAAGGATAAATCCCCCACTCATAATATCTGAAGACGAGGCACTCCAGGGTGTAGAGGCCCTGGCTGGTGCCCTCAAGGTCATAGAAAAGGCACTTTGATCTGGACAGGAAGAGAATATGCCAATAAAGGGAGCAATCATAGGTTTTGGTCATATTGCAGCCAACGGCCATGTACCTGCATACAGAGCCAACCCCAATATCACCATCCAGGCTGTATGTGACAACCAAGAGGAGAGGAGGTCCATCAACAACAAGCTCCTCCCAGGTTCAAGATTCTATTCCTCTGCCCAAGAACTATTCGAGAGAGAGGATATCGACTTTGTAGATGTATCCACACCTCCAGCAGCCCATGCCCCTTTCATATTGAAGGCATTGGCATCGGGCAGACACGTATTGTGTGAAAAGCCACTGGTCCTCTCGGCCAAAGACCTGACAGCTATATCCAAGACGATGAAGAACTCTGCCAAGACTGTTGTGACTGTCCACAACTGGCGATATTCTCCCATACTCCAGAAGGTCAGCAGCCTCATCAAGGGAGGACAGATCGGCCAAATCATACAGATAACTTATGAGGTGATCAGGACGCAGCCGTCCGTAGCCGTCCAAGACGATGCTTGTGGGAACTGGCGCCTCGATCCAGACATTGCCGGAGGTGGCATCCTGGTAGATCACGGCTGGCATGCATTCTATCTCGTAAATGAATGGGCCTGTTCCATGCCTGAATCGGTTGAATGCACCCTGGAGAAGAGAAAGTTCAAGGACATAAAGGTGGAAGATACGGCGGATGTACGCCTTTGCTATCCCAAAAGGTTGGAGGCAAGGCTCTTCTTCACATGGGCAGGGGAGGAGAGAAGCAATCGAATAGAAATAGAAGGAAGCAGGGGCTCGATAAAGGTTCTGGATGATAGAATTCTGATAGAAGAGGAAGGTGGTCCTTCAGAGATCACCTTTTCCCAAGGACTTTCAGCAGGATCTCATCATCCAGACTGGTATGGCGCCGTGATCGAGGAATTTCTCGAGGAGATGAACAATCCCAGAATATCCGGCAGAAACTTCCAAGAAGCAGCGAGTTGCTTCAATATCCTCGATCACTGTAGAAAATCCAACAAGGCTGGCGGTACTGTCAAGATAGAGGACTGGAACAGGGCTTGACGAGTGGCAGCTAAAGCATTTGCCTAAAAGAGGGGCGATACAAGTGACATCCCTCCTACTCGTACCAGCAAAGGGGCAGGAATCTGCACTGAGACAAAAAATCGCAGGGCTCAGCCTTGCCCAGAGACTTTATCATCATGCTAAAAGGGCAGGGCTCAGTCAGACGGCCTTCATCGTCTCGGAGGAGGAAGGGCTGTCTACATACGAAGAAACCAGGGACTGTCTCCTGACGGATTTTGCAAGGCTCAGGGACAAGGGCTTCGAACGCTGCATAGTGTGCAACCCTACTCATCTGCCGGATATCCACTGCCTCAAATGGCTCTTGAAGGTAGAGATCAAGGACCATGAGGTACTCGAGCTACCAGGGGTTTTCGTATTTTCACCCTCAGACAACGGCTTTGAGCTCAAGAAGGCCTTTGAAAACGACGGCTATAACAAACTGCTCGACTTTCTCCACACCTTTTTGACGAGACGCCAGGCCATTTGCGGGCAGGGACAAGTCTTTGATGTCTCAGGCCCTGAAAGGATCCGCAAGGTGGAAAGGGTCCTTTTTCGTTCTCTGATCAAGGATACCGAAGGCTTCATGTCCAGATTTGTTGAAAGGCGTATCTCGCTTGCCATATCCAAGCGCCTCGTAAACACATCTATTACCCCGAATCAGGTAACCCTTGTCAGTATCCTCATCGGGCTGGTAGGGGCATGGTTCATCAGCCTTGGAAGGGGTCTGTGGCAAGTTACAGGGGCTGTCTTGTTCCTGGTCCACTCCATTGTCGATGGTTGTGATGGCGAGATTGCCAGAATAAAGTTCCAGGAGAGCAGGCTTGGGGGCATACTCGATTTCTGGGGAGACAATATTGTCCATGCAGCCGTGTTCACTGCAATTGGGATAGAGTGGTGGAGGCGCACAGGTTCCCTGCTTCCCCTTTTCCTGTCGTCAACAGCAGTCATGGGCACCTTCTTGTGTGCACTCATGATCTACCTGTCTACCATGAGGGAAAAGAAGGCCCCAGGTCCCCTTTATACCTCTGTGTCCACATCGTCCAATAGGGCTGGAATAGTAAAGATAGCGGATTTTCTCTCCAGGCGTGATTTTATCTATCTCGTGGTAATATTGGCCTGGTACCAACATCTGGATTGGTTTCTCATGGCCTCTGCCATTGGCACTATAGTCTTTCTGGCCATGTTGATCTGGATAAAGGCCAAGGATTGACCTAACCCTCGTCCCCATTCCAAGATGTCTTTACCACCTCGCCTGTATCTGGATCCCTTGTGAGAAGCTCTACCTTTTGCTCGGCCTCTTCCAATAGCTTGTTACAGTGTCTTGTCAATTTGACCCCTTGCTCAAAGGCAGCCAATGCCTTTTCAAGAGGCATCTCCTGGCTTTCGAGGTCCTTTACTATCCGCTCAAGCTCCCTGATGGCCGTATCGAATTTCATGTTTTTCTTCATTCAACAGGGTCCTCTCCCAAGATCAGGCAAGCAACCACCTGGATATATCTTATTTCCGTCCGCATTCGATGATCCCTTTTTCTGTGACTATATAATCCATCAATTCGTCATGGGGCTCGAGAGGGATATTATCCAGGACTTGAAAAGAAAAGGCAAGCCCCACCCTCAAGGCACCAGGTGCCTTCCTGCTTAGAAACCTGTCGTAAAAACCCCCTCCATAACCATATCTTCCCCCTCTTTTGTCGAACACACTCCCAGGGACGAGAATAAGGTCTATCCGTGTGGGGTCTACGGGTTTGCAATGCTCACCTATCGGTTCAAAGATACCATATGCACCAGGGGCCAGCTCGTCCATGGAGAAGATGGAAAAGATCTGGAGTTCCCTCTCTTCCACTATTGTTTTAGGAAGAAATACAGGTGGGTTTTCGACAAGACGACGTCTGATGATGGGAAAGGTCTCTACTTCACTCCTGAAAGAAGCAAAAAACAATGGTGCAAGAGACCTTCCATATTCTGGCAAGGATTCCAGATTTTTGTGTATTTGGCTACTCCACTGCCGAATCTGTCCCTTTTGTAGATTGTCCCGCTCTGCAAGGATTTTCGTTCTGAGATCCAAGGAGATACCAATTTGGTTTTATTACCTATAGACTTTGTCCATGAAAAAAGATCTTCATGCAGGAGGACTTCTTGATACTCTGCCTACTCCAGATAGGCCGACACTTAGAGTCCCTAAATTGGATGTTCCTACCGGTGGGAATGTTTTTAAGACCCCTTGCCATGAGATACAAGGCACCATCTGGGCTATAAAACTTGGAACCAACGACCCTGACCACAGTACCTGGGAGGAGATTGAGATGGATCCTTTCCAAAAACCAGGTAGGGGCAGTAACTACATGGAATACCCTAGAACGAGATTCCATGGTGAAACATTGGAGTCCGCGAAATTCACAGGCAGATGGTTTGAGCACAACCCCAGAGACAATGATTTCTGTGTTTTCATCATAACCCGTACAGTTTGTACCAGCCATTGCTGTATCCACCAAGGTGGGTAAAATCAACATAAGGCCAAGTACAGTTACTGCCTCTTTTATCATGCTTTATAACCTCTCCCTGTCTTAGAGATTTGAAACAATTTCGATTTATTGTTTCTTTAGATATGCATTAAACATGCCTTAGCGAAAGCGCAAGTACATTCTTGCAGCAGGATATCAATAACTTATTGTTTTTACGAAGAAAAAATCCAACAAAAAATGCTCTATCCAAATCACGAAACGGTTTTTACAGGGGGAGCAGCAATAGATGCACATTTTGCGCTATGTGCAATTTTTGCACTTGATGGATGTGCAATTTTTGCATACCCCATAGACCCTCTTCACTGAACGAGAAGGCACACTGTTTCCATCCATAGAGACAGTCATGGTCATGAAAAGGACGAACCACTTACTGGGACGAATACACTAAAGGGCCAACAAGGGCCTGCAGCCTGGGTATCTTAGTCAAATTAGGACATTTCCTACTTTTTTTGTCACTGAAAAAAGACAAAAAAAAAGAAGGCCTTCTTCTAGGAGGTATCAGAAGGCCTTCGGGGAGAGGAGGGTTGGGAGGG